>NZ_BAABAK010000010.1:0-443374 GCF_039537385.1 Pedobacter ginsengiterrae
GTCCAAAATAATAATGTTGAACAAAATTAAATAAACTTCTCAACTCCCCAACTTTTTTGCTTGATCCAGGATAAGACAAAGTTAAGGTTCGAATAAGACACAATTTAATAATTGTAACATTATCGTATTTTTAATATCTTACTAATGAGGGGATTATTATGTTAGAAATTTTTTTAGAATTTTTTTTCGGATTATTAAGCGTTTCAGGAGCTAAAAAAACAAGCGTAAAATTTAGGCCTGTTTATGTGATCGCTATTACAGTTTGGCTTGGCGTTTTGTTTACACTAACGCTAATGTTTGGTTAGAAAAAATGATTTTTGAGAAGTTATTGTGCTTACAAACTGTTATAAGTTAACCAACCCGGATTGATAAGTCATCACTGTACTTAAGCCAAGTTTCTTTCTTATTCTTTATTTTCTGCTTCCTGCATCTCCTCGAGATGAGCGTCTGAAGTATGCGATTTCTTTTGTGTTAAAATCTGGTTTTGATATTGCATCTAGTAAAAGGAATGCGAAATAAAAAAGCCGCTTCTTTTGGAAGCGGCTTCGTAGCCCGTAGGGGAATCGAACCCCTGTTTCCAGAATGAAAATCTGGCGTCCTCACCCCTAGACGAACGGGCCATTAAATTTAAGAGTGTCTCTCAACTCTTTTTTGTAGCGGGGACACGACTCGAACGTGCGACCTTCGGGTTATGAGCCCGACGAGCTACCAACTGCTCCACCCCGCACTCTATATCTTCAAAAGATTCTTCGTTTGAAGGAGTGCAAAGGTAAGATTTGTTTTCATACTTGCAAAACTTAGAAAAGAATTTCTTTCAATATTTTTTGTATAGTGCTTTTTTGTATTGATTATGAGTTCATTATAAAAGATAGATTTTTTATTTACGCGTATCAAAATCCTCATTTTTATAGATGGTTATATCTTGTTGCGGATAAGGGATTTTTATGTCAGCGCTTTTAAACGCATCATTAATTGCAATAATTAATTCACTTTTTGTTTGGGTGGCTTCTCTGAAATGTTTTGTCCAGAAGAATACTTTTATATCTATTGAGCTGTTTCCAAATTGTTCGTAGTTAACACTTGGGGGAGGTGTTTTGATAACATTTGGATTTCCATCGAGTGTTTGCGTTAGTATTTCTTTAACTTTTTCGAGATTAGAATCGTAAGCTACACCAATTGAAAGGAGTGTTCGCCGTTTGCTTCCGCCCATCGACCAGTTAATTAGGTGAGAGTTTAATAAGTCCCCATTAGGCATAATTACGTCCGCGCCATCCCAGGTTGAAATCACGCTGCTGCGAAATCCGATGGATTTCATTGTTCCGCCCTGTCCGTCGATTTCTATAATATCGCCCACATTTACAGGTTTCTCGAAGGCGATAATAAGTCCGCTTACCAGGTTATTTACCAAAGCCTGTAAGCCAAAACCAATACCAACACCTAATGCACCCAATACAATTGTTATTCGATCTACAGGAATGCCTGCGGCAGCTACTGCAAGAAAAAGCCCGAGACTTAATATTCCTATGCGGATTAACAACAACCAGCTGCCAACACTTTGAAGTGCATTTTTGCTTTTATCATCCTGAACCTGGTGTTTATCTGATGCGAAAAATGAAACAATTTTAGAGGTTGCAACCGAGATGCCCATAATTAAAATAAAGAGCAATAAGCTGTTAATGGTAAAAGAGTAATCACCTATTGTTCTTTCTCTTGCAAAGAAATCTCTAAAAGGGGCCGATGCATATTCAAAACCTGCAAAGTTCCTTCCGAAAAGAATAATCCACCCGAAAATTAATAATAGGTAAAAAGCTACGGGTACCTTTTTGCCAACTTTTTCGAAGTTTAGGTAGAAAAGCTTAGGATCTTGTTTGGTATAAACATTAAAGGCTAAAAATAACCCTTCGTTAATTAATCTGATGGTCCAAAGAAATAGAATGGCAACCACTACATCGAGAAAACCGCTGATAAGTAAAGCTTTGGAAAGGTTATAGCGGCCAAATATATTGGTGATTGATGAAGCAAGTTCGAGAAAAACCATAAGCCCAATTGCAATGAGGATTAGTTTTTCTCTCAATTCTTCTTTTCGGCCTTTAAATAAAACCATTAAACCAACAATACTTCCTGTTAATGATAAGGCAAGCATTAACCAGCGCTCGGTACGCGATGCCTGAAGAATTAAATTATCGAGTGCAGAAATGATAAAAAATACAGCCATAAGCAACCATACATTCATCCAGTATTTGGTGATAAAACCTCTGAATATAATGGTTAAGCTTAATGAACTGATTAGCCAGAAGATAACGCTTAAAATAAAAGGCGGTGAGAAAAACATGAACTGGAACAAGCTGACGCTGATCAGTAAAGCCGACCAAAATGGATAACGTAATACCCTTTGCCCTTCATAATTATCAGTTGTTAGTTTATTGGCTTCATAAATGCTTTTTAAAGAGCGCAGGTAAATAAATGCGGCAGAAATGATAAGAAGTAATATTGCTAATTTCCCGATGTTATTTTGCAGATAAAATACAAGTGTTAGTAAGCCTTTTGCCTGCGCCTGATTTAGAATTTCGCTAAACGGACGATAAAATGCAACCTTTCCCCAAATGTTGTCGAAATCTCTATAGAAAGTATTGCGGGCTATGTCCTGTTTGTATCTTTCTATTTCTTCCAGACCTGTTTCTATTTTAAAAACCTGCAAATTAACCTGGTTAAGCATGCCTTGTATGCTGTTATTCTCTTTCTTTAGTGAGCTGTCGACTGGGTTTACTTCATAAGCGGCAACAACGAGCTGCCCCATAAATTTTGATAGGGTAGCGGAGTCAGAAGAAAATTTAAATAGATCTCGCTGGCTAAGCAGCGAGTCGAGGTCGTATCTAAAGCGATTAACCTCGCTTTGATAGAGGTCTAATTTGGCTTTGCTTGCATTAGCCTTGTTTAATAATTCGGTTAAAATTTTTGAGGTTGTAGTTAGATTCCGAAAGGTTTGAGAGCTGCCTTTGTTGGTTAATACACCATCTTTTGCAATTGTGAAGTCCTCGTTTAAACTTATCAGCTTTGCTTTTGTGCCTAATGTATCTACACCATTTTTTAAGAAGCTTTTGGCTTTTTGTATCTTTTTCTTAATCTCCTCCAAAATCCTATTCTGGGCAATTGCAGCTTTATCGCCTTCGAAATCATCAATGCTGCTCTTTGCCGATTTTTCAGCAAACTGCTGCATTCTGGCAACAAAGCTCAGCTTGGTTTTGAGTTTTGAAGAATCAGAAGGTAATGAATCTTTTGTTTGTCCAAAAGTTCCTGCTACGGAAACCAAAATTAAGGCTTGAATTAGAATATAGCGTAAAGTTTTAAAACTCATTGGGCGTAGTAGGAAGATTATTTCTGATCTGATTTTGTAAAATTATGCTGATGGATATCTGTCATCAGTATGGTCATTAGATGCTATTTTCTGTAAAGTGGGCACCTTTTTAAAAGGTACTCTAATGGCCCCGAATAAGAGCCGTCGGTATTGGATAGAAATGCCTTGTGGCTTTCGTTATAAATACTTGCATTGTTATCCATATAAATATGCAAAGAAACACTTACATCATAGCGTTGAACAGCATTGCTGTACACTGTACTTGAGCTTGATACATCCTTTATTTTGTCTCCATCATCACGCTTTACTTTTGTATTTCCGTTTGCGCCCGAGGTGCTGGTTTGGTAACCTTTGGCCTGAATTACTGAACCATCAATAATGTATTCTACACCCAGAATATCGCAAAGGTTTTTCATGGTATAACCTATCATTTTATCTCTGGTTACACCTGCCTGTACTAAAGTAGCATTAGTGGTTCTCGCGTCTAATATGGTATATCCGTCAGAATGTTTTGATAACATTCCAATAGCATCTTCCTGGGCTTTAAGGCCCACTTGTTCTGCTCCAGGTTGATTATCCATTAAAAACGTAAATGGTAGGACGGCAATTTTATTGTGATGATCTGCTGGGGTGGCTGTCATGGATACAGCATCCTTTTGGCGATCCTGGGCAGGAAGGGTTTGTGAAAAAAGTTCAACTCTTCCGCTTGAGTGTGTAATTTTAAGAATGTCTGACTTTTTAATGGCGTATTCCAGTGTTTCGCCTGTGTAAACAAAAGAAACGCCATCATCATTGATTTTGGTAATTTTTCCTTTGAGTTCTTCTCCGTTTGTTTTTAAGATAACATCAGGCACTGCAGCCGTTTTGGTTTGAGCCTGTGTGCCAAATGAGCAGATGGCTATGGCGATAATTAGTAGTAATTTTTTCATAGGGCGGGGATTTTGTATCTAAAATAATTAATTTTAGATAAAGTCGTTGATTAAGATCTAAATTATCTTATCCATGGTGTATTCTTCATCGCATTGCTAAATATCTCAGTTTATAATTAATCGAAGAAGAAATTATAAAAACAGCCAAATGAAATAAAAGGAGCTAAGCAGATATCAAGGGGATGGTTTAATTATGAGTTTATTTTAATTAGAAAGTTCAAATTACGTTGGGGGAAGTTATAGGGGAAGTGAAATCTATAAAGTGGACAATACCAAACAATACCCGTAAACGAAAAAAAGTTGATCGTCAGCGAAATCGCTTTAAATCAACTTTTTGTTTTTCTGTAGCCCGTAGGGGAATCGAACCCCTGTTTCCAGAATGAAAATCTGGCGTCCTCACCCCTAGACGAACGGGCCATTAAATTTCAGAGTGTCTTTCAACTCTTTTGGTAGCGGGGACACGACTCGAACGTGCGACCTTCGGGTTATGAGCCCGACGAGCTACCAACTGCTCCACCCCGCACTCTATACAACTCGTTTTTTTCTTTGAATTAAATCCTTAACTCTATTTCCGAATTGGAATGCAAAGATATAATTCGTTTCTTTGTGCTGCAAATTTTTTTTAAAAAATATTTTAATGGCGCATAAAGCAGGTTTTGTTAGTATAATAGGTAAACCAAATGTAGGTAAATCAACCCTCATGAATGTGCTTGTAGGCGAGCGACTTAGCATTATAACTCCTAAGGCTCAAACTACCAGGCATCGTATTTTAGGGATCGTAAATGAAGAAGAATATCAGATTGTTTTTTCTGATACTCCAGGTATAATTAAGCCGAAATATAGCTTGCAAGAGAGTATGATGAGCTTTGTGAACGGATCTCTAACCGATGCTGACGTACTTTTATTTGTTACAGATATTAACGAAGAGCATGATGAGGAAGATGTTTTAGAGAAAATTCTGAACCGTAATATTCCAACAATTGTACTAATCAATAAAATTGATAAAGCACTGCAAGAGCAAGTTGATGAAAAGATTGCTTACTGGCAGGAAAAGTTAAATCCAGTTGCCATTTATGCAATTTCCGCATTACATAAACATAATGTAGATGGATTATTGGATCGAGTTTTGGAAATGTTGCCAGAACATCCGCCATATTATGATAAAGAAGATTTAACTGATCGTTCTGAGCGTTTCTTCGTTTCAGAAATTATCCGTGAGAAAATTTTTCTAAACTATCAAAAGGAAATTCCTTATAGTACTGAGGTAATAGTGAAAAGTTTTAAAGAGGAAGAACTAAAAAACGGTAAAGGATCGATGGTTCGCATCACTGCAGAAATTGTAGTAGAACGCGATTCGCAGAAGAATATTTTAATTGGTACAGGTGGTAGCATGCTTAAAAAAGTAGGTACCGAAGCACGTATCGAAACCGAGAAATTTTTAGATACTAAAGTCTTTTTAGAACTGTTTGTTAAAGTAATTCCCGATTGGAGAAGTAAAAAGAATTACTTAAAGAGCTTTGGTTACGATAATTAACCGTACCTTTGCAGCCCGAAATAAATCGGTTAGTAGTTGATAGTCAATGGCTGATAGCCAAATAGTTTAAGCAGCTTGCTTAAACGCCACGACCATTAACTATAAGCCATTAACTATCAATTAGAATACCCATGAGTAATATTATCGCCATCGTAGGCAGGCCAAACGTAGGCAAAAGCACCCTTTTTAATAGATTAACAGAAAGCCGTAAGGCCATTGTAGATGATATGAGCGGCGTAACCCGCGACAGACACTACGGCGTTGGCGAATGGACTGATAAACAATTTACCGTAATAGATACAGGTGGATATGTTGCAAACTCGGAAGATGTTTATGAAGCAGCTATCCGCGAGCAGGTGATGATTGCCATTGAAGAGGCCAGCGTGCTGATTTTTATGGTTGATGTAACTACTGGAATCACTGATTTAGATGATGATATTGCACAGGTACTTCGCAGGAGTAACAAGCCTGTTTTTGTTACTGCAAACAAAGTAGATAATACAGCTTTACATAGCGAAATCAGTACTTTTTACGGATTTGGCTTAGGCGAGGTTTACCCATTATCTTCGATGACGGGTTCTGGTACTGGTGAGTTGTTGGACGAAATCATCAAGAATTTTGAGGATGAACCCGAAGAAGAAAACGCTTTACCTAAAATTACAATTGCAGGTCGTCCGAACGTTGGTAAATCTTCATTGGTAAATGCTTTAATTGGTAAAGAACGTAATATCGTAACTGCAAATGCTGGTACAACCCGCGATTCAATTAAAATTCATTATAACCAATTCGGTCATGAATTTATGTTAATTGATACTGCAGGTTTACGTAAAAAAACTAAGGTTAAAGAAAATCTCGAGTTTTACTCGGTAATGCGTACCATTAAAGCTTTAGAAGAAGCGGATGTTGTTGTTTTGATGATCGATGCACAGGAAGGTATTGAAAGCCAGGATATCAATATTTTTCACCTTGCTGAAAAGAATAAGAAGGGTATCGTAATATTGGTTAATAAATGGGATTTAATTGAAAAGAATACACAAACGATGAAAGCTTTTGAAGAGCAGATTCACGAGCGCATTCGCCCATTTACTGATGTGCCTATCGTATTTACTTCAGTATTAAATAAGCAACGTATTTTTAAGGCAATTGAGGTTGCTTTAGAAGTTTACAAAAATCGTAGTAAGAAAATTCCTACATCGAAATTAAATGATGTAATGTTGCCATTAATCGAGAAATTTCCACCTCCTGCATTAAAAGGAAAGCACATCAAGATTAAATATATCACACAAATTAACGGTACATCGCCAATGTTTGCGTTCTTCTGTAATTTGCCTCAATATATTAAAGATCCGTATAAACGTTTCATAGAGAATAAATTGAGAGAGAATTTTGATTTCGCTGGTGCACCAATTCAAATCTATTTCAGACAGAAATAAGCGTAAGCTTACATTTAATTATAAATAGAAAAGCAGGGCTTGCTTTCCAGTTGGAAAAGTAGCCCTGCTTTTTTGCTATCCAAAGGTTTTGCAACCTTTAGAATTTCTTATTCTTGCCCCAGATTAAATAGATAATAGAGCCTAAAAATGGTGCTGTTATTATAATTATAAACCACAAAACTTTAACGCCAAAGCTCATTCCGCTATTCCTTGAAATGTGGTAAAGTGCAATTAAAATAAGTATCAGCCATAAAATGGCTGGTATAATTATAAAAAGCGCAACATGATTGCTGTTAACGTTCGTTTGTAATAACATAATTTGAGATTCTATTATGCTTCAACAATTCTTTCGCCAATTTGTTGGCGCCACATAGCCTGATATAAACCGTTTTGTGCAATTAATGCTTCGTGCGAACCTTGCTCAATGATCTGGCCTTTCTCTAAAACGTAAATTACATCAGCATGTTTAATAGTTGATAAACGGTGTGCAATTAGAATGGTAATATGATCGGTCAAGTCAGAAACATTTCTAATGGTTTTGGTAATTTCTTCCTCCGTGATGGAATCTAACGAAGAAGTTGCCTCATCAAACACTAAAATATCTGGCTGGCGTAGTAAAGCTCTGGCAATTGATAAACGCTGTTTTTCGCCTCCTGAAACTTTTACACCACCTTCGCCAATTAGCGAGTCTAAACCTTTATCAGCTCTGGCCAGCAAAGTTTGGCACGCCGCCTGATTTAAAACCTTAAAGCATTCTTCATCCGTAGCACTTGGGTTAACGAACAATAAATTTTCTCTAATAGTACCCGAAAAAAGTTGCGTATCCTGAGTTACGAAACCAATTTTTTCGCGTAAAACATCTAAGTCAATATCATGACTGGTTGTTCCGTTGTATAGGATTTCGCCTTGTTTTGCAGGGTATAAACCAACCAGCAATTTAACTAAGGTAGATTTTCCAGCACCTGATGGACCGACAAAGGCAATAGTTTGGCCATTGTGTGTCGTAAAAGAAATGTTTTCTAAGGCATTTCTGTTTGCAGTTAAATGTTTAAAGCTTACTGATTTAAAAGTAAGTTCTTTAATCTTTTTAATCGAAATAGGATTTGCTGGTTTCTGATCGACAGGTGTGCTTAGAATCCTCTTAAAGTTTCCTAACGATACTTCAGCCTCTCTCCATGCCAATATTACATTGCCCAATTCCTGTAGCGGTCCGAAAAGAAAAAACGAATAAAATAAGAACGAAAAATATTGTCCTGGTGAAATGGTATTATCGAAAATTAAGAGTAAAAGTACAACAATCATTGAGCTTCTAACCAGGTTTACCGTAGTTCCCTGAACAAAACTCATGCTTCGTACATATTTAACTTTCTTAAGTTCTAAGCCTAAAATTTTGTAGGTGGTTTTGTTTAGTCTTTCAATTTCCTGATCGGCCAAACCTAAGCTTTTTACCAGTTCTATATTTCTTAATGATTCAGTTGTAGAACCCGCAAGCGCAGTAGTTTCGCCAACAATAGAGCGTTGAATGGTTTTAATTTTTCTGCTCAAAAACCAGCTTACAAAACTAATGATTGGAATTGCTGCAAAGTAAACCAGGGTTACTTTATAGCTGATTGAAACAGAATAAACGATTACGAATATCATCCCGATTAAGCTTACAAAAAGTACGCTGATGAAAGCAGTGATAAATTTTTCTGAATCTAATCTTACTTTCTGTAAAATGCCTAAAGTTTCGCCACTTCGCTGATCTTCAAAAACCTGATAAGGTAATTTAAGAGAATGCTGTAAGCCATCGGCATACATTTTTGCGCCAACTTTTTGTACGATCACGCTAGTAAAGTAATCCTGGAAGTTTTTAGCTATACGGGATACCATAGCAGCCCCGATAGCCAGGCCAATAAAACCTAATGCGCCCCAGATGTAAGCACTTTTGCTGCTGAAAGCGGCTCTTTTATTTATGTATAAATCCAGGATCTTACCCGTGAAATAAGGATCCATCAAAGAAAAACCAATATTTACACCTGCAAGTATGAGCGCCAAAGCCACAATCCACTTGTGACCTTTCAGGTAGTTTAATAATAATCCCATTAAGTTTTGTTGTTTGTAGGTGCAAACATAAAAAAAGGGAATGGATAAAAATCCATTCCCTTTTTTTATGACTTTATTAAAAGATATTAAATATCCTTTGGTAATTAAAATCCGTATCTCAAGCCAAGTTGTGCCTGCCAAGGATTACCTGTTGGAATTACAACCCCTGTATTGTTTAAACGGTAGTTATAGTTCGAAGTTGTAGCATCAAATCCAGTTACAGCATAAAGTGCTTGTGTACCTAAAGTTTCTGTTGTACCCCAAGTTTTCTTAAATAAGTTGGCTACGTTAAACAAATCGCCAGAAATTTCCAGACTTTGTTTTTTGCGTGGACCAAATTTAAACACATAGGCTAATCTTAAATCAACTGTACCATAGAAACCATTTATGCCGCCATTACGCTCGGCAAACGTACCTTGGTATTTGTTGATGTAATCTTTTAAACTCTGGCTTGCATCGCCATTTGCCAATAATGTTTGTAAAGCAGTTCTAAGCGCTGCAGGTACATTTGTATTTGAAGGATTAAAGATATATGCTAAATCATTTGTAGCTACAAAATCGCCATTTGTGTTTCCTCCAGATAATAAACTATATCTGGTGCCACCAATACCTGAATAACGAATACCTGCTTTAATGCCATGAAATGATGGTAATGTTCCATAAACAACAACCTTATTTCTGAACTGGCCATTAGAATAAGTCATGTTGTTTAAGTTTCTTGGATCATCAACAACAGGCAAAGATAATGTTGCAGAGTTGGCAACGTTACCGTTAAATGAAGTATTATCTTTAGCATCGTTCCAGGTAAAGCTTCCTGAAATTTCTCCATCTTTAAAGTATCTCCATGTCGCATCTACAACTACAGCAAATTGATTAACTTTTCCTTTACTGTTTAACTCTAAAACTCTACCAAATGCATCCGTTAAGCGGCCTCTTTTCCAATCTGTAACTCCGTTACTCGGAATAATAGTACTTGCTGGCACATATACACCTCTGTTTCCTTCATTTGATAAGGTAAAGAAAGGGTTTGCAACCATGTTTCTATCAATATACATGTAGTTATTGCGTGCTAAAGTTGCATAACCGGTAATACCAATACGTATTTTATCATTTATTAATTTGTTATAAGATAAGTTGGCTTTATACACTACAGGCATTTTTGCATCTTCAGCATAAGTATTTATGGTTGGGATTTGTAACGCTGCTAAAGTTGGCGCTGATGCACTTCCATTTCTATAACCAATAAAGTTAGGCGTTGGTACACCTGTGCCAGTTACATCAACAGTTGCAAAATGTTTACCATCAAAGGTAAGGTTATTAATGGTCATGTAGTTGTTAATATCTGAACCAAAGATACCTGCTCCAAAACGAACAAAATCTGTTCTGTTTTCATTAATATCCCAGTTTAACTGAACTCTAGGCTGAACTAAAAATTGTTTTAACTTGTGATCTGTTCTCACGCCAATCGCATCAAATAGCTGTTGGTTAAGTGGCGAGGTTGGATATTTACTAAAGTCTAGACGTAAACCACCTGTAAAGTCTAAACCTTTGCCAAGTTTGGTTTGCATTTGACCATATATCGCAGAATTCCATAAGTTACCAATAACAGTTGGGTCATCAACTAAAGGAACTTCTCTGTAATAGCTGATTGGAATTAAGTTGTTAAAATTTTGTAAAGAGGTTTGCCTGTTTCCTGCTGCAACGGTACCCGAGGTGTTAAATGTAAAACGGCCATTCACTTCACTTCCATACAATGATTTTGCATGGGTGTACATGATGTCTATACCAAATGTATATTTAATTTTATCTGTGTTATAATAGAAATTATCTACCAATTGGAAAACATTATTTGTAAAACCCTCTTGCCCGAAACGGTGTCCGCCAATTTGAACTGCAGTTGCTAATGTTGCCCCAGTTGTAGGAGAGATAGATTCTAAGTTGGAAACAACAGCTCTTGGAATGGCAAAACCTAACTCATCGTTCTGCGTACTGGATTGGTAGGTATATAAATGTTGTAACTTTAATTCGTTAGTTACTTTGCTGCTAATTGTAGAACGTAATGTAGCCAATAAGCTGTTATCAACGTTTTTATCATTACCATAACTTTCGTAGAAATTTATTGCTGTATTATCGCCTAAACCTAATGGATTTCTATCATTAGTATAATTATCTCTAATGGTTAATAAATTTTTGTCATTAATTTGCCAATCTAAACGAAGAAATCCGGCATCTGTACCTCTTTTTTTAGGAAATGAGCCAAATTGTTGTGTGTTAGCAACACCATACTTACTTCTCGCAACCGCTAAAAAGTTATTTAATGTGCTATTCGTAATGTTAAAACGAGCAACATCAGCATCAGAATTAATATCTGCAATAATTAATGGGCGAGAATCTCTTTGATGATCCCATGCTGCAAAATAATGTAGTTTATCTTTGATGATTGGTCCGCCTAAGCTAAAACCATATTGGTAAGTAGAGAAATCATTAACTCTTGGATTTCCTCTGATATCATATTTACTCGCTAAGAAATCAGCACGGTTATAAGCAAATGCACTTCCTGTAATTTCATTTGTACCCGATTTGGTTACCGCACTAATGGTTCCACCACCTGAACGACCTAAGCTAACATCGTATTGGTTGGTTACTACCTTAAATTCACGAACACTTTCTATCGAGATTGAGTATGGTGCGCCACTACGACTGGTTGTGCTGCCAGAAGATGTAGGATTCTTCGCGGTCATACCATCAATAGTGAAATTAGTAGATGAACCTAACTGACCAGATATACCACCAGGACCTGATAAAGGCGATAAATCAGTCAAACTACTAAAGTTACGACCGTTTACAGGTAAAATGTTCATCGTTTTTGATGAAATTTCTGTTGAAGCTCCAAATTGTTGTACTTTATTTCTTAACGAAGAGCCACTAACTTCAACATCTGTAAGGTTTTGTGAAGCTTCTTGCATAGTGATGGAAACTTTCGCTACATCACCAAGATTTAACATGTAACCACTCCTGGTTTGTTCGCCGTAGCCCATGTAAAGTGCTTTTATCGAATATGGTCCTCCTAAAGGAAGCTCTTTAAATGTATACTCTCCTTGACCATTTGTTGCTGTTTTTGTAGTAAAACCTGTTGAGGTGTTTCTAACCTGCACGGATACACCAGGAATTGGCTGTTTTTTTTCGTCGGTAATAATACCGGAAATCGATGCTTGTGTAGTTTGCGCCCTAAGAGAACTGGAAACACAAAAACACAGCAATAATACTGCTAGTAGTAAATTTTTGACCATGATTAGTTTTTTGATTTGATGGTGCAAATTTGCAGTTGCAGTATTAACTGAAATTAGATTTAGAATTAAGAAAACGTTTATAAATTGTGTGTTTTTATGGTTTATGTTAAAATAAAAAACGGCCAGTAAATTAATACTGGCCGTTTGTGTTAAGCTAATGTTAGCTATTTCTTTTCAGCGGTGTATTTATCGCTGAATTTTTTATCCAGTTGTTTGTGTAAATTATCCAGGTTAATATCTCTGCCCTGGATAAATGCCTGCTCTACTTTGTTGGTTCGCATATCTAAAGCATCACCTGCAGAAATAAAGAAAGTAGCATCTTTACCAGTCTCTATACTGCCTGTTGTTTTATCAACGCCCATTGCTTTGGCTGCATTTAGGGTAATGGTTGATAGCGCTTTTTCCTTATCTAAACCCCATGCTGTAACCGTACCCGCCATAAAAGGAAGATTACGTTGCTGCCAATAGCCATCGATGCTTAAAACAACATTTAAGCCTGCATTCGCTAAAATAGCTGCATTTTTGTACGGCATGTTTACATCATCATCGTTGTTGTTTGGTAAGGCGTGAGGTTGTTTAACCACAACCGAAACATTGTTATCTTTTAAGAAATCGATCACCAAATAAGCCTCATCGGCACCCGTAATAACAGGTGTAATTCCGAATTTTTTGGCAAAGTTTACCGCTGCAACAATATCCTTCTGGCTTTCGGCCGCTATAAATAGTTTTTCTTTGCCTGTGAAAACAGGTTTCATGGCTTCGAAACGGGTATTAATCACTTCTGGTTTTCCCATTTCTGAATAAGCCTTTGCTTCGGCGAAGAAAGAGGTTAACTGATTGATAGCTGCTTGTGTGCGTTCGTTTAACATTTCTGGCGAAGCAGCTGGTCTGCCGAAGCCACCAAAACCACCTCTAAAACGTGGTGTAACAGGCCAGGTCATGTGCATTGCATCATCTGTTTTAATGGATGCATCTTCCCAATTCCACGCATCTAACTGAACAACAGATGAACTGCCTGAAATCGTTCCGCCCTGCGGTGTAGGTTGTGCCATTAAAACACCATTGCTCCGTAAAGTTGCCGGTACTTTCGAATCGGTATTGTAAGCCACGATCGAGCGGATATGCGCATTATAGTCTCCAATTTCCTGGAAATCTAAAGTCGCTTTTATTGATTCTGTTTCCGCTAAACCTAAATTTGTGGTTGCGGCAATAAAGCCAGGATAAATGTGTTTCCCTGTGGCAACAATTCTCATTACATCATCTGCAGGAACTTGTCCGTTCGCTGCAACCGATATAATTTTGCCGTTACCAAAAAGAATGGTTCCATTTTCAATAACTGTTCCGTTACCTACGTGTACAGTTGCGCCGGTAATGGCAATGGTCCTGCTTTGTTTTTTTGCGGGCGATATGTTGGCTTGTGCAAAGCACATCAGGCTCGATGCCGATAATGCCAGACTGAATATATATGTTTTCATATTAGTGCGCATGTTCTGTTTCGTTTAATTCTGCTGAATAATCTTCCAATGTTTCGCAATTGTAAAGACGTGGTGCATTACCAAATGGACGTTGTGTACGAACACCGCTGGTTTTACTTTCTAACATCTTTTGAATTAAACGAGCTTTTTCTGCCTGCTGAGATTTAATAACCTGAGCATCTTTATCTATATCCCAGTAGGAAATCCCATCAACAAAAGTTTTTTCTGCTTTAGCATAAATTGATAGAGGATTAGCCGACCAGATTACCACATCCGCATCTTTACCAGGCTTTAAACTACCTACTTTATCATCAATATGAAGCATTTTGGCAGGATTAAGCGTTACAAATTTTAAAGCATCTTCTTCAGGCACGTTACCGTAAAGCACTGATTTTCCTGCTTCCTGGTTTAGATGACGAGCCATTTCAGCATCATCAGAGTTGAAAGCAGTTGTTACTCCAACGTTATGCATAATTTTTCCGTTGAAAGGAATTGCTTCTGCAACTTCATTTTTGTAAGCCCACCAATCTGAAAAAGTAGAGCCAGCAATACCATGAGCTTTCATTTTATCGGCCACTTTATAACCTTCTAAAATGTGAGTGAATGTATTGATTTTGAAGCCCAAGCTATCTGCAACATGGATTAACATATTGATTTCACTTTGTACATAAGAGTGACAAGTGATGAAGCGTTTATTATTCAGAATTTCTACAATTGCATCTAATTCTAAATCTCTGCGTACATTACTTCCTTTAGCAGAAATTGCTTTTTCATATTCTTTGGCACGGGTAAACTCATCAACAAAAGTTTGTTCTACACCCATACGTGTTACAGGGAAACGAGCACCGGTACCAAAATTACTTTGCTTAACATTTTCTCCTAAAGCGAATTTGATGAAGCCATCTGAACCTGCAAATTTTAATTCTTCTGGTGCTTTACCCCAACGCAATTTAATTAATTGAGATTGGCCACCTATTGGATTTGCCGAGCCATGTAGGATTTGAGAAGTAGTAACACCACCCGCCAGCTGGCGATAAATATTTACATCTTCCGAATTAATAATATCAGCAATACGAACTTCAGCAGAAACCGACTGAGCACCTTCGTTAATACCACCGCTACCAGCAATGTGCGAGTGCTCATCAATAATACCTGCGGTAACATGCTTGCCTGTTCCATCGATTACTTTTGCGCTTCCTGCCGATAAATTTTTTCCAACGGCCTTAATTTTACCGTTTTCTAAAAGTACATCTGCATTTTGGAGAACACCTTCTTTTTCATTTGTCCAAACCGTAGCGTTTTTAATTAAAACGCTTTCTTGTTTAGGTAATTCTGTATTTCCGAAGGCACCGAAAGGAAAAATCAAACTGCCTACAGCTAATGTTGGTTTTGGCTCATCACGTTTAGGCATTTCTTTCGCTGCGTCTTTATAAGTTGCAGTAAATTTTCCGAAAGTTCCATCAGGTAATGCTACTTCGCCTTTAAAAGTTAAAGGGCTTGCTGAAGTTAAATAACCACTTAAGCGAACATCACCTTTAGGGTTTTTCTTTAAATTAAAATTGATGCTAACCCAATCGCCATTTCTGGTAAATGTTGCTGTTGCTTTAACGCTATCTGCCCCACTTCTTTCAATAGCTGCAGTAGAGCCACCACCAGTTCCTGTGATTTTTAAAAGCAATCCGCCACTAATACCATCAACATTTAAATTATAATTTCCGCGAACATCAGCAACATCCATTTTGTTTACAATGAAACGTTTGCCCTGAACCCAGTTTTCGAAAATTATATTTTCTTTTTTGAATAAGTTATCAGATGAGATTAAGAAATTGGCAACTTTACCTTTTTCTAATGAACCAACTTTATCGCTAATGCCTAAAAGTGAAGCAGGAATTTCAGTAACCGATTGTAAAGCTTGTTTTTCAGTTAAACCGTTGTCAATTGCTGTTCGGATGTTGGCCCAAAAATCGCGGGTGTTTTCTAAGCCGAAAGTAGTTAATGCAAACTTAATTCCAGCTTTTTCTAAAGCTGATGCATTGGTAGGTGCCATTTCCCAAGCTTTCATTTGCGTTAAAGTAATGTTTCTTGCTTCAGCAGGATCTTCAACATCGTAAGCTTTAGGGAATGATAAGGGAATAATTAAGCTTGCGCCTGTAGCTTTAACTTCTGCAATACGTTGGTATTCATCGCCTGTAGATTTGATGATGTATTGTTTGCCAAATTCTTTTCCGATTTTATTAGCACGAAGAACATTAGCCCAACCATCAACCTCGAAAATTTGAGGCATATTTTGTTGTTTAGCAAACTCCTCTAACGAAATATTGTATTCATCTTTTTGTTTGCCATACCATTGCGCATCGTAATAAGTTTGACGAAGCAAAGCGATAGAACCCATCAATGAAGTTGGGTAATCGTTAGATGATGTTCCTTTGTTAAATGAGTAATTAGCTGCGGTTTGATCTTTTAAGAAAACGTTGTTATCAGCAGCATCGTTTAAAGTTACTGCCGCAGAAACACCACGGGCAATACCATCGCGACTGATTACGTTAACACTTCCGAAACCTGCTTTACGTAAATCATCTGCCTTTTTACCATCGGCAGTAAAGATATTTTTTACGTAAGTTTCTGGTCTAATAGATTCGTTCCAGCCATAAGCACCTTTTTTAGTGGAAACAAAAATAGACTGGCGTTGACCACCAAAGCCACGTGCCTGAACTGCTGCTTCAGGAACACCATAACTTGTAAAAGCATCAACCAAAGAAGGGTAAATAAATTTTCCTTTTAAATCTACCACAACGTAACCTTTTGGTACGGCTAATCCAGCACCAACCGCCTGAATGGTTGAGCCTTTAATTAATAACGTAGCATTCGACAGAGTTTGAGTGGCATTTACTACAATTGTTGCATTTGTAAAAGCGAACATACCTGGTCTTGTGTCATAAGAACCATTAACTGGGTAGGTAGTTTGCTGTGCAAACAGAATTGTAGAGGAAAATACCAGCACAAAGGCGAGTAAAATTTTCTTCATAATATGTTTAGGGGGTTTATTTTGTTTAAAACTAATATAAATTAGCATTGAAATTGCTTATTAACCTATTTTTTACAATTAATAGCTATTTTTGGTGCTATAAAATTATAATCATGAACGAAATTTTAAAAAGTGCGCACTCTGGTTGGCGCTATGTTGTTTTTTTGTTATTAATTATCGCCGTTATTAAAGCCTTATCAGGATGGTTTGGAAACAAGAAATATACAGAGGGCGATAGAAAGCTTAATGTTTTTACTTTGATCAGTGCCCATATTCAATTATTAATTGGTTTAGTGCTTTATTTTAGCGAGGGTTGGTACGCATTAAGTAGTAAAGGTGCACCTGCAGTTCGTTATTTTAAAATGGAACATATTAGCATGATGATTATTGCAATTATTTTAATTACGGTAGGAAACGCAAAATCAAAAAAAGTTACTGAAGCTGTAGCTAAACACAGAACCATATCTGTTTTCTTTGGTTTGGCTTTAATTTTAATAATCGTTACAATTTTGTTAATGGTGAAAGAGGTTCCTGGAAGAAGTTTCTTTGGCATTTCTTAATATTTAACTAAAAAGACTTAAACGTTTTTTAAAATAAATTCTAGTCCTGCTCTTTACCGAGGGCAGGATTTTTTTATTAAAAGAAAAGGAAGCGTGGTTGTACAAAGCCTGCTCTTGCAATTCTTCTAAAGAAAATAACCGTTCACTCAATTATTTTCATAAAAGTTTCCATTTTTCAAAATTCTTTATATTTTTGTTGCTCATGATCAGCAATATACATACATGGCTTTGGCAAGGTAATTCAACTCAGAATTGCGCAGGCAGCGTATGCAAAATATAGTTTATCAACCTAAACCTTATTAATGAACCATTAAAGCCCTGCGTAGAACCACACGCAGGGCTTTTTATTTATAGTAAAATCTGTCACCATCGAGGAAATAAAAAAGAAAATGTTTAAAATTAATACCACATATAAAAAACTGCTTGCCGATACCACTACACCGGTAAGTATATATCTTCGCTTACGCGATGTTTATCCGAATAGTATTTTGCTCGAAAGTTCCGATTATCATAGTCGAGAAAATTCGATGAGTTTTGTGTGTGCCGACCCTGTTGCTGGGATTATTCTAAGAGGTTCGAGGTTGGAATCTTATTTTCCAGATGGCTCGGCAGAAATTAAAGAAGTTGGAAACTTAACGGATCAAATTGCGGAGTTTAAAGATAAGTTTATGGAAACCGAATTGCCCGAAATTAAGTTTATTTCGAGCGGCTTATTTGGTTACTTTACCTGGAATGCAGTTCAGCACTTCGAAGATATTAAGTTCACTTCTCAAACACCAGAAGGCGAAGGAATTCCTGAAATGCAATACCACCTTTATCGCTACATTATTGCAATCGATCATTTCAAGAATGAGATCACGCTATTCAAAAACACTTTTGATGGAGAGGAAGAAGCTGGTTTAGAAAAAATGGAATATTTAATTCAGAATAAAAATTATCCTGAGTATAAATTTCAAATTAAAGGTGAAGAAACTTCTAATTTAACCGACGAAGGTTTTATGCAGCTTGTAGAAAAGCTACAGAAGCATATTTATCGTGGAGATGTTTTTCAGATTGTTCCCTCAAGAGCATTTAAACAAGCTTTTACTGGAGACGAATTTAATGTTTATCGTTGCTTACGTTCTATAAATCCATCTCCATATTTGTTTTATTTCGATTACGGCGATTTTAAACTTTTTGGTTCATCGCCCGAAGCTCAGATTACAATTAAAAATAACACTGCAAATATTTTCCCCATTGCCGGAACCTTTAAACGTAGCGGTAATGATATAGAAGATGCAGAACAAGCAAAAAAGCTGGAGCAAGATCCCAAAGAAAGTGCTGAACACGTAATGCTTGTTGATTTGGCTAGAAATGATTTAAGTAGACATTGTAATCGTGTTGAAGTTAAATCTTTCAAAGAAGTTCAGTATTATTCTCATTTAATTCACCTGGTTAGTAAAGTTAGTGGTCATTTGCAGGAAGATGTTAGTGCATTTAAAGTGGTGGCCGATACTTATCCGGCAGGAACTTTAAGTGGTGCACCGAAATATAAAGCCATGCAATTAATCGACGAAAATGAAAAACTTGGCCGTAATTTTTATGCAGGTGCAATTGGTTTTATGGGCTTTAACGAAGATTTTAATCATGCTATTATGATTAGAACTTTTATGAGTAAAAACAATGAATTGCATTATCGTGCTGGTGCAGGTATTGTTGCCGATTCTGTTCCGGAAACAGAAATGCAGGAAGTAAACAATAAAATTGCGGCACTACGCAAGGCGGTTGAAATGGCCGAAGGCATTTAATTCCTAACCCCTGAAGGTGAGGTAATAAATTGTAAGTAAGAAAGATATACAATTAGTAGTGTTAGTTTATTAGTGAAAAATAAAATTTCATATTTTAGAAATTAAAGAAATGGAAATTAATAATATTCCCCCTTCAGGGGGCAAAGGGGTAGTTCTGGTAATTGATAATTACGATAGCTTCACCTATAATTTAGTGCATTTAATAAATGAAGTTGGCTACGAAGCTGAGGTTTGGAGAAACGATAAATTTGATTTGGCTGACGTTGATAAGTATGATAAAATCCTCCTTTCACCTGGTCCTGGGATTCCAGAAGAAGCTGGCTTGTTATTAGATGTAATTAAAACCTATGCAGCAACAAAAAGTATATTTGGCGTTTGCTTGGGTCAGCAGGCCATTGCCGAGGTTTTTGGAGGAAAGCTTTTAAATCTTGGCAGACCAATGCATGGTATTGCTACGCCTGTTACAGTTGTAGATGGCGATGAGTTTTTATTTTGGGAATGCCCGCAAACCATAAATGTTGGTCGATACCACAGTTGGGTGGTTAGTAAAGAAAACTTTCCTTCGTGTTTAAAAATTACCGCAAGAGATCATAAAAGCGAGATTATGGCTTTAAGACATGAAAGTCTTGATGTGCGTGGGGTTCAGTTTCACCCTGAAAGTGTGCTGACCGAATATGGTAAGCAAATGATGGAGAATTGGTTAACGAATTAATAATCACTTCGTTGTTGCGAGGCATGAAGCAACCTTAATGCTTTGGGTTTGATAGCTATAGTAATAGGATTGCTTTGTGCCTTGTAATGACGGTTAATGAATTATATGAACATTTTAGATAAAATTGTATTACGTAAAAAAGAAGAAGTTGCGGATGCCAAGCAATTGGTTTCGATAGCTGATTTAGAAAACTCAGTTAATTTTAACCGTAAACCATATTCTTTTAAGGATTTTCTTTTGGCTGATGATAGAAACGGAATTATTGCTGAATTTAAACGTCGTTCTCCCTCTAAAGGATTAATAAATGGCATTGCTGATGTTGCTGAGGTAACTCAGGCTTATAATAACGCTGGTGCATCAGCACTTTCTGTTTTAACTGATGTCGATTTTTTCGGCGGTAAAACCGATGATATTCTTGCTGCGAGAGCAGTTAATAGTATTCCAGTTTTGAGAAAGGATTTCATGATTGATGAATATCAGATTTTAGAAGCTAAAGCGTGGGGAGCAGACATTATTTTACTGATTGCCGCAATTTTAACGCCTAAACAAATTAATGATTTTGGGAAATTCGCAAAAGATTTGGGCCTGAATGTACTTTTAGAAGTTCATAATTTAGAAGAACTGGAAAGAAGTATTTGTCCGAATTTAGACGCGATTGGGGTTAACAACAGAAATTTAGCTGATTTTACAGTTGATATTCAAACTTCATTTGATTTGGTTAATAAAATTCCAAATGAGTTTATGAAGATTTCTGAAAGTGCAATTAGTAATCCAGAAACGATTAAGCAACTTAAAAGTGCTGGATTTAATGGGTTTCTGATTGGCGAAAACTTTATGAAAACCGAAAACCCAGGAGAAGCAATCAAAGCTTTTACTAAGTCAATCTAGTAGTTTTAATTGTAATAATTTTGTAGTATTAAATTTTATGGCATATCATTTGAATGATACACGATAAAATTAAAATCTATGAAATCAATTTTAAAATTATTATCATTTTCTTTAGTGGTTGTTTTGTGTTTAACCATTTCTTCTTGTAGCAAAAAAAGCGACGATCCATCGCCAACAAATAGCTACCCAAAAAAAGTTTCAGTTGAATATCGAATTACTTCTCCCTCTGGCTTAACAACGCTATATAGCATTGTTAGAAGAAACGCAACTGGTGCAACTGAATTGTTTAGCAATCAGTCTCTTCCGTATTCGTATAAATTCGATATGACAGCTAAACAATTCGACGCATTATTAATTAACGGAACATCGCACACTGGTGGTACTATTGACTGCGAAATTTTTGTCGATGGTAAAAGTGTTGATAAGAAAACGGGCAGCGGAAATACGTTAACAGACATTACGGCAACCTATGTATTCCAATAACTAACAATTAAAATATTTAAACTAAAGCCATTCTGTTTTAAATCGGGGTGGCTTTGATTTTTTTAGCAGAATTTTTTTAAAGATTAATGAATATAACTTATGTTAAATAAGCCCGATTGAATGAAAAGCCTCCCGATTTTTCTTCGGGAGCTTGTAAGGAAAGCGGGATTGAAAGAGCCAAAAGCTTTGTTGCTTTCACTTTCTAATTAATAAAAAACTTTTATTGCATCCGCATGGTTTGTAAATGGAATTACACGTTTGCAAATTTCGTATATTTGTGCATATTTCATGGGAAAACAAAAAACATATGATACTGCGGTAGTGCAGGAGCGAGCCATTTTGGTTGGGGTAATTACACCTGGCGAAAAGGAAGAGCAAACAAAAGAATATTTAGATGAGTTGGCCTTTTTGGTTGAAACAGCTGGTGGCAGAGTAGAAAAAAACTTTACTCAAAAGATGTTAAAGCCCGAGCGTGCAACTTTTGTAGGCACAGGAAAGCTGGAAGAAATAAAAGCTTACGTAAAGTCGGAAGAAATTGATACAGTGGTTTTTGATGATGAGTTATCGCCATCGCAATTGCGTAATATTGATCGTGAATTAGGCGTTAAAGTATTGGATAGAAGTAATTTAATTCTGGATATTTTTGCTAGCAGGGCCCAAACTGCACAGGCTAAAACTCAGGTAGAATTGGCACAATTACAATATGTTTTACCTCGTTTAACTGGTATGTGGACTCACCTTGAACGCCAAAAAGGGGGTATCGGGATGCGTGGTCCAGGTGAAACGCAGATTGAAAGTGATAGAAGGATTATTTTGAACAAAATCTCTTTATTAAAAGAGCGTTTAAGAAATATCGACAGGCAAAATGAAACGCAGCGTAAAAACCGCGGTCAGTTAATTCGTGTTGCACTTGTAGGTTATACCAATGTTGGTAAATCTACGATTATGAATATGCTGTCAAAATCGGAGGTATTTGCCGAAAATAAATTGTTTGCAACTCTAGATACAACCGTTCGTAAGGTTGTTATAGAAAATTTACCTTTTTTATTATCAGATACCGTTGGCTTTATTCGCAAATTACCTCACCATTTGGTAGAGTGTTTTAAATCGACATTAGATGAGGTTAGGGAAGCAGATTTATTGATCCATGTTGTAGATGTTTCGCATCCAAACTTTGAAGATCAGATTCATATTGTGAACGAAACCTTAAAAGATATTGGTGCAATTGATAAGGATATGATCTTGGTTTTTAATAAAATTGATGCTTATGTTTCGCCAGAGGTTGATGATGAAGATGGTGATGGTAAATTAACCATTGAAGATTTTAAGAAAAGCTGGATGAGCCATGGTAAAGTTCCTGTTTTGTTTATATCGGCAACGGAAAAAGAAAATATAGAAGAGTTTAAAACATTATTATACGATAAAGTAAAGGCTGCGCATGTGGCAAGATATCCGTATGATAGTAATTTGTTATATTAGTTGTCACACTGAGCTTGTCGAAGTGATGATATTAAAGTCAGGATGGTCTTCGACAGGCTCAGACTGACATAGATCGAAAATTATGGAAAGTAAACGTCAGCAAAAATTTGCAGGAGTACTACAAGAGGAGTTAGCACAGGTTTTTCAGCGTGAGGGAGGTGCATTTTTGCCAAATACACTGGTAACTATTACCCGTGTAAGGGTTTCGGCAGATTTGGCCGTTGCAAAAGTTTATTTAAGCTTTTTTAATACCAATAATACAACACTATCAATTAATACGGTTAATGCCCACGCGGGAGAAATCAGATATAAATTGGGTTCAAGAATTCGCCATCAGGTAAGAGTTGTGCCCGAGCTTACTTTCTTTGTTGATGATACAAACGAATACGTAGAACGTATGGATCATCTTTTTGATAAGATAGCGAAAGAACCAAGGCAGCCAGACGAGGAAGCGGAATAGTTTGATGAAAACTTTTGAGCAGATTATTAAATCTAACGCATCGTTAATAAAAAAAGTTGTTGATTTTGATGCTTCAATTGATAAACTCTTACCGCTTGATTTTACCGTATCCAATACGGAGTTAACGGATGAAATTTTAGACAATACAGATTTTTTTTCGGCTTGGGTAAATCAAAAGCTTAAAACTAATAACGCCATTTATGGTATTGGAGGTTATAATGAGCATAGAACAATTTATTCGAGAAGCGTACACTTTGATACAGCTGAGGAACCCCGAAGGCTACATCTAGGTGTTGATATTTGGGCGCCAGCTGAAACACCTGTTTACAATTTCTTTGATGCTACCGTTCATAGTTTCGCCAACAACAATAACTTCGGCGATTACGGAGCTACAATAATTTTAGCTTATGAAATCGAGGGCTTTAAATTTAATGCGCTATATGGGCATTTAAGTTTAGCTTCTTTGAAAGATTTAGAGGAGGGGAAGTTTATTCCCGCTGGAAAATCTTTTGCAACCTTAGGCGTTAAAGAAGAAAACGGAAATTGGCCGCCGCATTTACATTTCCAAATTATCGAAGATATGGGTGGTTTAAAGGGCGACTTTCCTGGCGTTTGTAAATTCTCCGAGCGTGACAAGTATTTGGCTAATTGTCCAAACCCCAACCTCGTTTTGGATTGTAGTTTGAAATAGCTTTAAGCTTTCTGCTTTAGTGTTTTTTACGTAAATTAGATTGATGAAGAAGTTAATGATTCTGTGTTTTATTTTTTGCAGCACCTTTGCTATGGCACAGGTACAGTTTAAAAGTGGTCCATCAGGATTTGCCTCCTTCTTAAAAAACAATACAATTTATCCTCCATTTTCTAAACAAAACTGCATTCAGGGAACGGTAAATGTTAGCTTTAAATTAGATCAATCTGGTAAGGTTTATTCATCTAAAATTACAAAAGGTATTATTTCAGAGTTAAATGATGAAGCCTTACGTTTGGTGCGTATGAGTAGTGGTAAATGGCAGGTTCCTGCGGGTTACGATACAACAATTTCGGTTGTAGTACCTGTAAATTTCAGACTATCGGGCTACGATTGCGAAGGTAAAAGCAAGGCAGATATAAAGGCTGCTATTGTTTCTTACGAGGCAGAAGAAGGACTAACCAATGCGGTAATTAATTTCTATAAAAATAAAGATCAGGCTACACCAGAACAGGAAGCGCAGATTTTGGCGATAAAATCGCAACTTGGAATTGATGACGAATATCTTGATGTTCTGATTAAAACGGCACTTAAAAAAATAAAGCAAGGCGATAAACAAGGAGCCTGCGAGGATTTTAATCTTGTAAAAAACTTAGGAAGTGATAAAGCCAACGATTATCTTTCCAAATACTGTAAATAAATGCGTTTAACCATTAGAATTTTTGCTCTTTTAGATCTTATTAGTATTGTATTACTGGCTCAGCCATTTTGGGAAATCATCACCCATCTAAAAGATATCCCTAAAGAGTTTCTATCACAAGCCAGAGTTATTTTAACACTTCCGCTTTTTGCATTATTGTTTGTTTCTGCAATTGGATTAATGCTTTTTAAAAAAATTGGCTTTATTGCTTACTATATTCAATTCCCAGTTCGTTTGTTAATATGGGTGTTTTCAATTGGTTTTATAACCCTAATTCCAGAACTGTTAAACCTTAAAGATGTTTGGTTCAACATATTTTTTAAAATATGTTTTATAGCAGAGTTTTTTAGATTATACTTTACAATTCAAATTCATCGTAAGGTGTTTTAAACAATTACAGAGATTGCAGCAGGTAAAATTTTAGCCTCTACAGTATTTACTTTTCCAATATATTCGCCATCAATCTGGAAATGAGCTTTGTGTTTGGAAAATATCTTAACCTCATCTGTTTGAAATACTTCTATTTTTTTAGGATTAAAAGGTAATTTTGTAATCCAAATCTTCAGTATTTCCAGATAAGAATAATCCTTAACTAAAATTATTTCGAAAAGCTTATCGTCTAGTTTTCCATCAGGATTTATTTTCAATCCTGAGCCATACATTGTAGCGTTGGCGATAGCAACCATAGCAGCTCTGGATTTTACAATCTCGTTTTTAAGCTTCAATTCAACATCCATTCTCTTATGATTCCATAAGGCGTGCCACGTTGCTTTTGCATAACCCCACATTCCACGTTCTTGTAACGAATCAAATCTCTTTACCAGGTAAGCATTAAAGCCTAAATCAGATAAATGAATACATATTTCATCATTAAGCTTTACAACGTGAATTTTTTTTGCTTCGCCTGTTTCGAGTAAATTTAGTGCATCGGTTATATCAGTTGGGATTCCCAATTCTTTAGCCATTCCGTTTGCCGATCCAGCAGGGATTATTCCAATCGGTATTTCGCTGTTGAGTAAACATTCTGCTACTAATTTCAAAGTGCCGTCGCCACCAACCGCAATAACTTTATCTGCGTTTGATTCTGAAATTTTGCCTTTAATTTTATCTAAAGAACAATCATCGGGCAATTCGAAAAGATCTGTTTCAATTTGTTTTTGCTCAAAATGAATAGAAATTACTTCCTTTAAATTTATACTGTGGCTACCCGAACCTGGGTTGATAATGAATAGTAATTTCATGGAGATTAACCTCTTTTGGTAACATCAAAACAAGTTAATGCAAATCATGTTTTAACTATAATGAATAAATCTGTTAGTATAAAAATATATCATGGATATGGTCACACTCACAATTTGGTAGTTTATGGTCATGTTTTTAAGTATAAGGCAAATAGCGATCAGGTTTATAGTGATAATCTGTTCGTCAATATCAGTCATCTGTTAAAATTATTTATATTAAAACCTTTTGCCTTTGTAGCGGTAAGGTTGCAGTTTTTTGGTCAAACAATTTACAATAAAACAGAAGCAGATGGTTTTTTTAAATTTGAATGGGAGGCCGAAAAAGATGTTGCTGCGGGTTGGCATTCTGTAAAAATAGATGCTTTGGATGAGCATGGTGAAGTTTTAAGCTCAGGTGAAGGGAAAATATTTGTGCCTCATATTACACAATATGCATTTATTTCTGATGTTGATGATACGGTAATGATTTCGCATTCGGCAACAATTTGGCGGAGAATGAGAGAACTTTTTATCAAAAACCCGCGAACAAGAAAAACTTTTCCAAATGCGGCAAGCCACTACCAGCAATTGGCATTAGCGCACACAACTTTTGAGCAACCCAATCCTTTTTTTTATGTGAGTAGTAGTGAATGGAATTTGTACGATTACCTTGTAGAAACTTTTAAATACAATAAACTGCCTGATGGCGCTTTCCTTTTAAATACATTAAAACGCTGGAAAGATTTAATTAAAACGGGCAAAACTGGGCATGAAGGCAAATTGCTAAGAGTAATGCGAATTTTAGATGCATTCCCGAATCAAAAATTTGTTTTTTTTGGAGATAACTCTCAGCAAGATCCTGCTATTTATACTTCAATTGCAGAAAAGTATCCTAAAAATATCGAAGCAATTTATATTCGGAACATTCGACGGGAAAGGGAAGTTGAAACCGCAATTTTGTTGGAGAAGTTAAAACCACTTAATGTTCAAACTTGTCTGTTTAATAATAGCTTAGAAGCAATTCAACATTCTATAACAATTGGTTTAATTAAAGCTTAACTTATTGATTTTCCGAAAGGCGTAAAAGCCAAATTCATCAGTTTGAAATGTTGGCGACCGAAAGGAATGCCAACTATAGTTATGCAAAGCAAAATGCCGAAAAAGAAATGTGTTAAGGCAATCCAGAAGCCGCCGCATAATATCCAAATAATATTCATGATGGTTGATAAGCAACCTGTATTTGATGAGGTATCCGTTATTTTAACACCAAAAGGAGCGAGGCCTACAATGGCGAACTTAAAACACTGAATACCAAATGGAATACCCACAATGGTTAGGCAAAGTATTAATCCACCGATAATGTATTCGAAGAAAATGAAAATGCCTCCAAAGATAATCCAGATAATGTTGCCTATAAAATTCATCGTATGTTTTTGTTTTAAGATGTGTGAAAATCAATTTTGTTACAAACCATTCGAAAACCCAAGGCTATAAATTCTTATTTTAGGATACACACAAAATGAAATTTATTATGAAAAAATTTATGGCACTGGCAACGGTTGTTGCTTGCTTTGCATTGTCTGATGCTAAAGCTCAAAATGTAAATGGTGTTCGCTTAAGCGATATTCGTGCGGATTATATGGAAGTTAAATGCTTTTATGATGGAGGAGATAAGTACATTTCAAGATTGGATTACGGACAAGTAATAAAAAGGGGCAAAGATTCGAATATCAGGGATGATGATGGTAAGGATTTATTATTCAATTCGCCAATTGATTGCATTAATAAATTAAAAAACTATGGATATGAGCTTTTTCAAACCTACAGCAAGCAAAATGGTAAAGACGACAGCATAGCCGTTTACGTTTTAAAAAGGAAGTAGCTTTATATTTTCGGCAGGTGAAATACGCTCAGCAGATAGGAAAAGAAAGCAGTTTTAATTGCTGCTTGAAACCAAATATCTTGTTTGTAATAATTTCGGTTTTCACCGTGAACTTTCGGAAACTTTGTTATTGTAAAAGGCAAAAATATTGTCGTCCTGAGCCTTTTGAAGGACAAGTGTTTTTTCTTGCTCCTTAAAAAATAAGCAATGAATTGGGAAGGAACGCCAATATACCATTGGCTTTGCTTCCCAAATAAATTATATAAAATCCAGGCTATTAAATTTTTTATTTAAAATATCGGCGTTATTTACATCGAGCCATTTATCTAAAATGGTTCCATAAACCTGACGGAAGTCTAACTGATATTTTAAATCGCCAGTATCTAAATCGCCAAGGTTTGGTGCCGCATTAAAAATACCCTGTTTTTTTAATCGGCCGCCAAAAATAAACATATTGTTGGCTGTACCATGATCGGTTCCATTGCTGGCATTTTGCTCTACCCGACGGCCAAACTCTGAAAAGGTTACTACCAAAGTATCTTCCAGCTTATTGTTCGCTTTTAAATCTTTAAGAAAAGCGGCCATACCTTCGCTATATTGCTTAAGTAAGTTACCTTGCTGCCCAATTTGGTTTACGTGTGTATCAAAACCACTCAATGATACATAGTAAACCCTGGTTTTTAATCCAGAAGATATAAACTTGGAAACCGTTTTAAGCTGATTTGCAAAGCCAGATTGCGGATAGGTTGCCGTATTTTTATAAATTTTTGATGTGTTTTGAATGTAACTGGCAGACGACGATGTTTCGATCATAGTTTTGTACAGATAACCTAAGTTATCTTCATCTAAATGTTCTTTGTCATTTTGCAGCATGGCTTTAAAAAACGGATCATTCGTGTTACGGAACAATGCGGCGGGATCTTTTAAAGCAATTCCTTTTTTGGTCATACCTTTCATAGCAAGCGACAGGGAATCATCAACCTCAATTGCGGTATAAGGGAATTTACAGGTTTGGCAATTGCTATCCAAATATCTGCCGATCCAGCCTGTTGATAAAAACTGATTGCTATCGCTGGCGGTTTGCCAAATGTCCATCGAACGGAAATGCGAACGATCGGGATTAGGATATCCAACATCATTAATTATCGTCATCCAGCCTTGATCGTGGATTTCTTGCAGAGCGGCCATGTTTGGGTTTAAACCCTGCATATCCGTTAATTTAATTACTTCTTCAGGCTTTATAGCAATGCTTTTGCGTTTTTGGTAATAAATATCATTACCAAATGGAATAACTGTATTTAAACCATCATTACCACCAGACAGCTGTACTACAACCAAATTTTTGTAAAGGCTGAGTTCATCGAGCGCCATTGCCTCAAGTGGTTTCATAAAAGCAGGAACAAATAAAGAACCAGCTGCCACAAAACTTGTATTTCTTAAAAAATTTCTTCTGTTCATCTTTTTAATTTTTAACAAAGTTGATATTCTGGCATACTTGTAAGCTCAACTGAAGTGCTTTTAAGGCCTTTATTGTCGCTAATCATGCTGGTAATTTTGTCGTTTAACTTTGGCTGGAGTATAAAATCTGCCAGTTCTATTGGTTTTATCCCTTTGGGTAATGTTTCTAAAAATTTTGGCCAATCGGCTTTTGCATCTACAAAAGATTTTGGTTTTGATTTGTTGTTTGCAGTAGCTGTTGCAGCGCGACTTTGAGCGATTATGGCTTCATCTTCTGGATCAGCTTTACCACTAAAATCTATTTCTCCGTCGTTTAAAACTAAAGATGGGATTCGCATACGCAGCATTAAAGAAGAACTATCAATCCAGTTTTGACCGCCAGGCCAACCCGCAACATTTGGTGGATTAAATAAATATTGGCCTAAGCTGCTTTGCAATTGAATTAAAACCTGGGGTTTGTTGTAGGTAACATAAAATTCTCTGCTTAAGCCTACAATAAATTCTACTGGCGATTTAATTTTTGTACCAACATTTTCTGGGCTATAAAACCAATCTGATATGAACATTTTTTTAACCAGTTCGCCAATATCATATTTAGAGTTAAAAAAATGAGTAGCTAATTCTTTAACATGTGTTTCATTCGGATTATCGTTTACGAAGAACTTATAAATTTTACGGGCTATAAAATCGGCGGTTTCAGGTTTATCTAAAATAATATCGATAATATTTTCTCCATCAAAATTGCCAGTTTTACCAAAAAAGGTTTTTGTTCCTGCATCGTGAAAGTTCGGGCGGAAGATAAAGGAACCGTCTTTATCGTACATCCATCCGGTAAAAGAACGAGCTGATTCTTTAATGTCTTGCTCGGTGTAATTCCCTCTCCCTAAAGTAAAAAGTTCCATCAGCTCACGGGCGAAATTTTCGTTTGGTTTACCTTTTCTGTTTTGCTGATTATTTAAATATTGTAGCATGGCTGGCGATTTGGAAACTTCCATTAGTAAAGTTTTAAAACTGCCCAGGCCATTTGTTCTTTGGATATTATTAAGCTGCTGTGCAAACATTGGGTTATTGCTTCTACAAGCAAAATGGCCATGCCAAAAAAGTGTCATTTTCTCGCGAAGCGGATTACTGGTATTAATCATTTTTTCAATCCAGGTAATGTTTAAATCGCGGCTTTTTTCATTTTGCATACGAACAATTTCTTGCCTTTGCTTTTTCTCTTCGTCGGTTAAATCCTTTTTAGCATATAAACCTGCCTGCATTAAAAGCTGCTGTTTCGATGCAACAGAATCAATTAGCGTAATGTCATCCTGTTCTTTTGCTTCTTTAAACAATGTATTTATAACCTTGTCGATATTTTTTCTGCTGAGTTTGTGTAAATCGTTAAAAGATATACCAAATCCAGCACGACTGTAAAGGTGTTTTACTTTATAGAAATTATCTTTCGGGCTCATAGTGATAATTTTAATAGTATGACTTATTTAAAACGTGGTGGTTTAATCTTTGTTTTGTTTCTTAATTTAGCCGAATGTTTTTTCAACTAACGGATGATGACCTGAGTTTCCCGAATCCTGCCCTTGCTGAAGATGATGGTTTACTTGCTATTGGAGGTGATTTAAGTTTGGAAAGATTGCTTTTGGCTTATTCTAATGGAATATTTCCCTGGTTTAGTGAAGGAGAGCCAATTCTATGGTATTCACCGCATCAGCGTTGCGTAATTTATCCTGATAGAATTAAAATCAGCAAAAGCATGAAGAAAATTTTTAAAGACGAAATCTTTAAAATTACAATTAACAAGGCTTTTTCAGAAGTAATAAAAAAGTGTGCTTCAACTTTTAGGGCAGGTCAGAGTGGTACCTGGATTACCAATGAAATGCAGGAAGCTTATATTAATCTTCATAAAAACGGGCTTGCACATAGTGTAGAAGTTTGGATTGGTGATAAACTGGTTGGTGGTTTATATGGATTGAAAATTAACCAGGTTTTTTGCGGCGAGAGTATGTTTAGCGAGGTTAGTAATGCATCAAAAGCAGCATTAATTTTTCTAAGTAAAACGAATGTTAATTTGATAGACTGCCAAGTACCAAACGAACACCTGATGAGTTTGGGTGCAGAAATGATCGAACGAGATACGTTTATGAATGCTTTGAGAGACGAATAATATTTTTAAAAAATGAAAAACTACGAGACTGAAAGATTGATTTTGAAACCTGCAGCATTAACCGACGCAGATTTCTTTTTGGAGCTGTACAATATGCCGAAATTTTTAAAATACATAGGCGATAGAAATTTAAAAACCAAAGCAGCTGCCGAAGATTATATTAAAAACAGGTTTTTAGCACAAATAGAAAAATTGGGTTTTGGCAATTACGTGGTAAGTTTAAAATCAAATGGTAAAAAAATTGGCGCAGTTGGTATTTTTGAGCGTGAAGGCTTAGAGGTTCTCGATATTGGCTTTTCGTTTTTTGAAGAATATGAAGGAAAAGGTTTCGCTTACGAATCGGCAACTAAATTAAAGGCAGCTGTTGCAAGCGATTTTGGCTTAGAAAAACTTTCTGCTATTACTTCAAAAGACAATTTTTCTTCCCAGAAACTGATTGAAAGATTGGGTTTAACTTTTCGAAAATACATAAACATGCCTAACAGTGATGAAGAGCTTATGTATTATGAAACAGTGTAAAAATTTGTTTTGCAGTTATCCAAGCTAAATATTTCTAGGTTTGTTGGTAGCCAGCAAGGATTGGTCGTTAACTTAAATCTTCGTCAGTTAAACCATCTTCACGCATAGCTTTTTCAATTCTTTTATCTGGAATAAACCATACGCAAGCTACCGAGAAATAAAGCGCTACACCAAACCAGGGATTTATAAAACTTAAACCTACGCCTGCAATGTAAAACAGTAAAGAAATTTTGCCTTTATAATCGTTACCAATCGCCTGAACAACGAGTGACCTCTCGCCTTCGGTTTTTTTAATCACAATAACCAATAAGGTATAAGAAATAGCAGCGAGAAATAACACAAGGCCATAAACAATAACAGGCCAAAGTGCGAAGTGATTTTCGCCCATCCAGCCAGCTGCAACTGGAAATAAGGAAAGCCAGAAAAGGAAGTTTAAGTTTGCCCAAAGCATTTGTCCATTTACTTTTTTAACGGCATGCATTAAATGATGGTGGTTATTCCAGTAAATGCCAACGTAAATAGAGCTTAAAACTAACTGATAAACTTAGGGATTAACGGTTTTAAAGTCATTAGGCTTTCGCCTTCCGGTACTTTAATTTCCAATACCATAATGGTTAAAATAATTGCGATAACACCGTCACTAAATGCTTCTAATCTGCCTTTATTCATTATTCAATAAAGTTGTAATACAATTATCAGCTAATTAGTTTAGAAAACAAAAAACCTGCAATGTTTAAATATTGCAGGTTTTAAATCATGTTTTATGTAAAGATTAAAGCTCTCTAACCCAAATATTTCTAAAGCTTATTGCTGGGCTTGGATCGCCATGATCTTGCAATTTAATTGATGCTGGACCATGTTTTTTATATTGTGGAGCACCAATATATCTTGTTTCTCCTTTTAATATGAAGTTGTTTTGTAAAAGCACACCATTTAAAAACAAAGTTACACTTGCTTCTTTTTTCAAAGAACCATCTTCATTAAAACGTGGTGCAGTCCAAATAATATCGTAATACTGCCACTCACCAGGTTTTTTATTGGCATTGGCTAATGGAATTGCTTGTTTGTAAACACTTCCAGTTTGGCCATTTACATAAGTTTTGTTGTTATATGCATCCATAATCTGGATTTCATATCCGTCATCGCCACCACCAGTTGAAGCTAAAAATACACCGCTATTTCCTCTCGCCTGACCTTCGCCAGTAATGTTTGCAGGAATTTTCCATTCCATGTGCAACTGGTAGTCGGTAAATTTTTTGTTAGTTTCTATATTGCCAGTTCCTTTTTTTACAGTGAAAAAACCATCATCAATTGTCCATGTAGCTGGTTTGGATGGGTCTTTTACAGAATGCCAGGCATCCAAATTTCTTCCGTTAAATAAAACGATCGCATCAGATGGAGCTTCCTGAGGTAAATTGCCTGGAGTAACAGATTTTGGAACAGGCTCCCAAACTTCAGTTGTTTTTGGATCTTTGGCAGGATCTATTTTCTTATCTTGTGCCATTGCCTGAATTGTGAAAAATGCAGGAATAAAAAATAATGCGTATTTGCTCATAACTATTGATTAACACTCTAAAGTTAATCGATTTATTAATAAATGAAAATTTAGTATTCAATTTATTACGCCAAGTCGTCGGCAACGTACGTTTCATTGATGATAATTTCATCAATTGTTAAATCCTCTTGCTGTTGATTACTTACATCCTTTACAGGGCAGTAACCAGTAATGCCTCTATACAATAAACCTGCACCAACTGTTGCGCCAGTAATTGCAATAACTGGGTGAGAAAATAACCCTGTTAAACCTTTGTAAAGTAAGTAGGTTCCAACAGCGCCCGATAACCAACGTTCGGATTTTGAAACGTTTTCGTAAAGCTCTGGATATTTCCAGGCCTCTTTTATGTTATTTAATGTGGTATTTAAATCTTGATTTGTCATGATGGTAGATGTTTTTCTACTATAACAAACTGAAATTGATTGAGTTTTAAATGAAGTGAATTTAAATCTTGGTAACAGTAAAAATCTATTTCAAAATATCCCTTATATCTTCTTTGCTTAAAGATTTAAAAAAGCTTTCTTCGGTAGTAATTAATGAATTTGCTAAAGATTTCTTACGGTTTTGTAGGGCTAAAATTTTCTCTTCAACGGTATCTTTTGCAATAAATTTGTAGATAAATACCTTTTTATCCTGGCCAATACGATGTGTTCTATCTATAGCTTGCTGTTCTACTGCTGGGTTCCACCATGGGTCTAAAATGAAAACATAATCTGCCTGGGTTAAATTTAAACCAACACCGCCTGCTTTTATTGAAATCAGGAAAACTTTTAACGATTCGTTTTGCTGAAACTCAGAAACAATTTCACCGCGATTTCTGGTTGCGCCATCTAAATACGCGAAAGGAATATCTTCTTTTTCAAAGTGTTTTTTAAAAATATCGAGGTGTTTTACAAACTGCGAAAAAACTAAAACTTTGTGGCCGCCTTTTAAAACGTTATCCAAAGTATGAATTACGTTTTCGAACTTTCCAGAATCGGATTCATACTCAGAATCAATCATTATTGGGTGGTTAGCCAGTTGGCGAAGCGCAGTTAAACCCTGTAATAACTGAACTTGTTTTTGCGCAAAAGTTCCATCATCCATGCTTTGCAATAAATCATTGCGATATGCTGATTTTGTTTTTTCGTAATAAGCTGCCTGATCTTCGCTCATATCGCAATAAATTACCTGCTCCGTTTTAGGAGGAAGTTCGGCCGCAACCTGTTCTTTTGTTCGGCGAAGTACAAAAGGTTTAATAATCGATTGGAGTTTTCTAGCCTTTTCTTCGTCTTTTTTCTTTTCTATAGCTTGAACATATTCTTCGTAAAAGAAAGCCTGTGTGCCTAATAAACCTGGATTCAAAAACGTTAATTGCGACCATAAATCGCCAACAGAATTTTCTACAGGTGTACCACTTAAAATTAAGCGATGTCGTGATTTTAAACTTCTTACCGCTTTAAATGATTTTGATGAAGGGTTTTTAATGTTCTGACTTTCATCTAAAATAACGTAGTTAAAATAGAAGTTTTTAAGTTCATCAACATCTACCCTGGTAACACCATAAGTCGTTATAATAATATCATAGTTAGCAAAATTGGCAACATCTTTATTTCTGTTTGTGCCAGTATGAGCTAAAATTTTAAGTTTAGGGGTGAATTTTTTTGCTTCAGTAAGCCAGTTGTAAATTAGCGAAGTAGGCATAATAATTAAAGAAGTTGTTTGGGTTGATGCAAGTTGGTCGTCTTCTTTAACCTTTTGCAGCATAGCCAGTGTTTGAATGGTTTTACCCAAACCCATATCATCGGCTAAACAACCGCCAAAATTATATTCGCGTAAAAAGCTGAACCAATTATAACCTGCCTTTTGGTAATCGCGTAGGCTACCTTTAAAATGTACGGGCATTTGGGTATCAGCAATATCTTCGAAATCGTTGAGACGTTGCAATTTACGCTCGAGCGTAATGTTTGCTAAACTATCTTCGGCCAAATCGTTTATTAAACCGATGTGGTGTTTCTTCAGTTTTAAATTTTTACCAGCTTCGGCAAGGCTAAATAAACTGCCGTATTGCGAAAACCATTTCTCTGGAATAATCGCAACCTCACCATCTGGCAAAGTAAATTCTCTTCTTTTATGAAGAATATGTTGCTTTAAAGAAAGAAAAGGAATTTGATATTTCCCAAACCAAACTACGGCGTTAATGTCGAACCAATCGTTACTTTCTTTAACTTCTAAATCTATTTTGCTTGCGCCGAAAACAAAACGTTTCTGGCCTGTGGCCTGTTCAATTTCGAAACCCGCGGCTTCTAAAGTTTCGATATGTTCGTTTACCCAATTTATAGCTGCATAGCTTGGATTTTCATCGGCAGAAGTAACTTCTAAATTACTGAACAATGCACTTGTTTTTTTTAAGCCTAATGCCAGCAATAAATTAAGCTGTTTTTTTTCCCAATCGGCCGAACGTTTTATGCGATGGAAAATATAATTATCACCAATTTTTTCTAATCTGACGGTAACCTTATGGGCATTTTCTACAGGAAAAATGTATTCACCATATTTAAAATAAAGTTGAATTTGAGATAAACCGCCATCAACGTAAAAAACCTTTACAACTGGAATAGCCTCATATTGTTCGGTTTTAATTTCAAAACCTTCAGCATATACGTGATGTTTCTCAATTAGTGGCGCTACAAATTTTTCGAAATACGTAGCTTCTGTAGATTTTGGTATAGCAATATATCTTTTGGCTAAAAACGGTTGAAGTTTTTTACCTTCAATGTCCTGATCAAAAAAGTATAAAACATCATTAAGTAATAACCATGCTGGTTTATTGCTTACAATTTGTGCTTCCTTGAACATAAATTCGATGCGCAAATTCTGATACTTTATAGTTGGGAAATAGCGGGTTTCTGTTTCGTTTCTGCGGAAATGAAATAGGATTGATGCTGGTTCTGCGGCTAATTCTATTTTACGTTCTACTGGCCAGCCATCTTTATCCATTAAGTATAACTCTTCTTTAACTTTTAGCAATTCTAAAGCTTCGGCAAGTTTTTTCTCAATTTTCGGACGAACACTATCGTAAAACTTATCGTCGAAAACCTTTGTGAAAAATTCAGTGGGTCTGATTAATTTTTTATAATACTTTTTAATGAGCGAATCCTGCTCAATATCATCTAAAATTTTAATCAGCTTATAATCGATTTCGCTTAAACATGCGTGAAATTCTTCTGCAGTATGAGTGAAAATTCTTTGATAAGTAAAAGAAAAATCGCCTTGCGGATTGAGTTGAACTACATGAGGTTCAATTAAATAGCCTAAGTACTCATGTTTGCACAAAGAGTACACAACTTTACATGTTTTGGAGCTATCGACGCGTAACATTGATGAGAATAAATTTTTTTTTAAGCTAAGCGCTTAAAAAACTTTAAACTTACAATATTTTGAGGTTACATCAAAAGAAGTAATCGAAATAGGAATAAAAAATATTGCTGATTAATCGAAAATTTTAACCTAAAATAAAAAGGCATTCTGATTTTCAGAATGCCTTTAATGCTTATTAATTATTGTGGTGCTTATTTCCAGCCACCGCCTAATGCACGGTATAAGTTTACAACAGATTGTAGTTTTTGTAATTTATCGTTAATACCACTTAACTGAGCGGTAAGTAAACTCTGTTCTGATGTTAAAACATCAGTATAGTTTGTGGCCGTACTGTAACGTAATAATTCTTTAGTAAAATCTACAGCTTTAGTTAAAGATGCAATTTGCTTTGCTCTGGTTTCTTCTTTTTCAGCAGCTGTTTGATAAGCGTACAAAGCATTAGAAACTTCTTGTCCGCCAGTTAATAATGCTTGCTGGAAAGTATAAAACGCAATTTGCTGATTAGCCTGAGCCGTGGTTAAACGAGCTTTGTTTTGCCCTTTAGCAAAAATAGGTTGTGTTAAACCGCCAACTAAATTGTAAAATATAGAGTTATCAAAGAAATTGTTTAATTGTAAGCTCGATAAACCTCCCGAAGCCGTTAAGGTTAACGAGGGATAAAAATAAGTTTTAGCAACATTTGTATTTTCAAATGCTGATCTGAAACCGAATTCGGCCGCAATTACATCTGGGCGATTTTGCAGCAATTGAGCTGAAACACCTGTTTGTAAATTGGTATAAGGTGTTTGTTGATCTAGTGTTGTGCGGTTAATCGTTCCTGGTGCTTGTGCAAGAATAACGTTTAATGCGTTTTCTGCTTCCTTAACGCTTCTTTTTAAATCGGGAAGTGTAACCTGCGCTGCATATAAATTTGCCTCACTTTGAACCACAGCTGCACCATTTACAACTGCACCTTCTTTTAACGCTTTCATGGTTTCTACATCCTGCGTTCTAATTTTAATAGTTTGCTCTGTAATTGCCAATTGCTTATCTAAAGCCAAAAGTGTGTAGTAATTGTTGGCAATGGTTGCAATTAGTTGAGTTTGTACAGCTCTTTTGGCAGCATCACTTTGTAGTAAAGTGGCATAAGCGGCTCTTTTTGCACTACTTAATTTACCCCAGATATCAGCTTCCCATGCAGTGCTTAATTGTGCTCTGTAGGTTTGCGTTTCGAGATTGATGTTAATTCCCGCTGGAAAGTTTAAGGCTGCAGCAGATTGTTTCGCATCGGTTGCAGATACATCTGCTTGTAAACTTGGTAAAAATGCAGCACGACTTTGACGTAAAGTAGCTTCAGAAATCTTGATGCGTTCGATTGCCTGTTTCAAATCCAAATTTTGGTTAATCCCTTGTTGAATTAACGATTGTAAAGTGGTATCAGAAAATAGATTTTTCCATGGCAAATCAGCCATCGTAACCGTGTCTGTTGTATTGTTATCGCGGTACAAACCTTCGTTTTTAACCTGAGGGCGTTCGTATTTTTTAGTTACGCAGGCACTTAGGGTAAGAATGGTAAAACCGATTAAAATGGAATACTTATAATTGAATTTCATATATTCTTAAAATTAATGTTTGCTATTATTCGTAGCTAACTTATATTCTTCAGGTGTTTGCTCGTGCTCTATGCCTTTATTAAATGGTGATTTTTTACTTGCTTTTTCCTGTAAAGTCTGAAAAACAATGAATAATGCAGGTATTACAAATACACCGAAAATTGTTCCGATTAACATACCTCCAACGGCACCTGTACCAATAGATTTATTACCCGCTGCACCAACACCAGATGAAAGCATTAATGGTAGCAAGCCTAAAATAAATGCGAATGATGTCATTAAAATCGGACGTAAACGAGCAGTTGCCCCATCAATTGCAGCATTAACAATACTCATTCCTTTTCTTCGTCTATCAACCGCATACTCTACAATTAGAATTGCGTTTTTGGCTAACAAACCTACCAGCATGATTAATGTAATCTGCGTATATATGTTGTTATCGACACCGAATATTTTATCAAAAACAAATACCCCAGCTAAACCAATAGGTAGAGAAATTAATACGGCTAATGGTAAAATATAGCTTTCGTATTGTGCTGCTAATAAAAAGTAAACGAAGATTATACAAAGTAAGAAAATGAATACCGTTTGACTTCCACCACTTATTTCTTCTCTCGATAATCCAGAGAACTCGTAGCCATAACCTGCTGGTAAACTTTCTGCAGCTACTTCTTGTACCGCTTTCAAAGCATCACCAGAACTGAAACCTGCATTCGGGTTACCTGTTACTGCAATTGAGGTAAATAAGTTGAAACGTGAAATTGCTTGTGGGCCGTAAACTTTAGTTAAAGTAATAAACTCAGAAACTGGCGCCATTTGCCCTGCACTATTTCTTACAAAGATACTGGTTAAGCTTTCCTGGTTTGCACGATATTGCGCATCGGCCTGATACATTACCCTGAATTGCTTACCAAATTTATTAAAGTTAGATGCATAAACACCACCATAATAACCTTGCAAAACACCCAAAACATCGTTAACCGTTATGCCAGCCTGTTTAATTTTGGCTACATTAACATCAATTTGATATTGTGGGAAATTAGGGTTAAATGAAGTTGATGCGTATTGAATTTCAGGACGTTTTGCTAAAGCTGCAAGGAATTTATTTCCAATATCGTTAAACTTGTTAATATCGCCACCTGTTTTATCTTGCAATTGAAATTCGAAACCACCACTGGTACCAAAACCCTGGATGGTAGGGGGAGCAAAGAAAATGATTTTTGCACCTTTAATATTAGCCGTTTTGGCAAATAATTCGCCGATAATAGCTTTTACATCACGTTTACGTTCATTCCAAGGCGTTAAACGGCCAATAACCATACCGTAAGAACTGCCCGAGCCACTAATCATACTACGACCAACAACTCTTAACGAATTCTTAATTTCTGGAATGCCGTGTGCAATACTGTCGATTTTTGCAATTACAATGTTTGTTTCCTCTTGCGATGTTCCAACAGGTAAAGAAATATCCGACATAATCGTTCCTAAATCCTCGTTAGGCACGAAACCTTTTGGAGTTGTATTCATTGTCCAAATTAATACAACACTGAAAAAGACAATTCCTAAACCAACTATCCATTTTTTTCTCGATAAAAAGCCAACTGATTTTTTGTATTTACCAGTTACAGCATCAAAAGAAGTATTAAATGCGGCGTAAAAACGTTCTAAGAAGTTTTTCTTTTTACCATGATCATCAGCATGTGGTTTTAAAAATATAGCACATAATGCCGGACTAAGCGTTAAAGCGTTAATTGCCGAAAGTATAATTGAAATAGCAAGTGTTAAACCGAATTGTTTGTAAAATACACCAGATGAACCTTGAATAAAACTTACTGGAACGAATACGGCGGCCATAACTAAGGTGATGGAAATAATTGCACCACTGATATCGTCCATTGCATCTACCGTTGCTTTTCTTGCATCGGTGTAACCTTCATCCAATTTTGCGTGTACAGCCTCTACAACCACAATGGCATCATCTACCACAATACCGATGGCGAGTACAAGTGCAAATAACGTTAGTAAGTTTATAGTAAAGCCAAATAAACTAAGGAAGAAGAATGTACCAATAATTGCTACAGGTACACTAATTGCTGGAATTAAAGTAGAACGGAAATCTTGCAGGAAGATAAAAACAACCAGGAATACTAAAATAAATGCTTCTATTAAGGTATGAATTACCTTTTCGATCGATGCATCAAGGAAATCGTTAACGTTAACCAAAGTTGTATAATGAACGCCTTTTGGAAAAGATTTTTGTGCTTCATCTAATGTTTTGATTGAGTTTTCGATTACTTCTTTTGCATTTGAACCAGCAGTTTGATTAATCGCAATACCTAAAGCCTGTTTACCATTAAACTTAACTGAACTGGCATAACTTAACGCACCCATTTCGATTCTGGCTACATCTTTTAAGCGAAGAATTTGTCCACTCGCATCGGCTTTAATGATGATGTTTTCAAATTGACTTTCATCTTTTAACCTACCCGAATATTTCAAAGTATATTGAAATGCCTGGTCGCCTTGTTCTCCAAATTGTCCTGGCGCAGCCTCAACGTTTTGTTCTGCTAATGCAACACTCACATCATTGGGAACTAAGCCGTAAGTTGCCATTACATCTGGCTTTAACCAAATACGCATGGTATAGTCCATTTGGCCAAACGCACTTGCATCACCTACACCATTAATACGTTTAATTTGAGGGATAATGTTGATGTTAGCGTAATTCTGTAAAAATTTCTGATCATAAGATGGGTCATCACTATAAATACCAAAAATTAACACATTACTCGCCTGTCTTTTCGCCGTAATTACACCCGATCTGGTAACCTCGGCAGGGAGCAAACTTGTTGCTCTTGCAACTCTGTTTTGTACGTTTACAGCCGCTAAATCGGGGTTTGTACCTAATTTAAAGTTTACGGTAATGGTTGCCGTACCGTCGTTACTGGCAGAAGAGGTCATGTAAGTCATGTCTTCAACACCATTTATTTGTTCTTCGAGCGGAACAACAACGCTATTCATAACCACATCGGCATTTGCACCTTGGTATGAGGTAGAAACCTGAACAGTTGGAGGAGCAATTTCAGGGTATTGTGAAACCGGTAAAGTGGCTAAACCTAAAACACCGAGTATTACGATGATGATGGATATAACCGTTGATAGAACCGGCCTTTCTATAAATTTCTTAAACATAATTAATATTGATTACACTAATTCGTGTGATTGCACTGATTACATTATTTTTTAATTTCAGCATAAACTGAATCTGCACTTTGTTCTTCAGGTTTAATTTTAACCCCATCTTTTAACGATTGGAAACCTTCTAAAACAATTTTATCTCCTGCTTTTAAGCCTTTAGTTACAACGTAGAATTTATCCTTAGCTAAATCCATAATCTGAATTTCAGTACTGATCACTTTTGCCGAATCGCCTAAAACATAAACGAATTTTTTTCCCTGCAAATCGATAGTAGATTTTTGAGGAATTAGAATTGCATTTTCAACATGCTGAGGAATTCTTACTGATGCACTTCCGCCAGATTTTAGTAAGAAAATTGGATTTGGGAAAGTAGCTCTTAAACTAGCAGAACCTGTAGCCGTATTAATTTGGCCATTAATCGATTCGATTTTACCATTTTGGGCATAAACAGTCCCATCAGCTAATACTAAACTCACCGCAGGAATGTTTTTCATTTGTTGAGTAAGTGTATTGCCTTTATAAGTTTTAGAAAAATCTAAAAGTTGTTTCTCGTTTAAGGAGAAGTAAGCATAAACTTTAGACGTGTTTGAAACTGTAGTTAGGGGCTGAGTGCTTGAACTACTAACTAAACTCCCGTTTCTGAAAGGAATGCTCCCCACTATACCATCTACCGGGCTGGTAATTGATGTATAACCTAAATTAACCTGTGCATTTGCCAATGAAGCTTTGGCTTGTGCCAATGCAGCCTTTCTACTTTGTAATGTTAATTGGGCTGCATCTAAATCATATTTACTAATGATATCTTTATCAACCAAAGGTTTTGTTTTATTAACTTGTAGTTGAGCAGCGTTTACATCAGCTTCAGCGCTACTAATTGCAGCTCTCGCTGTTCTCACTTCTTGTTCGTATTGTGGAGCCATGATGGTGAAAAGTAATTGACCTTTTTTAACAACAGCACCTTCATCTACCAATATTTTCTGAATAAAGCCATCTACTTTTGGTCTGATATCGATGTTTTGAATACCTTCAATTGTAGCTGGATAGTCTGAATTTAATTCTGTGTTTTGGGCATTGATTGTAAAAACTGGATAACCCTGTGGGCCAGCGGCGGCAGCGGCTGCTGCTTTTTTTGCTTCATCGTTATTTCCGCAAGACGCTAAAAGCATACCAATGCTTATGCTGAAAAAGAGAGTTGTAACTTTTCTCATGGACTATTTGTGTGTGTTTAAATTTAAATTTCCGGGGTTGAGGGCGTAGTCAAAATGTTTTTTGAATATCGTCTGAACGGCCCAAAAATAGAGCCTAAAAAAAAATAAATCTGTCCGAGTTCTGTCATTTAATCAATCGATTGATTTATTTTTCATGTAAATCCTTGCTAAAATGAACTTAAACGGCTGTTATGAAGTTGCTTAAGTTGGTTTTTGTGTATTTTTTAGATGTGTAAATAAATTGCGACAGATGTTAAAACGTGTTAAAAAACGCTGTTTCGTACAGTTTTTATATCAGTAAATGTTGAAAATTTTGGTCGTTTTTTTTTAAAATGATAGTGTGAAAAGTACACACTTATTCTTTCTTGGCTAAAGTTAACAATCATTAATGGATGTGGCATTCCTAATGTTGCTTGTTTTTAGTTGCCAGTTGCGTTAGTCGGAAATGCCATTGTTACTAAACCCGACAGCAGTGAAAATACTTTTATATTGCAGCAAAATTGAATATATCGTTATGCTGAGGCACGAAGCATCTGCAGGCGATGAAACAGATGCTTTGTGCCTCCGTATGACAGAAATTATTTAAAAGATTGTAACGAATGGCGGGACTGAAGCCCGCCATGAAAATGAGATGTTAATTTTCAAAAGAATATGAAAACAAGTAAAAATTTACTCTACTTCTCCTTCGAAAACTAATTTTGCAGGGCCGCATAAAAATACATTTGAAAAAGTATTTCCATCGTAGTCAAATTCGATTTTAATATCACCACCCAAAACTTTTATCGCTGTTTTAATATGGCCGCTTTGGTTTTTATGTTTTGCCATAGCCATTGCAACCGCTGTTACGCCAGTACCACAAGCATAAGTTTCGTCTTCAACGCCACGCTCGTAAGTGCGTACGAAGAGATGATCGCCTTTATCTTCTACAAAATTTACGTTAATGCCATCCGCTTTATAAGTATCGTTATAGCGAATGTTTTTTCCTTCGTGGAAAACATCAAAATCTTTTAAGTTGCTTTGCAAAGCGACGTAATGTGGCGAACCCGTATTTAAAACATAGGCTTCTCCATCCTTATTTATGATGTTTACATCAATCATTTGAAGATCTACCCATTCTCCGTTTTCTGAAATTCTGGCATAATGTGGCCCGTCAACTGCCAAAAAGTTTGTTTCTTTTTCAATGATGCCCAGTTGTTTAGCAAAAGCAACAATGCATCTCCCTCCATTACCGCACATACTTCCTAATTTCCCATCAGCGTTAAAGTAATGCATTTCGAAATCGTAATTTTCGTGCTTGGTTACAAACATTAAACCATCGGCTCCAACTCCAAATCTGCGGTGACAAAGCTGTTCTATAAGGGCGTTATCTATGTCTTTTAATGGGCTCATGGTATGGTCAATCAAAATAAAATCGTTACCTGCGCCTTGATATTTAAAGAAATTAATTTTCATGGATGTAGTTATTTTCTAATGTTTATGCAGCCTGTATGAGTTTTGTAAATTTGTCAGTATAAACTATAAACTCATTACAGGTTTCATGAAACCTTCATTTTTTAATGCAATATTTGAGTTGCAAAAAAGCTATAATACGCGCTTGTTTTTTGATTTAACATTTTTTAACATCGAAACAAGTGCTTTTGTTATACAAATATCGTTTATATGGTATTAAATTTGAATAAACTTACAAAAGAAAATTTGAGCAGATAAAAACTGCCTGAGCCATCTGCTTAAATCAAAGTGAATATGCTCTCGCGAATTAACAAAAATTAAAAGCACGAATTTATTATAGGTTGACCAAACAATTAGCTAGCAATTGGGCTTATAATTAATAGTGGGGAAATTTAAAAAAACAATTTCAAAACACATGAAAAAGATATTAGGAATTACGGTTTTAGCTGCTTTTATAGGTGGGGCAGCAGCAATTGGAGGTTATAAATTATTCGAACGTAACCAAACAGGCAATACAATTTCTGAGAAACAGAATTTATATTTTGCAAATAATCCGCTTAAGGTAACATCGGCTGGCAGTACAGATTTTGTACAAGCCGCAGCAGCGGTGGCACCTGGTGTGGTTCACATTAAAACAACTTATTCAGCATCGGGCAAAAGCCAGGGAAGTTCTTCGCCATTCGACATGATGGAAGATTTCTTTGGTGGTGGCGGTCGCCAAATGCAACGTCAGCCAAGAGCTGCGTCGGGTTCGGGCGTAATTATTAGCCAGGATGGATACATCGTTACCAATAACCACGTAGTAGAAAATGCGGAGAAAGTAGAAGTGGTTTTAACGGATAGACGTAAAGTGGAAGCGAAAGTTATTGGTCGCGATCCGAATACAGACTTAGCGCTGATTAAAGTAAATGCAACTGGATTACCAGTGGTGAAAATGGGTAACTCTGATAATGTTCAGGTTGGCGAATGGGTTTTAGCCGTTGGTTTCCCTTTAGATTTAAATACAACGGTAACTGCTGGTATTGTAAGTGCTAAAAACCGAAGTATTGGTATTATTGGCCGTGAGCAACAAGGCAACGAAATTACCGAAGAAGAATACAGAGAGTATCAACGTACAGGTAAAAGACCAGAACGCCCTGCAAATACAAGTATCGAATCTTTCATTCAAACCGATGCAGCAATTAATCCAGGTAACAGTGGTGGTGCATTGGTAAATGCAAATGGCGAATTGGTTGGTATTAACTCTGCAATCGCATCACAAAGTGGATATAATCAAGGTTACGGTTTCGCTATTCCAGTAAACCTTGCACGCAAAATTGTTGATGATTTTATGAAATATGGCTCGGTTAAACGTGGTTATATTGGCGTGAGCTTTGTGCCTTTAAGTGGTGATGAAAAACCAGCAGACATTAAAACCAATGAAATTAGCGGCTTGTATGTTAATGATGTTGTAGCTAAAGGTGGTGCAGAAGCAGCAGGCTTAAAATCTGGCGATGTAATTAAGAAAGTTGATGGTGTGGTTATTAACGACTCACCAGATTTACAAGAAAGAGTTGGTCGTTTGAATCCTGGTGATAAAGTTAAGTTAACGGTTTTGAGAGATGGTGCACTGAAAGATTATATGGTAACTCTAAGAGGTGAGCCAGCTGCAAATTCTGCTTCTAGTACTGCGGCTACAAAAGCTGTAGAGGTATCGAAATTAGGTGCAACATTTGCGCCAGCAACGCCTGCTCAAAAATCTAAATTGGGTATTAATAGTGGTGTTGTGGTAACTTCGGTAACTACAGGAAAAGCATTTGATAATATTGGTGTAGAAAAAGGCTTAATTATAACTAAAGTAAACGGACAACCAGTTAGTACCGTAGCAGAAGTTCAAAAAGCTTTGCCTCAAACTAGAAACGGTATGATTTATATGTCGGGTGTGAGTGCACAGGGAACTTTTAACTTTAGTTTTCCTGCACAATAATTAATTAAACGAATAGACTAAAAAGGTTCTGGTTGTAAAATCAGAACCTTTTTTGTTTTACGCTTGTTTAATAGGTTCATGATTTGCGTGACAGGCTTCCGCACATTCTTCACAAGCAACAGCGCATTGTCTGCAATGTTCATGGTCGTGTTTACCACATTCAGCGGCACAGAGTTTGCAAATTTCCTCGCAAAGCAATAGGTATTGATGGCCGATTACAGAATCTCGCTGTAATAATCTTGCTGCTTGTGTGCAGATGTCTGCACAATCCCGATCAAGCTTTATACAATCAATCATCATGTTTATATCTTCTTCTTTTAGGCAAGATGATGCGCAATGTTCGCAAGCTAATGCGCAATCTAATAAGGCCTGAATCAAGGCATGGTTATTTCTCGTTTCCATATTTAAGATTTTGGTTATAAATACTTTGAATAGAATAACCTGTTAAAATTTAAAAGTGTTTTGAGAAGTTTCAATTGTTCTGGCTGGGTTAACCATTTTCTTTTGAAACTAATAGCTAGTCAAGCTACTATGAAATGCAATAAAGCTCATTAAAAACCTTTAACATAAAATATTCTTGCTCTAATTGAAGCGATTTTGTTTTTCTTATCGTTTTACTAGTAAATCAATATTCATCCTAAATTCATAATACGAATTTAGTTTAGCGATTTACCGATTGATAATCAGTGTTTACCGATACTTTATAAATTTCAGCGTTTTATTATTTCATATTTGAATCAGCAACAAAACCGAATATTATGGCTTTAGCTTACATTAACCTCAGTGCAAAACAATATTTCAACTTTATGTGTAAAACAGATTTTGAAAGGAGGATATTTCACGATAGTTACAAAGAGTTTCAAAAGAAATCTAAAGTATTTAGTTTAAATAATACGTTACATACTTTTCAGCAAATGCTGAAAGAGAATGAAAAAGCAAATACATTACACCAAAAACTTAATTACTCGGTAATGGGTGCATTGGTTGCGCAGGAAAATAAAATTCCTGTTTTGAATGATTTAGATGGGAAACCGATTTTGTTCGATTGGGCTGAACTCCATATTTATGCTTCTGATTTACTGAACAAGGCAGGTCATGTAGTTTCTGTAATTTACACCAGCAAGAAATTGGTTTTACACGAAATTGTTGGCGATTTATTGATTTTAAGTTACGATGTTGAAGGCCAATTTAACGAAACATTTATGGTTAAAATGACTGATGAACTTGTTTTAAATTATCAGCAACAAGAAGAAATGGCATACCAGTAAATTATGTTCTTTCTCTTCTCTTAGCCCGAAAAATTATTATTAATTTGTAAAATGCAGCCCTTTAAAACACCAACTTTCATTATTCACGCAGCAGGTTGGCTTTTATTCCTCACTTTTCCGCTGTTATTTATAAACAACGAGCAATCGGGGCAAAGTAGTTTGTTATTACTTGCATCGCCATATTACTGGCTATTTTGTCTTACGTATATGGTTATGTTTTACTTCAATTCTTTGGTTTTAGTGCCAAAATTGATGTTTAAAAAACGATATCTAATTTATAGCGCAATTCTTTTGGTACTCTTTGGTTTTGTTTACTATTCGCAACCTTATGATAACTTACTCGGCCATAATAAAAATGTAATGGCCACATTAAATGGCGTAGCTAATACACAACCTAAAGGATTAAATCAATCGCTTCAGTTGGGCAAAGATAGCGTAGTTGGGCCAAACGCAGGTATGCCTTTCGGGCCTTTGCCAAATGAAGACTTAAGAATGCAAGATCCAAATTTGAAAAGACCAGGTGGGATTTTAGACCTCTATCAACCAGAAAATATAGATGTAATAAGTCTCTTTATTTTTATGATGATTATAGGGTTGAGTATTGCCACAAGTACGGTTCAACGGTGGCAGGTAGCTGAATCGAAAGTGGTGAAAGCCGAAGCCGAAAAAGCAACGGCAGAGTTATCATTTTTAAAAGCGCAGATTAACCCCCACTTTTTATTTAACACGCTTAATAACATTTATACACAGTCGGTAATTAACAGCGAGCATACATCCGAAAGCATTATGAAGCTTTCGAACATTATGCGTTACGTTACCGACGATGTTACTCAGGATTTTGTAATGCTCAAAGATGAAATTGATTGCGTTAGAGATTATATAGAATTACAAAGATTAAGGCTAAGAGGCGATGCTGAAATTAACTTTAATGTTCAGGGTAAGCCTGACGGCAAAAATATTGCACCTCTAATTTTTATGACATTTATCGAAAATGCTTTTAAATATGGCGTTACCAAGAAAGAAAAGACGGTTATCAATATTAATTTAAGCATTGAAAGTGAGAAGATCGATTTCTCTTGTCAGAATAAAATTTATGCTCATAAATCTAATTTAGAACGCTCAGGCATTGGTATCGTTAATACAAAGCTAAGGCTTGAACATCTTTACCCAAATCGTTTTAAACTTGATATTAAAAATTTGAACGAAATATTTTCGGTAAACCTTTACGTAAATTGCTAATCAAAAAATAAATTATGGCTTTGAAATGTGTTGCGATTGATGATGAGCCTTTGGCTTTAGAGCTTATAAAAACCTATGTTGCCAGATTTCCAGGTTTACAATTGGTGCAGGTTTTTGAAGATGCACTTTCAGGCGCTGAATACCTGAAACAAAATCCTGTTGATTTACTTTTTGTGGATGTTAATATGCCAGATATAACAGGTGTTGAGCTTGTTCGTAGTTTGGTTAACAGTCCGATGATTATCTTTACAACCGCTTACCGCAACTATGCTTTTGAAAGTTACGAATTGCAGGCAATAGATTATTTGCTAAAACCAATTGATTTTACCCGATTTACAGCTGCGGTAGAGAAAGCTGTCGATTTTCATAAATATAAAAACTCAATTCAGGAAAGTACAAATGATGAAAGTATTTATGTTTATTCGGAGTATAAAATGATAAAAATCTTGCTTCGCGATATTGAATATATTGAAAGTATGGGTGATTATTTGAAAATTTATTTAACCAATAATGATAAACCAACTTTAACCTTAATGACCATGAAAAAGGTTTTAGAAAAGTTACCACAAGATCAATTTGCCCGAATTCATAGAAGTTTTATTGTAGCCCTGAATAAAATAAAATCGATACACAATAGAAAGGTAAATCTTGCTAATGCTGAATTGCCAATTGGCGATGCTTACAGCAGTTTCATTAATCAACAAAAGGGATAAACTATGAAATTGAAAACAAACATTGCAACTAGCGAGAATGGCTTTATTTTCAATCCAGCAACAGGCGATTCTTTTACCAGTAACACTATTGCTGCCGAAATTTTATCCTACATGAAGCTTGGTGAAACTGAAGGGGAAATCAAACAGAAAATATTAAATACTTACGAAGTAGAATCCTTTCAATTGGAACGGGATTGGGATGATTATATGTTGCAATTAAAGGAAGCAAATCTTTTAGATTTGTAATCCAAACAACTAAAATTTATGAACGCGTCTCCAGATCTAAACCAAGCCAAACCTTTAACCATTGCTGTTACAGGTTTGAATGCGAACGATAATCCAGGCCCTGGTTTGGCGGTAATTAGAGCATTACGCGATGGTTTTGGGGAAAATTTACGAATTATCGGTTTAGCATACGAAACGCTGGAGCCAGCAATTTATATGCATAATCAAGTTGATAAAACTTATCGCATTCCATACCCAACAGCAGGCGTAAATGCCTTAAAAGAGCGATTAAAACACATTCAGGCGATAGAGCAGATTGATGTATTGATACCAAATTTCGATGCGGAATTATTCAATTTCATTAAACTGGAAAAAGATTTGTTGGGGATTGGAATACATAGCTTTCTTCCAACACATAAACAATTAGAACAAAGAGACAAAGTAAACTTAAGTGCCTTTGGTAAGCAAAATAATTTTAATGTACCTGCTGATGAAGTAATTTTTTCAGCTTCTGAAATTGATGTGTCAACTGAAAGGTTTGGCTTCCCTTTAATGGTTAAGGGCAAGTTCTACGAAGCCTATACGGTTACGAATTTAGCTGATGCACACATTGCTTTCTATAAACTTCAGGCAAAGTGGGGGCTCCCAATAATTGTACAAAAATTTATTAAAGGCATAGAGATAAATATTGCTGGTTTGGGCGATGGAAAAGGAAATGCAATAAGCGTAATTCCAATGCGAAAACTTTACATCACCGAAAAAGGAAAAGCATGGGCGGGCATAACCATTGAAGATAAAAAACTTATAGAATTAGCTAAAGATTTTGCAAAGGCTACCAATTGGAAAGGTGGTTTTGAATTAGAGGTTATGAAGGAGGATAATGGTGATTTGTATATTATGGAAGTAAATCCACGTTTTCCAGCCTGGGTATATTTAACGGCAGCAGCAGGGCAAAATCAACCAAAAGTACTTGTCGATTTAGCTATGAATAGGCCAATTGAAGAATTTGAATCCTATAAGGCAGGCAAAATGTTTGTCCGTTATGCTTGGGATAATATTGTAGATGTAGAAGAATTTCAAAAGTTATCAGCTTTTGGAGAGCTTTAATTTTTAAGTAAATCTTGGTACGCATTACTTGATACTAAAAATAGAATGAAACAAAAATACGAACGACCAACGATCAGAAAAATGAATACTGGCTTTATGAATAAGTTTGGTACAAGAACTGATTTTGATCCTGTTTCGGAGATCGACGGCATTTCTGTGAAAAGTTTGGTTAAGCAATATGGTTCTCCTGTTTTTGTATTATCCGAAAAACGGATCCGAAAAAATTACCAGGCTGCGGTTCGCTCTTTTAAAACACGTTACCCAAAAGTTCAATTTGCTTGGAGTTATAAAACCAATTACTTAAATGCGGTTTGTAAAATTTTTCATCAGGAGGGAAGCTGGGCAGAAGTTGTATCTGGTTTCGAGTACCACAAGGCTTTAGGAAATGGTGTAGCTGGTAATCAAATTATATTTAATGGGCCAGATAAAAAAGAAGCAGATTTAGTTCTTGCAATTGAGAATCACTCCCTTATTCATATCGATCATTTCGATGAGTTATACCAGATTATTCGCATTTGCGAACAAATTAATAAGAAAGCCAAAGTGGCGGTGCGTGTTAATTTTGATACTGGCGTTTATCCAATTTGGGATAGGTTTGGGTTTAACTATGAAAACGGACACGTATGGACTGCCATTAATAAAATTGTAACTTCTGGTAATCTTGAGCTCGTTGGCTTGCATTGTCATATAGGTACGTTTATGTTATCTACTTCGGCTTATTCGGTTGCTGCAACTAAACTTTGCGATTTAGCCATGCGATGCAAAAATGAACTTCAAACCGCTATTCAATATTTAGATTTAGGTGGAGGCTTTCCATCAACAAATACATTAAAAGGCGCTTATTTGCCTGGTGTTGATACCGTTCCATCAGTAGAGGAATTTGCAGAAGCGATTACAAATACCATTTTAAATTTTAGTTTTTCTACAGATGAATTACCCTTATTGATTTTAGAAAGCGGAAGAGTTTTAATTGACGATGCGGGGTATTTAATTGGGAGTGTACTTGCAAATAAACGACTTAGTGATGGGCGAAGAGCAACAATTGTTGATTTTGGAATCAATATTTTATTTACCTCTAATTGGTACGACCATAAAATTAGTGTGGCCAAAGAGGCTGGCCAATATACTGAAGAAACTGTTTTGTTTGGACCGCTATGTATGAATATTGATGTAGTTCGGGAAAGTATAAATTTACCGCTTTTAGAATCTGGAGATCATTTAATTGTTCATAAAGTTGGCGCTTATAACATGACACAGTGGATGCAGTTTATCAATATGAGGCCTTCGGTTGTGTTGATCGACCAAAAAGGTCAAAGTCATCAAATCAGAACACCAGAAACATTAGAATACCTGGAGATGATGGAGCTGTTACCAGATCATTTAAAATAGACAAAGCATTTATTGCATAATTTCAATACATTTTCATTAAGCTGAAAACTTTAAATATGGTTTTTAGTAAAATAATTAATAATCAGATTGAAAAAACAAATTCAATATTACCTTAATGCAGCTTTGAATAGCTACGCAATTTTATTCTTTTCTCAGAATAAGATATTAGGCGCAATATTGCTTTTAGTTTCCTTATTTAATATTAATGCTGGCCTTTCTGGGCTTGTTTGTGTTGTTGGCTCATTGATTTTAGTTTGTGTTTTAGGCTTTAATAAAGAAGATATCAAATCAGGATTATACAGTTTTAATTCACTTTTGGTTGGTATTGGTTTTGGTACCTTTTTTAATTTTGGTTATGCATACTGGCTTTGGTTGGCGGCTGCTTGTTTGCTTTGTGTTGTATTAAGCGTTAATCTCACCGCATTTTTAGCGAAGTATGCCTTGCCAACGCTTTCAATTCCTTTTATAATTACTTTTTGGGTTGTTTTAACCGCTGCAAATGGCTATTCGGGAATGGGGTTGATGCAGAAAAGTAGTTCATTAATTTTCGAGTTAGAAACTGGTGCAGCCAGTCATTTTGCAAAGCTTTTCAATTTTTTTGATGGTGTAAATATGCCTGCATACCTTGCGCTGTTTTTCCGCTCGGTTAGTGCGGTTTTATTTCAAAATAGCATTCTGGCTGGCCTGCTCATTAGTATCGGTTTTTTTATTCATTCCCGAATCGGATTTAGCCTGCTCGTTATCGGCTTTATCACGGCCTGCGTTATTAATCATTTAACAGGTACTTATCCCGAAGGAATTAGTAATTACCATTTAGGTGCAAACTTTATGATGGTAAGTTGTGCTATAGGCGGTTTTTTTCTCATTCCATCATGGCGTTCTTATTTATGGGCTGTTGCAACAATTCCATTTATATTTTTGATTTTAAATGGTTTATCCAGGATCTTAAGCGTTTACAATTTGCCTGTTTTTTCGATGCCATTTTGTTTAGCAACTGTTGGTTTACTTTACTTTTTTATGTTGAGGAAAAACCCTGGGAAATTGCAATTAACCGCCTTACAGAATTATTCTCCCGAAACCAATCTATATCAATTTTTAAACGGACAAGAAAGATTAAAAGATTTTAGGTATTTTAATATAAGCTTACCATTTATGGGGGCCTGGACAGTTTCGCAAGGTTATAACGGCGATATTACCCATAAAGGAAATTGGAATCAGGCTTTGGATTTTGTGCTAAAAGATTTGGATCATAGAACCTATGAATTTCCTGGGAATAAACCAGAAGATTATTATTGCTACAACAAACCTGTTTTAGCAGCAGCTGATGGACTTGTTCAGGAAGTTGTTACCCATATTGATGATAATGCGATTGGGCAGGTTAATCTAAATCAAAATTGGGGCAATACAATAGTTATTAAACACGCAGATAATTTGTACACAAAGGTCTCTCATCTGAAAAAAAATACAGCAAAAGTTAAACCAGGAGACTATGTGTTGAAGGGTGATATCATTGCCTTATGTGGCAATTCTGGTCGTTCTCCAGAACCACATTTACATTTTCAGGTTCAATCTACACCTTATATTGGTTCTAAAACTTTGGCTTATCCAATAGCTTATTTTGTCAGTCAAGAATCGGGTGAATTGAAAAGTTTCGAAATCGCCGCTGAAAATGATACGGTTCAAAGTCCAGATGTTAATCCATATTTAAAACTTGCATTTAACTTTCAGCCAGGATATATTACAAGAATAACCGATAAAAAAGGCAATAAAGAAACCTGGGAAGTTTTTACCGATAATTTTAATTTCAATTATTTCTATTGCCACGAAAATGCTGCTACGGCTTACTTTATCAATAATGCCAATGTATTTTATTTTACAAGGTTTTATGGCGATAAAAGATCGATGTTGTTCCTTTTCCATCAATCAGCTTATAAAATTAATTATTCTGCACATTCAGCAGACGATATTTATGCAATAGATTCAGAAAGTTTTAAACCGAATTTATGGTTTCAGGATTTGGTTGCGCCGTTTTACAATTTTACAAAACGTATTTATACCAATTCGGTTCAATTAAAAGGCGATGGATTGGTTGTTAAAGCAAAGGCTACTCATTTCACTTTCGGAAAAAGAACCAGTTATTTGGAAGCCGAATTTTTAGTTGGTAATAAGGGAATTATCGAAGCCGATTTCTGTTACAAAAACAAATCAATAAAATTAAAATGGGAAACAGATTTAAGTTAACCTTTGCGATTTTGTTTGTTTTTATAACGACAAGTTGGGCACAAACCATCACCGAAAAAACAGATAGTATTTCTCTGGCACTGTATAATGCTGCAGAATGGCAACAGTTAATTCGTTTTGGTAAAGAAGCTATCAATAGCGGCGAGGATTTTCCCTTTTTGAGACTGAGAATTGCTTACGCATCATTTGTTAGAGGTAATTACAGCGAGGCATTACATCAATATGATAAGGTTCTGATTAACGATAAACAAAATCAAATCGCATTGTACTATTCTTATTTGTGCAATAGTTACCTCAACAGGCCTGAAGATGCGGGTTATTTATTAAAATATTTAGATAGCAATATTGTAGAAGGAGAAAATTTAAAACCCTTTAAATTAATTGCTCTAGGCGCTGAGAGTGGAATAAAATTTACAAACATTTACGAGAGAGGAAATTCTTCATATTCAAGAGCATTTGTAGATATGCGATTAGGCTATAAACTAAGTTTAACTACTTCGTTTTCTTATTACAATCAGCCCATTCGTAATGATAATATTGAACAGCCAGGCTACTACGCTAAATTGAATTATACCCCATTCCGTAAAATTAATTTCATCGGAGCATACCATTATATGCGTTCCAATTTAAGACAATTGGTTTATCAAAATAATGTTGGTTTACTGGGAATAAGATTTGCTGATAGTAAAAGCGATTTGCAAGGCGATTTTATTTTATCCCAAATTGGCGATGAAAAAACAAGACAATACAATTTGAAGTTAACAAAATATATAACTGGTAATTTGGGCTTTTATAGTGCAAGCCGATTTTCTATCGTTAGTGTGCTAAGTGAAAACAATCCAGTTTTCCAACAATTAATTGGGATAAAGCCCATTCATAATTTATGGTTTGAAGGCGAAGTTACCTTGGGTAATCAATATAATTATGCCGAAGACGATGCCGTATATATTTACAATGGTTTCGATAAAACTAAATTTAAGACCGCTGTAAATTGTTATTTTTTGTTAAAACAGCGCCTACTTTTAGGTTTGAATTATACATTTGAGCGTAAATCGGATAATATATTTAAATTTAACTATTTACAACACTCAGTTAACGGAGGCATTACATGGAATTTTTAAAGCGATATGTGATTTTTGCAGTTTTCAGCTTTTCTCTGTTCGAGGTTAAGGCTCAAACTAATGCGACGTTGCAAAAGGCTTTTCAAAATTCTTACACTGAAGAAAGTAAGAAAAATTATTCGGAAGCCATTAATGATATTATGCCGTTCTATGCTGAAGGTAATTACGAAATCAATTTAAGGATTGCATGGTTGTATTACCTCGCTAAAAACTACAGCGCATCACAAAACTATTATACTCGTGCTGTAAATATTCGGCCTAACTCGGTTGAAGCTAAATTCGGATTAATAAAACCACTTTCTCTTTTGAGTAGCTGGGATCGGGTAACCGAACAGTATAATAATATCCTTAAAATCGATCCTCAAAATACGCAGGCAAATTACTGGGCAGGTGTAATTGTCTATAACAAGAAGCAATATGCATCTGCTGCAAAATACTTCGCAAAAGTTGTGGGATTATATCCTTTCGATTATGATGGGAACCACATGTTAGGCTGGTCGTTACTCTTTTCAGGTAGAAAAGCTGAAGCAAAAGGCTGTTTTGAGAGAGCTTTATTAATAAAACCTGGAGATACTTCGAGTACCGATGGTTTAAATCGTTCCTCTAAATAGGGCTTAACAGCCAATCAATCAATATATTTAATAATAATTTAAGTTATAAAAATAAAAAATTGATTTATAGGTATTTAACGCTACCTTTGAAACAAATTAAAATACAATATAATGCAACAAGGAACAGTAAAATTTTTTAATGAAACTAAAGGTTTCGGATTTATCACTCCATCTAATGGCGATGCCGAAATTTTTGTTCATGCTTCAGGCCTAATCGATAACATTCGCGAGAATGATTCTGTAACCTACGACGTAGAAGAAGGAAGAAAAGGCTTAAACGCGGTAAATGTAAAAGTAGCTTAAGAAAACTCGAACACATAAATCGTAAAAAGTCCTGATGCAAATCGGGACTTTTTTTTTGCTTAATTTTTTTGCTTCTCGATATCCTAAGCAATGGATCACTTGAATAATACCTCAAATCATCAGCAAATCCTTTCAATTTATTTCGATTAAGCTTTAGAATGTTTCTAAATAAATGATTTATCGCTGTTTTGTCATAATCGTTTATAAATTAAACTCATAATTAAATACTTTTGCAAGAAATTAGATATAAATCTTAATCAAATGAGTGGTTTTGGAAATGCTCTTTCTTCATCAATAGGAAAGAAATTCATTATGGGTATTACAGGTTTGTTCCTGATATCCTTTTTAATAGTACACTGCGGTATCAACGCTTTAATTTTTATCAACGATGGTGGTTTAACCTTTAATGTTGGTGCGCATTTTATGGCCACCAACTGGATCATCAGAGCGGGTGAAATTGTTTTGTTCATCGGTTTGTTAGCGCATATTTTTCAAGCGTTAAGATTAACCTTGCAAAATCAAAAAGCTAGACCAGTTAAATACGCAGTTAACGATGGTAAGGCAAACAGTAAATGGTATAGCCGCTCAATGGGCTTATTAGGAACTTTATTGCTGATTTTTCTTGTGGTTCACCTTAAAGATTTTTGGGTAGTTTCTCGTTTTACGGGGATTCCGACGGTTGATGCTAATGGCCACGAAGATTTATATGCAGTAATGAGAGAAAAATTTCAAGATCCTGTACGTGTTGCAGTTTACATCTTGGCAATGATCTCTTTATGCTATCACTTGTTGCACGGTTTTGCTTCAGCTTTCCAAACAATGGGATGGAACCATTCTAAGTACAACGGTATAATTAAAGGTGCAGGTATTTGGTATTCGATTATCATTTCAATCCTGTTTGCAGCAATGCCGATTGCAGTTCATTTCGGTTTAATTCAATAATTTTTAGCACAAAAGAGATATGTCAGATATTAATTCAAATATTCCAGAAGGAGAATTAACAACCAAATGGACAAAATATAAGTCTTCTGTGCCTTTGGTTAATCCATCGAACAAAAGAACTATTGAAGTAATTATTGTAGGTTCAGGTTTAGCAGGCGCTTCGGCAGCAGCTACTTTAGCCGAAATGGGTTACAAAGTAAAATGTTTTTGTTTCCAGGATTCTCCACGTAGAGCGCACTCAATCGCTGCTCAAGGTGGTATCAATGCAGCAAAAAACTATCAAAATGATGGCGATAGCACTTATCGTTTATTCTATGATACAATTAAAGGTGGTGATTACCGTGCTCGCGAGGCCAATGTGCATCGCTTAGCTGAGGTAAGTGCTAACATTATAGATCAATGTGTGGCCCAAGGTGTTCCTTTGGCCCGCGAATACGGTGGCTTGTTAGATAACCGTTCTTTCGGTGGTACACAAGTTCAACGTACTTTTTACGCTGCGGGTCAAACTGGTCAGCAGTTATTATTAGGTGCATATTCTGCTTTAGAACGCCAGATTGGTATGGGTAAAGTAGAGATGTTTACCCGTCATGAAATGCTTGAGGTTGTAAAAATCGATGGTAAAGCACGTGGTATCATTGCCCGTAACTTAATTACAGGTGAAATTGAGCGTCACTTCGGTCATGCGGTTGTTTTAGGAACAGGTGGTTACGGAAACGTATTTTATCTTTCTACTAATGCAATGGGTAGTAACGTAACTGCAGCTTGGAAAGCACACAAACAGGGTGCTTATTTTGCCAATCCTTGCTACACTCAAATTCACCCAACCTGTATTCCTGTTTCTGGCGATCACCAATCTAAGTTAACCCTGATGTCTGAGTCGTTACGTAACGATGGACGTATCTGGGTTCCGAAAAAGAAAGATGATAATCGTAAAGCCTCAGAAATTCCTGAAGATGAAAGAGATTATTATTTAGAGCGCCGTTATCCTGCTTTCGGTAACCTTGTTCCTCGTGATGTGGCTTCGAGAGCAGCCAAAGAACGTTGCGATGCGGGTTATGGCGTAGGTGCTTCTAAACTAGCAGTATACTTAGATTTTAAAGCAAATACAGAACGTTACGGTAAAATAGAAGCTTCTAAAGCAGGTATTCATAATCCTGATAAAGAAACTTGTATGCGTTTAGGTACCGATGTAATTAAGGAAAAATATGGTAACCTGTTCGATATGTACGCACAGATTACAGGTGAAAATCCTTACGAAACGCCAATGCGTATTTACCCAGCAGTTCACTATACAATGGGCGGACTTTGGGTTGACTATAACTTGATGACCAGCGTGGAAGGTTTATACTGTACTGGCGAGGCTAACTTCTCCGATCACGGTGCTAACCGTTTAGGTGCATCTGCTTTAATGCAAGGTTTGGCCGATGGTTATTTCGTTCTTCCTTACACTATTGGTGCTTATTTATCTAAAGAAATATCTGTAAAAGCAATTTCAACAGATCATCCTGCATTTGTAGAGGCCGAAGAAAAAGCTAAGGGTATCTTGAATACTTTAATCAATATTAAAGGAACAAAATCTGTAGATCATTTTCACAAACGTTTAGGCCACATCATGTGGGAGAAATGCGGTATGGCTCGTAACGAAAAAGGTTTGAACGAAGCAATCGCAGAAATCAGAGCTTTGCGTACAGAGTTCTGGAGTAATGTTCGTGTACCTGGTTCGGCTGATGAATTGAACACTGAATTAGAGAAAGCGGGTCGTGTGGCCGATTTTATTGAACTGGGCGAGTTAATGTGTATCGATGCTTTAAACCGTAACGAAAGTTGTGGCGGTCACTTCCGTGAAGAATATCAAACTGAAGAAGGTGAAGCATTACGTGATGATGAAAACTATGCGTACGTTGCAGCCTGGGAATTTAAAGAAGGTGTAAACTTCGAACTTCATAAAGAAGAATTGAAGTTTGAAAATATTAAAGTAGCACAAAGAAGTTATAAATAGTATTAAGTAACTAGTATCAGGTATCAAGACTTGAATTAATTAATCTTGATACCTGATACTTAATACTTGATTCTTAAATCTCAATATCATGAGTACAGGAAATATGAACTTAACGCTAAAAGTTTGGCGTCAAAAAAATAACAATACCAAAGGTGCTTTGGTTGATTATAAATTATCTGATATTTCACCAGATATGTCTTTCTTGGAGATGTTCGATGTGTTAAACGAAGATCTGATTAACAAAGGCGATGAACCTGTTGTATTTGATCACGACTGCCGCGAGGGTATCTGCGGTATGTGTTCAATGTTTATCAATGGTCGTCCTCACGGTCCGAAAGATTTAGTTACGACTTGTCAGTTGCACATGCGTTCTTTCAAAGATGGTGATACCATTGTTGTTGAACCATGGAGAGCGGCTGCATTTCCAGTAGTTAAAGATTTAACGGTAGATAGATCTGCATTTGATAGAGTTATTGCAGCTGGAGGCTTTATTTCGGTAAATACAGGTAACGCTCAAGATGCGAACAACCTTCCTATCCCTAAAATTCAGGCAGATGCAGCTTTCGAAGCAGCAGCTTGTATTGGTTGTGGTGCTTGTGTTGCTACTTGTAAAAATGCATCAGCAATGCTTTTCGTATCAGCTAAGATATCGCAATTGGCATTATTGCCTCAAGGCCAGCCAGAGCGTTATCGTCGTGTACAAAGCATGGTAGCGCAAATGGATGCAGAAGGTTTTGGTAACTGTACAAATACTGGCGCTTGCGAGGCTGAATGCCCTAAAGGAATTTCTTTAGAAAACATTGCTCGTATGAATCGTGATTTTGCTTCTGCAAAATTCATTTCTGAAGAAACAATTTAAGATATACTGTGCATTCCAAAGAAATTTGGAATCTTGAGCCTCAAACCTAGTTTGGGGCTTTTTTATTTATGGTATAATTAGTTATCATCCATAATAAGTGAATCTTTTACATTTAATAAAAGAGGCAATAAATAACACTTTTATTTCGTTTCAAAGGTAATTGGTGATTTTCAGAAGATATTCGGAAGTATAACTGGAGAAATCGAAACCTTTAAAAACAAATTATAATTTGCAAAATTTGTATTTTTCCTATGTATGCATATTATTTTTTGCATATTTGAAAATATTATTCTGTAAAATTTGCATATACATTAAAGATTTTATAAATTTATTGTTCCGAGACAGGAGAGAAAACATAAAACCCCGGCAATTTGTCGGGGCTTTGTGTTTTCTGAAGGTTTCTTTTTTAAACCTGAGTGAAATTTACCGCAATGTTATATTTCACCCTTACTGGTTTTCCTTTAATTGTTCCTGCATTCCATTTTGGCGATTCTTTTAGAACCCTTACAGCCTCATCGTTGGTTTCTTTGGTTAAACCTTTAACTACTTCAACATCTGTTAATTTGCCAGTTTGCTCTACAATAAAAGATAAAAATACTTTTCCTTGGGTTTTGTTCTTTTTTGCAGCTTCAGGAAATTTTATGCTTTTTCCTAAATATTCATAAAAGCTTTTCATCCCTCCAGGATAATCTGGAACTTTATCGACACTTACAAAGTCATAAACTTTTTGAGCTTTGCTCTCCATGTTGGTTAACATCATCATGATGGCTAACGCTGGTAAAATGATTAATTTCTTCATTGTTTTTTGTTTTAAATTTTAAAATATTATTGGTTCATGTTAAAAAAAATAGGCAAATAGAATCCCTCTCTCTTCATTTTTGAATCAGAGATTAATAAACTTTAATAAATTTTAAATTAATAAAAACTACTATTTAGTTCTTATCTGTAGCTTTTTCTGATAATTTAGGTACAGGCTTAGTGGTTATAATAACGACTCCGTTCAGAGCTTGTGAGCCGTAAAGTTTCATTTCATCACCTTTCTTTAAAATCGTGACTGACGCAATGGTGTTAGGATTTAAAAGGTTAATAGAGGCTTTTTCAACTTTATCACCGTTTAACACATAAACAGGTTCATTAGAAGTGTCAATAGAATGGTTTAGTCCTCGAAAAATTATGGGCGATTGGCTGTAGGATTTTATAGAATCTGTTTCGATTTTAATTCTTGGCGTCAAACTAGTATTCCTGAAAGTACTTATACTTTTTTCTAAATTCAGAGATTTAAGTTTCTGCTCTAGATCTAAATTACTTGTATTGTTTTTTCCCGTCTTGGTTGTAATTAAAACCGCACCACCTGTGGCTTCAACTCCATATAGTTTAATGGCGTCATCACTTTTTAAAACTTTAACAGCTTCAATATTTTCTACTTTTAAACTGCTTTTACTCAAATCGGTAAAAAAGCCTTGTCTTATTCCATCAATCGTGTAGATTGGGTTTTTCTTAGCTGCATTTATTTTAAATAATTTATTAGCCGAACTATCACTTTGAGCATAAACATTAGCAAGTGTGCAAACTAAAAATGCAGATAAAATCAATAGTTTTTTCATAATAAATTATTTAAAATCTTGGTCTTGTAAATTGATTATTCGATTTGTCAACGGTAAGTTCCGCATCATTAAGCTTTCTAAAAGCAGAATTCTTTACCGTTTTAGATGTTATTAAAATAACTCCATTCAATCCTTTATTTCCATATAAAGCAGTAGCATTTCCATCTTTTAGAATGGATATGGATTCTATAGTTTCTGGTTTGATAAATTTTAAAGCATCCTGATCTTGAGTTACGCCATCTAAAACAACTAAAGGACTTGTAGCGCTGTTAAAGTTTTTAATACCAGAGAGAGAGATTTTATTGTTACTGGATAATGTTGATATAGATGTTTGGGCAGTGCTTGTAGTGCTCAATTTCGTTTCAGCATTATCTAGGGTAAAATTAACCGCAATATGGTACTTAACTCTAACAGGATCTCCATTTTGGATGCCTGGGTTCCATTTTGGGCTGCCTTTAATCACTCTTAAAGCTTCTTCATCTAAACCGCTGCCCAATCCACGAATAACCTGAACATCATTAAGTTGTCCATCTTTTTCAACCGTAAAACTTAAAAATATTTTCCCTTGAACATTGTTATTCTGCGCAGTTACTGGGTATTTTATGCTTTTTCCAAGATATTCATAAAACTTTTTCATTCCTCCAGGAAAGTCAGGAACTTTTTCAATGCTTACAAAATCGTAAACTTTTTCATGTTCATCTGATATTGCTGATGTAGGAGCGAAGCCAGTTACCGTAAGTTGAGATAATTTTTTATAGCCTCTTGGGTTTGCTGAAAATTCATTTTTAATTTCCGAATCTGCTCCAGAAAGCCTGAAAGCAACGTTTAATAAGTATTTTCCGTTTTCAACTTCTTTAAATCCTTTATAAGATAAAATGGATTTCATTACCTCTTCATCGCAACCGCGGCCTAAATCTTCGTTGGTGCTTAAATCACTTACTTTACCATTTTTTAAAGTAAATTTTATTGCTGCATTTCCCTGCAATGAATTTTCTTGTGCATCTTTAGGGTACAATATATTTTTACCTAAAAATTTGTAGAAATCTTTCCAGTTTGGTTCAATAGATACATTTTGAACTAAAACCGAATCTTTCGCCTCAGTAAATTCCATAGGTTTGGTAACCATTTCTTCAACCAAAGCTATTGGCTTTTCTAAAGGAATCTGCTCAGAAAAAACTAACAGTTTTTTATTTTTCCGAATGGTTGCCGAAGAGAATACAATAAAGATTGCAAAGAGCGGAATCGAAATGCCATATTTTATTACAGCTGCTTTTTTTGAGCGCTCTTTGTGCAGCATATAAATTCTCTTCTTAATTAAAGACTTCTCGAAGAAATTACTAGTTAAAGCGTTCGGACTAATACCAAAAGATTTGCTTAGAATTAATAAAGCATACTCTGCTTTATCACCTTGAAAATCTGCAGCATGCTCATCGGCCAAAAATTCGTGAATATTTTTAATTGCTTTTTTGTATAAATAGATAATTGGGTTAAGCCAGGTAATAATTCCAATTACTTCAAAAAACAGAATATCTAAAGTATGCCATTGTTTAATGTGCGCTTCTTCATGTATATCGATTACATCGCGCTGCGGCAATTCTAAGTCTATAACCTTTTTATTGAAAAACGAAAAGGCAGACCCATCTTTTGCCATTCTAATTAGTTTGTTTACCGCGAGCAGATTATAAATTAATCTACCCAGAAAAAACAAAATCCCAGCGCAGTAAATATAAACGATTAAGTTTCCCCATTTAAATCCTTCCTGTGCTTCGGTAACAATTGTGGCTTGTTGCAAAACAGCATCCCATTTAACGGTGGTATAAACTTGTTGTGCAGCTTTTTGTTCAGTAAGCCACTCTAACCTAATAAATGGAATTACAAGCGATAAAAAGCCAGCACTTACCAAATAAATACGGTTTAACGTGAAGTAGGTCTCCTTATCTAAAAGCAATTTATAAAAACCATAAAAAACAATCAGATATAAGTTTACCTGCAGAAGGTAATGGGCGAAACTCATCTTGGTCTGTGTTTAATTTTATTAATCATTTTTAAAATTTCATCCACATCGCTTAAGTCTAGTTTCTCTTCTTTTACAAAAAATGAGAACATGCTTTCTACCGAATTTTCGAAGTAATTGCCCAATAGCTTTTCTGTTGCATGGCGCTTATATTCTTCCTTACTAATTAGGGGATGATATTGATGTGCTTTACCGAATGCTTCATGGCCAATAAATCCTTTCGTTTCAAGAATTCTGATAATGGTTGATACAGTATTGTAAGCTGGTTTTGGAAGAGGCAACTCGTCAATTACCTCTTTTACGAATGCTTTTTCCAGTTGCCATAAAACCTGCATTATTTGTTCTTCGGCTTTGGTTAAATCTTTAATATCCATTTTACTTTTGATTATAGGAATAGACGCAATGCGTCCCTGATATTAAAGTTAAAACTAATTATTTAGTTTAACAAATTTTTTAACAAATCTTTTAAATTTATCTGGAGGTTAGATTTTTATTAAATTATGCTTAATTCCATATACAACAAGGCCTGTTCTGGTTTTAATGTTAAGCTTGGCGAATAACGATTCACGATAATTATCCACGGTTCTTGGGCTGATATTCATTAAATCTGCAATTTCTCTGTAAGTAAGTTCGGTACTACAGTATTGCAAAAACGTAAGTTCTTTTTCTGTTATTAGGGGTTTTGGATCATCTTGTTTTAATGAAAACAACAACCTGCCCGATACCATATCGTTTATAAAGAAACCTTTCTCAATGGTGGTTCTGATCGCGGTAACTAAATCGGAAGGGGTAGATTCTTTGAGCATATAGCCACCAGCTCCTGCTTTGAGCATGCCAATGATGGCTTTTTCATCTTCAAACATGCTTAATGCTAAAACATTAACTGTGGGATGTTCTTTTTTGACATACTTTGTTGCTGCATAACCATCCATTAAAGGCATATTAATATCCATTAAAATAAGTTGAACATCTGGATTTAGCTTTACATGTTTCTGCATATCGATGCCGTTTGTAGCTTGAAAAACTACATTTATTTCTTCAAATTCGGATAATAAATTGGCTAAACCCGAACGGAAAAGCGTATGGTCATCTACAATGCCAATGGATAGTGATTTTGGTAGCATAATTAAGGGTATGGTATTTCGATAAAAATTGAAGTGCCTTTTTCTATGGCCGAATTTACATCAATTTTTCCCTTAATCATTTCTATTCTCTTCTGAATTGATGCAAGCCCCATTCCGGTTTTCTTGTTTTTAGCTTCATTATAATCAAAGCCGACACCGTTTTCTTTTACAGTTAAAAGTAAAGTATCATTTTTTAAACAGGTATCAATTTGTATAGATGTTGCTTGGGCATGTTTAATAATGTTATTAATTATTTCTTGTAATAACCTAAGTATAATTAAATCTTTGTCAGGCGATGAAACCTTAACATCGAGTAAATCGTTATTAATACTTAACTCATAGCCACCAACTCTTTTTAGCCAGTTAATTTCCTGTTCAATGGCATTGCCAATGCCCGATTCTACAATTTGTTCGCCATGTAAAATTTTGGCTAGTTCTCTAATTTCTTTAATTGATTTATTTACCAAGGAAAGCGAGTTATTAACTTTTTCGGTTGCTTTTTCGTTTTCGGAAACGTTAATGGAGTTTAAAGTGAGTGTGGTTAAGCTTAGTAATTGTCCGATATTATCATGAAGTTCGGTAGCTATGGTTTGCATCGTTTGTTCCTGTACTTCGATATGCGTTTTTAATATTTCGGCCTCAAATTTTTGCTGCATATTTTGCTTCTCCACAATATGGTTTTTTTTGTGGCGATTGTAAGAACGGATATACATCAGTAAAAATAATGGCATCAAAAGAAACACTAATGACGCCAGTATTACTAAAGAGATAACTTGCGTTGGCGGGCTCTGCATATAAAAGAATAAGACCAAAAACCATATAAAAAAATGTTAATGGTTGTGTATATAAAAAATCTCAATGTATATTTTCCATAAAGCGTTATTCTAAAATAGTCATCGAAAAAATTAGCAAGTGTACTGCCGAAATAAAATATTAAAACTCCACCTACCCACCAAAAAGCGGGATGAAATTTTAAATTTACATAAGCCTCATCCTTCAATAATAAGTAAAAGTAAAGTAGGGCATATATTATAAAAAACACAGACATCATGCTAATCATTAGATTGTTGTATACCCTAATGCCATTTACAAAAGTATAGATTGAAAAAACACTTAAAATTAGAACGAATGTTGCTATGATCAATTTTTGTATTTTTATATAATCTTTTAAAAAATAATGGAGTCCATATAAAATAAAAGCAGCTTCAAATAGGCTATAGATGTTGTAAATCCATATATTATTATGATATGTGTGGGCCCAATACTTGCCTAATAACTCCGTAGAAGGCACCAAAACCATATATGCTATTGTAATTTTCCAAAACCTGGATTTATCTTTAGATAAGAAAAAAACAGCAAAAACTAGACAAATTGATTCTATTGTTGAATTTGTTGAGAACAAACTTATTATTCCAAGTCCATTCATTTTAATAATTGGTAACTATTCTTCATTTACTAATTATATTTACATTAATATACTATTAATGTCGCAATCATTTGGGCACAAATCACCTCTGTTTTCAGGGTCAGTAGGATCAGGCGTTGTACCGCCATATTTTTTCAACGAATCTTTATGATGATGATGCCCGTGTGATACTTTTTCTATAAAATAATCAGTTCTTGGTTTGCCATCAATAACTTTTGTGACAACGAAAAGTAAAGTGTTCATATCAACATATCTATCTGATATTTTATCTCCGTATTCCAATTTATTAATCGAATCAATAATCTCCTGTGTGTATCTTCCAAAATAAACGCGAATACCATCTCCCTCAAATTTTGCCAGCTTTTCTGCTAATTGTTTGATTTGTTGAGCGGGAAACCAGGCAGCCTCAGTAAAAGTACCTTTGTCTGCTTTTTGACTTTCTCTAAAAGCAGCAGTCATCTTTTTTGCAATATCAACTGGAATGGTATTATCTTTTCCATCCTTTCCGCGAGGAGTTTGTATCATAGTTTTGTTGAGTGTTTAGTATTTATAAAAATGGTTATAAATACGCAATTTACCAACCGCAAAATCCCCCTTTCTAATACCGTAAAAACACCCTGTTAAAAAGGGTGTTTACTGCCATAAATTATTTAAACATCCTTGTAGATTTGAATCGAGAAGAGTGGTTGCAAATGGTTTCTGTGCGGTTTGGTAGTTTGAGTTTAGATGGGATCATTAAAAGACTATTGAAAATCAAATTAATCCCGATGATAATCATTAAAGAAATAAACTTTAGCTACCATAAAAACGAAATTTTAAAACTTCGTAAAACGGTGTGGGAGCAAAACAATTTCCACTCAGCTCAGCAAGGTTTTTTAACTCGCTTTTGCGATCAGCACGATGATTACGCTTTTCATTGGGCAGCCTTTGATAAAAATGATAATATCATCGCATCAGCACGACTCTCGAAACACAATAATCTTAAATGTCTGTCAGGACATCAACTAAACAATGATGTTGAGTTGGCAGAAATAAGTTTTCCTATTGCTTTTTTAAGCAAATTGGTTATTCATAAATCATTTATCGGACAGGGGCTAGCCGCACGGTTTGATAAACAAAGAATGTTTAAAGCTGAGCAATTAGAATGTAATTCAGTTTGTATAATTACATACGGACAAAGAACAAAGAAAATTATGGATGATGGTTTTGAAGCTTTTCATGCCCCAGCGTTAACTAGTGTGTTCAAAACAAAAACAGAAAATAAACAACAATTGCCTTTGGCTTTTTACTACAAAGGAATTACTACAGCAGAAACGGTTTAATGTTTCTGACTATAAAATATTAACTGCTCTAAATTACGTTGATATCTGGGTAACAGCAGAATCGATTCTCTCAAATTTTTAGTTATAGTTAGGATTATGAAAAACAATCCCAAAAAGAGGCCTGCCGCAAAACGGAGGCCTTTTTTGTTTATTTAGCTTTTAAGCTGGTTCGGTAGCCAAAGCAATTATATCTTTTCCTTCTAAAACTCTTCGCTCGTTATTATGGCTCAGGGTATTAATCATGGCATCGCCTAATTCTGTCATAGTACAAAAGCCATTAGGAGAAATTGCCCTTCCAATCGGAAACATCCAGTTTATATATTTATAAAATTTATGCGCATATCTCTGCTCTTTTATGGGCTTAATAAAACCAGGTCTGAAATTAAAAACCTGCTCAAATGGTAGCTTCATTAAATCGTTTTCGGTTTTGCCCTTAACTTTTTGCCACTTTAAACGACCATCTGCATTAGTGCCACCGCCAGAAACATAGCAAAAAGTCATATCCTTATTTAATTTACTTAGTGTTTCTGCAATATGCATAGTTAAGGTATAAGTCATTTTGTAATAAGTATCGTCATCGGCACCAACCGATGTAATACCTAAACAGAAAAAACAAGCATTATAACCTGATAATTCTGCTTCAATAGGAGCAAAATTGAAGAAATCGAGGTGAATAATCTCTTTAAGTTTAGGGTGAGTATAGCCACAAGGTTTTCGATTAATTACCAATACCGAATCAATTTCAGTACTGTTCAGGCATCTTATTAAAACACCTTCACCAACCATTCCTGTTGTTCCCGTAATAATTACATTATTCTGATTTCTGGATTTTCCCATGATTAAACTGTATGTCTAGATTAACTGCTAAAGTTAATCTTTGTTTGATTTAATAAATTCTGCGTAACTTTTTTTTACATATATCAATAACTGATAGTCGTTCATTTTTTTTACTTCAATTGCTGATGGCTTATATTTTTGAATGAAACTTTGCAAAGAATCGCCTTCGAGTTTAGTAATTGAAGCAATTTTTTCCGCATTAAAACGATTATTAATATAGTTCATTTCCTCGTCCTTAAGCTGTACCTTTTGTAACTTGGAAATAGATGATCTACCTTTTGTAAGCAAACCAATTGTTTTTAAAATATCGAAGCTTACAATAGAAGAGGTCGAATTTGAAACCAGATTAGAGCCGACAGTTGGGTAACGCCATCCCTTCTCTACAAGAATATTTTTAATTGTAGGTGCTTTATAGGCAAAAACGTTTGCATAATCTTTTCTCATTTTTAGCGAATCGGAAAGGTAATCGCGTTTAGATAAAATGAGTACATCATTTAAATTTATTGCAGAAGATTTGAGATAGATTGTAAGATCTTTAAAAGTATAATTTAAGTTAAGCTCATAATCCTCATAACCTAGCTTTTTTAACCGCACAATTTCTAAGGATAAACTTTTTTGAAATGAAAACTTTCCATCTACTGAAGTAATAACGGTATGCGTGCCATAGCTTACAATTACATTTTCTAGAGGTAATTTCGATGCATAATCTAGTATTTGTCCGTTAATTTTTTGAGCAAAAATTTTATTCGAGAATATGATTAGTGAAAGTATAAATAGGAATCTCATGTTTTGATTAGCTTATAGCTAAAATAGAAGATAATTGCTTGATGATTAAAAGTTTAACAGAACTTAACGTTCCTGATATTTTCTTAAAAAAAAAGGTTCCAGTTTGCACTGGAACCTTTTAGAATAACATCAGATTATCTTATTGTCGGTGGTTTCATTTGATAATCGTAAGGGGCCTGAGCGCCTAACAAATTTTGCACGAAATAATCCCATCTTCTGCGCATCATGTACGGTGAGTAACTACCATAACCGTGAGCACTGTTCGGGAAAATTACCAAATCAAAAGATTTATTAGCTTTTTGTAAAGCTTCAACCACTAATAAAGTATTATATGGTGGTACGTTATCGTCCATCATGCCATGAACTAACATTAGTTTTCCTTTTAAATTTTTAGCATAATTCTGGTTGGCTTGCGCCTCGTAGTCCGAATTTTCTGCTAACCCATTATAGCGTTCGCCCCAATCATCCTCATAATTTCTATTATCGTGATTTCCAGATTCTGAAATGCCAACTTTAAAAAAATCAGGATAACGGAACATAGCCGCTGCAGTAGCAAAGCCACCTCCAGAATGCCCCCAAATGCCCACTTTTGTTGTATCAATTGGAAAATTTGCCGAAAGTTGTTTAATTGCGGTTATCTGATCTGGTAATGTGTTTTCAGCCATGTTACCATAACTCATGTCATGAAAGCTTTTAGATCGGTCAGGGTTACTAGTTCCTTCGATAACCACCACTATAAAGCCCAATTCGGCCAATGCTTGATTATCTCCACGAGATGCGGAGAAAGACCAGCTTCCAACACTTCCGCCTTGAGGTCCAGGATAAATATAGTCGATAACAGGATATTTTTTACCTGCCTCCATTTCTGTTGGAGTAAATACCAAGCCGTAAATATCTGTTTTCCCATCGTGTGCTTTAATGGTAACAGGTTTAGGTGCTTTCCAGCCAGTTGCAGTTAATCTAGAAATATCAGTTTTCTCAAGATTAGCGATCAGTTTACCTTCAATATCTCTTAAAACGCTAACAGCTGGCACATCTGGCTGAGAATAGGTATCGATAAAATATTTTGAAGATGGTGAAAATGAAACCATATGATTTCCTGCTTCGGGCGTTAAATCAACCAAATTTTTTCCATTAAAACCTATTTTGTAAAAATGCCCGAAATATGGATTTTTGGCATCCTGGCCATTTGCTATGAAATAAATTGTTCTGGTTTTTTCATCAACTTTAAGTACACGTGTTACCACCCAATTACCTTTAGTAATTTGGTTTTTTACCTTGCCTGTTGTAGAATCATATAGATAAAGATGACCCCAGTTATCACGTTCCGAATACCAAATAATTTCTTTCGATGCAGGTAAATACCTCCAGTTAATAGCTCCTTGACCAGACTCGTACTGAGTTTTTACCGTTTCTTCGAAAACTTCTCTAACTGCTCCCGTTGTGGCATCTGCAATGCGAAATTTTTCTTGCTTATGATCGCGTGAAGTGGATACGAAAGCAACTTCAGAACCATCTGCTTTCCAATCAATATCATCGAAAGTTCCGCTGCTCGAAATATCATCACTCAATGTAGCACGGTGTGGATCAGCAGGAATATTTAAAGAAACTACTTTTGGTGTTTCAACATCAATAATAACTCGTCTAATCGTTGCAATTGCCTTGTCGCCAGGTAAAGGATATTTCCATGCACTAAGTTTTGGTGAGCCCACATTGGTACTTACCAGATACATATCTTTCGAGTTTCTTTGATCTTGCTGGTAGGTTGCAATCTTTTTCGAATCTGGCGACCAGCGAAGGATTGCGCCATCACTATGTTTCCATCCAGCATTATCGGTTGCATAACCGTAGTCTTTTATTCCATCAGTTGTTAACTGGGTAAGTTTGCCGCTGGCAATATCTTTAACGTAAAGGTTATAATCCTTAATTAAAATTGATTTTTTCCCGTCTGGTGATACAACTTCTCCACGAGCACCACGACGGAAATTTTGAGCGCCACCACCGCTTTTATATTCGGTAGTTAAGGTTTTCGTTTTCTTTAGTGGATCAACTAAAAAAGTTTGCTCGCCATCAGCTGTTTTTGTCGTGTACCAAAATTTATCACCATCAAGCCAGTTTGGTTGCGAGAAAGTATGATCAATATATTTTGAGGTGTTATAACTCAAAAAGCTTTCAGCATGTTCGTAATCTTTCGCTGAAAGCACCTTTTGTTGAGCATTTGCGTTAATAGCCAAAGAACAGGCCAATACGCCAAGCCAATATTTATTCATAGTTTGTTAGTTAATTCTTGCTGGTAAAAATAATACTGTTTTACGATTTGAAATTAATTTATCAATAATAATACAAAATCTATTATTTGCCTATTTCTTAAAACTGGTTCTGGTGCATTTAACACCTCCATAAAGATCAATTATAATGTAGCTATTTCATAGTCTTAAGCTAACGCTTATTGCTTGGGGGTTGCCAGCATATCCCTTAAAATGCAGTTTTAATATACTGTTATCGGATTACCCTCGGATAGGTAAGGGATAGGAATGGAAGTAAGCATAGGTAAAGCACGTATTAAAAATAGATCGGACTCCGTTAAAAACTAAAGCTTTTAGGGCAAAATAAAACCCAGCCGATAACATCCATTAGCCAGGTCAATCATTTTTGCGGAGAGGGCGGGATTCGAACCCGCGGTACCTTGCAGTACACACGCTTTCCAAGCGTGCTCGATCGACCACTCTGACACCTCTCCGTGTGGATTGCAAAAGTATATTTTTTAATCATAAAAAAATGCCTGAGTGTTAAACTCAGGCATTTAATTTTATTATAAGTTTTAGAAATTAATCTATAACTGTAATTTTTAACATATTGGTTTTACCTTTCGATTCGATTGGAATAGCGGCAGTATTGATGATGATATCACCTTGTTTAACCAATTTCTTGCTTTTTAAGAATTCGTTAACCTCGATAATGGTATTATCTGTACTTTCCCACTTATCGTAGTAAAAGCCTCTAACACCCCAAAGTAAACTTACCGCATTTAATAATGCTCTGTTGCTAGTAAAAATATAAGTTAAAGCTTCAGGACGGTGACTTGAAATTTCAAAAGCAGTGTAACCGCTTAAAGTCATAGAAACGATACCAACAGCGTTAGTCTGTTTAGCTAAGAAACAAGCCGAATCGCAAATTGCATCACTTAAGAAAGAAGGCGATTTTGGTTTTAAAAACTTATCAGGATTGAAAGGGTAGTTGTTATCCTCAATGTTCTGAATAATTTTTTGCATCGTTTCGATAACAATTAAAGGAAATTCTCCAACCGAAGTTTCGCCACTTAACATTACCGCATCAGCGCCATCTAATACCGAGTTTGCCACGTCATTTACCTCAGCACGAGTTGGGCGAGGTGTTGTAATCATGCTTTCAAGCATTTGAGTTGCAACAATTACAGGTTTTGAAGCTGCTCTACATTTAGCAACAATCATTTTTTGTAATAATGGAACTTCTTCCATCGGACACTCAACACCTAAATCTCCACGAGCAACCATAATTCCGTCGGTTACAGCGATAATTTCATCGATGTTGGCAATAGCTTCAGGTTTCTCTATTTTAGCGATTACGCGAGCTGTTTTGCCGCGATCAGCAATTATTTTTTTAAGTTCGATAATATCTTCGGCCTTACGAACGAATGATAAACCAATCCATTCTACATCATTTTCTAAGACGAATTCTAAATTTTCTCTATCTTCTGGAGTTAAAGATGGAATAGAAACTTTCGTGTTAGGAAGGTTTACACCTTTTCTAGAAGTTAAAATACCACCGTGAACGATTTCACAAACTACCTCATCTTTTAAATTGGTAGAGATTACTTTCATTTGCAGTTTTCCATCATCTAATAAGATAATTTCACCTGCCTGAACATCTTGTGGAAAGTTTTGGTAAGTAATGTAAATACGTTCTTCATTACCGATACACTCTTGGGTAGTAATGATTGTTGTTTTTCCGTTAATCAGGTTAATACCACCTTCTTTAACTAAACCGATACGAATTTTTGGTCCTTGTAAATCGGCAAGAATACCAACGTTGTAATCGTATTTTTTATTCAAATCACGAATGGTATCTAAAACCGCTTGATGATCTGCTTGAGAACCATGAGAGAAATTTAAACGACAAACATCTAAACCTGCATTAAACATACTATATAATACATCTGGTTTAGCTGAAGCTGGGCCTAGTGTGGCTACAATTTTTGTTCTGGAATGAAAAGGTTTCATTTATTATTCGTTTTAGCAATGCAGTTTCTGTTTCTAATTAATTATCTAAATTAATTAAACCACATTAAATTTTATATATTTTTTGTTTTGTTCAGTTTTTTATAACCCTCAAATATAGTGTAATTAATACACCAAGTATATAATTTTTATATTACCAAATTCTCTTTTGATTTAAGTTTGGCTGGGTTTATTTTTGCAGCTACCTGTATATCAGGTATTTTGTTTAATCCGCTTATCAAATAATCCAGATCTTCTTGATCAATAAATTCTTTAATAATGATAAAAAAATCAACATTATTCATTTCAGGAACGAGTACACCATCACTACTTTTGTTGCTAATTAAGTAATATTCCACTTCATTTTGCTCTACAAAAAAGTAATATTTGGAGAAAAACCATGCTGGTTCGTCAATGTTAAAAAATATTTCATGATCTTCTACTTTTTCAAAATGCGTGTTTAAACGCGTATTAATTTTGTGGCACAACACATAGTCTTTTAGGGGTGCTGTTACCGCAATTAGTATGAAATCAAGGTCTAAAGTTAATTTTAGGTAAGTTCTATTCAAAAGGAAATAAATTATTTACAGAACGAAATTAAAAAACTAATTCTATATTCGCTTGTTATTTGAGAGCCAAAATTAGGTATCGAAATAAAAACATTTGAAAATTGTAAGAATTTATTTTTCTTTGCACAGAATTATTTAACCATTAAATTATAAAATTATGTCTGATATTGCTTCAAGAGTTAAGGCTATTATCGTAGAAAAACTAGGTGTTGACGAAAGCGAAGTTACGCCAGAGGCTTCATTCACCAACGATTTGGGTGCAGATTCTTTAGATACCGTAGAGTTAATTATGGAATTTGAAAAAGAATTTAATGTAGCTATTCCTGATGATCAGGCTGAAACCATCGGTACAGTTGGTCAAGCAATCGCTTATTTGGAAAAAAACGTTAAATAGAGTTACGCTTTTTCAGTATAAATGGAATTAAAAAGAGTAGTAGTAACAGGGTTGGGTGCGCTCACTCCTATAGGCAATAATGTTCCCGATTTTTGGGAAGGATTGACTAACGGGGTGAGTGGCGCTGCTCCTATTAAAGGTTTTGATACTGAAAAGTTCAAAACGAAATTCGCTTGCGAGGTAAAAAACTTTAATCCAGAAGATTTTTTGGAAAAGAAGGAAGCCCGTAAATTAGATCCGTTTGTACAATATGCTCTTGTAGCTACAGATGAGGCTGTGAAGGATGGTGGTTTTGATTTTGAAAAATTAGATACCAACCGAATCGGCGTTATTTGGGGTGCGGGCATAGGTGGATTGAAAACTTTTTTAGATGAAATTTCAAATTTCGCTAAAGGAGATGGTACGCCAAGATACAATCCATTTTTTATCCCTAAAATGATTATAGATATTGCTCCAGGGCATATCTCTATCAAGTATGGCTTACGTGGGCCAAATTTTGCAACTGTTTCGGCATGTGCTTCTTCTACAAACGCTATGATTGATGCATTTAACTATATCCGTTTGGGTATGGCAGATGTGATTATCAGTGGTGGTTCTGAAGCAATTATTAACGAAGCGGGTATGGGTGGTTTTAATGCCATGCATGCATTATCTACACGTAATGATGATCCAGCTACAGCTTCCCGTCCTTTCGATAAAGATCGTGATGGTTTTGTAGCAGGTGAGGGTGCAGGAACTATTATTTTGGAAGAACTTGAACATGCAAAAGCAAGAGGTGCAAAAATTTATGCAGAGCTTGTTGGCGGTGGAATGAGTGCTGATGCAAATCACATTACAGCTCCACATCCTGAAGGTTTAGGTGCCAGAATGGTAATGACAAATGCATTAAAAGATGCAGGTTTAACAACTGCTGATATAGATTACATTAACGTTCATGGAACTTCTACACCACTTGGTGATATTAGCGAAACGAAGGCTATTGGAACATTGTTTGGAGAAGATGCTTACCGTTTAAACATCAGTTCTACCAAATCGATGACGGGCCACCTTTTGGGTGCTGCTGGTGCTGTTGAAGCGATTGCTGCAATTTTAGCTGTAAAAAATGATATTGTTCCTCCAACAATTAACCACTTTACAGATGATCCTGCATTTGATCCAAAACTGAATTTTACCTTTAATAAAGCCGAAAAACGTACAGTTAGGGCAGCGTTAAGTAATACATTTGGTTTCGGAGGCCACAACGCCTCAGTAATTTTCAAAAAATACGAAGATTAATTAAACTGCGCCTTGCTATATAATTTTGTATGCTAGTTAAAAATAGATAACTTAGTTAAATATGCTAATTAGCCGTTAATTGTGTTATTTATTTAATGCCGATATTAAAATTATATAAACTTTATCTCTCTCCCGAAAAGGAGTTTGTTAAAAAGCTGAAGAATATTCTTGGGTTCGTTCCAGGGAATGTAACGCTGTACAAAATGGCGTTCAGGCATCGTTCTGTTGCTAAAGTTTTAAAAAATGGCAGTCGTAGTAGTAACGAACGGTTAGAGTTTTTAGGCGATGCTGTTTTAGGTTCTGTAATTGCCGAATTGCTTTTTAAACATTACCCATACAAAGAGGAGGGGTTTCTTACCGAAATGCGCTCCAAAATTGTAAATCGAGCTAACTTAAACCAGTTGGCTAAAAAAATGGGTTTCGATAAATTAATCCAATTCGATCAACGTTCTGTAAGTATTCAAACTAAGCATAATTCTATGCTTGGAGATGCTTTTGAAGCGATTATTGGGGCAATTTATATGGATAAGGGCTATAATTTTACCAAAGAGTTTTTATTGCGTAGAATTGTAAAACCGCATATCGATATTCATACTTTAGAGCTCACAGAAACTAATTTCAAGAGTAAATTAATTGAATGGTGCCAGCGCCATGGTAAGGATATTATGTTCGAACTTGTTGAAAATGGCGAAGGTGAAAGCAATAAGCTATTTACAATAAGCGCTGTAGTTGAAGGTGAAAAAGTAGGTACTGGTAGAGATTACAACAAAAAAAATGCAGAAAAACTTGCTGCAGAAAAAGCTTGTGAGGCGCTTTCAATTTAAACCAATCACTTTACGATAATTTATTAGTAAAAACTTGTATTATCACTCAGATTCGATGGAGGATTTTGAGATCGATAACCTAAACTTGGTTGATGTTAAGTGAAGTCACTTCGAAATAAAATCGAGTATTAAATTCAAATGGCTACGACAACTTGAATTTGCAGGGTATATATATTTTTTTCAATGATTATCCATGTTTTTATGCTGGCAGCTGGGAAAATGCTAATTATAGCTGAATGGATTAAAAATAAAATTCAGAATAAGTTAAAGCCATCGGCGGATAGATAAATTGATTGCTCGATTCCACTTGTTTAAATCGACTGATTTTACAGACTTAATTCACCATGCATAACTATTTTCCTTTCCCTAAGGTATCGGTAAATTTCTTCGATGATTCTTTAATGTATTTAATATAATCATAACTGTTCCAATACTGTGCTTTTTGGAATTCTGGTCTATAATCGACCATGTATTTTTCTAAAGTGTCGCCTCGTAACTCTGTATTGTTTTTAATTATAGTTGGATTAAAATATACATCAATTTGCGATTGTTTAATCTCGTTATCAGCATATCGCCCAAATCTTCTGGCGTTTTTTGGATCTCTGCCAACCAAATTGTATAAGCCATTTAAAGGGTTAAATATGGCAGATAAAAAGGATGATCTACCTCCATTATAAACTCCTTTATTTTGAAATTCTTTTTTTATTTCAGCTAAATCGGCCTTTTTTGTGTTTCCAATAACGGTTACTTCATTTAGCATAGTAGTACTACGAACTAAATAAATCAAAATATCCTGATGGCCAGTAATAACAATTCTCTGATCGTTCATGTTGGCTTTATCGATTAAAAGCGTGTCGCCAACTGATGCTCGAATTTGAAACATGCCCAAATCATTACTGGTAACACCAATCCCATTACGAACATTTGTAATATTGGCTATTGCAATTCTTACATTTGCTCCTTTTTCGAAAACAACGCCTTTTACAATAAAATCCTGCGCTTTTGCAGAGTAATAAAGGCAGGTAAGCGGGAAAAGAAGCAATAAAAATAGGTAACGGGCTTTCATATTGTATGAGATATTTCGTAAAATTAACAATTGTTAACCAAGTAATCTGTTAAAAAAACGTTAATACTGCTCTGTTTGTTTGTAATCTTATTGCATTTATAATATTGTTTTTTAGTTAAAACGGGTTTTAGAATTTGCCATAAGAACGAGTTTTGTTGAATAGCCCCGATATAAACGAAAATACTTTTGGTAGTAGAAACTGATATATTCGTTAACGTTACCCAAAAGATTGTAGTATTAGCGGGACTGTATTTGCCAATAACTACAGGTTTTGCGCTACATCAAATGTTTAAAGCGCCGTGCACATACAAACGGTTTTTGACAGGTTTAAAACTCTTTAAATTTTTCTTACCTTTGCGCATGATAAAATCCATGACAGGATACGGCTTGGCAGCAGCCGATTATGCGAATGCTAAATATAGTGTCGAAATTAAATCGCTCAACAGTAAATTTCTTGAGCTAAATCTAAAATATCCAAAAGCTTTTTCTGATAAAGAATTAATACTGCGTAATATATGTAGTAAAGATATTGAACGTGGGAAGGTTAGCTTAAGCATTACCGTAGAACGTAGTTCGGGTGAGGTTACGGGCGCTAATATAAATACCGCTTTGCTTGCGCATTATTACAATCAACTTATTGCTGTTAACGATCAATTAAATGCCAATAGCAGTAACTTACTGCAAACTGCTTTAACTTTTCCTGAGGTTATTAGTTATAAAGAAGAAAGTGTAAGTGAAGATGAGTGGAATCAGTTATATAAAATTTTTACTGATGCCTTAGCCAATTTTAATAAGTTTAGAGCGGATGAAGGTGCAGTTTTAAAAGCTGATTTGGAATTAAGAATTAAAAATATTCTGTCGTACTTTAAATCGGTAGAGGAATTAGAACCTAAAAGGATTTCTGCAATACGAGATAAGTTTACTCAGTTTTTAGATGATGCTGTTGGTAAGGTTAACATCGATCAGAATCGTTTTGAGCAGGAATTAATTTACTACATCGATAAAATTGATATCACGGAAGAAAAAACACGTTTAAAAAGTCATTGCGATTACTTTCTTCAAACTTTAACGAGTAAAGAAGCTAATGGTAAAAAACTAGGGTTTATTTCTCAGGAAATTGGTAGAGAGATAAATACGATGGGTGCAAAGGCAAACGATGCTCAAATGCAGCAGTTTGTTGTGGGAATGAAAGAAGAGTTAGAGAAAATAAAAGAACAGTTATTAAACGTATTATAAAAAGCTTAAAGCTTAAAGCTCAAAGACTAAAGCTTTGGACTTTCTGCTTTTGTCTTTATGCTTAACAGAATGAAACAAGGTAAATTAATTATATTTTCAGCACCATCGGGAGCAGGTAAAACAACTATTGTACACCATTTATTAAAGAAGTTTCCTAACCTGAGCTTTTCTATTTCTGCTACAACACGCGAATTGAGGGGAGCAGAGCAGCACGAAAACGATTATTATTTCATCAGTAAGGAAGAGTTTTTACACAAGGTTGCCCGCCAGGAATTTGTGGAGTTCGAAGAGGTTTACAATGGCACTTTTTATGGTACTTTACGTTCAGAGATAGAACGAATCTGGAATGATGATAAACATGTTATTTTTGATATTGATGTTGAAGGCGGGATTCGCTTGAAAAGAAAATATGAAGATGATGCATTAGCAATCTTTGTTCAGCCGCCATCGTTAGAAGTTTTGAAAGAACGTTTAAGCGGTCGTGGAACGGATAGTGAAGAAAAATTACAGGAACGCTTTATTAAAGCAGAGAAAGAGTTGCTTTATGCAGATAAGTTCGATGTGATTTTAAAAAACTACGATTTGGCAACTGCATGTGCAGAAGCAGAAAAGTTGGTCAGCGATTTTTTAAATAGCTAAGCGTTTTAAATTCTCAATTTGCAATTAAAATGAAAACTGGGCTTTTCTTTGGTTCTTATAACCCAATTCATACAGGGCATTTAATTATTGCTAATTATATGGCTAACCATACTGAGCTTGATGAGGTATGGTTAGTTGTTTCTCCTCATAACCCATTGAAAGATAAAAGTGGGTTGGGTAATATGTACGACAGGCTGGAAATGGCCAGATTAGCGACTGAAAAGACTGAAAACATTAGGGTTAGTGATATTGAGTTTGCTTTACCTCAACCGTCTTATACCATCGATACTTTAACTTATTTGCACGAAAAATATCCTGAAAAAGAATTTGTGCTGATTATGGGGGCCGATAATTTGGTTTCGCTGAAGAAGTGGAAAAATTATGAAGTGCTGTTAAAAAACTATCAGATTTACGTTTACCCACGGCCAGGTGCACAGGTAAAGGAATGGGAAAATTATCCCTCAATAACCTTTACGAATACCCCATTAATGGAAATTTCTTCAACATTTATCCGCAAGGCGATAAAAGAAAATAAAAGTGTTCAGTTTTTTCTCCCAGATTCCGTCATCAATTTTATCGACGGGAAGGGAATGTATAAATAAGATTTTCCTTTACCAGTAACTTCTTTTAAATTAAAGGTTTTAATCAACTAGGGTTAGTTAGATGGATTTAATGAATAATATTTTATAAATCTGTCCTGGTAATTCTGCTTTTTTACTAAAAATTTAGCTAGTATAATCTGTTGTCCGTTTCATTCCCCAGCGATTCTCGGATTCCATTAGTCGTTAAAAAGATTTTATTAAATTAATTATCTATTCTCAATATCGATAAAATATTCCATTACTTTTTGTTCTGCAATCTTATTTACGGTTACTTTATCATCGAATAGGGTATTTCTGAGTTGCTTGTATAATTCAACAGCGTGTTTTAGGCTAGTTAACAAAGCAAGTTTGTTGTATGAGGGAATGGTATTGATTAAACTTTCTAAATCGCCTTGCTTTAAGTCCATTTCAACTTTTCTAACCGCACGAGGTAAGTTGCCGCTTTTTAGGTGAAGCAAAGGGCCGAAAACTACCATTCTTAAAAAGCCGAAAAAATCATAAGCTTCCATATACTCACCACGACCAATTTTTAAAAGCGTATAATGCACCCAGGTCCAAAAGCGGTCTTCAATCCATTGGTAGTCAGGAAACGGAAATTTTGCCGCAGAATTATTTAAAACAGTTTGAAGTTGGTTATCTCGGTCGAATAGAATTTTGGGATTCTCTATTCTAACTTCAAATTCTTTAAGTGTTATAAACTTGATATCAACATGCAGTAGGGGATTATCGTAAAGACAAATTAAAACTCTTGGTTCTCCAACATGTTCTCCGGTAAAACCAGATATAAAATTGCCTATACTTTTGGCATAGGCAATCATTTTATCCTTATTATCAGATATTGTTTCTTTGGTAATCAGAATTAGATCAACATCCGAAAATTCATCCAGTTCATTGGTAAGCCAAGAGCCCGCAACCGCTAATCCGATTACGTTTTCATCTTGCGATAAAATACTTTTTGCCTTATTCGCGAATGCTATTTGAATCATAAATTCAGAAAGCTAAAAATCAAGTTACCAATTTAATACAACAAAAATATAGTCGGTTTTTTATGCAGATCTATTTCTTCTTTGCGCCAGGCGTGCACACTTTGTGTTTTAATAAACTCATCAGCTCCTGTTAAATTACTGGCGATGCAAAGTTGCGTATTCGGCTTACAGCTTTTTAAAACTTCTTCTAACATTTGGTTATTGCGGAAAGGTGTTTCTATAAAAATTTGAGTTTGTTTATAACGACTTGCAGATAGATCTAAATCTTTAATGCGCTTTGTACGTTGTTCTTTATCAATTGGTAAATAACCCCAAAAAGCAAAGCTTTGACCGTTAAAGCCAGAGGCCATTAAGGCTAAAAGAATTGAACTCGGACCAACTAACGGAACCACTTTTATATTGCGTTTATGTGCTTCGGCAACAATGTCGGCTCCAGGATCTGCAATACCAGGGCAACCCGCTTCGCTCATTAAACCAACATCTTTTCCAGCTTTAAGCTCAGTAAAAAATTGACCTAAATCGCTTCTGTTATGTTTGCCATAATCGTGAACGATTAAATCTTTTTGTGGAGTTTTTAAGCCTGCTTCTTTTAAAAATCTACGGGCAGTTTTGCTGTTCTCTACAATGTAAGTATCAATCTGATTAATTGTATCAACCAAATAAGGTGTAAAGGTTTTGTGTGAAACCTCTTCTGCCAGAGGTACAGGGATTAAATATAAGGTGCCGTTTTGCATGCTACAAAAATACTTACAATAAATAGAATTTAAGTTTTAAAGTTTGTAAACAATGCAATATAATCTCTTTTGTAAACACTGGTGTAGCAAATTTTATTTCTAATTGACTTATTTTCTGCACAATTATATGAGCTGCAAAACGTTAAATACAAGTTAAATATGCCTTGAAATACAATATTTGGCAGAAAACTGAAAAAACTATGCTTGCATATTAAACCATATATAATTTTGGTTCTCTAATTGATACACACACATTAGGTTATTAATATAAACACACAAATGAAAACACTGAAAACTACGGCACTTGTGCTGGGGCTTTTTGCGCTCCTTGCCGGAACCACCACCTTAGTCAGGGCACAAGGCTATGAAGAAAATTATCAGGATGATGGTTACAATACTGGTAATGTGTCTCTCCAAACTTTTTATGATGAACTTTCTCCTTACGGCACCTGGATTCAGGATCCGCAATATGGTTACGTTTGGCGTCCAGATGTAAATCAGGAAGAATTTCGTCCTTATTATACCAATGGGCGTTGGGCGATGACAGAGTATGGTAATACCTGGGTTTCTAATTACGATTGGGGCTGGGCACCTTTCCACTATGGCCGTTGGGTTATTAATAGCTACCGACAATGGATCTGGTTACCAGATACGAATTGGGGACCAGCCTGGGTAGATTGGAGAAGTGGCGATGGTTATTATGGCTGGGCACCAATGGCGCCAAGTATTAGCATAAATTTAAGCTTCGGTCGCCGTTACACTGTACCTGAATTTTGCTGGAATTTTATTCCTCAATCCAATATTTACATTAATTCGTTCCCTAGATATAACTATGGTAGAAACAATGTTTATATCCGCAATACAACGATAATTAACAATACTTATGTTTACAACAGAAGAAGTTATTATGGTGGACCAAGGATGGAGGACATTAGAAGAGCTACAAATCGTAATGTAACGGTTTACAGGTATTCGCAAAGTAACAGACCTGGAGCAAGTAGAATTGATAACAGATCGGTTTCTATTTACAGACCAAGACCTGAGCGTGGATCAGTAGATAATCGCAGTGCTGCGCCAAGAAAATTTGAGCAGGGTAATGCTGGTTTTAATAGAAGTGGCAGAGGTGATAATAGTTATTCTAACCGTGATCAAAGAGGTGGAAATAACGATAACCGAATTGGACAGAGAGGCGATGATAATAAAGCAACTCAACCCAACAGAGGTATAGATAATCGCAGAGATAATAATAACCAGCCAAATGAAAGAGGTGGAGTTTATAATCGCGATGCGATGGGTAGAACTGATCGTACGAACCAAAACGGTAATGATGCAGAACAGAGAAATCGTCAGCTTTCAGAAAGAACTCGTGAGCAAGGAAACCGTGATCAGGAGCGTATTCAGCAAATGCAACAGAGAACTCAACAGGATCGTATGAGTCGTGATCAGCAAAACTCACAACGAGAATTGCAATCGCAACAAATGCAACAACAACGAACACAGCGAGATCAGCAAGCGCAACAGCAACGTTCTCAGCAGGCCGACCAGCAACGTCAGCAAATGCAGGAACAACAAAGGGCTCAGCGTGATCAGCAAGCGCAACAGCAACGTTCTCAGCAGGCCGATCAACAACGTCAGCAAATGCAAGAGCAACAAAGGGCTCAACGCGATCAGCAAGCACAGCAACAGCGTTCTCAGCAGGCCGATCAGCAACGTCAGCAAATGCAAGAACAACAAAGGGCTCAACGCGATCAGCAAGCACAACAGCAACGTCAGCAAATGCAACAAAGAAATGAGCAAATGCAACAGCAACGTTCACAACAGGCAGAACAACAACGCCAACAAAGAAGCGAGCAGCAACGTTCGGAAGTTAGGCAACAAGCACAACCACAGCAACAAAGTAGAGGTGGAGGAGAGCGAAGTAGTGAGGGTGGAAGGCCAACCAGAGGTGGAAGAGGATAAGTTTAAAAGTCCCGATGAAAATCGGGACTTTTTTATTGGATATTATTGACCTGCTGCTTTGTGAAGTTCACTCAAATCACTTCCCCGAAAAGTAGAATTCGCATTGGGATGAAGATTTTCAGGATCTAAAAGAAAGGTTGATAAACCGAGCTCCAGCCCAAATTTAATTTCCGATTCTGCATCATCCCCAATTACCAGAATATCGGCTGGGTTTAATATGTGTTTTTCAATTAATGTTTCAAAAGCATCTTTTTTATTTTGATTAGATGTGGTTACATCGACTACATAAACTTCTTCAAAATCGTCAGCAATGCCAAGCATTTTTACTTTCGTTGTCTGTTTACGAAGAAAACCAGCTGTAACAATAAACTTTTTTCCCTCTAGGTTTTTGATGTAATGATAATCTTGAGATGGACTTAACGGAGCCGTAACTTCTCCGGTCACCAGATATTTTATTGCATTATCAATAGCGGTTTGTTTAAAACCATACTTCGCAGCCACTTTTTGAAAAGGTGTTCGCAACATTTCCTTTTTTGCCAATTGATATTCTTCATCAGAAATACCTAAATCTTCATTTTCTAAAACGCCGTAAAGACCACCCATTAACTGTTGCTCGTTTGGTTTTGTGAAATAAATAGTATTATCTAAATCGATAAAAAAGATATTTTTCATTGTGGATTGGTTTTTGTGTTGTAAAAAAAAATAAAACAGCAAGTGCTAATTTATGTTTAATAATTAAAGAATTACGATTATGACAAAGGAAACAAAAATTATAGTAGGTGTATTAGCTGGAGCAGCTTTAGGTGCAACAATTGCATTAGCATTATCTTCAGATTCTAATAATGAGGTTAAAGATAAATTATCAGATTGGTTTAGCGATCTTTTGGATTCGTCGAAAAGTAAATTATCTGGATTAGCAGACAGAGCTAGCGATGTTGCTGATAAAGTGAAAGATAAAATAACAGCTTAAATAATTGGAGATGCCGGAAATATCCGGCATTTTTATTCAATTATAATTTCTAACCACCACTAAATGAAAATTGCCTTTCATGGTGCTGCCCGTACAGTTACAGGGAGTAAGCACCTTATTACGCTTAAAAATAACACTCAAATATTATTAGATTGCGGCCTTTTTCAAGGCATGGGACAAGTTACTGATAAGCTAAATGGCTACTTTGGCTTCGATGCTAAAAAAGTAACCTATTTGGTGCTTTCTCACGCACACATCGACCATTGCGGTTTATTGCCCCGACTTGTTGGAGAAGGCTTTGAAGGTAAAATTTTCTGTACTTCAGCAACAATGGATTTGGCACGTATTTTAATGATGGATTCTGCTAAAATACAAATGCAGGATGCTGAATTTTCTAATCGCCATTTAAAACCTGGGCAGGAAAAAGAAGAACCTTTATATACCGATGAAGATGTTATAAAGGCGGTTAGCCAAATGAAGATTGTGGAATATGAAGAAGATTTCGAAATTGAACCAGGCATTCGTTTACAATTTACAGATGCTGGTCATATTTTAGGTAGTGCAGCCGTTCATTTAACTATAACTGAAGATGGTAAATCAACCAGAGTAAGTTTTAGTGGGGATGTTGGTCGTTATGGCGATTTGCTTTTAAAAAGCCCACAACAATTTAGTCAAGCCGATTATATTTTAATGGAATCTACTTATGGCGATTCGCTGCATAAAGATTTAGAGCCTATCGAAAATATGTTGTACGAGATTATTAACAATACCTGTAATATAAAAAAGGGTAAGGTTATTATTCCAGCATTTAGCGTTGGCCGTACACAAGAACTTTTATATGCTTTAAATAGTTTAGAATTAAAGCATAAACTACCCGATGTTCGTTATTATGTAGATAGTCCACTATCATCGAAAGCAACAGAGATTTTGAAGAACCACCCTGAAGTATATAACAATGGTGTAAAGGAAACCTTAAAAATTGATCATGATATTTTTGCTTTTAAAGGACTACGCTTTGTTGAAACTGTAGAAGAATCCAAAGCTTTAAATTCCGATCCAAGACCTTGTGTAATTATTTCTGCATCGGGAATGGCCGAAGCAGGGCGAGTAAAACATCACATTAGAAATAACATCAATAATCAAAAGAATACAATTTTAATGGTTGGTTATTGCGAACCTTCATCTTTGGGTGGCAGGTTAATAGCAGGACAGAAAGTAGTCGATATTTTTCACGATGATTATGACGTAAAAGCTGAAGTTCGATCGATAAAATCGATGAGTGCGCATGGCGATTACGAAGATTTGTTAAAGTTTTTATCAGGACAAGATCCTGAAAAAGTTAAGCAATTATTTTTGGTGCACGGAGAATATGAGGTGCAGCAAAACTTCGCCACCCGATTAAAAGAACATGGTTTCAAGCATGTAGCGATACCAGAATATCATCAGGAATTTGAGTTAGATTAATATTTCATGCGTAGTTGAGAAATCTTTGAATTTGAAAATGTTTAAAGATTTCTCCCTTTCGTTTCACTCTGATTGAAATGACGGTTAGCTCTATAATCTCCCTGATCCATCTTCCATTTTTCTTATCTTTGCTTTATGGATGTTTTTGGCAAGGCCCTAATTGATTTTTACGAAAACGGCGAAGCCGATATTCTTTGGCTACATAATTCTTATGACGAACCAGAAGAAATGCCAGTCGATTTTTTCTATCGAGATGACGAAGATATGCCAGTTTTAGAACTTCAGGCTTTGCAGATGTGCACAGGAAAAGTTTTGGATATTGGTGCAGGCGTTGGTAGTCATGCATTAGTTTTACAAGCCTTTAATATTGATGTTACAGCTATAGATGTATCAGAAGCTGCGGTTAATATTATGAAAGATAGAGGTGTTAAAAAAGCATTCGTTCAGGATATTTTTACCTACAAAGAAAAATTCGATACCATTTTAATGTTGATGAATGGCATCGGTTTAACAGGAACTTTGCCAGGTTTTAAAGACTTTTTAATCAGGCTTAAAAGTTTAACTAATCCGAGCGGACAGGTTCTTTTTGATACATCAGACATTGCTTATTTATATGAGGATTTACCAAAGCCTCAAAACCATTATTATGGCGAAGTTTCTTACCAATATGAATACAAAGGAGAAAAAGGAAACTGGTTTAATTGGCTTTACATTGATCAGAAAACCATAAAGACTATTGCAGCTGAAACAGGCTGGGCCAGTGAGATTATTTTTGATGATGAGGAAGACCAGTATTTGGTAAGACTAACGCCAGTTATTTAATCGGCATATAGAATTCAGGCTCGTGCTTTTAAACAGGAGCCTGAAAGCTAAAATCTGAAAAAGGTATCTTTTCCGCCAACTTTTCCTCCAAAATTTTGGATGTTATAGGTAAAAGTTAACAAACCGTATCGGCCTAAATTATTGTATCTGGTATCGCGAATAGTATTTTCGCTTATACTAACATATCGTCTGGTATTGGTATTTAAAATATCGTTGATAGAAAATTTAAGCTGTGCCCGATCATTTTTTAAGAAAAGATAAGTAAGTCCAGCATTCCAAATCTGAATTTTATTATTAAAGCCTGCCACAGTTTGCGTGTTGTAATTAATGCGATAAGTAGTTTCCCAAACGAGCTTTTTTGGTAAGCGTACAATAAGCTCGTTATCGCTCATGTGTGTAAAATAATTTATGTTGGTAAAATAGCTATCATCGTAACGACTGTTATTTATCCCTAAATTATAGCTTGTAGAAATTTCAACTTTATCATTTAAATTAAGTTTACCACTAATACGCGGTGTAATGCTTAAAATTTTGGCATAACTGCGAATGTTATTCACTTGTACCAAATTGCGGGTAAAGTTGGTGTAAAAGCCTGTTCCAAGTGTAATTTGCCTTTTATCTTTCTTTATATCCTTACTAAAATTTAAACCTGCATTTAATCTTATAATTCCATCTACGTTTATTGGGGTAGAGGTTTGTGCACCTGTAGCACTTATGGTTCTGGCCATAATTACAGCATCGTTATCTATACTTCCGCCGCCCCAAACATTATAATTAAGCGAATTTTTTACATCGTATTTATAAAGATTTAAATTAACCTGATGTGTTTTGGTGGGTACTAAATTCGGATTTCCATTTTGGATGTAAAGCGGATTAGTATTGTTAGCTACAGGCTGTATGTAATTTACATCAGGTTCGCGGAAATTTGGGGTATAATCTATGCTGAAATCTTTATATCGAATAGTACCTGAGGCGGCAATAAATTTAAAACTTTGGTTAAACGACGGATAACTGGTAAAGCTGTTTTCTAAATTAATCGTGTTGAAAATAATGCCTGGTTGAATTGAAAAATCTTTTGTTATTTTCCATCTCAACGAGGTTCGGGTATTCGTTTTAAAACCTTTTTGATTTACGGTTTGAGAAAGCGTTGGAATTGCAATATCGTAAGCCTGGTTGTTTGGATCTTTGTAAAAAGTAGCTAAAGCATTTTCGTTATTCAGATAATTGCCGTTGCCAGCTATTGTTAAATTAAGTTTCTTATTTAAAATTCTGGTGAAGTTAATGCTTAAATACGCACCTTGATTTTTAATGTTATTATCTCGAAGCTGATCTAGTATTTGAGTTGAATTAGGGTTGTAAAAATTACTGATTGTATTGTTGAAATAATCGGTATAATTATTTCGCTTCATTAAATTTAATGTCGTGTTTATGCTTCCTTTATTCTTTTTCAAGTCTTTCCATAAATTGCTTGAGATCTGATATTCGACATTATCGCCTACAGTTCTAGATTGATTGTAGCCGTTATTTAATTCAATGTTATTAATGTCGCGGGTTTGTGTAAGTAGCAAACCTGCGTTTCTGGTGTTATTTATGGTTACGGATGGTGTTATTATAAACTTATGTAAGCTATCGATTTTAAATTCGCCACGACCACTAATATTATGGCTATATAATTTATTTAATTGATTTTGATTAGTAGATGATAACAAATCGCCTGTTCCTAAGCTTTGTCTGCTATCGCTAAGCGTTATGTTTTCTTGATTGCTTAATCCGAAGAAATATTTAAGATTTAATTTTGCACCTTTTTTGGTTAGCGTATTAAAGTTAGCCCCTGCTCCAGCCGAAGTTTGTACGCCGCTGGCAGCACCACCAAAACTAACACCATTAAGAGCAAAACCGCCATCACTATTGACCATCATTGAGTTAACACCTGTTCGCTGCATTCCTCCAATTCTCATAATTTCACTTACAGAAAAGCCCGATTTGTTTACATTATTGCCGTAACCCAAAATACTTACCTGTGTTGTATCTCTAAAGAAATTCATAATACCACCAGCTTCGTAACGGCCATTCGGTAATCCGCCTCCGCCATAAAGTTTACCAAAAGCCCCTTGTTTTATGGCTTTTTTTAGCTTTAGATTAATAACCTGAGGCGTATTTACCGCTAGCAAATCTGGGTCTTGGCGTTTAGCATCTTTATCATCTGATACCTGGATTTTATCAATAATGTTAGCTGGTAGGTTTTTAGTTGCAATTTGTTGGTCGCCTCCAAAAAACTCTTTTCCATCAACTAAAATTTTGCTTACTGTTTTTCCGTTAACTTGTATCGAACCATCACCCGCTATGGCAACCCCAGGTAGTTTTTTTAATAAATCTTCAACCACTGCCGATGGAAGCGTTTTAAAAGATTCGGCATTAAATTCAATGGTATCTTTACGCACAATAACGGGTGGCCGCTCGGCAACTATGCTTACTTCATTTAAATCATTGGCTTTTGTAGAGAGATATAAAGTGCCAAGATTTACAATTGGGTTCTGCGCTGTCAGTTCAACTTCTTTACGATAAGTACCGTATAGCCATGCTGTAATTATTAACCGATATTTAATGCCTGTTTGTAAGTTATTTATTTTGAAAGTCCCTTTATCATCTGATAACTTATAAGTACTTAGTACACTATCGCCAAGTTTATAAACAGAAACTGTAGAATAATTTAGTGTGGTTTTATGATTAGCACTATCGACTAAAACGCCTAAGATACTGCCGTTTTTTTGAGCGAATAGAAATGTGGTTGTTAATAGGAACGAGATTGTTAATATAAGTTTCTTCATATATAATTGAGGGATAATGCAGTTTTGGTTAAATGACGCAATGTTTAGAAAAATGTTGCATCCATTCTTTAAAAACAACTAAATCTTTAGGTAAAGATAGTTTTGCAACTTTGGATTTGCAAATCGACACAATAAAATTACAATGAGAATCAAAATCAAAATCCCTCGAGCAGGTATTTGCCGAGGGATTTGGATAATTTTTAAAATTACGATTTATGGAAGCTCGTTATAGTTTATAATTTTAACATTGCTGTTTTTTGCTAAAATATCTTCCATCCATTTTCCGTGGGCAGCACCAACACCAACAACAATTCTTTTTGCATTATTCGCCTGTGCCTGCTCAATAATGTTTTTGCACATTCCTTCATTTCTAAGTGTCCATTGTGCAATCATTTCTTTAACCGTTTCAGTAGGGAAACCCGCATATCCATAAAATTTTCGGCCGCCATAAAAGTTCCACAGGTCATTCATTTCAGCATATTTTAGTGTATTCATTCCAGCATACTCATCGGCAGCAAAAGCTTTTTCCTCTTCATTCGAATAAGCGTAATACTTATTAATTGCCTCCATAGTTTTAGCTTCTGCAGAGGCGGGATCTGTTTTTGCTTTTTTCGATAAAATATTGAATAAAGAATCTGTTTTACTCCATGCAATTCCCCAGGGTTTATCGTACGTCTGGCAATCCATGTTATAAATCTGATTTTGGCCAAGTTGGTAAATCAACGGGAAAAATATTTTGTTGTATTCGCTTCCTGGTCTGATGATGCCTATTTTTTTTAATGAATCGATGTTACCAAATCGTTCTGCATACTCTGCTTTTTCTTCCTTGCCAAACTTATCTTTCATATAACTTTCCAATACGAACATCTGGTAATCGAAATTTCCTCTATCCCATTGTTTAGCATATTCCGTCGCTAAATTCATGCGTGTCTTATGGTAATAAGGAAATGATGTTAGTGCTTTTTGGTTCTTTTTAATTAATGAAGATAGGTTTTTTGGGGTTTCAGGATTTAGTTTGTTGATGTAGTTAACTTTTTTTATAAAGGCTGTTTTCGCCCAATGATCATCTTCAAGTTTCGCATAATCTTCGGCAGGTAAGTATTCGCCAAAAACCATATCGGGTTTAAATTTTTTTAACTTATCAATAATAGTTTGAAAGTTTTGAGTTGATTTCGAATTGTCGTGACTTGAACCAACAATTACAATTTCGATTTGATTTTGAGCATTTGATTTTACCACAAAGGCGATTAACATAAAAAATGCCAGACTAAGTTTTTGTATCTTTTTCATAATGAATCTTGTTGCTTATTTGTTGATTCAAAGATGCAGCGCTGATGCGAATGGCTATATTTAATTATCCGAACAGGTTTAAATATTATCCCAATTGGTAAAAGTAGACGGATTACTTGTTGTCAGATGAATAGCGTATTTTATATAACGTTTTTAGACTTTTGTCCTACGAAACGCCTATTTCATCATTCGTTTGTTAAAAGAAATGATTAGTTTAAACAAGTCGTTATACTCCGTTAGTGGTAAGGTTTCAGGTTTGTCAAATACATCATGATAAGCCGTTATTCCGCCTTGAGTGTAGAAGAAAAATGCAGGAACGCCTTTCTCTGTAAAGAAATAATGATCGCTATTTGCTGCTTTTCCTCTCGGATTAATTTTCGAGATCAGTTTCTGTTCTACATTTATTTCATTTAATAAGGCAAAAGCTTTTGGATAAACACTTGCGTTTACAACGGTCATACCACTTTCGCCTGTTCCGACTAAATCGAGATTGATTAGGAACTTAATTTTGCTTAATTCTACTTTTGGATTTTCGACAAAATACCTCGAACCCAACAAGCCGGCCTCTTCTGCCGCGAAGCAAATAAAACCAATTGAATAAGGTTGAGGGTTTTTAGCATAATATTTTGCTAAACTTAATAGCGTTGCAACACCAGCAGCGTTATCGTTAGCGCCAGGAAAATAGGTTTCAGAACCCATGCCGCCTAAATGATCGTAATGTGCGGTTATTAATAATATAGAATCTGGATATTTTGTACCCTTTAAAAAACCACAAATGTTTGAAGCTTTAAAATCCGAAATAAATTTGCTTTCGATATTAATATTAATAGTTTTTGGTATTTCCTTAAAGTTCTTTTTATTAATCTGTATGCTGGTTTGGGTAGACAGCTCTGAGGCTACCGACCAGGTTAATTTATCTTTTAATAAAACTTCTAAATTTGGTAAAGCCTGAAATCTGGTACTATCTATTTTTTTTAAATCGGCTTTTTTATTTATCGATGGGCTTTCGTTGTTAACGATAAAATCTTTTCCTGGAGTAAGTTTTTTGCCGTTAATTTCAATAAGCATTTTGCCTGGAAAGGTATTAACGGGGAACTTGAAATCTTGTTTGTAGCTATCATTCATTGGTAATAAGCCAATCTTGAAGTACTCCTGACTAAGAAAATCAGCTGCTTTAGCCATTCCGCCTTTTGTATAACCTCTTCCCCAAAAGGCTTTAGATGTAAGCATGTTTATAGTTTTTTGAACGTAAGTAGAATCTTGTGCGAGACCATTAACCGATAAAAAAAGGAATGTAAATAATAAAGTTCGTTTTGCTGATGAAACCTGCATGGCTACAATTTGCAAATAAATTATAACGATTAAAAATAGAAAAGCCGAACAATTTTAAATTGCCCGGCTTTAAAAGGATGTGATCGTAAATAACTATTTCGCTAAATATGGCTGTAGCGCCGTTTTAACTTTTTCTTTATTTTGTGCTGCGGTCCATTTTTCTTTGATAGACTGATCGCCAAGTGTAAATAATGTTTCGTAAAGTAATTTACCGTTAGCCATTGTTTTTACTTTGAAAGTATCGTTTGAGCCAATAACATCTGCCCATACGTTACGAACATCAGCCCAATAGGTATGTTGATTATTCCACCATTTTTGTGCATAAGCAAAAGTTTTAGGATCGATTTTGGTAAATTCTTCATAACCTTTCTCAACGGCTAATAATTTATCGCCTTCTGGTGTGCGAAGTACTTTTTTGTTGTCTTGCTCAAACATCCAGCCATCTTTGGTAATGGTAATTCTGCTTCCGCGAGTTAAAACATTATAGTCTTTACGAACAGTAGATTCTCTTCTTGGAAGCGGTGAATCTGTTTCGCTCGACCAAGAATCGTGACCACCAACATGGCTCCAGGTTCCAATACCTTGGTAACGTGGACTATCATCAACCTGATAAACTTTCTGTGTCCACTTACCTTTAACATCAGCAGCAGTTAGATTGCCTTTTTTCCAAGCGTTATCTTGCGTGTAAAGCATAATGTTTGTGTCTTCATAAGTCCAGTCCTGGCGCCAGTGTTTAATCACCGTAGTATCGTTAATGGCTAACATATGCTGAATAACAATTCTTTTTGGCTCATCGACAATAATTTCGGCCCACTCATTACCATGACTTTCGTAAGGCTTGCTGAATTTATATTCTGGGCTGGGTGAAGTAACCTCACCGTAATTGAAATTTACCTCGTAAAAGCCAGCCAATGATTTGATTGCTTTTCTGTCTTGCTCTAATTTGTCTTGAGCATTAGCACTAACAGTTACTAGGCCTGTTAATACCAGGATTAGATTTAAAATTTTCATAATTATTTGTTTATTATCTGATTGTTGTGGATACTTTCTTTTTTTTCTTATTCCTGCCAATCCATATTAAAACACCTGTAATTGGCATGCTTGCTGCAATTAGGCTGGCAAAAAATGCAATTATTTTACCTGGTAAACCAGCGATAGAACCAACATGGATATCATAATTCATTCTATAAATTTTATCGGCAACTGTTGTGTTTTCATATTTGCCGAAAGCATGTTTAACTTCAATTTCTTTAAGAGTATGCTGGTCGAAATACCTGTAATCAGATTTCCAATAGGTTTCAGGATCTGGGTTTTTAGCAACTTCTATCGATGCCTTTTCATTTTCAGGAACGTGTACATCAAGGCTGCCTTGAAATTTCGGATCAGCATTTAGATAAGATTCCCAAATTTTATCAGCTGCCGATGGATTTAATTTCAATTTTAAATTGGTGGTCGTATCAGAAAAAGCTTCACTAAATTCCGTTAATGATTTCCCTCCAGAGGTTACGAAATAGACTGATTTTGAAAACCACTGAAATCCCATTACCATACCTGATAAAGCAATAAAGATTATGATCCAGGTGATGTAGAAGCCGAGTACATTATGAAAATCATAATTTACCCTTCTCCATTTTGCATTCCATTTGACGGTAAAACGCTGTTTTGATGCAGCTTTGTTTTTTGGCCACCAGAGGATTAAACCTGATATCAACAGTATAACAAAAATTAATGTAGCACTAGTTAAAATTGGCTGGCCAATATTTGGTGGGAGCCACAAATAGTAGTGGCCCATAATGACAATTCTGAAAAAATCATCATTCATGTTTTTAACCTTTAGTACTTCGCCAGTATATTGATTTACGAAAACGATATAGTAGTATTCGGGTTCGAAATTGTAATAAACAACCTGAGCACTTTTTCCAGGTTGATAGTTAATGCTGTGTGCGTGTTTGTTGGGCAATGCTTTATCAGCAATTGCTTTTAATTGCGTAGGTGGTAGCAGGGCCTTTTTTTGAACTTCAAGATTTCGATAAGGTTGAGTAACATTTTCAATTTCTCTTTCAAAGGCAAGGATGCATCCAGTTATACCCAAAAAGCATACGAATAGTCCGGATGTTAATCCCAGCCATAAGTGGATTCTGCCGACCCAATATTTGAAGGTTTTATTTTTTTTCTTCTCAGACATGAATCCTGATTAAAATTTATATGCTACACTCACTCTATAATTTCTTGGCGCCTCTGCCTGGTAATAGTATGCGCTTAGATATTGGTAATAAGATCCGCTGAATAAATATTTATTCAAGATATTAAAAGCATTACCTGTAATTTTAAATTTAGGACGTTCATAAAATAAACCACCGTCTAACTTAAAGTAGTTCGGTAATTTTTGTAAGCCAATGCTCCAGGTATCGGTTGCACGATCTGCTAGGTAAGTAAAACCTGCCGATATACCCGAACCTTTAAGTGCGCCATTTTGCAAAGTGTAAGTTAACCATGCATTAGAAACATGTTTGGCAAAACCAGGAATTACATCACCAACATTAATGCCTGTTACGCCAGGAGTAACTTCGGTAACTTTCGAATCCGTATAAGCATAGTTTGCTATTAAAGTTAAACCATCAGTGATTTTACCTCTTAAATCAAACTCAATTCCCTGCGATCTTTTTTCGCCTAAAACTACACTAAAATTGGTTCCTGGTGTGTTTGTTGGGTCGGCAGTTAGTTCGTTTTGTTTCAAAATTCTGTAAGCTGATAAAGTGGTGTTCCATTTGCCGTCAAACCAATCTTTCTTAATACCGATTTCGTTATTTGTTCCAGTAATCGGTTCTACTTTTCCACCATTGCGGATTAAGCCACTTTGAGGTGTGAAAGCTTCGTCATAAACTGCGTAAATTGCTGTGCTTTTATCAACTGAAAAACTTAAACCAACACGTGGAGTAACTTTTTTAGCTTTATCTGGTGCGCCGCCCCAAGCCGATTGACTCACATAGGTATAACGACCAGCTAATGTTAAACGAACTCTATTATCAAAGAAACCTAATTCGTCTTGAGCATAAGCACTCAAATACTTTGAGTCCATTAAACCACCTGCATTAATTGCCCTTTGTTCTAAAGAAGTAATACGATCGAAATTTGGGTAGCCGTTCTGAGGAAAGTCGTAATTTGGATTATTCAAATCGAAAGGTGAAGAAGCTAGATCTAAATCATGTGATTGACCCCAATCTGCCATATAATTTTTCTTTCCACCATCAAAACCGGCTAAAATACGGTGATTAATTCCACCAGTTTTTACTTGGCCATTAATAAATAGTTGTGCTAATTTCATGCTGCTTTCCGCATCCCAAATGCCAACATTTCTAATAACTGTGCTATTTGCATTAACAGCTGAAGGCCATGAACTATAGCCAACTTGATCATACTTAAAGTAAGCTGCTTGTGCTGTTAGTTTCCAGTTTTCGTCAAAATTGTGTTGTAAGTTTAGAAATAAACTTTGGTCATTTATACGTGTTGCAGGTAAGCCTGGTTGGGTCATTGTTAATTCCCTTGGATAAGTTGCATAACCGTCGGGAGAGAAAATGTAGTAAGAACCAACTTCAGTCATTTTTGCATTTTGGAAGGTGTATTCTGCGGTAATTTTGGTGTGATCTGTAATTTGATAACTTAACACAGGAGCAATGCTGTATCGATCATTTTGCTCATAAGGTCTGAAAGAACCTTTGTTTTGAACGGCTCCGTTTAATCTAAATAATAATTTTCCATCGCTGGTTAATTTGCGGTCAAAGTCAACAGCTGTTCTGTATAAATCATAACTTCCTAAAGTGAAAGAAACTTCGCCTTTATTAAAGCCAGTAGGTTTTTTGGTTACTACATTGTACATGCCGCTTGGGTCGCCATTGCCAAGCATAAAGCCAGCAGGACCTTTTACAAATTCAATGTGATCGACGAAGCTCATGTCTTCAGTTAACGGTCCCCAGAAAGATGATACCACGTTGAAGCCATTTCTCATTGCCTGAATTTGAGAACCACGCATGGTAATATTAGTGTACATATCACCCCAGTGCTCTATTCGGGTAGCACCACTCACATTTCTGATTAAACCATCACTCATGCTTATGATTTGCTGGTCTTTTATAACTTGATCACTAACAGTTTGTATGTTTTGTGGAGCCTCCAAAAGCGGCTCGTTTAAACGAAGAGATGCGGAAGGTAAGCCTATTTTATATCTGTTGTTTTTGCCAGCAATAGTTACTTCCTCTAATTTCTGATCATTTTCTTGTAAAACAAAATCTACAATTTTAGTTTCGCCTTCAACTACGGTTACACTTTTCTCTGCTGAATTAATACCTACAGCAGAAGCCTTAATCGTGTAAGTGCCTGGTTTTATTCTGTGAATTGTATATCTGCCGTTATCATCCGTTGTGTTCCCATTTCCACTTCCTTTTAAACCAACTGAAATATAAGAAGCTGCCTTACCATTTGATGTAGTAACCGTACCTTTTATGGTTGAAAATTGCTGTGCGAAAGTAATTATACTAAGTGTGGAGAGAAAAAGCGTTAAGCTGAATAGTCTGATTTTATGCATCTTAAATTTATTTGGATTAATTCTAAACAGCTGCAAAATAACGGCACAATTCTTAATAATCCAAATAATTTTGAATAATTCTAAATAAGGAAAACAAGTAGTAGACTTAGTTTGATGTTATTTGCCTGTTAACCAGCATATATAAGTGATTGTTAAATTAGAAAGTTTAACATTTTGAGCGAATGTGGTCAAAATCAGATATATAAAAAAAGGATTATCGTTTAAGATAATCCTGAATTATTAACGTATTTAAAATTAAAAATGATTATTTGATGGTTAAAACCTGCAAATTTAAGGCACGTTCGGTATCGTTTGCTGGTGTAACCAGGCCGCCACAAATTATATCATAATGATATCCAGCTGCAAATACAGCATCTGTCTTCGTTGTTTTTACAGCGCCATTAGCGGTGTCTTTTACATCAAGAGAATAGGTTCCAGCATCAACAGCTACAAAACTAGTATTGGTTTTGTAAGCTTTATTTGTTGCATAAGAAGTGGTGGTGCCCGTTTTAATTAAATCTAATGCAGGTGCATCGGGAGATAAATTAATAAAACGAATATAGGCTTTATCTGCAGAGGGTACACTCCTGTCATCGCTAATCAATAAACCATCCAACTGACCAGGTTTGTTAATCAGATAATAAGAGTAACTAGTGTTTTGGCTTAATGCAACGTCTTTGGAAAATAAACTTTCAGTATTACTACCAGATGTAAACTTTAGACTGTAAGTACCTGCTGTTCGTGAAGTGTATGCTGAAGAACCAGCGAAAGGTAAGGCTGCCGCGCTAATTAGACTACCACCCAGATAAGCATTATAGGTTGCTAACGAAGGAGATGCATTTACTGCCCTTAAATAAGCAATGGTGATGTCGGTATTATCTGTTTTTGCACAAGAACTGAAAATTGAAATGGCCATTATTATAAATAATGCGTTTAAGGATGTTTTTTTTAAATTTTTAGATGTAGAAAATTTCATACTGTTTCGGCTTTGAGTTTAAATATTTATTCCAGTAGAAACGATTGCTATGCTACAATCGCTACAGGCATACAAATATTGTGTTTAAACAGTAATTGAAAATGTTAAATGTTGTTAAGCTGATGTTAAAGTTTTGATAAAAGATGCTTTATTGAAAAGTTAGGTCAGATTAGTTTAATAAATTATTATTAAAACATAAAAAAATCAGTTTAATATTGTGTAACTCAATTATTATTTAAACCTTTGCACCTCAATAGAGTTAAAGCTGTTTTAATACGCAAGAAATGATTAAACAATTTTTACATAAACTTTCAAGTTTCACAGCCCATTTGGTAGCTGGTGAGAGTTTATTTATTAATCGTTTTCAACCTGTATTCTATTATCCCCTAAGTCGGCAAAATTTTACGCCGCGTATTTAGTACACCTTACTAATACTACGAGGAATTGATCCTCTCTAAAAACCCAATTAACAAGAATACCTTAATTTTTCGTTAGAAAACGAATGAATATTAATGAATTTATAGTACAAGTCGCTATCCCAGAACACCATGTGTTTGCAGAAGAGATTGTAACCGAAATGGCTGAATCAGCAAAAGCCAGAGGTACAGGTATTGCTAAGCGTTCGCCGGAATATATTTCAGGTAAAATGCAGGAAGGCAAAGCCGTAATTGCTTTTCATAAAGATGGCACCTGGGCTGGCTTTTGCTATATCGAAACCTGGAGTCATGGTCAGTTTGTAGCCAATTCTGGGTTAATCGTTAGTCCGCAATATAGAAAAGCAGGATTAGCGCATGCGATTAAAGAAGCAGTTTTCGAACTTTCGAGAAAATTATATCCAAAGGCAAAAATATTTGGTTTAACTACAGGTTTAGCCGTAATGAAAATCAATTCTGATTTAGGTTACGAGCCTGTTACTTATTCTGAATTGACGCAAGATGAGGATTTTTGGAAAGGTTGCCAAAGCTGCGTAAACTTCGAGATTTTGAAGATGAAAGAGCGTAAAAATTGCATGTGTACCGCAATGCTTTACGATCCTGCCGAAAAGAAACACGAGGCCGCAAAGGTTTTTGCCGAAGAGTTGCAGAAGAAGCCTGGATTATACGAGCGTTTTATGCGCATAAAATCTAGATTAGTGGTTAAGCCAAAATCTGGATTAAAATCAATCATAGTTTTATTTACCCTATTATTTCATAAATAATGAAGAAGAAAGTTGTTTTAGCTTTTAGCGGAGGTCTTGATACCTCATTTTGCTGTATTTATCTTGCTCAAGACCGTGGCTTAGAAGTTCACTCTGTTATTGTAAATACTGGTGGTTTTTCTGACGAAGAATTACAAGAAATAGAGAAAAGAGCCTATGCTTTAGGTGTAAAATCTCACGCTGTGGTAGATGAAACCGATAGTTATTATGATGGTTGTATTAAATACTTAATCTTCGGAAATGTATTAAAAAATGCAACTTATCCACTTTCTGTTAGTGCAGAACGCGTTAGTCAGGCAACGGCAATTGCGAATTACGTTAAAAAAATTGGTGCGGATTATGTTGCTCACGGAAGTACTGGTGCTGGTAACGACCAAGTGCGTTTTGATATGATTTTCAATATCATTATTCCTGGAGTTGAAATCATTACACCTATTAGAGATTTGAAATTATCCCGCGAAGCGGAAATAGAATATTTAGCCGAACATGGTGTTGAATATAGTGCTGAAAAAGCAAGATATTCGATTAATAAAGGCTTATGGGGAACTTCAGTAGGAGGAAAGGAAACTTTAACTTCTCACCAAACTTTACCAGAAAGCGCCTGGCCAACTCAGGTTTCGGAAACGGAATCGCGTAAAGTGGAATTAACTTTTGAAAAAGGGGAGTTAGTTGCCATTGATGGAGAAACGTTAGCACCTGTTAGAGCGATTCAGAAATTACAAGCCATCGCTCAACCTTATGGAATTGGCAGAGATATCCATGTTGGTGATACGATTATTGGTATTAAAGGTCGTGTAGGTTTCGAAGCTGCAGCACCTGTTTTAATTATTAAAGCACACCATACTTTAGAAAAACATACGTTAACGAAATGGCAGTTAAGCTGGAAAGAGCAATTATCTTCTTTCTATGGTAACTGGCTGCACGAAGGTCAATTCCATGACCCGATTATGCGGAATATTGAGGCTTTTTTAGCCGATACGCAGAAATTTGTGAGCGGTAAAGTTTTTGTTGAATTATTGCCTTATCGTTTCCAGATTATTGGTATTGAATCTAACCACGATTTAATGAGCAATAAATTTGGAAGCTATGGCGAAATGAACAACGCCTGGAGTGGCGAAGATGTTAAGGGTTTCTCCAAAATCTTCGGTAACCAGGTAATGATTTGGCATAAAGTTAATGGGGAAGAGGCTTAAAGCTGAAAGACTAGAGTAGAAATCTTGCCTTTCAAAATTGTCATCCTGAGCTTGTCGAAGGAATATAAACTAATTTTCATATCCATCTATAATTGATAGAACAGATTATGAGTAATAAAATAAAAGCAGGAATAATTGGTGGTGCAGGATATACAGGTGGCGAAATGCTACGTATTCTGATTAATCATCCAAATGTTGAAATTGCTTTCGTAAATAGCACCAGTAACGCTGGGAATCTAATTTCTGATGTGCATACTGATTTAATTGGCGATACAGATTTACGCTTTGCCAATGATATTCCACAGGATATCGATGTGCTTTTTCTTTGCGTCGGCCATGGCGATGCAAAAAAGTTTTTAGCTGCTAACCCGATTAACGATAATATAAAAATCGTCGATTTATCACAAGATTTCAGATTGGCAGCAAATGCTAGTTTTGAAGATCGTGATTTTGTTTATGGGCTTCCAGAATTAAATCGCGATAAAATTAAAACGGCAAGCAATATTGCTAACCCAGGTTGTTTTGCTACTTGCATTCAGTTGGGGTTATTTCCATTGGCTGCAAAAGGTTTAATCAATGCAGAAGTTCACATTAATGCAACTACAGGGTCAACTGGTGCAGGACAAAGTTTGGCAACAACTTCTCACTTTAGCTGGAGAAATAACAACCTTTCCATTTATAAAGCTTTCGAGCATCAACATTTAAATGAAATTGGCGAAAGCTTAGTACAATTGCAACCATCACTTTCGGAGACTTTGAGCTTTATTCCGCAACGCGGAGACTTTACGCGTGGTATTTTGGCAGCGATGTATTTAGAAAGTGACTTGACTTTGGAAGAAGCGCAAAATATTTATGAAGAATATTATAGTGCTCATCCTTTTACACATGTTAGTCGGAAAAACATCGATTTAAAACAGGTTGTAAATACAAATAAAGCGCTGGTTCATGTAGAAAAGCATGGCAATAAATTGTTTATCATCAGCATTATTGACAACCTGTTGAAAGGCGCAAGCGGACAAGCGGTTCAGAATATGAACTTAATGTTTGGCTTGGATGAAACAGCAGGCCTGCGATTGAAAGCAGCGAACTTTTAATTTAGGCTTAAAGCCGAAAGCTCAAAGTTTAAAGCATAATAGCGAAATGCTGAAGTATTAATTAAATATTTAATAGACTAAAATTAGGCTAGTAACCTGTATAAATTTGCGGGAAGCTTCATGCCTTTAGCTTTAGTCTTTAAGCTCAGAAAATATGAACTTATTCGACGTTTATCCTCTTAACGATATAGAAATTACAAAAGCATCTGGCAGCAATGTTTGGGATGCTAGCGAACAAAAATATTTAGATTTATATGGCGGTCATGCAGTGATTTCAATTGGACACACCAACCCGCATTATGTAAGTCGTTTAACAGACCAATTAAACAAAGTTGGTTTTTACTCAAATTCTGTTAAAATCCCTTTACAGGTTCAGCTTGCTGAGAAATTGGGGCAGGTTTCAGGTAAAAAAGATTTCCAGTTATTCCTAGTAAACTCTGGAGCTGAGGCAAACGAAAACGCCTTAAAACTGGCATCATTTTATAACGGAAGAAAGAAAGTAATCGCTTTCACTGGTGCTTTCCACGGAAGAACATCCTTAGCGGTTGCGGTAACCGATAATCCTAAAATTGTAGCGCCTGTTAATCAATCTGAAAATGTGATCTTTTTGCCGTTCAATAACGAAGTAGCTTTGGAAGAAACTTTTAAAGCTCAGGGCAATGAAATTTCGGCTGTAATTATTGAAGGAATCCAAGGTGTTGGTGGAATCAAAGAAGCCTCAAAAAGTTTCTTGCAAAAAATCCGTTCACTTTGTGATGAATACAATGCAGTTTATATCGCAGATTCAGTTCAGTGCGGTTATGGTAGAACGGGTTTGTTTTATTCACACGATTATTCTGGCGTTGAGGCAGATGTTTATACGATGGCAAAAGGAATGGGTAACGGATTTCCAGTAGCGGGAATTTCAATTGCTCCAAAATTTAAGCCTTGGCATGGAGAATTGGGGACTACTTTCGGTGGTAACCATTTGGCTTGCGCTGCGGCTTTAGCGGTTTTAGAGGTTATGGAAAAAGATAACTTGATGAAAAATGCTGAAGAAATCGGGAATTATCTAATTACTGAATTGAAGAGATTTGAGCAGGTAAAGGAAGTTCGTGGTCGTGGTTTGATGATTGGAATTGAATTGCCTGAAGAATTAGCGCATGTTAAAAAGGAATTATTATTTAAACATTTCATTTTTACAGGCGAAGCAAAACCAAATGTTATCCGTTTATTGCCAGCCTTGAATTTAACCAAAGCACACGCTGACGAATTTTTGGCGGCTTTTGGTGAGTTGGTAAAATAGCTAAAAGACTAAAGCTGAAAGCGGATGACGATTAGCTAATATGGTGGAAAAGAATTAAATTAGTGATACCCCTATTTTCTAGTAAACATAAGTTTTAACGAAAATGAGAGATTATCAAAAATTAGAAGTTTGGGAGAAAGCACATTTAATGGTGCTATATGTTTATTCAGATATACTTCCATTATTTCCTCCATCTTAAAAATACGATTGAATAGCCAAGTCAAACGAGCCGCTTATTCTGTGCCTCTAAATATTGTTGAAGGCGCAGGTAGAAATTCTTCAATGGATTTCGTTCGGTTTTTAGATATGGCGTTAGGCTCATGTAATGAAGCCGAATATGCTTGTTTACTAGCGAAGGATTTGAGATACTTAAATGATGAAAAGTATCAAGAAATAAATAATAAAACAATGAAGTTAAGGCAATGCTCATAGGCTTGCTGAAGCGACTGAGAACATAATAAGTTAGGGATTAGGCCACGTTTTCTACATTTTGTATTAAGCTTGAAGCCTTTAGCTTTAACCTTTAAGCTTAAAAAAATGAAACTTTTCACTTCCGTACATGATGTTCCGAGCATCAAACAATTTGTAAAAGATGCGCTTGAATTAAAGGCGAATCCTTATGCGCATCAAAGTTTGGGTAAAAACAAAACCTTAGGATTGGTTTTTATGAACCCAAGTTTGCGTACCCGTTTAAGCACTCAAAAAGCTGCGCTAAACTTAGGTATGAATGTGATGGTCATGAATTTGGATAAAGAGGGTTGGGCTTTGGAAACACAGGATGGTGTAGTAATGAATGGCTCTACTGTTGAGCATATTCGTGAGGCTGCTGCGGTAATGGGTCAATATTGCGATATTTTGGGATTACGTTCTTTCCCGAAATTAAACAATCGTGAGGAAGACTACAGCGAAGATTTCTTTAACAAATTTGTAAAATATTGCGCTGTTCCTGTAGTGAGCTTGGAGAGTGCAACTCGCCACCCGCTACAAAGTTTTGCCGATATAATTACCATTCACGAAACCTGGACTAAACAACCTGATGGTAGAAAACCAAAAGTTGTTTTGGCGTGGGCACCTCACGTAAAAGCTTTGCCACAAGCGGTTCCAAATTCTTTTGCCGAATGGATGTGTAAAGCGCAAGCCGAAGGGATGATTGATTTTACCATCGCCCAACCAGAAGGTTATGAATTGGCTGAAGAATTTACACCTGGTGCAGATATTCAATATAATATAGAAGAGGCTTTGGCTGGCGCTGATTATGTTTATGTTAAAAACTGGAGCAGCTACAAAGAATATGGCAAAGTTTTAACTTATCCGGATGGGTGGATGATGAATAACGAAAAGTTGAAATTCACAAACGATGCGAAAGTGATGCACTGTTTGCCCGTTAGACGTGATTTGGAATTATCATCCGAGATATTGGACGGACCGAATTCATTGGTGATACAGGAAGCTGGAAATCGTTTGTGGGCCGCACAAGCGGTAATAAAATCGATGTTGGAGGAATTATAAAACAGTTACCGGTTACGGGTTCCGTGTTATAGGTCTAAGCGCCTAAACTCGCAACTCATAACTGGCAACCCATAACTCAAAGTATGAAACAACTTACAATCATAAAAATCGGCGGAAACGTAATTGATAATTCTGAAAATTTACATCAATTTTTGTTGGATTTTACGGCTTTACCTGGCGATAAAATTTTGGTTCATGGTGGCGGGAAAATCGCAACTGAATTGGGCGAAAGCTTAGGTATTCAGGCGAAAATGGTTGAAGGTCGTAGGATTACAGATATTGAAACGTTGCGGATTGTTACGATGGTTTATGCAGGGTTGATTAACAAAAACATGGTTGCTCAATTACAAGCTAAAGGTAGTAATGCCATTGGTTTAACAGGCGCCGACGGAAATATAATCAAAGCTAAAAAACGACCTATTGTTACAAAAACACATGGAACACCTCCAGGTCCATTAGCTGGAGAAGTTATAGATTATGGTTTTGTTGGCGATTTAGATGACAATTCTGTTTCTTCGAATACTTTGGATAGTTTATTAAATGCAGGATTAACACCAGTTTTATGTGCAATTACACACGATGGAGATACGCAATTGCTAAATACTAATGCAGATACAATTGCATCGGCAGTTGCGGTAGCCATGTCGGCTTTATATGAAACCCGTTTGGTATATTGCTTCGAGAAAAAAGGTGTGCTGAAAGATGTAAATGATGATAATTCTGTTGTTAGAGAAATCAAAGCTGATGAATTTGAAGGTTTAAAAGCTGATGGAACGGTACAAGGCGGAATGATACCCAAATTGTACAATGCTTTTGAGGCGATTAAGAAAGGGGTTTCGGCGGTGTATATTGGCAAAGCCGATGAATTAGCTGAACTTGCAGCAGGTACTTTTGGTACGAAGATGAACCCTTAAATCACCTAAAGGGGACTTGGCATGGAGGATAAGCATGCTGCAATTCTTTAATCTCTACGTCGTTGCGAGGTACGAAGCAATCTTAAAACTGTAGCTATTAATATAGTGCATTAGGATTGCTTCATAATTTGCAATGACGGATGTGAACTAAACCTGATAGGAGCGGAAATACTTTTTTTAGCACAAACTTGAATAAGCTGTTATGCTGAGGTACGAAGCATCTGATTCCTAAGTTGCAGATGCTTGGTACCTCAGTATGACAATGAGTTTAAAAAGATTGAAGTGAATAGCAGGACTGACATTAATTGAAAACTGCAATTGCTTTTCAAAAATATAAAAATCAGTTTGAGTAACTGAACCAAATAAAACGAACCACATGAAAAAAATAGCCATAATTGGTAGCGGAAATATCGGTTTGTCTTTAGCGAAAGGCCTGGTAAAAGCCGATTTTGCAAAAGCTGAAGACATTACGCTTACCCGTAGAAATATCGATCATTTAAAACCTTTCGCGGAGGCTGGTTTTGTGGTGAGTAACGATAATAAACATGCCGTATCAAATGCTGATGTTGTGATTCTTGCTGTTTTGCCGCAACAATTAAATACGGTTTTGGATGAAATTAACTCATCTATAGTTTCGGCTAAACACTTGGTTATTTCGGTGATTTCTGGTGTTAGTTGTGCTGCGGTTCGCGAAAAATTGGGCGACGATGTGGAAGTGATTCGCGTAATGCCGAACACGGCAATCGCTATTGGGCAATCGATGACTTGTATGGCGAGCGATAATGCATCGGCAGAAAATATTGATAATGTGACCAAAATGTTTGAAACGGTTGGTTCGGTTGTGAAGATAAACGAAGATTTAATGACTTCGGCTACGGCACTTTGTGCATGTGGAATTGCATTCTTTTTGAGGGCAATCAGAGCGGCATCGCAAGGTGGTGTGGAAATTGGTTTTCATGCTGATGAAGCGCTTAAAATGGCTGTACAAACGGCAAAAGGAGCGGCCGACTTGCTTTTATTACATGGCACACACCCAGAATCAGAAATAGATAAGGTAACTTCGCCGAAAGGTTGTACCATTGCAGGTTTAAACGAAATGGAACACAACGGCTTTAGCTCATCATTAATAAAAGGTATTAAATTATCGGCACTAAAAGCAGGAAATTTGTACACAAAGGAAAGCTAAAAGCAGAAAGAAATAAAGCTTAAAGCAAATGAAAAGTGCAGGATTGAGATACGATTTGTCTTGATACTTGATACTAACTACTCGATACTATGTTGTTAGAAAATATACAAAAGGAAAGTCTGGATTTATTGCGACAGTTAATTCGCATCCAGTCGTTTAGTAAAGAAGAAGACAGAACGGCAAATTTAATTGCTCAGTTTTTAGAAGAACGCGGTGTTAAAATCTATCGCAAAATGAACAATGTTTGGGCTTACAACAAGCATTTCGATGCAAGTAAACCTACGGTATTGTTGAATTCGCATCATGATACGGTTAAACCAAATTCTGGTTATACCCGCGACCCTTACGATGCTGCCATTGAGGGCGATAAATTATTTGGATTGGGTAGTAACGATGCTGGCGGTTGTTTGGTTTCGCTGATTGGTACGTTTTTGTATTATTACGAACAAGAAAATTTAAAATATAATATCTGTTTGGCTGCAACCGCGGAAGAGGAAATCTCTGGAAATAATGGCTTGGAATTGGTTCTGCCAGATTTGGGAGAACTGGAATTTGGAATTGTTGGGGAGCCAACAGAAATGCATTTAGCTATTGCAGAACGTGGATTGTTGGTAATCGATTGTGTGTCACATGGTAAAGCTGGTCACGCGGCTAGGGAAGAGGGTGAAAACGCAATTTACAAAGCGCTAAAAGATATTGAGTGGTTCAGGAATTATCAGTTCCCTAAAGTGTCGGAAGTTTTCGGTCCGCTGAAAATGACAGTGACGATTATTAACGCAGGTTCGCAGCATAACGTGGTTCCTGCAAATTGCACTTTTACCGTTGATGTTCGGGTTACCGATGCTTACACAAACGAAGAAGTGTTGGAAATTATTCGGGCAAATGTAGATTGCGATGTAACGCCGCGTTCTATCCGTTTAAAGCCATCGTCAATTGATAAAAACCATCCAGTGGTTCAGGCTGGTGTTGCGTTAGGTAAAACAACTTATGGTTCACCAACCACTTCAGACCAAGCTTTATTGGATATTCCATCGGTAAAATGTGGGCCAGGTTTTTCTGGTCGCTCACATATGGCTGATGAGTTTTTATACGTTCGTGAGGTTGCTGAAGGCGTTGAGGGCTATGTGAATATGTTGAAACCAGTAATACAAGGTTGAGGGTTTTAAGGTTTAGGGTAAAGGGCTTGGGTGTCTAACTTAAATAATCCTTGTGAAAAACTCGGTGCACTTCGTGGTAAAATAATAGAATAGCTTGGCGCACTTTGCGAAAAACTTAGTGCCCTTTGCGGTTAAATAAAGTAAAAATGAAAATCTGGCAAAAAAATATAGATGTAAATAAATTCGTGGAAACCTTTACCGTTGGTAAAGACCGGGAATTGGATTTACAAATGGCAAAGTTTGATGTTTTGGGTTCATTGGCTCATACACAAATGTTGGAAAGTATTAATCTTCTTACTGCTGAAGAATTAAAAACTGTTCAGCAGGAGCTAAAAAATATTTACGCTGAAATTGAGGCTGGAAACTTCACTATTGAAGATACAGTTGAAGATGTACATTCTCAGGTTGAATGGTTATTGACACAACGCATTGGCGAAGCAGGTAAAAAAATCCATAGTGGACGCTCACGTAACGATCAGGTTTTGGTTGATTTGAAATTATTCTTCAGAGCTTGTATTGAAGATATGGTTAACCAAACTTCAACCTTATTTAACTTATTGATTGAGCTGAGCAACACGCACAAAGATAAATTGATGCCAGGTTACACCCATTTGCAAATCGCAATGCCATCATCTTTTGGTTTATGGTTTGGTGCCTATGCCGAAAGCCTTGCCGATGATATGGAATTGATGCTTGCTGCCTGGAAAATTACCAATAAAAATCCATTGGGTTCTGCAGCTGGGTATGGTTCTTCATTTCCATTAAACAGAACTTTAACCACAAATTTATTGGGTTTTGAAAGTTTAAATTATAATGTGGTTTATGCACAAATGGGTCGCGGTAAAACCGAAAGAATTTTGGCTCAAGCGATGAGTGCTGTTGCAGCAACTTTAGCTAAAATGGCGATGGATGTTTGTTTGTTCATCAACCAGAATTTTAGCTTTATCAGTTTCCCGCCTGAATTAACGACAGGTTCGAGCATTATGCCACATAAAAAGAATCCGGATGTTTTTGAGTTAATTCGCTCACGTTGCAATAAAATTCAGGCTTTGCCGAATGAAATCGCGATGATGATTACCAATCTTCCATCAGGTTACCACCGCGATTTGCAGTTGTTGAAAGAGAATCTTTTTCCTGCCATTACTTCGCTTAACGAATGTTTGGAAATCGCCACATTTATGTTTCAGAACATCACTATTAAAGCTGATATTTTAAAAGATAAGAAATACGATTATTTGTTTAGCGTTGAAGTTGTTAATGATTTAGCTTTGCAAGGTGTTCCTTTCAGAGAGGCCTATAAAATAGTTGGCGAACAAATAGAAAATGGTACTTTTGCACCATCGAGCCAAATAAATCATACACACGAAGGAAGCATCGGCAACCTTTGTAATGAGCAAATTTCTGCGTCAATGCAGGCTGTTTTGTCTCAATTCGGTTTCGATAAAGTGAATAAAGCAATACAGGATTTGGTTAAATAAACCGTCATTGCAGAGACTGAAGTTTATACAAATGCTAAAATATTAAGATTGCTTCGTGCCTCGCAATGACGCACAAGGCGATAAAAAGTAATAAATATGAAGGTATCAAAGTTAGCCAGTGCTTTAATTGGCTCAGAAATTATAAAAATTGGTAACGAAGTTAACGACATGAAGCGCAAAGGCGCATCAATCGCTAACTTAACTATCGGCGATTTCGATTCGAACATCTATCCAATTCCAACCGAATTAAAAGCTGGAATTGTAGATGCTTACAACGCTAATCAAACCAATTATCCGCCAGCTGATGGTGTTTTGCAGTTAAGAGAAACTGTTTCAGAATTATTAAAAGATAGATTTGGTTTAGATTACAATACCAATAGCATATTAGTGTCTGGTGGTTCACGTCCGCTGATTTATGCCGCATATTTGGCCGTTGTAGATCCTGGAGATACTGTAGTTTTTCCAGCACCATCCTGGAATAACAACCACTATTGCCACTTAACTTCAGCGAAATCAATTGCCGTAGAAACAGATGCAGCACATAACTTTATGCCAACTGCAGCGCAATTAAAACCTCATTTAAAAGGTGCAACTATGTTGGCTTTGTGTTCGCCATTGAACCCAACAGGAACCATGTTTGATGCTGATTCCTTAGCTGAAATTTGCGACGTTATTTTAGAAGAAAATGCATCACGTGGAGCGGATGAAAAGCCGTTGTATTTAATGTACGATCAGATCTATTCGCTTTTAACTTTTGGTAAAGAGCACGTAAATCCAGTTTCATTGCGCCCAGAGATGCGTGAGTTTACCATTTTTGTTGATGGTACTTCGAAATGCCTGGCAGCAACTGGTGTACGTGTGGGTTGGGGTTTCGGTCCTGAAGATATTGTAAACAGAATGAAAGCTTTGGTTGGTCATATGGGCGCTTGGGCACCGAAAGCCGAACAAGTTGCGATGTCAAATTATTTTAACGACAAAGCACAGGTTGATACTTTCTTAACCAGTTTTAAAGCTCAAATTCAGGATAGCTTGAATGCACTTTACAACGGTTTTAACGAACTGAAAAGCGAAGGCTTTAATGTTGATGCCGTGGAGCCAATGGGTGCAATTTATTTGACTATTAAAATTGATTATATCGGAAAAACAACTGAAGATGGTCAGCTTTTAAAAGATAGTGCAGATGTGAATTTCTATCTGATTAAAGAAGCTGGAGCAGCATTAGTTCCTTTCTCTGCTTTTGGAAACGAACACAGCATGCCTTGGTTCAGAGCATCGGTTGGTGCTTGTACTTTGCAAGATATTAAAGATATGTTACCGCGAATTAAAACTGCACTTAGCAAGTTGAAATAAATTTTTAAGTTAATATAAAAATAGGCTGCTTTTGAATTAAAAGCAGCCTATTTTGTTTAATGATTGGATAATGCACGTTTTCAATAAAAAAAAATATAATCCTGATTACAAAAAAAGCGGGGTATCGTACTTGATACTCCGCTTTTTTTGTTTTATTAAGGTTTGCCTTTTGCTAAAGCGCTCTCCGCAATTTTTACTGCTCTTTTCTCTCTCCAGTGTGCGTATTTTTCTTTGAAAGTCATTTTAATTAAACTATCAATTGCGCCGTGAGTAAATAAACTCCATACACTAGCAACTTTTCGTGTTATCGATTGGTCCCAAGCACGTAAGCTCAATGAAAACGAACCATCAAGATATTTCATCCAATGCCACATACCTGTTGGCATAAATAAAGTATCGCCATGTTCTAAGAAAACTTCATAACCCTCAACACCATTTAACGCAGGAAATTTCTTGAAGTCTGGATTAGCAACATCGTAATCTTCTAAAGCATAAGTTGCGTTTGGTAAACAATATAAACGGTCTTTCCATTTATTATCGAAAAGAACAATGTGTTTACGGCCGCCGAAATGCGTATGGAAAATATGAGGTAAATCGATGTCGTAATGTAAAAAGGTTACTGAATTTGAGCCACCAAAAAACATAGCTGGCATACTTTCGATAAAGCCACCCATTAAATCTTTTGGAATTTTTACATCGTTGATTAAGCTTGGCACCTTTTTAAATAAATTGAAGAAAAAAATCCTTAATTCAGTTGGCTCACGCTTGATTAAATCCAGATAATCACCAAATTTCATGTGTGCTGTTGCAGCATTAATTGGCTTCGATGGATCTGCTTTAGAGTTATCGTATAATGGCACTTCTAAATCGCCACCAATCTCTTTTAGGTATTCAGTAGTCCATTTTTCTCTTGCAGGCCAATCTTTGGTAAGGCCTCTAATTACTAACGGACGTTTTGTTTTCAGATAATTTTTCTTGAAATCCTCAGGAGTAATGCTCTCAACGATATCAACGGGTTTTAAAATGAAACTCATGCGCTTAAAATCGGTTATTTGTGCCGAACAACAAATGTGTAAATTTTATTTTACAATATATATACTAACCAGCAAATGTGACGAAAATCACGTAATTTAAAATTAGTAATTCCCTAACAATTTAATAACTAAGCTAAAACTTTATTTTTTACTATTTCTGCATAAGCAGCATCCCATAAATCAATACGCTTTTGCAAAGCAATTTTAGTGGTCGCTTCTGCTTCAGCCCAAAAAGTTTCATCTTTTTCACAAAGTTTTTCAGTCATAGATAGCGCCAAATGACTATGATGATCACCGTCCACTTCAATATGGCGTTCCAGGTAGTATTTAAAAATCGAAACCTTTTCTGGCTGCGAGCTATTTAAATCGTTAACCATGCTAAAAAACATATTCGGAATTAAATCTTCGCGGCCAAACGTAAAACTTGCAGCTTGTAGATGTGTTTTTTCGCTGTTTATAGTATCGAAAGTAGATTTTACAAAATCTCTTGCAGCAGCAGGAACCTGAGCCAATTCGAAAGCCATGTCGAAGTCTCTTCCTTTTTGTAATGAAGTTAAAAAGTTACGGATTGGCTCTACCTTAGCTCCACATTGTACCATGGCATCCAAATATAATTCGAAATGGCTTTTAATATTTCCTTCTACATCTACATCGCTTTCCTCACCAGCAACAATTTCATTTATTAACTGGCGGGTTACTGCATCCCCAACAGGAAACCAAGGTAAAGTTGTACAAGTTAAATTTATTTGTAAAGCTTTTAAAAGCGACATAAAATCCCATACTGCATAAATATGGTGCTCCATAAAAATTTGTAAATCTTCTAGTTCACTAATTTCACCGTAAACTTTATGGTTAATTATCTGCTGCCTTAAAGGCTCAATATTCTCCTGAATTTTTTTAATGTTGGGATGCATTGTGCTTGTTTTTAAACGATTGAGCTTTAAGTGATACGATTTAATTATTCAAAATTCACTCAATTTACGTGCTGCAAAATTAAATACTAATAAGCAGCAATTTGTTCAAAATCTAAAACCTGAAAAACAACTGACAAATAAATGAGCAGCTGATTGATTTTTAACAAAAAAACGCTTCTACCGAAGTAGAAACGTTCTCATTACAGTTATAGGGATGTGAATATTATTTTGGCATTAAAACAGTATCTACTACATGAATTACACCATTTTTTTGGTTTACGTCAGCAATAGTAACTGTACTCATACCACCTTTTTCATCTTTTAAAACTAATTTTTTGCCTTCCATCCAAGCCCAAAGTTTTCCTCCTTCAACAGTTGTTAGTTCCGCTTTACCGCCACCAGCTTTAATTGCTTTAGCAATCGCTTTGCTATCCATTTTACCAGCAACAACATGGTAAGTTAAAATTTTAGTTAAAGTAGCTTTGTTTTCTGGTTTCACTAAAGTTTCAACAGTTCCAGCAGGCAACTTATCGAAAGCAGCATTAGTTGGTGCAAAAACGGTGAAAGGACCAGCACCTTTTAAAGTTTCTACTAAGCCTGCAGCTTTAACAGCAGCAACAAGTGTAGTATGATCTTTTGAATTTACAGCATTGTCTACAATGTCTTTAGTAGCATACATGGCTGCGCCACCAACCATCGGATTTTTTTGAGCGTAAACTTGACTTGTAAAGGCCATAGTTACAACGGCAATTGCAGATAGGATTAATTTTTTCATTATTTCTAATTTTTAAGTTTCTGTTATTTGATTCCATTTACGACGGTACACAGATGCTTGGATTTTAGAAATGAAAATAAATATGTAATCATCTGAAATTTAGGTGTTTAATTTTATTTGTAAAGGTGCTTCCGAAATTCTTTTGATAAGACAGTCCGCCTTTTCGCTATATCTTGTTCGTTAAAGTTTGTGTAAACATTTTAGTATAACTACCCAAAAAGTATATCGCTTAAATGGGGTTTATTTAACGCGGTTTCTTTGCAGTTCAGCCCGTTTTCTAAGCAAATCTTAAATAAAAAAGCCTGCAAAGTTTCCGATAACTTGCAGGCTTACATCAACAAAAAAATATTTAAGTAACCTTGGTCTTCCTAATTTTCTTTGAAAAATAATTCGGGAAGAAACGCTTCAAGAATATGGCTTTTGTTTCTTTTCCGCCAATATAAATTTCCTCTTTTTTAGCATTTATTGCAGTAATAATTTGATTTGCACATTCATCTGCACTCATTCCGTTTGCTTGCGCATCATCCATTGTTCCTTGTTCTTTTCCGCTTGCGGTTAAAGCATTTATCGAAACATTTGTTTTAATAAAACCAGGACAAACAATTGTTATGGCTATATTTTTATCGTAAACTTCCGAACGAAGGGAATCGAAATAGCCGTGTAAGGCATGTTTAGATGCTGAATACGCAGAGCGTAATTTTGTACCAAATTTTCCGACTAAGCTACTTATTACAACAATCTGGCCACCACCATTTTTAATCATTATGGGTAAAACCGCTTTGCTTAAAGTAACAGTTCCCCAAAAATTGGTATTCATAATTTGCTGCTCTGTTTCTAAAGCTGTATCTAAAGCTAATGCTCTTTGGCTTACGCCACCAGAATTAATTAACAAGTCAATTTTTCCGAATATTTTAATGGCATCTTCAGCCTTACTTTTCAAAATTTCAGTTTCACTTAAATCGAAAGGCAAAACATGAACGTTGAAAGAATTTTGGCAATTTCCTTTTACTCTAAAAAGTTCATCTCGGTTACGTCCAGAGATAATTAATTTATCTCCAGCTTTAAAATATTTGTACACTAAAGCTTCGCCAATTCCTGATGAAGCTCCTGTAATCCATACAATTTTCGACATATATGCTTTTAATTATACAACGATTGAGTTTGTTATCCCTTCAGATTGCAAATTATTCAACCATTCAAAATTCAATAATTTGCTACTGTACTATAAACAATTCCGATGCAATGTGATCTGCAAAAAGTTTTCCGTTTTGACTTAGTTTAACTTTTTTGTCGTTAATAATCAGCCAGTCTTTATCTTCAAAACCGCGAAGATTATATAATGTTTCATCATAAAAATCTTTACCAAAATCACTATTAATTTTCGTTAAATCAATTCCCCAAATGGTTCTTAACGCAGTCATTACATATTCGTTAAACCTATCGTTTAAACTTAGCTCTTCAATAATTTCTGGCAGTTTATTACTGGCCAAAGTTTCTATGTATTGCGCATTATTCGCAGGGTTCATGTATCTGTTCTGACCATCAAAGCCGTGCGCTGATGGCCCAATTCCAATATAATTTACTCCTCTCCAATAATTTGTATTATGAACCGCATAGCAACCCGGTTTAGCAAAATTAGAGATTTCGTAATGTTCAAAGCCTGCTCGATCGAGCTGCTCCATTAACATCACAAATTGGTTGGCGCTTTGGTTGTCATTTACTGGAGTTTGTTTTTTAGTCTTTATTGCGTGTGCCAATGCGGTTCTTGGCTCAACTGTTAGTGCATAAGCAGAAATATGCGAAATTTCCAAGGCTATAGCTTTTTCGATGTTACTCAACCATTTCGAATCAGTAAGCAATGGATAACCGTAAATTAAATCAAGCGTTAAATTTTCGAAACCAGCATCCTGACTTCTTCTAATGCAATCTTCGGCTTCGCTTGCATTGTGTGCTCTGTTCATCCAAGTCAAATCTTCGTTAAAAAAAGATTGAATGCCCACGCTAAACCTGTTAACTGGCAATTGTTTTAACTCTTTTAATTTTTGAGCAGTTAAATCATCAGGATTGGTTTCAATAGTGATTTCAGCATTTGAATCAACAGAAAAAGTATGATTTATCGTGTCGAAAATTTTTTGCAACGCAGCTTGCGATAGGATAGATGGTGTACCACCGCCAAGGTAAATACTTCCAACCTGACCCGTGACCCTATCTTTTTTCATGCTTATTTCCTTGCAAATACTTTCTACCATTTCATCCGCATATTTTAATGAGGTGCTGAAATGGAAATCGCAATAATGGCAAGCCTTTTTGCAGAATGGAACGTGGATGTAAATACCGGACATTGCTGCAAAGATACATGATATTCTAAATCCATTTATTTTCTTTAGGTAAACAATGATTATTCAATTACTTTTGCAACCTTAAGTTTTGATTTACAGCATGCCGAGATTAATTTTTATTCTTTTAGCTTTTTTATTGTCTGCAAATTTTGTTGCCGCACAACAAATTCCAGTACAAAGAGATAGCGCTGTTGTAAGTAAATTTCAATACAGAAGATATCGAGTTGATTCGGCAACATTAATTCGGCAACAATTTGTAACCGACTCTATTATTCGGCATACCTGGGTATTGCCAGATAGTTTGATTAATAAAAGTGCGCTGTTAGATAGTGTTCAAAAAGAATATCTATCTCCTACACTAGATTTGTTGGCTTGGCAGAAAAAATATCAGAATTATAAAAAGAAAGAAAACCCCTATCAGTTAGGCCGTTCAATACCTAAAGGTAATGTATGGTTGCTAGGTTTTATATTTATTATGCTTGTTGTTTTTGCAATTTTGAGAAATGCCTTTTCAAAGCAACTTTCTGCTATTGTTCAATCGTTTTTTAGCAATCGTATTTTAAATAATATCAATAAAGAAGATAACCTTTTTAGTTCCTGGCCATTCTTGCTTTTATTTATCCAATTCGGATTCATTTTAGGAATGTTTTTTTTCCTTGTTGCGCAGTATTACGATATGTATCAAGCCAAAGATGGCTTTAAATTTTTCTTTAGCATATCGATAATTATTATAATATTTTATGCGCTTAAACTTATCATTTTAAGGTTTTTAGGATTTCTTTTTAATGTGCAAAGGCCTGTTAATGAGTATATTTCAATATTGTATTTAAGTTACTTCAATGCTTCGCTCTTATTTATTCCATTAGTTGTTGCATTTGCCTTGTCTCCATTAAAGTATGGGGTAATTTATATTGCAATTGCTGTTTTGCTTTTAGGTATCATTTTTGCGTTTCAGCTGCTTAGGGCTGGTATTACAATTCTTTCTAATAATAAGTTTTCTAGAATGCATTTATTTTTGTACTTTTGCGCCCTCGAAATATGTCCTATTTTAATACTAATTAAAACGATAGGATTGTAGCAGAAAAAGGAAAATGCAAGAAAAGAACGACTCTAGAATCCGTAAAGTAAAAAGTATTTTAGTTACTTTACCGAAACCTGAAACAGAAAAATCTCCATACTACGATTTAGCTAAAAAGCATAACCTTAAAGTTGATTTTAGATCATTTATTCACGTTGAAGGTGTGCCTGCAAGAGATTTCAGAAAGGATAAAATTAATTTAGCTGATTTTACGGCGGTTATTTTTACGAGTAGAAATGCGGCTGATCACTTCTTCAGAATATGTGAAGAAATGCGTTATGATGTACCTGCTGAATTAAAATATTTCTGTCTTTCTGAAACTATAGCTTTATATCTTCAAAAATACATCCAATATCGTAAGCGTAAAATTTTCTTTGGAAAACAAACCGCTGCTGATTTGGCTGAGGTATTAAAAAAACATGCTAACGAGAAATTTTTATATCCTTGCTCTGATGTAGCTACAGAAGATACCATGAAATTCTTAGAAAAAAGCGGCTATGATTTTACACCTGCAGTTTTGTTTAGAACGGTAGTAAGTGATCTATCTGACCTTGCAGAAGTATTTTACGATGTAATTGCTTTCTTCAGTCCATCAAGTATTCAATCATTATTTAAAAATTTTCCTGACTTTAAACAAAATAATACTCGAATTGCGGCGTTTGGTGTTAATACCAGCAAGGCTGTAACCGATACGGGTTTGATTGTTGATATTGCTGCACCAACTCCAGGTGTGCCATCAATGACCATGGCTATAGAGAATTACATTAAAGTTTCTAATAAATAAAGATTCCCTCTAAATTTTTTTTCCTGATTTAACAATAAACTGCAACATTTTGAGTTATAGCAGAATAACTCAGCGTTTTGTAACGAAAATATTAGGTTTAAGTTGCTAAGAAAACATTCTTACACCCTAATAAAGGTGCTTTCGTGTAAAATTTTTGCTTTTGTTGTTTATTTAATTGAATTTTGATACAATTGCTAATTGTGTTTTGTACACTATAAAGGATATATGAAGAAAATCTACTTTCTAGCTATAATGGCTGTAACTGTATTACTTGCAAGCTGTGGCCATGGTGGTCAGGGCGAACTTGTTGGCTCTTACAACCGTAAGTTTAAAAACCATCGAATTCCACTAGGTATGGTTTACATTCCGCCAGGTCATACACCTATTGGAGGTTCTGATGAGGATATCACATTTTCGCAATCTGGACCAAGTAGAATGACAACAATAAGTGCATTCTTTATGGATCAAACAGAGATTTCAAATGCAGAATATCGTCAATTTACAAAATGGGTTCGCGATTCGATTGCAATTGTTATGATGGGAAATCCTCAACAATTCATGATGACTCAAAAAGGCGCTGCTGCAAATGCCGTTGGAGGCGAAAAATATATCGATTGGCGTAAAGTAGGTAATGGCTCTGCAATTTGGAATGGTAAGGGAAAAGGAGCAAATGCGGCAAATGCCAGTCAATTGGATAATATGTATTATTCTGGTTTAGATGCTTTACCAGGTAAAAAAGAAATTGATGTTCGTAAGTTGGAATACACCTATGGAATTTTAAACTTAGATAAAGCTGCTCTTGGACATAAAGATCCAAATAGCAAACGCCAGGATTATATAGACAGGTATACTATTGCTGTATATCCAGATACAATGGTTTGGAAAACAGATTATTCTTATTCTCAAAACGATCCAATGGTTCGTGGTTATTTCAACCACCCTTCTTATGATGATTACCCTGTAGTTGGCGTAAGCTGGGAGCAAACTCAGGCTTTCTCACACTGGCGTACACAGCTTTATCAAGGCGTGGCTTCAGCAAGAAAAATGCCTTTAAATGCTAGAATGGATTATGATTTACCTTCTGAAACACAGTTCGAATATGCTGCCAGAGGTGGAAATACTAAAACCAAATATCCTTGGGGTGGGCCGTATATTAGAAACACTAAAGGTTGTTTACAAGCTAACTTTAAGCCTGGGCGTGGAGATTATTCTAGCGATGGTGGTATCTACACTGTAGGTGTTAGATCTTATTTCCCTAATGATTATGGATTATATAACATGTCTGGCAACGTTGCCGAGTGGACTAAAACAGCTTACAACAAATCTGCTAATCCGTTGTTACATGATTTAAATCCGAATTTTACCTATGTGGCTGGTAAAGACGATAGCAAGTATTTAAAACGTAAAGTGGTTAAAGGTGGTTCATGGAAAGATACAGGCTATTTCCTTCAAAATGCAGTATCTACCTACGAATATCAAGACCAACAAAGATCTTACATCGGTTTCAGATGTGTTTCAGCATATCCTGGTACTGACTTAAGGAACTAAAAACAACCCAAAAAAAACTAAGAACTAAGAAAAAATTATTAAATTTTTATGGCAGCTAAAAAATCACCAAGCTGGTTGAACCCAGCAATTTCATTTGGAGCTAGTATTGTAATTATTGGAGCGTTATGCAAAATTCTACACATAGGTGGAATTCTGGGAAACTATGCAATTGGAATTGGATTAGGTGTTGAAGCTATTTTATTTGCTTTAACAGGGTTTTTTCCGCCTGAACCTGAACCAGCATGGGAAAGAGTGTATCCTGAGTTAAGACAAGATTTTAAAGGTGAATTACCAACGGCTACAGTTAGATCATCTGGAGCAGTATCATCTGGAAATACAGCAGCTCTAGATAAAATGTTATCTGATGCAAAAGTAGGACCTGAATTAATTGAAAGCTTAGGCGCTGGTTTACGTACTTTTGGCGATAAAGTTGCAACAATTTCTAATGTTGCAGATGCAGCTACAGCAACAAATGAATTTACAGGAAAAGTTAAAACAGCTTCGGCTGGATTTGATAGTTTGAGCTCTTCATTCGAAAAAGCAACAGCTAATTTAAAAGCAATGGGCGATAGTAATGTAGATTCTCAGGCTTATCACGATCAGGTAAATAACTTAGCTAAAAACCTATCTGCATTAAACGCTGTGTACGAATTAGAATTGCAAGATTCTTCTGCACATTTAAAATCGATGAATAAGTTCTATTCAAACTTATCACTTACCATGCAAAACTTTAACGAATCGATGGAAGATTCTAAACAGTTTAAGGAAGAAGTGAATAAGTTAGCTAAAAACTTATCGTCACTTAATGCAATTTACGGTAATATGTTGTCGGCTATGAATAGCCCACGTGTATAATTTATTTAGTTTTTAATCTAAAAAAGAAAGCTACATAAAACATGGCAGGCGGAAAAGAAACAACAAGACAGCGGATGATTAATATCATGTATTTGGTATTATTAGCCATGCTGGCTTTAAACGTATCAGATACAGTATTAAATGCTTTTAAAAACATTAACGATAGTTTGGCTACATCCAGAGATAATGTAAATGGAAGTATAGAGCAACTTTTCTCTTCTTTTGAAAATTCTAAGTTAAAAGAAGAACCAGCACGTGCTCAGCCTATTTACGATAGAGCTAAACAAGCAAAAGCAGCTGCGGATGAGCTTAACAATTTTATAGAAGGTATTAAAAAACAATTTACTGAAGCTGGAGATGGTGTTGATACTGTAACTGGAGATTTAAGACGCAGAGAAAACATGGATATCGCACAAGGTATCATGATTAATCAAGGACAAGGAGATAAGTTAAGAGCTAAAATACAAGCAACTCGCGAAAAACTAATTTCATTACTTGATCCTGCTGATCGATCAAGTGCTGCTTTTTCTTTAGAGGCAAATAATCCTAAAAAAGGAAAAGGAAATTGGGTTGAGGTTAACTTTGGTGAGGGTACGCCTTTAACGGCTGCGATGACTAATTTAACTAAAATTCAGGCTGATACAAAAAATGCAGAAGCTGAAGTTGTTAAAAAAATATTTGGAAACATGGATAAAGCCGTTGTTAACATCGATAAGTTTGCTGCCGTAGCAGTTGCACCTACATCTTATGTTATACAAGGTCAGCCATATACAGCCGAAGTATTTTTAACCGCAAGTGATTCTCGCTCAAACCCTGATATTTCTGTTGGTGGAGGTAAATTATCAGTTAAAGAAGGCAAAGGAACTTATACTGGTGGCACAGGTAGCGTGGGTGTATTCAAATGGGTTGGTACAATTCGCATTCGTCAAACCGACGGACAAGTTAAAGAGTACAGAACTCCAGAACAAACCTATCAGGTAGCAAAACCTTCTGCTAGTGTTTCGTCAGATAAAATGAATGTAATTTATGCAGGTATTCCTAATCCATTCTCGGTTTCTGCGGCAGGTTTTCCTTTAGAAAGTGTAAATGCAAGTGCATCAGGAGCATCGATGAGTAAGGTTGGTGCTGGTAAATATAGTGTTGTTGCTAGTGGTTCGCAGGTCGGCCAAGAAGTTACTGTAAGTGTAACTGCAAGCAATGCTGGTAAATCAGTTAGTTTGGGTGCACAGAAATTCAGAGTAAAAGCAATTCCCGCTCCAATTGCTAAAGTTGGTGGCAGAATTGGCGGCGATGTCTCTTCTGTACAATTAAAAAGCGAAACAGAAATTGAAGCAGATTTAGATGATTTTCCTTTTGATGTAAGCTTTAAAATATTAAGATATAAAATAACGGTAATTAAACCACGTTCTGAAGCGGTAACCATCTCAGGTAGCGGTGGTAGCTTTACTGGTGCTGTAAGAGGTGCAATGAATGCAATAACACCAGGATCGAAAGTGTTTTTTGATGATATTGTATCTCAAGGACCCGATGGACGTCAAAGAATTTTGCCTTCGGTTTCGTTCAATGTTAAATAAAAGAAAGATGAAAAGGATTTTAAGCATTGCTGTTTTAGTTTTATCAAGTGGGTTTGTATTTGCACAAACACCAATAAAGAAAAAAACTACAACAACGCCAGTAAAAACACAGCCAGTTTCAGCTGCTCCAAATACTGAGCCTGTTGCTGCAAAATTAACACCTAAAAAAAAACTAAAGGTACCACCTAAGGATGGTTTTTATGCCCGTAAGGATATAGACAGTACAGAAATGGTTCCCTTTGCTGATGTACGTGAAGAAGATGTTTTTTTTGCAAAACGTATTTGGCGTGAAATTGATTTACGTGATACGGTTAACTCTGTTTTAAAATCGCCAAAATCACGCCTTATTGATGTTATGATTGCATCTATAAAAAGTGAAGAATTAACGGCTTACGCACCTATTGATAGTGTTTTAAACGAGGATGATGCTTTTCATACACCACTAAGTGCCGATTCGGCTGCAAGAGGCGCTTTAGGAACATCAGAGGTTTCTAACAACAAAACAGGTACGGTAACTACAGTTGTAAATGATTTCAATCCTGAGTCGTTTTTAAAATTCAGAATTAAAGAAGATTGGATTTTTGATACTAAACGTAGTATTTTCGAACCTCGTATTGTAGGTATTGCCCCTTTAAAGTACAATGAGGTATCAAAAAACTGGCAACCAGTATTTTGGATTAGCTATGACGAATTAAGACCAATTATTGCTCACAAGAGGTTAATTAATGTAAATAATGATGCATCTACCTTAAGCTTCGATGATTTCTTTATCAGAAGGTTATTTAGTAGTTATATCGTTAAAGAGTCTAATCCTGGGGATAATAAATTACGAGACATTATTTCTGATCCAAGAGAAAGATTAATGGAATCTGAAAGAATTAAAAAATCTGTTCTTGATTACGAACAAGGGCTTTGGGAATACTAAAACAAAAAGGCTTCGATATTATCGAAGCCTTTTTGTTTTATCTAAAAAATTACTTTTCGAATGAATTGGGGTTAGTTTCAATCTAGGCTTTTAAAATACTCTAGTAAAGTAATAACCTGTTTTTTATTTAAAACATCAGCAAGTTCTTTTTCTGTTGCTTCTCTAATTTTTTTAACCGATTTAAACTGAGTAAGTAATTTATCAGCTGTTGTTTTTCCGATACCTGGAATTTGTTCCAGTTCGGTTTTCAAAGTTCCTTGATCGCGTTTTTTTCTGTGAAAAGTAATCCCGAAACGGTGGGCCTCATCACGTAACTGCTGAATCACTTTCAGTGTTTCTGATTTCTTATCTAAATAAAGTGGATAAGAATCTCCAGGGTAAAACAACTCTTCCAATCTTTTGGCAATACCAATAACAGTTACCTTATTCTCAATACCCAAAAGTTTTAAACTCTTCACAGCCGACGATAACTGGCCTTTTCCGCCATCAATTATGATGAGTTGAGGTAGTGGGGTGTTTTCGTCCAACATACGTCTGTATCGTCGGAAAACAGCCTCTTCCATTGTGGCGAAATCGTTGGGACCTTCAACCGTTTTAACATTAAAGTGCCGATAATCCTTTTTAGATGGTTTTGCATCTTTAAAAACTACAATTGCCGAAACTGGATATTTTCCTTGAAAATTCGAGTTATCAAAACATTCAATATGTTGAGGTAATTGCGTTAACCGCAAATCCTTTTGCATAGTAGTTAAAATTCGATCAGTACGTAAATCGGGATTTAATTTTTCGTACTGGTTTAACTTTTCTTTTTTGAAGAACAGAACGTTTTTTTGCGAAAGTTCTAAAAGCTTTTTCTTCTCACCAAGTTTTGGAACAGTAAAACGCAAACTCTCATCTTCTAACGATGGCTCAAAAGGAACAATAATTTCTTTAGAAGTGCTGCTGAATTTTGTTCTAAAATCCAGCATTGCCGAAGTTAAAATCTCATCATCACTTTCATCAAGTTGTTTTTTAACTTCAATGGTTTGGGTTTGAATAATTGTTCCGTTCATTACCTTCAGGTAATTTACAAAAGCGTAACGCTCGTCAGAAGCAATGCTAACCACGTCTACATTCGTTATTGCACTGTTAACAACCGTCGATTTGCTCTGGTACTTTTCCAGAACCTGCAACCTTCTCGAATATTGATGAGCAAGTTCGAAATTCAGTTCTTCTGAAGCCGATTTAATTACGTTTTTGACCTCACGGATAACATTGCCGATTTTGCCATTTAAAATCTCCTTTATTTCGCCAATATTTTTATCGTAGTCGCCTTCTGTTTGATAAGCCTGACAAGGACCTTTGCAATTACCTATTTGATACTCCAAGCAAACTTTAAATTTCCCTTCAGCGATGTTTTTATCGTTTAGAGGCAAACTGCAGGTTCGTAAAGTGTAAGTTTCCTTAATTAAATCTAAAATGGTATGCATCATCCCAATCGAACCATAAGGCCCAAAATAAGTCGAACCATCTTTTATAACTTTCCTTGTCCAGTAAATACGCGGAAAGTTTTCATTTTTAACAATAATCCAAGGATATGTTTTATCATCCTTTAAGTTAATATTAAACTTTGGTTGGTGCTTTTTAATTAAACTGTTTTCCAGTAACCAGGCATCAATTTCGGTATCAACAATTGTAAAAGTAATCTTTCTAATTCTAGAAACTAAAACCCTTGTTTTGCCGTTAAACTGGCTCCTATCGCTATTAAAATAAGAACCAACCCGATTGCGTAAATCTTTCGCCTTACCAATATACATCAGCTTACCATCAGCATCCCAATATTGGTAAACACCTGGTTTATGCGGAATTGCCGTTAAGGCTGTTTTATGGTCGAAACTGCTCATTATTACAAAAATAAGATTAGTAAGGAAATTTGCCTTTACAAAAAGATGTATTTATTTTGATTAAGATAATTTGGGCGTGCCCCAATCCCGAGAAAAACGGGAAAGGGTCAGGCTATCCGTTACAAGTCCGCACCTGATGAAAAATCAGGTTTGCGGGCTTTCCACTTCTATCCCTCACGCAAAAACTAAAAGCCCAACTTTTCGTCTAGTTCGGTTGTGCCTTCTTCTTGTTTTTGATATTGATTACAATCGTACACAATTGAAACACCAGATTTAGGTGCTTCAAAGTCTGCACGACTAATTTTTAATCCTGGATTTGCATAAACTTTTTTGATAAAACCAGCAAAAATGGGTAAAGCTGTATTTGCACCCTCACCATCTCTGGTACTAATAAAATGAAACGCTCGGTCTTCACAACCCGTCCAAATTCCAGTAACCAATTGAGGTGTTATCGCCATAAACCAACCATCAGAGTTGTTTTGTGTTGTACCTGTTTTTCCACCTATTGGTGCATTAACACCATATTTATAATTTAGTCTTGCACCTGTTCCGCCTGTAACTACACCTTTAAGCATACGAGTCATCACATAAGCTACTTCTTCACTCATTACAGGTTTAGGGATTGGTTTTTGCGAGAATAAAACAACTCCATTTTTATCTTCAATTCTTAATAAATATACTGGTTGTGTGTAAATTCCTTTGTTAGCAAAAGCACCGTAAGCACCAACCATATTGTAAACCGAAGCATCAAACGATCCTAAACAAATAGATGGATATGGTGGAACGTTTGGAATACCCATTTTAGTAGCCAAATTAGCTACAGCCACAGGACCAACTTGTTTCATAAGGTACGCAGTAACGTAATTTTGAGAGTAAGCTAAAGCTTTTTGCAATGTTATTGAACCAGCAAGTGGGGTACCAGAAGATCTTGGTGTGTAAGGATCGCCGTAGCCTTCTATTGTAACAGGTACGTTTGGCACGGTTAGGCATGGAGAAAAACCATTTTCGATACCAACCGCATAGGTAAATGGTTTTGCTGTCGAACCAACCTGACGAGTTCCCATTTTAACTTGGTCATATTTGAAATGTTCGTAATTAATGCCTCCGACCCAGGCTTTAACATAACCATTTGTTGGGTCCATAGTCATCATGGCATTACGTAAAAGCATTTTGTAATATCGAACCGAATCAATTGGTTTCATTGTTGTATCAACATTTCCTTTCCACGTAAAAATGGTTAGATCTGTTGGGGTATTAAATTCTTTTTTTATCTCTTCATCCGTTTTGCCATCTAATTTTGCGGCTTTGTAACGGTCAGAGCGCTTAACACCCTGATCAACTTGTAAAGCTTTATCCTTGAAAGGATTTCTGCCTTTCCAGCTGTTTATAAACTGAGCCTGAAGCACTTTCATATATTCTTTTTGGGCTGCTTCGGCATATTCCTGCATTTCGTAATTAATGGTGGTGTAAACCTTTAACCCGTCTCGATCTAAATCATAAGCGGTTCCATCAGGTTTTGTAATACCTTGATCTTCAAAAATACTTTTGATATCATTTTTTAAAACAGATCTGAAATATGGTGCAATTCCATCGTTGACGGTTGCGGCATTGAAATGTAGATTAAGCGGGGTGGCTTGTTCTTCTTCAAATTGCTGTGGAGTTAAAAAATTAGATTTTACCATCATGGCCATCACAGTATTTCTTCTACTTCTCGAACGCTCTGGGTTACGGGTTGGCGAATACATGGTAATTCCTTTTTGCATACCAACCAATGTTGCCGCCTGTGGTACGGTTAATTTATCAGGGCTTGTGTTAAAATAAACTCTTGCTGCCGATTTAATTCCGTAAGCCTGGTTACCAAAATCTACCGTATTTAAATACATGGTGATAATTTCTTCTTTGGTATAATTTCTTTCCAGTTTAACGGCAACAACCCATTCTTTAAACTTTTGCATTACACGCTTAAAGAAATTTCTTTGTCTGCCTTCTTCTGAAAACAGGTTTAATGCCAATTGTTGGGTGATGGTACTGCCACCTTGTTTTTTACCAATTAAATTGTAGCCAATAATGGTAAAAGTACGTTGGAAATCAATTCCAGAGTGCTCTTTAAAACGGGTATCTTCGGTTGCAATTAATCCATTAATTACATTAGGCGAAATATCCTTATAGGTAACATTCGAACGATTTTGAACAAAATAGGTTCCTAATGTGCGGCCATCTTCAGCAATAATTTCTGAAGCCTGATTACTTTTAGGGTGTTCAATATCTCTGAAGGAGGGTAAACTGCCAAAAAGGCCAAATCCCATCATAGAAATAAAAATTGCAAATAACGCAATACCGCCAATTACAATTTTCCAAATTCTAAAGTTATATCTTTTAATATCTGCCGCTGTAAGGGATTTATTCATTTTAATAATTGTTTTTGTAAAACTCCAGATATTCGTTAATACGAGTTCTATCTGTTATTTTTTCGAAATTTTCTTTACTGATTATGAAGCTTTTATATTTGTTTGCAGGCACTTTCATAATGTTTTTAAGCTGCCCTTTAATACTTTCTTCGTATATTTTTGCATCTTCCATATCAACGAAACTGGTTACATAAATTAGTTGGTCGTTATCTAACTCTACCAATTTATGGGCCAAATCGTTATCAGGATAGTTTCCTCTATTAAACTGACCGATACCGAATCTGGAAGAGCTCAAAGTTAAGGAAGCATCTTCAACATCTACAACGTAATAGTAAGTATTTGATGTTGCATTACTGAAAATGCTTGCTGGTTTACCCGTTTCTGTTTTAATCTCAACTGGTTTTTCAGCAGGCTTCTCAATAGGTTTTGCCATATTTTCGGCTGGTTTGGTTACCGTTGCTGCATTAATATTTTCAATTGGTTTTGGCTTAACATCAGCAGGTATAGCCTGATTAGCAAACCGAGGTTCAGTAGAATCGAAATCTATTAAAGCCACACGACGTTGTTTAAATTCTTCTAAGTTAGCCTCGATATATTTTAAATGATCTTTAACCAGAGGTGTGATAATTAAATCGTTTGGATAAAGTGTTGTAATACTATTCAATTCGATTAGCAAGGGATCAACCTTTGAAGTCCTTCCGATAGCAATCGCTTTCAGGTAAGCATACTGTGCTGCCAAATCATTGTTTGGATAGGCAGCAATATTTTCATTCGATTGCTTAACAACCATTCCATAATCTTTTTTTGCATAAGCCTCGAAAACTTTATTATAGTTCTGATTTATAATGTTTTCCAGTTCATCCTGCTTTGCAGAATAAGAAGGATCGATAATCGTTTTTGCAAAATTAGATTCTGGGAATTTAGTTAATACCAGTTGCCTGTATTCGTTAGCCTTTCCCTCTTCGATACCTTTATAATTTAAATACAGGCTGTAATAAATCGCTACCAGATGATTGTTCTCTGGAAAACGCTTAAGAAGTTCTAAATAAACTTTATTTGCCTCCGCTTTATCGTTTAGTTCTTGCTGATAAAAACTTGCTATTTCGAAGTAGGCATCAATAATTTTTTGGTTTGATAAGGTAACTAATTCAGCTGTAACAGGCAAAGCATCAGCATATTGTTTTTCTAGTAATGATTGATCTGCTGTAGTTTGTGCATTTGGATCTGTAGTAGATGAAAGTCCAGGGGATGTTTTTCCAGCTAAAATTTGATTATTTTCTTGTGCCGATGAACGAACACTTTGACGCCAGTTATCTTCCAACTGCCTGTTGCCCCAGCGTTTTTTAAAATCGTTAAAGCCGTTACTTATCGCTGCATTATTATTAAAATAAAAAACATTTCCAGTGTTATTTGTGGGGTTTGCATTTAACGTTGGATTTAAAAACGTAGCGTTGTCAAGAGATTGATTTCCTGTTGAAGCAGGATTTGAAACTTCGACCTTTGATTTTAAGAGATTTTTAATTTTATCTACTCTTTGATCTTGAGGTAGTTTAGCAATTGCCTGTAAGGTATCTTCTTTAGCTATGATTGTATACCTATCAGAAAGGTATTGCAGGTTTTCGGCCTTTTTAACAATACTTTCATAATCAGGGAAATTTTTAGGTAAAATGGTAACTGTACTATCGTAATAGAGTTTTGCTTTGATGTAATTTTTAAATTCTTTAAAATTTAAATCTGCAATTCTTAGATAAGAAAGTGCCTTTTGGTTTTGATTACGGGTACTTTGCTGAATTGATTTTTTATAACTTTCTTCTGCTTGATCAAATTTGCCCTCTGTGTTATAAAGTTCGCCAACTTTATAATAAATCTGATCTTTGTAATCGAAATTCTTATCATCCTTTAACAAAGCCAGTAAAGCTTTATCTTCATTTACTTTGTAGCCACTTATTAAAGCTTTTAACTTTATACGCTCTAAATTGGCATGAAAATACATTTCAAAAGGAGCATTACTGTTTTCAACCTTAGTAAAATTGATGAAAGCATTTTGTAAATCATTTTCCTTTTCCTGTAATTGAGCAAGTATATATTGCCAGCGAATTCTTAGCTGTTTCTCGTCAGCATTTCTAATGGCAGCTTCTAATAATAATATTGCCTCTTTATAGCGTTTTTGATAAATACGCATTTGCGCCGTTGTAGCCAATGGCTCTGCCAAATCTTTTTTCAGCTGATCGGAGGCACGTAACATGGTATCCAAAATCTTATCGGCAAAAATCATATTATTTAGCTGCATTTGGCTTTTTGCTTTCCAGTTTAGGGCTAAAATGAAAGTTTTTAAATTATTACCAAAGGTTTTTGCCGTGTAATCAAAGTATTCTGACGAGATAAAATAGTTGCCTTTTAAATAGTTGGCTTTACCCAAAAGCATGTAAGAATCATCGATGTAATTGCTGAAACTTTTATCGTTGATGATGGTTTGTCCTTTAAAAATAACATCATCTAAAGATTTATTGGCTACACCAGGTGTTAGTGTTAAATTTATCTGAGGTTCTGGATCTAAATAGACGGGCAAAATTTTATCGTAATTATCGGAATAAGTTTGTATTAAACCCTCATTATATTCGGTAAGTAAGACATTAGAATTATAGATATAGTTATACCTTGCCGTTAAGTTTTGCATCTTACGGCTTATGGCAGTATCTTTATTAGCTACACAGCCGTAGATAAAAAGTAGGCTGAAAAGAAAAAGGAAGGGAGAAAAGGTTTTGTTTGTATGTTTTTTCAAGTATAAATAATCGCGTTAGTGATATATAGTAAACAAAATTTAGTTAAAATTATTTCATCTTGAAACAAATTTTAATTATTCAAAGTTAAATAATTATTGCATTAAAAAATGGAAAAGCCTAAAGAAGAGAATAGTGAAAAAAAGGTGAATGCAGCTGCAAAATATTCGGCTATTGGTTTTCAAATGATTGCAACAATAGGTTTACTAACTTTTATAGGCTATAAAATAGACCAGCACAGACAAAGCGAAACGAATATCATTACCGCGGCTTTTGCTTTATTAGGAGTAGGGATAGCCTTATTTCAGGTAATTAGGCAGGTAATGAAGTGATTTCGATAATTATATTTTGATGTATTATAAAATCTGCTTAAAAGTAATTAATAAAATATTCTCGTTTTAAGTACCGATTCAATTTAGTGAAACTCTACTAGATGTTTGATTTTAAAAACCTTATCTTTGGCAAAGTTTTTAAATAGCAAAGAAATTATTCCCTTGACTCTAGCCAAATTCACCAGTTTTTATTTGATTTTCGTCGGATTGCTAATCAGCCTAATTTTTGTCGTGCCGTTAATTTTTTCAACAGCTCAGCTTTTTGTGGCTAGTTTTTGGGTAATTTTTGGCTTTTTAGCTGGCATAACTTATATCGCTTACGCACTTGCTTATATTGGTATAAATCGAAATCCAGAGATGGGTGTTATGGCCATATTAGGCTCTGTTATTGTGAAGATGATTTTTTGTATGGCTTTTGTGCTGATTTACAGTATAAATACTAAGGAAAATGCGGTTCTTTTTATCGTAAATTTTTTTTCTCTTTATTTATTGTTTACGGCCTTTGAAATGTATTGTTTGTTGTGTAACTTGCGCCACCAAAATTTAAAGTAAAAAACTGCCAATAAATGGATTTTAACCAAGTTTTCATGTCGAAAGTTAAGAAGGTAATTGTTGTTTTTGCGCTTTTAACAGCGTTTTTATCTATCAAAAATGATACTTTCGCTCAAGTTGATAGCGTTGCTTCGTTGCCTGTAGATAGTGCTGTTGCAAACACAAGTGAAGTAGGTTCGGCTGTAGCCCAAAATGAAGCTCACGGAGAAAAAGAGAAAGGTTTTGATATTACCACTTTCATCTTTCATCACATTAGTGATAGTCATTATTTTACGCTTTTTGGTCATGGAGAGCATGGTTTTCATTTGCATTTGCCAATCATTTTATGGACAAATAATGGTTTGGTAACTTTTAACTCCTCTGCTTTTAAGTTTAATGATGATGGTACGCAGGTTGTAGAAAAAGACGGTCAACGTTTTGCAATTGCCCACAATAAAATTTATTACGCTAATACTACCGCAAATGAACATGGTTCTTTCGTTTCTCACGAAATCGTAGGTGGAGAAGAGAAAGTAACAAACGCCCGCCCAATCGATTTCTCGATTACAAAAAACGTTTTTAGTATGTTGCTTTCAGTTGTGCTGTTAGTAATTGTTTTTACTGTAGTTGCTTCTTCATATAAGAAAAGAGAAGGTAAAGCGCCTAAAGGTTTACAATCTTTCTTAGAGCCAATTATTATTTTTGTTCGTGATGATATCGCCAGACCAAATCTTGGTCATAAATATGCGGCTTTTATGCCTTATCTATTGTCGGTATTCTTTTTTATCTGGTTGAACAATATGTTAGGTTTGGTTCCATTCTTTCCAGGTGGTGCTAACGTAACGGGTAACATTGCTTTAACTATAGTTTTAGCAGCATGTACTTTCTTAATTATCACTTTTAAAGGTAATAAAAACTACTGGGGACACATTCTTAACCCGCCTGTGCCATGGTGGTTAAAACCATTAATGATTCCAGTAGAGATTTTTGGTGTTTTCACTAAGCCTATCGCTTTAGCCATCAGGTTATTCGCGAACATTACTGCTGGTCACATCTTAGTAATGTCGTTACTTTGCTTAATTTTTATCTTTAACTCACTTTGGATAGCACCTGCTTCAATTTTCTTTGCTGTATTTATCGGCTTAATTGAGTTTTTGGTAGCATTTATTCAAGCGTTTATATTTACAATTCTATCGGCCTTATTTATAGGTATGGCCGTAGAGGAACACCATTAATTAGAACAATAATTGTTAAATAAATAAATAAATAAAAATGGGAATTACATCTTTAGCTGCAATCGGTGCAGGCCTAGCTGCAATTGGCGCAGGATTAGGTATCGGTAAAATTGGTGGATCTGCAATGGAATCTATTGCTCGTCAACCAGAAGCCGCTTCAAAAATTCAAACTGCTATGCTTATCGCTGCAGCCTTTATCGAGGCGGTTGCTTTATTCGCAGTAGTAGTTTCTTTGATTGCAAAATAATCAAAGAAAAAATCAATACAAGAACCTATTCGGGATTGCCGTTTAGGTTCTTGTTTAAATTGTATCGTGTAATAAGAATATTAAATATATAAGATGGATTTATTAGTTCCTGAAATTGGCTTGTTGGTATGGAATACCATTGCTTTTTTACTGTTGTTGTTTTTACTAGGTAAATTTGCCTGGAAACCAATTATGAAAGCAATACATGAGCGTGAGCAAAGTATTGATGATGCATTAAACAAAGCGGATTTAGCTAAACAAGAAATGGCTAGATTAACTGCTCAAAATCAAGATTTAATGCAGCAAGCACGTGCTGAACGCGATGAAATTTTGAAAGAAGCTAAAACTTTAAAAGATGGTATCTTAAACGAAGCTAAAAAACAAGCTCAGGTAGAAGGTGCTAAATTGATTGAGAAAGCTAAAATCGAAATCGAAAACCAAAAGAAAGCAGCTTTAGCAGAAGTTAAAGATCAGGTTTCTACATTATCATTAGAAATTGCTGAACGTGTTTTACGTACACAGTTAGATGATAAAACTAAACAAGAAGCTTTAGTAGCTAATTTGTTAAAAGACGTTGAATTAAATTAAGTTATAAGTATTACGTTTTAAGTTTTAAGTATTGGGTAGAGTTGTCGGGTTATTAATCAACAACTAAAACGTATCACTTATCACTTACAACTTACGACTCAAAATATATGTCAGAAATTAAAGTTGCAGGCAGATACGCAAAATCATTAATAGACTTAGCCGTTGAAAATAATACATTGGCTGATGCTTATAACGATATGGTATTGTTTGAAAATGTGGTTGATAAAACCCCGGAGTTAGAAGCGATATTGAAAAACCCAATTGTACCTTTAGATAAAAAAACTGGTATTTTAAACGGGATTTTCACTGATAAAGTAGGTGCGTTAACGCTTACTTTCTTTAAAATTGTGGTTTCTAAAGGACGTTCAGCTATTTTATTTGCTACTGCAAAACAATTTATAGAGCAATACAATAAAATAAAAGGTATTGTTACTGCTGATGTTACAACTGCAACTGTTTTAAGCGGAGCTGCTAAAGAACAGATTGTTGCTATTGTAAAAAGAGAATTAGGCGCTAATGAGGTTATTGTTAACGAAAAAATTGACGAAAAACTTATTGGTGGTTTTATTTTAAAGGTTGGCGACAAGCAGTTTGATGCAAGCATTGCCAGCGGATTAAATAAACTTAAGAAAGAATTTGCTGCTTAGAAGTATAAAGTAGTTAGTATTAAGTATCAAGATGGGGTTTTTTAGAAACTTTGAGTGGTACTGAAATAACAAAAGAACTACTGCAATAAATAATATAAACCCGATTGGCAGCGGTATTTTTGTCATCCTGAGCGTAGTCGAAGGACAAAAATTAAGCAGAAAGCGGGACTGGAATAACAAAAAAGTACAAGATTTACATTTACAAAAAGATATAAATTAAAATTATGGTAGAGGTAAGACCAGACGAAGTATCGGCAATTATCAGACAGCAATTGGCGGGCTTCAAATCAGAAACCGAACTGGAAGAAGTTGGTACCGTGTTGCAAGTGGGCGACGGTATTGCCCGTGTTTACGGTTTAACTAAAGTTCAATCGGGTGAGTTGGTTGAATTTGCAAACGGCCTGCAAGGCATTGTATTAAACCTTGAAGAAGATAACGTTGGTGTGGTACTTTTAGGTGCTTCTGACGGGATTAAAGAAGGTGATACAATTAAACGTACTAAAAAAATTGCCTCTATTAAAGTTGGTGAAGGTATGCTTGGCCGTGTAGTTAACACTTTAGGTGAGCCTTTAGATGGTAAAGGCCCAATTCAAGGTGAAACTTACGAAATGCCTTTAGAGCGTAAAGCACCTGGTGTAATTTATCGTCAGCCAGTAAATGAGCCTTTACAAACTGGTATTAAAGCAATCGATGCAATGATTCCAATTGGTCGTGGTCAACGTGAGTTGGTTATTGGCGATCGTCAGATTGGTAAAACAGCGGTTTGTATTGATACCATTATTAACCAAAAAGAATTTTATGAAGCAGGCCAGCCTGTGTTCTGTATTTATGTTGCTATTGGTCAGAAAAACTCTACCGTTGCAAACATTGTACGTACACTAGAGGAAAACGGCGCTTTACCATATACGGTTGTTGTTGCTGCTTCGGCTGCAGATCCTGCTCCAATGCAGTTTTATGCTCCGTTTGCAGGTGCTGCAATTGGCGAGTTTTTCCGTGATACTGGAAGACCAGCTTTAATTGTTTATGATGATTTATCTAAACAAGCTGTTGCTTACCGTGAGGTGTCATTATTACTACGTCGTCCACCAGGTCGTGAGGCTTATCCAGGTGATGTTTTCTACTTACACAGTCGTTTGTTAGAAAGAGCTGCGAAAATCAATGCAAATGATGATATCGCAAAAGCAATGAACGATTTACCAGAATCGATTAGACATATTGTTAAAGGTGGTGGTTCATTAACAGCTTTACCAATTATTGAAACTCAAGCTGGTGATGTTTCTGCATACATTCCAACTAACGTAATTTCGATTACTGATGGTCAGATTTTCTTGGAGTCGAACTTGTTCAACTCAGGTATTCGTCCAGCTATTAACGTAGGTATTTCGGTATCACGTGTAGGTGGTAATGCGCAAATTAAATCGATGAAAAAAGTAGCTGGTACTTTAAAGTTAGATCAGGCTCAATACCGTGAATTAGAGGCTTTCTCTAAATTCGGTTCTGATTTAGATGCTGCAACGAAATCGGTTTTAGATAAAGGTGCACGTAATGTACAAATGTTAAAACAAGCACAGTTTACTCCTTTTACTGTAGAGAAACAAGTTGCTATCGTTTATGCGGGTACTAAAAACTTAATGCGTAGTGTACCAGTTGATAAAGTAAAAGAATTCGAAACTGAATATTTAACTCAATTGGAAATGCGTCATCCAGACACTTTAGCAGCATTAAAAGCTGGTAAATTTGATGATACTATTACCGGTGTTTTAGATACAGTTGCAAAAGAGATTTCAAGTAAATATTAATTAGATACAAGTAGCGAGTATCAGGTATCAAGACAGGTAACGAATCCAATCTTGATATTTGATACTTAATACTCGATACTTAAAGAATGGCTAATTTAAAAGAAGTAAGAAACCGAATTGCGTCGGTACAATCAACCCAACAGATTACCAAAGCTATGAAAATGGTTTCGGCTGCTAAGTTGAAACGTGCTACTAATGCAATTATCGCTTTACGTCCTTATGCAACTAAACTTAAAGAAATTTTAGAAAATCTTTCAGCAAGTTTAGAGGGTTCTTCATCGCCTTTTATCGAAGAGCGTGAGCCCAATAAGGTTTTAATTGTTACTGTATCATCAAACCGTGGTTTGGCTGGTGCCTTTAACATGAACGTAATTAAAGCGGCCAACAATTTAATTGCTGAGAAATATAGCGAGCAGTTTAAAAACGGTAATGTTAGCATGATTTCTATTGGTAAGAAAACTCAGGATTTCTACGAAAAGCGTAAATACAACGTTGTTGGTAACAATAATGAACTGTATGCTGCTTTAACCTTCGAAAACGTAACCAAAATTACCGATACCATTATGGATGGTTTTGTTAAAGGTGAATATGATAGAGTGGAAGTGATTTACAACCGTTTCAGAAACGCAGCGGTCCAATTTATTACTACTGAACAATTATTGCCTTTAGTTAAAGAGGAAGAAGTTAAAACTGATGCAAAAGCTGGAAATGTAGATTACATCTTGGAGCCTTCGAAAGAAGAAATTGTAGAACAATTAATTCCTAAATCAATTAAAATTCAGTTATACAAAGCGGTGTTAGATTCTCACGCATCTGAGCATGGCGCACGTATGACATCGATGGATAAGGCAACTGAAAATGCTGGTGAATTATTGAAAGCTTTAAAACTTTCGTATAACCAGGCTCGTCAGGCAGCAATTACAACAGAGTTAACAGAGATTGTAAGTGGTGCAGCAGCATTGAACGGATAAACCCGATTTGTCATCCTAAGCTTGCCTAAGGATTTAACTAAAAAGCCCATTCTTAATTGAAATGGGCTTTTTAGTTAAAAATAAAGGTTCTCTGGATTGATTATTAACCGTAAATATCCATTCTCAATTTTTTTAATATTCGTGCCATCGGCCCGGTAAACTGATGCATTGAATTTTGCTTCTAACAAGTACTTTCCTGATTTTAGTTTTTGCAAGTTTGTGATTTCAAATTTAGATTGACTTTGCAATTCAGGCTTTAACGGCGCATGATAAGCAAGACTCGAATATCCATTTGTTTGCAGGCCATAATTATCTCCAGATAATTCAAAAAGAACACCGTTTTGAGAATTATTTCTACTAAAGTCCATAGCGAATTTACGTTCGCCTACAGAAAATAAATCTAATTTGTTTTTGGGTACAAAAAAATTGGTTTGGTTGGTTTCTGGCTGAGCTTGATTTTTGTTGTATTTTTTTAGGAAAGAGATCTCAATTCCGTTTCTGTTCCCATCTTCGAAAAGGAACCCGACTCCAAACATCACTGAATCTTTATCCCCCGAGGTATACTCTTTCTGCTTTACTAACGAATCGAGATTCACATTAGCCACGGCATTTCTTAACGAGTTACTCCTTGTTTGTGATTTTTTTTGTACCATTTGCTTTCCATCAATAATGTACGAAACAGAATCTTTTAACAGTTCCAATGGATCAGTTTTTTCAATGACTGGAGGCTCGATTATTGGGTTTTCCTTCTTGCAGGCAGCAAGACACAATAAGGCTATTGCGAGCCCTATTAATTTTTTAGTTTTCATATAATTGATTTTATTTGTGTGTGCTTAAAAATAATGAAATCTTGTAACTAAAAAATTAATGGGATAACAAATGGCGTAAATTATTTGTGGTTTAACCGTAATTGATTGATGGTTACCTTAATTAATTTAGAATAAATGTATTGTGCATAATTAGGAGTTAATATCTTTGTTCATTAATATTCCATCATGAAAAAATACATTTTAATCATCTTAACACTCGCTCCATTTTTTGTTAAGGCGCAATCGCCAGCAAGAGATTACACTAACGCAGTGCTTTGGCAACAAACTTCGGGCGAATATAAAGCACTATGTTTTCAAGCTTATAATTTTGCCCGCTTATCACTTAAAGAAGCTTTATGGGCCGATACCAGTAAAAAACCAAATTGTGTTATTGTAGATATAGATGAAACTGTTTTAGATAATTCTCCCTTCCAAGGTCATGAAATTAAAAAAGGTTTAAGCTATAACCCTGCCGATTGGACAGCGTGGACAAATTTATCACAGGCAGATACCGTACCAGGTGCTTTAGATTTTTTAAAATTTGCGGCTTCTAAAAATATCGAAACTTTCTACCTCAGCAACCGTGATGAAAAAGATTATACACCAACGCTTAAGAACTTGCAAAAATTTGGTTTTCCATATGCAGATGATGCACATTTGCTCGTTTCAAAAGGAACTTCTAATAAAGAACCTAGAAGACAAAAAATAGCCGAAACCCACAATATTTTGATGTTATGTGGCGATAATTTAAGCGATTTCTCCAATGTGTTTTACCGTGAAAATAAGAATACAACAGAGCAGGTTAGTACGAATCAAACACTCTTTGGCGTGAAATATATTGTACTGCCCAACCCAATGTATGGCGACTGGGAAAAGCCTTTATATCAAGGCGAAAACCTAAATGATAAAGACAAAGCAAAACAGCGCTTAGAACGATTAAAAAGTTACTAAGTTTATGTAATTATTCAGCAATAAGTATTACTTTTGCAGCATCATAAAAATAAACATTATGGAGAACAACGAAATAAAGCACAATACAGAAAGCATGAAAACAGCTAACCAGGCTGGAATCTACAAATTAATAATTTTTGGTGTACTGGTTTGCATGGTTGGTACTTATTTACGTTTCGCCTTCGATTCATCTATGTTATCTTTAGTTTCATGGATTATTTTATTCATCGGTGCAATTATTAGTATTAAAGGTGTGTTCAAAATTTTAGACGCATAGTATTTCTCTCTAAATATTAAAGCCTGTCATGTTAAAAATCACGACAGGCTTTTTTGTTTTAATATTATTTAGAAAAGCAAGTTTCTGTGCTTTTGGGTTCCATTAGCCCTGCCATTCGCTTTACTCGCCCAATTGAAAGAATTGGCTTCATGCACACTACTGTCAGGTTTAATTTACATACGAAAACCTAACTATTCGAGTGCTAAATGCAATCTCAAAGCTAAAATTTTAGGCTTTAAATCCTCCTAATAACTCGCCAAAACTTAAAGCCTCGAGCTACTAAGGGTTACCTAAATCACTTTTTTGTATAAAGGGAAAATACAACGTTACAATAAAAAATACGTTGAACTTCTAATGGCCATTTGAAGCAAATATTTAAAATGATTAATTTTTTAGAACCACTAAATCATGAAAAGGAATATTATTGCTATAGCCATAATCGTAGGATTATTTGGTTGCCAAAATGCTAATAGAAAATCAGAAAGCGCTGATGCCATCAGTGTAAATGAATTAAATAAAGAAGCTATTGATACTGCCGCTTCGAAGATTATTAAAACCGCCGATATGCGGTTTCGCGTAAAAGATGTTCAGAAAACCAAAGAACAATTAAGTCAAACCATCAAAGCCCAAGGCGGAGCAATTGCCGAATTTTCTATCGAAAGTGCAATTCAAGAAACAGATAAGGTAAGATTATCTACCGATTCATTAAAAGAAATTACTTCTTATCGTACGGAAGGTTATCTGGTAGCTAAAGTTCCATCAGAAAAACTTGATGAGTTTACGAATACTATTGCTAAAATTGCGGTATTTGTAAATAGTTCATCCATGAAAATGGACGATCAGAGTATTATTTATCTGGCAAATAAAATGAAAGCTCAGAATAGGGTAGTTGCTTCTAATCAGATTGCTCAAATTCCATCAAAAAAAACCGATAATATAGAAACCTCTTTGGCCTTAAAGGATGATTATGTTGATCGGAAAATTGACAACATGAGTATCGATGCTCGTGTGAAATACAGTACCATTACACTTAATTTTTATCAGGATAATACCGTAAAAACAATGGTTGTTGCAAATGACAATTTATCTGATTACCGCCCTGCTTTTGCTAATCGTTTATGGCTTAATATTGTAAACGGTTGGACAATATTTATGGAGTTAATTTTAGCGCTTTCTAATCTGTGGATGTTATTTTTACTTGTAATTGCAGGATACCTTGCTTTCAAATACTATAGAAATAAAAAAAGTCTAAGTTAATTCGTTCTTTAATTTTATACATTGATTATATAGTATTTCGGTCGGTGAAACGCCGACCGAAACTAATTCTATTTCTTAGCTTTAACAGCTAAGCCCTTAACTTTAGTCTTATTATCAGTTACAAAAGATTCCCAACCAGAATAAGTTTTAGATTTGCCTCCAGTAGTGATTTTTTGAAACGAATGGCAAACTGCAACGGCCAAACCATCAGTAGCATCTAAAAACTCGGGTGTTTCTTTAAAATTTAGCAAACGTTGCAGCATAGCAGCTACCTGTTCTTTAGTGGCATTTCCGTTACCTGTAATCGATTGCTTTATCTTTCTTGGAGAATATTCGGTTACAGATATGTTTCTCGAAAGAGCCGCTGCAATTGCCGTTCCCTGTGCCCGCCCTAGTTTTAATAAAACCTGAATATTTTTTCCATAAAATGGAGCTTCAATAGCTAAAACGTCTGGTTTATATTGATCGATAAGTACAACTGTTTTTTCGAAAATTCGTTGAAGTTTTAAGAAAGGATCATCAAGGTGAGTCATTTTAACCACACCCATACTCAGCAATTCGGTTTTATTCCCTTTCTCTAAAATAATCCCATAACCCATCACCGCTGTACCTGGGTCAATTCCCAAAATTATGCGTTCCTTTTTTTCGTTCAACATTACAGCAATATTAAGCATATTTGCAAACTAAAAAGATAAAGTTGACAGCAAGGAGCAAAAAAATATTAACGATTATAATTAAAGCTGCAATTATTGTATTTGCTTTTTGGTTCATCTATCACAAGGTTGTAGCCAATAAAAATCTGCAAAATTTCGAATTGCTTTTAAGCAATATTCCAAAAGTAGAAATTATAAGCATTATCGGATTGGTTTTCTTATTAATGTTTGTAAACTGGTTTTTAGAAGCTGCAAAGTGGAAGAGGTTAATGTTGAAAATAGAAAGTTTCAGCTTTTACAGGGCTATTGAATCTGTTTTCTGCGGACTAACATTAGCCATTTTTACGCCCAACCGATTAGGTGAATACGGAGGAAGAGTTTTCTTCTTATCACCCAAAAGAAGAATTGTAGGCGTAGTTGCAATGGCGGTCGGAAATATTGGTCAGTTGGTTTTAACTAATATTTTTGGTGCAATTGCCTTAAGCTTATTTATTTATCGTTTTATCGATTTAGATTATCGTTTATTCTTCGCCATTCAGATTTTAGCTGTAGCTTTTTGTCTTTTCTTTATCGTATTTTATTTTAATATACAATGGCTTAATGGCATTTTATTATCATTTAAATTTACTCGTAAATACAAGAAATTTTACAGTATTTTGGGCCGTTACCGAAAGGGAGAACTGTTCAGAATTTTGATGTTTTGTTTAGCCCGCTACCTGGTTTTTAGCTCCCAATATTTTATACTTTTTATTTGGCTGGTTCCAGGTTTGCATTATGCAGATATTGTAATGATGATCTGCATTTTATTTTTTGTTCAATCTACTTTGCCGTCGCTCGATTTGTTTGATGTTGGTATTAGAAGTGTAACAGCCTCGTACTTTTTTAGCTATATAACCAAGCAAGATGTTGCCGTTATTGCATGTACGGCAAGTATATGGCTAATAAATATTATTATTCCTGCTATCTTAGGCACTTATTTCGTTTTTAAACTCAATTTTTTTGGAAATTCTAAATCTAATTAGTCTAATATCAACTGCTCTAACGTTAATTTACGGTTTTTTAGTGGTCACGTTTATTACAGGCTGGCATAAGCTTATCTTTTTTAAAGCACATAATTCTGAATCCAAAACCAAGGTTTCGATTATTGTTGCCGCACGAGATGAAGAATTGAATATTAGTAAAACCATCGACGATTTACTTGCGCAACAATACCCAAAAAATTTAACAGAGATTATTATTATTGATGATCATTCTACGGATCGGACTGCCGAAATAGTTTTGAGTTATGTTAATCAAAATGTAAAACTGATTAAGCTTAATGAAGATAAGGCCCTGAATTCTTATAAAAAAAAGGCGATTCAAACTGCAATTGGAAGCTGTTCTGGCGATTTAATTATTACTACAGACGCTGACTGTAGAATGGGTGAAAAATGGCTTTCGAGTATTGTAGATTTTTATCAGATAAAAGGGTATAAAATGATTTCATCGCCCGTGGCTTATTTTCAGGAGCACAATTTATTTGAACGATTGCAGTCTTTAGAGTTTTTATACTTGATAGGTTTGGGGGCATCAACGATAGGCAATAGAAAACCATCGACCTGTAATGGAGCAAATTTGGCTTACGAGAAAAAGACTTTTTATGAGGTTGGGGGTTTTCAGGGGATTGATGATTTAGCATCTGGTGATGATGAACTGCTGCTACATAAAATCGCAGCAAAGTATCCCGATAAAATTGGGTTTTTAAAAAACCAGGATGCCATTGTTTACACGCATGCAAAAGCAACTTTGGCTTCTTTTATTCAGCAGCGTAAACGTTGGGCTTCGAAAAGTACGCGTTATAAAAATAAATCAATAATTGTTTTAGGTGTATTCGTTTGGAGCTTTAATGTTAGCATTTTGGCTAATTTTATAGCAGGATTTTTTATTCCAGGTTTTTTCATGATTACATTTTATCAGATTTTAGCTAAAATGATTTTAGAAAGCTTATTTTTATGGAATGTAACAGGTTTTGCAAAACGCAGAAGCCTGATGGTTTTAATTCCTCTTTTAAATGTTTTACATATTCTGTACATTATCTATATCGGCATTGCAGGAAATAGCGGAAAATACAATTGGAAAGGCAGAATGGTTAGATAATGGATAATAGCCCATCAAGAAAAGTCTGGTTAAAATTTCGTAGAAACAAGCTTGCGCTAAGCGGCTTGATTTTTATTTTACTTTTGATGTTGATTGGAGTTTTAGGCTATCTGATTATGCCCGATAATTCGCCAAATGCAAATACCATGCATTTGCAGCTTACCAATAAAAAACCAGGTCGGAGTTTTCAGTTTTTAATCATTAGCAAAAATCCAAAAGTTAAAAAAGTTAACTTTTTCGAACGCATGCTTTATGGCCAGGAACCAAATTTTAAAAGTATTCCTATAACTTCTTACAGAATTTCAAATAATCAAGTTTTTATTCGCGAATATATTGGAGATGATGAACGGGCAGAAGAATCTAGTTATAAACTTAAAGATTTATGTAATAATTGCACATTACCCTCCAAACTCGGCAACGAAAAGAAACTATTAGAGTTAAATAATATTTATTCAAAAACTTTCCTTTTGGGTACTGATATTTATGGTCGAGATTTATTAAGTAGATTAGTATTAGGCATTCGGGTTTCACTTTCGGTAGGATTAATGGCTGTGCTTATTTCCTTATTTATTGGGGTAAGCTTGGGTGCAATTGCAGGATATTTTGGTGGCAAAGTAGATGCCGCAATAAGTTGGTTTATGAATGTAGTTTGGTCGCTGCCTTCGCTATTATTGGTTATTGCAATTTCCTTCGCATTAGGAAAAGGTTTCTGGCAAATCTTTATAGCCGTTGGTTTATCAACCTGGGTTGATGTAGCAAGACTTGTTCGTGGACAGGTAATGGCTTTAAAAGAAGTTGAATTTGTAGAGGCCGCAAGAGCTTTGGGTTTTAGTACATCTAGAACAATTGTAAAGCACATTTTACCAAATATTGCAGGGCCTATTCTAGTTGTAGCATCTGCAAATTTTGCATCCGCAATTTTACTGGAAACAGGGTTGAGTTTCCTGGGCTTTGGCGCTCAGCCGCCTATGCCAAGTTGGGGAAGCATGATTAAGGAACATTTTGGTTACATTATCATGGATGCCGCTTATCTAGCCGTTTTACCAGGTTTGGCAATAATGTTTACGGTTTATGCATTTAATGTTTTAGCCATTGGCTTACGCGATGCTTTTGATGTAAAGGGACAAAATATTAGCGTTTAGGTTTTGATGCCTTTGCTATTGGATTAAACTCCAATGCCAAGTTGATCCAGAAATCCAGTTCGCCATTTCGGTTAAGTACATCTTCTGAAACTAAAATATAGCCTTTCATTAGTTTGCTTCCCATAGTCATTTGCTTCCAGCCGTTTTTGTTGTCTAAATTTTCCAAAGCCTTGGGATTTATCCGTAGCATCATATCTTCTTTCGATACACCAATGCACATTTTGCCATTAACCATAAAAACAATACCACCAAACATTATTTTTTCCTCCACATCTGGCAAATCCATTAATTTTTCCGCAATTCGGTTTGCTAAAATTTCGTTGTATTTCCTCATACTTGTTTTAATCAAATTTACTTAATCTGTAATAGCCTGAAGAAATATAACCGTTATTCTTTAAATTTGCACAATGCTGTTAAACTGTTATCAATATGAATTTTTAGAAGCTGGTTGCGATGAAGCTGGTAGGGGCTGCCTTGCAGGGCCAGTTTTTGCTGCTGCTGTAATTCTTCCAAAAGGCTTTGTTTTAGAAGGTTTAAATGATTCTAAACAGTTAACACATACTCAACGCGATTTACTTCGACCTATAATTGAAAAAGAAGCTTTGGCATGGGCTGTTGCCTCTTGCGATCATGAAGAAATTGATAAGATAAATATTTTAAATGCTTCTTTTCTGGCGATGCATCGTGCTATAGAACAATTAAAAACTCAACCAAAATATTTAGTTATCGATGGTAATCGCTTTAAAGCCTATCCTCAAATTCCACATAGTTGTATTATTAAAGGCGATGGAAAATATTTAAATATTGCAGCAGCTTCCATTCTGGCAAAAACGCATCGCGATGAATATATGACTAATCTACATATAGATTTTCCTGAGTATAACTGGCAGAAAAATAAAGGTTATCCAACAATTGCACATCGTAGAGCGGTAATAGAAATCGGTTTATCGCCGTTTCACCGAAAAACTTTTAATGTTAGTGCGCCTCAACTCGATTTGTTTTCAAAAAACATCTAAATTTCGTATTTTCACAACATCGTGAAAATTCTGTTAATTACTAAGCGGATTCCCTTTCCGCCAAATAGTGGTTATCCTATTGTGGTTTACAACACCATGAAAGGTTTACTACAACTTGGTGCCGATATTACTTTGTTTAGCCTCAACCCTGCAAATTCCAGATTGGATTTGGAAGATATCTCTGATCCAATTTTTGAAAAAATAAAAACTCATACACACGATTTAGATACAGAAGTAAATGTATGGGCGGCATTTTTTAATATTTTCACAAACGAATCTTACAATGTTTCCAGGTATTACAATGAAGATGCGGCAAGACAGCTCGAAAACGTGTTACGTGAAAATACATTTGACATTATTCAGTTCGAAGGACTTTTTGTAGTTCCTTACCTTGATGTTGTTAAGGCCAATAGCAACGCCAAATTGATTTACAGAGCACATAATATTGAGTTTACAATGTGGGAACGACTTTCGCATTCGGAAAGTTTTTTAATCAGAAGGAAATATTTGGCATTTTTGGCACAACGACTGAAAGCTTATGAAACCGAACAGATTAATCGTTTTCACCAAATTTTTGCAATTAGTGAGCCTGATCGACAAAGTATTTTAATGTTTGGCTGTGAAGTGCCAATGACAGTTTTTCCCGTTGCTATTGATTTAGAAAGGTATAAAGTTGATAAAACGAAAACTAGTTTTCCAACACTTTTTCATTTAGGGGCTATGGATTGGCGGCCCAATCAAGAAGGTTTAGAGTGGTTTTTAGATGATATCTGGCCTGATATCGAAAAACTAAACAAAGATCTCCGTTTCTACATTGCAGGAAAAAACATGCAGAAGCATTTCTTCGAGTACGATTCGGATAATTTGATTGTAGAAGGTGAAGTTTTTGATGCTGTAGAATTTATGAATTCGAAAGCAATAATGATTGTTCCTTTGATTTCTGGTACAGGAATGCGGGTAAAAATTATTGAAGGTATGGCTATGAAGAAATGCATTATTGCAACCACTACAGCTGCCGAAGGTATAAATTGCAGACATGGACACGATATTTTAATTGCAGATTCTGCTGATGAATTTTATCGTTCTATATTACAGTGCGTAATTAATCCAAAACGTTGGCTCGAAATAGGCGAGAACGCTCGTAAAACTGTAGAGAACGAACATGGTGTGCACTTAATATCATCTCAAATGCTAAATATTTATGAAGATCTAATCAGTGTAAAAGCAGATTAATTTATTTTCTATACAAATAGGCTTCAATTAATCTAGCAATAAACTCCGATTTATTTTTCTTTTAGTTTGGCGTAAATTTCTTGAATTCGGATGTATTTGCTGCAAAATTTATAGCATATTTTTTAAACTCTTAGTAAGCCACGGAAGGCTCTTGCTGCGTAATAAGATTGCGCTCCATTATGATAAACGAATACGGTATCATATCTATAATCGCAAAAAAGAGCACCGCCAAGTTTTCTTATAGCTGTTGGGGTAGCAACCCAACTCGATGTTTTCTCGTCAAATTTTCCAAGTTTTTGTAAGTTACGATACTGCTCTTCATTTAAAAGCTCGATACCCATTACTGCAGCTGCATCAATAACATTATTTTCTGGTTTGTTTTCTTTTCTGGCATCAAGCGCTTCACGGTCGTAGCAAAAACTTCTTCTTCCTTTAGGGCTTTCTGGAGAACAGTCACAAAAAATGTATTCCTCCGTTTTTGTATCATAATCAATAACATCAGGTTCGCCTCCCGTAGCTTCCATTTCCTTCAGCGACCATAATTTTTCTGAATTTGTTTGTAGCTTTGATTCTACTTTAGCCCATTCCATGTTCTTATGGCGATTTGTATTCTTCTCAAATCGTGTTTTTAACGTTTTGATGAGCGTTTCAATTTGTTCTGGTTGTAAAACCTTCTTATTACTCATAATCTACTTATATTGAAATTAATCATTAAGCCCTTTACCATTGAGAATTTGCGGTATAGATTTCAGAACTCTCGATTCGCGGGTTTTAGATTGTTTCGGAGCAGCAAAATATAACTTATAAGCTCTTTGCCTTCCTGGTGTTAAAGCCTCAAATGCTGTTTTTAATTCTGGTATTGTTTCTAATTTTTGTTGAAATTCTTCAGCGGTTTTAAATTCTTTAGTATCCTTTAAAATAACTTTTAAACCTGCTTTTTCGATCTCGATCGCTTCGTAAATATGAGATTTAAGTATAGGTTCTAAATCGATTATTTCGCGAATATTTGTGAAACGAATTTGACGGGCAGCTTGTACATTTTCCGTTTGTTGAATTAAAATATTGTTTGTGTTTTTTAGTAACGCTCCTTTATTAAAAAGGAGGGCACAGTAGTCCTTAAAATCGTGGATTAAAACAACATTGTTCCCTTGGAAAGTATAGCAAGGACATCCCCATTTTAGCTCTTCAGTAAGTCCACAATCGAGAACTATATTCCTTAATTTTTCAACTTCCTGCTGCCATTTTCCAGCTTTGTTAAAATAAAAATCAACTTTTGGGTTCATTTTATTAAATCATTTTACTTAGTTCAACTTCAAGTCTGTCGAAATTTTCTTCGTTTTTATCTACAACAAACTTTTTTATTTTGGCACATTCTTCTGCAGTTTCGAAAAGCATTTTAAACACAACATTGGTTTTGCCATTGGCAACCTCTTCGAAGGTAGCTAATACCTGAAAAAGCGGTTGAGAATGACGTTTCCAAGCTATTAAATTAGGCACTTCTATTTTAATAAATTCGCATTCATTGTTGTAATTGCCTTTGTCGGGCCCATGCATAATAAAACTCCATGTGCCGCCGACTCTAAAATCGAACTCGTTAAAAGTATTGGTAAAACCATTAGGTCCCCACCAATTTTTTAAATGATTTGGATTGGCCCAAGCTTCAAAAGCCATTTTAATTGGAGCATTAACAACTCTCGAAGTTACAATTTCAGAATCGGGCGTTGTTGATGTAATCTTTGTTATCATTTATTAAGGATTATTTTTTGCGTCCTACAAATCTAATTACTGAGCCTGTTCCATTATGAAACTTTCCTTCGCTTAATTCGATTTCCTTTTCTTCCAGTTCTATAACTTCATAATTAGGAAAGTCTAATTTTATTTCATCTATAGAGAAGAGCGATTCTATATCTTTTGGCCCGCCAACTTTTTCATTTTTAGCTAAGTAATCGAGATGATTTTTGCTAAAAGCTTCGAAAATTATAATACCATCTTTGCTCAAATATTTGTCGAGCATTTGATGAATAGAAGATTTGATATTTGCAGGAAAGTGCGCATAAATTAAGGCAATAACATCAAACTGATTGGTTTGGAAGTTTAGATTTTGAAGTTCTCCAACCTGATAGTCAATTGGTACATTATTTTTGTTAGCCAGTTGAATGGCCTTGTTTTTACCTTCGGCACTGATATCAAAAGCCGAAACTGTCCAGCCTTGTCTAGCAGCAAAGACCGCGTTTCTTCCCTCACCTTCTGCAGCAAAAAGGATTTTACCTGGTTTAAGTTTTTCTAGTTGCTCTTTTAAATAGTTATTAGGCTGTTCGCCATAAGCAAATTCTTCACTGCTATACCTGGCATCCCATCTTTCAAGCCATTCTTGTTTCATACTTTTGCTTGATTATTTGTTAACGTTTTTCCTATTCGGAAATATTTCTTGAATTTAACTCTTTCTTAATTTCTTTCAATGTATTTACGTTAATAATTACAATTGGAAGCAAAGCAATAGGCACAGCATTTAATGCACTAAAGCCTTTCTTAAAGGCTAAAAAAATGTTTACTGCAAAAAGAAATAGTAGCATTCCAGCAAGTATAGCAGTAACTGTTTTTATTGATTTTTGACTTTTTAGCAATTCTTCATTGCTCATCTCAGCGTATCGTTTATTGCTCATCTAAACATTTTATTATCTATTAACTCAATATTTTTAATGGTGCCGACTGGTGCAATTTTTATAGTTTTAGTGCCTTTTGTTAAGTAAAAATAGTAAACACTATTCGAACCAATGATGTAAACATTTTCCGATTCTCCAGTATTGAAATTTATTTTATCATGAAATTCCAATCTGTTGTTTTTTATCTTTTCTGAAATGGAATGACCTTTACCAATTCCAATACCAAGAAAAAACGATAGCAAACTGACGGTGATAAATAAGAAAAGCAATCTTGAAAAATGATTTTTAACATGTTCTACAGTTAATGCTTCAGCACCATTTTTTAAACCTGAAATTTTTTGAACCCATTTTTTATTGCTTTTTGCAGATAGAAAGCGAATTATTAAAAATGGCAGTATAAAAAACAGAATTACAGCAGGACCTAACAGAACAGGATTTGCAGTTAAATCGGCGATGGGGCTAATTAAAATATCCATTATGGTAGAATACTTTAAAATATTTATACCAAGCTGGTAATACAATAAACTTTCTTTTAATATGCCCATTAGTACTAAATAGAGATATCCAATTGGAAGTAGATTTTGTATTTTTTCGAGAGTTTTCATTTTTAAGATTGGTGGGTAGATTTCTAATTTATAGCCAAGAAATTTAGGAATGAGACGAATATAAATTTTTCCTGCATTATAACGTAAAATTTAGTTTCTTGGAACAAGCTTTTGTTTTATAAACCCGACAATAATGGAAATACTTTTTGTTGCTGCAGCCCGACAAGTTTACGGTACCAATTACAAAAGATTGTAATAAATGGCGGGACTGCAAAGCCGATGAAATACGAGCTTTCTTTTTCTAAATGCTTTAACATTTTGCCCAAAACATTGCCTTTTTCTTAGTAGTTTTGCCGCCAACTATATATTAAGCATGAAAAATACAGCTTTAACAGAAAAACATATCGCTTTAGGCGCTAAAATGGTTCCTTTTGCAGGCTATAATATGCCTGTAACCTACGAAGGTATTAATGCAGAACATGCAACTGTACGTAATGGTGTTGGTGTTTTTGATGTGAGCCACATGGGCGAATTTATTTTGAAAGGCGAAAATGCTTTAGATTTAATTCAACGCGTTACCAGTAACGATGCATCGAAACTTTACGATGGTAAAGTGCAATATTCTTGCCTGCCAAATAAAGATGGTGGTATTGTTGATGATCTTTTGGTTTATCGTATTGATGATAAAACTTATATGTTGGTTGTAAACGCATCGAACATTGAAAAGGATTGGAATTGGATTCAGAGCTTTAACGATAAAGGTATAGAAATGCATAATATTTCTGATAAAACTTCTTTATTAGCTATTCAAGGACCAAAAGCTGCTGATGCTTTGCAAAGTTTAACTGATGTAGATTTAGCATCGATGGAGTATTACAGTTTTGTTAAAGGTACTTTTGCTGGCGTAGAAAATGTTATTATTTCTGCTACTGGCTATACTGGTGCAGGTGGTTTCGAAATTTATTTTGAAAACGAGTATGCTGAGAAGATTTGGGATTTAGTTTTTGAAGCTGGAAAATCTTATAACATTAAACCAATTGGTTTAGCTGCCCGCGATACTTTACGTTTAGAAATGGGTTTCTGTTTATATGGAAATGATATTGATGATACGACATCGCCAATTGAGGCTGGTTTAGGTTGGATTACTAAATTCTCTAAACCATTTACAAATTCTGAAGCTTTACAGGCACAAAAAGAAGCAGGTATTCAGCGGAAATTGGTTGGTTTTGAAATGATTGATAGAGGTATTCCTCGTCATGATTATGAAATTGCTGACGCTGACGGAAATATTATTGGTAAGGTAACTTCGGGTACACAAGCGCCATCATTACAAAAAGCAATTGGTATGGGATATGTGGCTAAAGATTTCTCGAAAGAAGGTACAGAGGTTTTTATTAATATCCGTAATACGCCAATTAAAGCCAAAGTAGTTAAGTTCCCTTTTTATAAATAGATTTAAGTATTTACTATCAGGTATCAAAACAAATCATCTTGATACCTGATCTTTATACCCGATACGCAGAACATGTCGAAAAAAATTGAAGTTTGTTTAACGCCTGCACTGATTGATTTATATGATATCGAGCAGAGCATTGTTGTTGTTATTGACATATTAAGGGCAACCTCATCTATTACTTTCGGTATCGAAAACGGTGCTGAAGCCATCATCCCAGTTTCATTAGTGGAAGAATGTTTAGCCTACCAAGAAAAAGGTTATTTGCTGGCTGCAGAACGGAATGGAGAAGTTGTAGAAGGCTATGATTTTGGTAATTCTCCTTTCTCGTACACTAAAGAAAAGGTTGCTGGTAAAACAATTGTTTTAACAACTACTAACGGAACAAAAGCTTTACATCTTGCCAATAAAAGAGCGTATCAGGTGGTTATTGGTTCGTTCTTAAATTTAGATTCGCTTAGCGATTACCTAGCAAGCCAGGATAAAAATGTTTTGCTTTTATGTGCGGGCTGGAAAGATCAGTTTAATTTAGAGGATACTTTATTTGCTGGTGCTGTGGTAAACAAACTACGCAAAAACTTCGAACACTTTGATGATTCTAGCGTTGCTGCTGAAGATTTATATATGCTTGCGAAGGATGATTTAAGGAAATATCTGCATAAGTCATCGCACAGCCATCGTTTGGCGCAACTAAATATTGAGGAAGATGTTGTTTTCTGCCTTCAATTAAATGTTTGTAAAGCGATTCCTGTTTTAGAAGGCGAGCGATTGGTGAAACTTAACCCAAAGCCATAAACTACGCTTTAAAACAAAGCTAACAAAGCTAAATTTGAATATTGAATTACTGCTTAAAAGGCAAAGTCCCTTTCAAGGTATTGGGTGGTATTAATGCTCTGATCTCTGGCGTATTTTTAATTACTTTTAAAGCTTCTTCGTGTGCCAACCAGTAAATATCTTCTGCACGTTTCATATCAAAGGTGCTAATAGCGCCTAAGCCTTTTGGCTCAATCATTACGTTACAGAACTTGGCCTTACGTTCCATATCGTGATTGATCGACATTACGCCAGCTCTTCCCATTAAATTGGTTATTCCTGTAATTTTATCAACTGGTTTTAAATGATTACAAGATGAGCCGATTATAAAATCGCAATCTTCCATTAAAGGTTCAACAGGGAAATTATTTAAAATTCCACCGTCAACATACATTTGCCCATCAATCATTATAGGTTTAAATATACCTGGAATACAGCTCGAAGCATGTATAGAACGGATTAACGGACCTTTGGTGAAGTAAACCAAACGACCTTCACTGAAATTTACCGCTGCTATTGTTAATGGAATTTTTAATTTCTCTATAGAATCTTCTGGAAAATATTCTTTTAAAATTAAGGATGTATTTTCGATGTTAATTAAGCCTAAAGAGCCAACGGCAGGCCGAACAAAACGCCATAATTTAGTTTTAAGGAATATATTTAAACCTTCTTCTGGGTCGATACCTGCTGCGAAAAAAGCGCCAGCAATTGCACCTGCACTAGTACCACTAATCTGGTTAAAAGTAATACCCAAATTGCTGAATGCCTTTAAAACACCCAAATGCGCAATTCCTCTTATTCCTCCGCCAGATAATACAATACCAACTTTCATTTATATAGATTTAGGATCTTCTTTGTATGATTAAACTCTTTAATCCATAAATTGTTACATCAATTTTTGAACCGTCCACTTAAAACGTTAAATTATTTTCTCTTAGGTTTATATTTCGATTTATTTAAAATTTTTTGGGCATCATTTTCTGCCATTAGTTGTTGTAAGGTTATTTTTGGGTTTTCAGCCATATACTTTCTTACAATTTGCCAGCCTGTCCAAACGCCTAATTTAGGTGCAGAATCTCGATTTTCGCCTAAACCTGGCGTAAAAGGTCCATCAGATAAATAAACCTGAATTTTGTGATAATCGGTTTCGTAAAGTAAATTATTCTCTAAAAAATAAGCCCAAATATCCGATTCAAAATTTTGTGTCCAATCTAATTGATTTGATGAGTAGCCAATTTTAGCTGTATCGGCAATATTTTCGGGCAAAACCTGATCTAGAAAATAAAGTATTTTCCCTTGAAATATCATTTTAGATAAAAGTGTTCGATTAGCATCTGGCTCTGGAAAAAGTTCTTCATGTGCAAAAGTTTCAGCAACTCTGGTTACCATGTTTTCGGGCGAAAATCTTCGCGACATGTACATAGGTACACTTTCTATAATGCCTTTATAAAATTTACTGTTTTTGCCCAGAAACATATCTAAGCCTATTCCTATATAATTATCTCCAAGAGGTACCTGATAAGAAAAACCTGAAACGAAAGAAATAAACTTTGGTACTTTGGCTTTTGGATAGTAATATTTAATGTATTTAAAAGTTTCAGTTAAGCCAGTTTCTTGTGTATTAAGGTTGGGAAAAACGCTGTCAACTTCTTTCGTTAAATCGATATAAGCCGGGTCTTTAAATAATCCTGAAATTACATAATCGCCAGTAAAATCGGGCGAACCTACCATTTTGTGAATATAGTCATCATAGAAAAAACCGTATTTGTTCGATAGTTGAGATGAAAGTTGTTGCAAGTTTTTGTTTTTGCCCGTAGAAAGCTCTTTATCAAATCTTTCGATTTTTATATCAAGTTTTATATTACTAATATCTGGTCGCTTATTTTGCTTGCAGGAAATAAATGCAAGTGCAAAAAGAAAAATTAGATAAATTTGCCTGCGTTTTACGTTATACTTCATTATACAACAAATATAAAATACATAAGGTATGAAAAGAATAACAACGATTTTTATTTTATCTTTTTTAAGCGCCAGCGTTTGGGCCCAAAATTTTAACGGACCAGGTTTTGGTTTTAGGTTAGGTTTAACTGCAACGCCTACTGTTGGGTGGATAAAACCAGAACAAGGTAAAACCGAAGGCATAGGTTTAGGTTTTTCATATGGATTAATCGGCGACTTTAATTTTGCGCCTAACTATAGTTTTTCTACCGCTTTAACTATAACAACCATTAATGGTAAAAGCACGGAGATAAATGTAAATCCTTATCACATGTCTAGCAGCAATACAAATCCTGTGGGCTACGATTTGAAATATAGAATGCAATACATCGAACTGCCATTAACTATAAAATTGAAAACTTTGAAAACTGATGGAAGAAGGTTTTATGGTCAATTTGGTTTATCAAATGGCTTTAATATAAGTGCCAAGCAAAATGCGGTAAGAAATGGAGCTCAGGTTGGCGATAATCAAAATATTTCTGATTATTCGAGGTTTTACCGTGCTGGTCTTATTATTGGCGGTGGTGGAGAATTCGATGTGTCTGGAAATACCAGTATTATGGCAGGTTTAACTTTTAACAACGGTTTCACTAATATTGTAAAGGATAACAGCAGAAATGTTAAGAATCATTACTTAGCTCTTAACTTTGGATTTTTCTTTTAAGCCGCAACATTTATAATTTTAACAGGTACTCATCAATGAAAATAGCATTAGCGCAGCTCAATTATCACATCGGTAATTTCGAAGCAAATACAGAAAAAATAATCAGCAACATTCAATCTGCAAAAGATAAAGGAGCAGATTTGGTTGTTTTTGCAGAACTTGCCGTTTGTGGTTATCCACCAAGGGATTTTCTTGAATTTGACGATTTTATCTCGCTTTGCGAAAATGCTGCTCAAGATATTGCTAAATATTGTACGGATATTGCCTGTATTATTGGTTTACCAATTAGAAACGATGTTTTGCAAGGTAAAGATTTGTTTAATGCAGCCTATTTTATTGAAGATGGGAAAGTTAAAGCCATTACCAAAAAAGCTTTACTACCTACGTATGATGTTTTTGATGAATACCGTTATTTCGAACCTTCAACTTCGTTTAAGTGTATCGATTTTAAGGGAAAGAAAATTGCTTTAACCATTTGCGAAGACCTTTGGAATATTAATGATAATCCATTGTATGTTTCAAATCCGATGGATGAGTTGATTAAAGAACAGCCTGATGTGATGATTAACATTGCGGCTTCACCATTTTCTTATACGCATGATGATGAACGCATAAAAGTGCTTTCAGATAACGCGAAAAAATATCATTTACCAGTTTTTTATGTAAACCAAGTAGGTGCCCAAACTGAAATTATTTTTGATGGCGGTTCTTTAGTTTTCGATGCAGATGGAGAAATGAAAGCTGAAATGAAGTATTTCGAAGAAGATTTACAGGTTTTCGATTTGACAGAAGTAGAGAATGTTCGCAATAAATATCCTCAAGCAGAACGGTTAACCGATATAGAACAAATTCACGATGCATTAATATTAGGAATTCGAGATTATTTTCAAAAATCAGGATTTAGTAAAGCTGTTTTAGGATTATCGGGAGGAATAGACTCAGCAGTTGTTTGTGCTTTGGCTTGCCGAGCGTTAGGCGCTGAGAATGTTATGGCTGTATTGATGCCTTCTAAGTTCTCTTCTGATCACTCTGTACAAGATGCACTTGACTTAGTGAATAACATTGGCTGCTTACACGAAATTGTGCCTATTAAAGATGCTGCTGTAGCATTCGATAGTATGTTGGCTCCAGCATTTAAAGGTATGCCATTTAATTTAACGGAAGAAAATATACAGGCCAGAATTCGTGGTACTGTTGTTATGGCAATGAGTAATAAGTTTGGCTACATTTTGCTTAACACTTCTAACAAAAGTGAATGTGCTGTTGGTTATGGAACTTTGTATGGCGATATGTGTGGTGCAATTGGTGTAATTGGCGATGTTTATAAAACACAGGTTTTTCAGTTGGCGAAATACATTAACAAGGAGAGAGAATTAATTCCAATCAATACAATTGTTAAACCACCTTCAGCAGAATTAAGGCCCGACCAAAAAGATTCTGACTCGTTACCAGAATACGATATCTTGGATCGAATTTTATATCAGCACATCGAATTAAAACAAGGTTCTGCAGCATTAATTGCTAAAGGTTTCGAGGAAGCGTTAGTTAGAAGAATTTTAAAAATGGTAAATGTAGCTGAATTTAAACGTTACCAAACACCACCAATATTACGTGTTTCGCCAAAAGCATTCGGCATGGGTAGAAGAATGCCAATTGTTGGAAAATATTTAAGCTAGATTAAAAACTTAAGGGCTATTTGCTATCTACTTAATTTTGAGTATTTTGCATGGATCATTTTCTAAATGCGCCTCATGCCTAAAAACTACAAACCCCAGCTTACGCCCGTAATGCGTAATTTAATAGATCTAAATGTAAAGGCATTCGATCAAATGCCAGGGGTTGTAATTATACATGAAACAGTAAATTGGACTGTTGCATACATGAGTGAGCGGGGTTTAAAACAGATCGGACTTTCTTTAGAAGAAGTTTGCTCATTGACAAGTACAGAATATTACAGCAGATTTTTTAATGCAGAGGATGCCAAAGATTATGTTCCAAAAATCGGTGCTTTTATGCACGGTAATAATCTGGAAGATACGTTAAGTTATTACCAGCAATTAAAGTTTCCTGGAAAAGATAATTGGCAGTGGCACTTATCAAGTACAAAAATATTTTTACGCGATGAGAACGATAAACCTCTTTTGTCGATTACAATTTCTATACCGATAGATGCAATGCACCACATGGCTGCAAAAGCAGATCGGCTTTTGAAAGAAAATGATTTTCTGCGGAAAAATTACACCAATTTTTCGAAATTAAGTAAACGCGAAAAAACCATATTAAAAGAAATTGCTTTAGGTAAAAGTTCTATCGAGATAGCAGAAGAATTACATATTTCTCCAACTACGGTAGATACTCATCGAAGAAATGTTAGAGATAAATTAAGAACGAAATCGTCTTTCGAGATTTCGCAATACGCTAGAGCGTTCGATTTGATTTAGTTGTGCAAATTAAATTATCGAATTGAACTTGTTGAAATTTTTATTATCCAGCAAGCTCAATTCGATTATTATATAAAAAAATTATACTAAAGTAGCATCCACAGAAATTGTGGTATCTAATAATTTAGAAATCGGGCAATTTTTTTCAGCATCTGCAACTAGCTCATCAAATTTTTCTTTTGATAAACCTGGAACAGTAGCCGTTAATGTTAAATGAGATTCAGTTATTTTACCTTGTGCAGGGTCTAAATTAATTACACATTTAGTTTCTAAGTTCTCAGCGGTAAATCCAGCCTCATCAATTTTAAATGATAATGCCATTGTGAAACAGCCAGCGTGTGCTGCTGCAACTAACTCTTCAGGATTTGTGCCTACACCTTCTTCGAAGCGAGAACCAAATGAGTATTGGGTGTTGTTTAATGTTGTACTTTGGGTAGTTAAATTACCTTTACCTTCTTTACCAGATCCTTGCCATACGGCTGTTGCATTTCTTTTCATTGGATTTTATTTTTGGTTGATTTTAGATTCTTAACACATAAAGATAATTATATGTTTGTTTATAAAATGCAATTAAAATATTAAGAATTTGTTGGCACTATTCAACTTCAGTTTGCAAAGGCTCTGGTTTGTTAATTTTCCCTTTTATCGATTGGATAAGCAAAATAATAACACCAATCATAATAGAAACATCGGCAAAATTGAAAACACCTGTTTGAAAAATATGAAAATCCATGTGCATAAAATCGGTTACCGAACCGTGTACAATTCTATCGTACAAATTGCCAATTCCACCACCAACCAGGCAACATACCGCAATTTGGAAAGTTATAGGCAAATTTGGTTTGCTAAATAGAAAGTATAAACCATAACCCAAAAAAAGTAAGGGAAGACCTGTTAAAATAATTAACCTAAAAATATAAGGCATTTGGTCGCCCAGGCTTAAAAAGGCTCCACTGTTTTCTACTTTTGTAAGCGTAAATCTATCTTTTATTATGCTGATATGTTCGTATTCACTTATTCTTTCGCGAACAATATTTTTAGTGATTTGATCGCAACCAAAGTTTATGGTTAGCAATAATACTAATACAGACCAGCGAAGATTTTTAAACTGTAGCATGTTTAGGTTTTTTTATCCATTTTTTATATGGAATAATAAGTGCTAATATAACGGCTAAAGCGCTTAATAATTTTGCAATAACATCGCCACTTTTTACGTAAAACGTTATTTCGTCATTAAGGCTGATATCAGCCTTAATCGCGGTTCTTGTCCACCATTTGGTTTTCTGTGTAACATCGCCACGTTGATTAATAAAACAAGAAATTCCAGTATTTGCAGAACGAGCAACATCTCGATGGGTTTCTATCGCCCTTAATTTTGCATACATTTCATGCTGATCTTTGCCTGATGTATTTCCCCACCAGCCATCATTTGTAATAATTGCAATAAACTGTGCTCCATCTTTAACTTGCTGCCCAATCCAATCGCCCCACAAACTTTCGTAACATACAACAGGTGCGGCACCAATTCCACTTTGTGCATATAATACGCTTGGTTTTTCTTGCCAGCCCCAACCACTTACACTTCCGCCAAGTTGAGAAAACACACCATCCATAAAAGAAAATACTTTAGGAAAAGGCATTTTTTCTGCACCTGGCACTAGTTTCGATTTATGGTAGAACTGAACATTTGCTGAGTTTTCTACCTGCATTGCAGAATTAAAATTGTCGTAATAAAAACCTCTATCCGGTGCATATTTTGCAGAAATGGTTCTCTTATCAGGATAAATTTTAATGCTTTCAATACCCGTAATTAACGTTCCATTTTTATATCTGCTTAAAAAATTTTGTAACGTTAAAAAATCAGGATTACTTCGAATTCGATCTTCATCCGAATAATTTGGAATTGCTGTTTCTGGCCAGATAAAATATTCTGTATTGATTTGCCCGATAGAATCGGATAAATGTGTTAAAATTTGAATTTGTTCAGCAGCAGGAATATTTTCTAATTTCTGGTAAGGATCTATGTTGGGTTGAACAACAACAACATTACTTGGCGTGCCTTTTTCTTCGAAGTTGAGATATTTTATTACTGATATTCCAATTGGAATAATAACAATTAAAGCCCAAAAGCCGAAGGTTCTAAACCGCAAATAGCCAGTTTGTGTTTTAAGTTTTTTATAAGCTTCGAAGGCTAAAATATTGCTTACTAAAATCCAAAGTGAACCGCCATAAACACCTGTGTAATCGTACCATTGTGCCAATTGGTGCATTCCTGCAAGTCCGTTGCCTAAAGTCATCCAGGGAAAGGCCAAATCCCAGGTTTGTTGCAAATATTCTAAACCAATATAAAAGGAAACCAAGCCCAAATAAGCAATATTCTTACTTGTATATTTTGATAATCGGTAATACAACCAAAATGAAAAAGTCATTAATAATGCCCCCAAACCGTAAGGGATTAACGAAACAGGTATAGCAACTACGGTTCCATTGTATGCACTTATTGCATTATAAACCCAATAAATTGATGCTGTATTCCAGATCAAAAAGGTTAAGCCTGCGGTTAAGAAAATCCTTTTACCTTGTTTTTTTATCTTTTCTGTTGAGATATTTTCTAACGCAATAAATAATGGAACCAGCGCAATTAATAGCAAAGGTGTTGTAAAGGGCATTGGTGGCCAGGCTAGCCAAAGTAAAAATGCGCTGAGTAAGGCAAGGAGGTAGGTTTGTGTTTTATTCATAATTTAGCCTGATTAGGCAAAATGTCATATTGAACTTGTCGAAGGATTATAATGCGTTTCAACAAGTTCAAAGTGACAGCAAAGACAGCTAGTTTTACAAACTATCTAAAATGTTTGCTTTTTTAGCTTCGTACTCTTCTTGAGTGATTAAATGTTTATCGTATAGAGTTTTTAACTTACGTAATTTCAAAGTTGTTTCATCTTCTGGTTCTTCTACAACTTCGGCAATTTGAATGGGTTCTGGTTCAATAATTTCTATTGGGGCAACATTAACAAACGGCTGCGGTGTAGGAACAGATGGAGACGCCATTGCACGGTTTTCTTCTAGTTTCTGCTGGTGCAATAATTCTTTATAAGCTTCTAACTGTTCGTTAGCAGCTTGATGTAGTTTTCTAGCTTGCACTTTTGGAATAAATTCTGTTACAATATTTTCGCCATGCTGCGGAACACATATAAATTTCGAACCGAAAAACTCTTCTTTAAAAGAAACTTCCTTAATGCTTTTCCAAGAAATATCTTTGAAATTCATGGTTAAGCCTAAGTTACCTGGCTCGCAATAAAAAATCCTTTTATTAGAAATGGCAATGCTGTCTGGTAACAAGTTTACTGCAGGTTTTTTCTGCACTGCTAAGTACAAAATTTCTTCGCCAGTGGTTAAAAGGTCGTTTAATTTTCCAATAACTTTTTCAACCGCTTTTGGGTCTTGTTCGTCACTTAAAAATCTATCTATGCTAATCATAATATTTTTAAAATTGAATATTGTTAATTTAAAATGCTAATCTTCATCAACATCATTATATTTATTTTTGTTCTTTGTTGCAATCTTACCTGCAATGCAAATTACAAATTCTCCTTTTAAAGTATTGTTTTCGAAATGTGATTTTATTTCTACCAAAGTGCCACGAACGGTTTCCTCAAACATTTTGGTTAGTTCTCTACTTACTGATGCTTGCCTATCTGCGCCTAAATATTGTGCAAACTCTTCTAAAGTTTTTAATAAACGATGCGGACTTTCGTAAAGTATAATTGTACGTTCTTCTTCTGCAAGTTTCTTAAATTTGGTCTGTCTGCCTTTTTTTACAGGTAAAAATCCTTCAAAACAAAAAGCATCGGCAGGTAAGCCAGAATTTACCAAAGCAGGTACAAAAGCTGTTGCACCAGGTAAACATTCTACTGCAATATCATTTTTTATCGCTTCGCGGACAAGGAAAAAACCAGGATCAGAAATGGCAGGTGTTCCTGCATCGGAAATTAAGGCAATTTTTTGACCTTCATTTAAAAATTTAATAATCTCTGAAGTTGCCTTATGTTCGTTATGCTGATGATGCGAAAATACCTTTTTATCGATGCCAAAATGTTTAAGCATCGGAGCGCTTGTTCGGGTATCTTCCGCCAGAATTAAATCACATTCCTTCAAAATACGGATCGCCCTAAAGGTCATATCCTCTAAATTACCAATCGGGGTTGGTACCAGAAACAGTTTTCCATCCATATTTTTTATATACTCATTATTGCGAGGAGGAACGACGAAGCAATCTTTTTGGAGAGAGATTGCCGCACTACGTTCGCAATGACGACTTAATTATTATCTTTGTGAAAAAATTAAATAATGCTGCAAGTTAACTATATCCGCGAAAATAGAGAGAAAGTTTTAGAACGATTAAGTATTCGTAACTTTAAACAACCTGAGTTGGTTGATGAGATCATTAAAATTGATGAAGAACGCCGCTCCACTCAAACTTCGTTGGATAATCTTTCTGCTGAAGCAAATGCAGCCGCTAAACAAATTGGCGACTTAATGCGTACAGGGAAAAAGGAAGAAGCTGAAGCAATTAAGTTACAAACAGCATCTCATAAGGAGAGTATTAAAAATCTTACCGAGAAATTAAATGAGCTCGAAACTGCTCAGTTTAATTTAGTTGTTCAGTTACCAAATTTACCATACGATTTAGTACAAAAAGGCTCTACTGCTGAAGAAAATGAAGTGGTTTACCTACATGGTACACCTGCAGAATTGCCTGTAAAAGCTTTACCACATTGGGAATTGGCTGCTAAATATGATATTATCGATTTCGAACTCGGTGTTAAAATAACTGGAGCAGGTTTTCCTGTATACAAGGGAAAAGGAGCGAGGTTGCAACGTGCTCTAATTAATTTCTTTTTAGATCATGCTATTGAGGCAGGTTATAAAGAAATGCAAGTTCCACATTTAGTAAATGCTGCATCGGGTTTTGGTACTGGTCAGTTACCAGATAAAGAAGGGCAAATGTATCATTCAACTGTTGATGATTTATACTTGATTCCAACGGCTGAAGTTCCAGTTACGAATTTATACCGCGATGTTATCGTTAAAGAAGAAGATTTGCCAATTAAGAATACAGCTTATACGCCTTGTTTCCGTAGGGAGGCAGGTTCTTATGGCGCTCATGTTCGCGGTTTAAATCGCCTGCACCAATTCGATAAAGTTGAAGTTGTACAAATTACGCATCCAGATAAATCTTACGAAACATTGGAAGAGATGAGCAAATATGTTCAATCTCTATTGAAAGAATTAGGTTTGCACTATCGTGTTTTACGCTTGTGTGGTGGCGATATGGGTTTCACTTCGGCAATGACATACGATATGGAAGTTTGGAGCGGAGCACAAGAACGTTGGTTGGAAGTGTCTTCGGTTTCAAACTTCGAAACCTATCAGGCAAACCGTTTAAAGCTTCGTTTTAAAGGAAAAGAAGGAAAGGCCCAATTGGCGCATTCATTAAATGGAAGTGCTTTAGCATTACCTCGAATAGTTGCTTCTATTTTAGAAAACTATCAAACAGAAAACGGAATTAAAATTCCTGAAGCTTTAGTGAAATATACGGGTTTCGATATTATTGATTAAGAACATTTATCGATCTCGTCATTGCGAGGTACGAAGCAATCTTAAAAAAGTAGCTTTTTTTTGCTTTAGGATTGCTTCGTACCTCGCAATGACGGAAATTTAGCCTTAATGTGTGTCCTCATAGAAAAAATTATAACCCCAAAAAAAAAGCTTTGCAGCAATGCAAAGCTTTTTCGTTTATATATAGATAGATGTGATGTGTTCTTGATTATAAAATCAAAATCAATAATAAAATGATGATGATGATAGCACCTACTGAAAGGTAAACGCCTCCAGAAACTGCACGAGCTTGGTTTTTTAATTCTTTTAACTCGCTACGCAAAGCTTTACGCTCAGCCTTAGTTAAGTTAGATTTATCCATCTCTCTAATTTCCTCAACACGCGTTTTTATTTTCTCTAATTTTACAGTTTCTTCTGCTGTTAATTCTGTTGGGTTTTTAGCTGGTTTGTTTGCTGCTTGAGCAGAATTAAAACTAATGCCTAAAGTGAAAATAAGGGCTAAAGTGTAAATGAATTTTTTCATAATATTTAAATTTTTAGTGTTCGATGGTAACTTAACAAAAAACCTACCAAAATGTTCTGGTAGGTTGTAAAAAGCGTTAATTAAAATGTTAAATATTACTTAATCTCGAAAACCGCATTAACAGTGAAGTTTAACTTTATTTTTTTAAAATCAATTTCAGGAGCTGTATCAGCAGATTCGGCCATTGCCGATTTCATCATATAGTTTCTGTAAACAGGTTGTATTACATTGTCTCCACCATCTTGTATATCAATTACACCACCTAATTTTTCGCCTAGCGCTTCTACCATATAAACAGCTTTTTCTTTTGCAGCTAAAAGCGCTTTAATTTTTAAGTCTTTTTTTAAGCTTTCAATTTTCGAATAATCATAACTTTCAATGTTTGTACTGGCAATTCCTTTAGCATCGATTGCCTCTAAAATTGTATTAAACTTGTTAAGATCACTAACTTTCAAACGGTATTGTTTGCTTGCTAAAAAATCAGGGTTTTTCTTTTTCTCTGTAGCATAATTCCAACTGCTTAGGTTACTTACTGTTAAGTTTTCTTTTGCAATTCCTGCTTTTTGAACAGCTGCATACAATTGTTTTTCTAACTCGGTAATTTCTGTTTTTTTCTTTCCATTTAAATACTCTTTAAGCGAAATTCCAATGTAAATAATATCGGGCGTAACTTCGGTTTCTGCCGAACCGCTAACATTAATTTTCTTGCGTAAATCTACTTGTTGTGCCATGGCGGTTGATAAACCTAAAAATGCAACGAGTGCAATTGCTATTAACTTTTTCATAATTCTGTTTTTCTTTGTGTGTGTTGTAATGATGTAAATCCAAAGCAAATTCCACACCGAGTTTAAATTTTTTTTAAAAACGCTGTAAATAATCGCCCAGCATTTGCTGATTTAGAAGATGATTAAATTATCAGCATTGAATGCTAAGGCTTTCATTTCTAAGTTTATTTTACAAAATACAGTAATTATTTTGCTGGCTAAAAACCTACATTTATAAAAAAATAAAATTCATGAAAAACTTATTCTTTGCAATGTTTATTAGTGTATTTGCTTTTGCTGCAAATGCTCAAACTGCACAAAAAAAAGCATCAACAAATAAAGTAATAACGAAACAGGTGGTAGATATTGCTTGTGGAGAGTGCCAATTTAAAATGAAAGGCAAAGACTGCGAACTGGCCATCAAAATCGATGGTAAACCTTATTTTGTTGATGGTAAAAATATCGATGATTTCGGCGATGCACATGGCGAACATGGTTTTTGTAATGCAGTAAGCAAAGCAGAAGTGACTGGCGAAATTGTAAATAACCGCTTTAAAGCAAGTGCAATTACTTTGCTACCTGTTAAGAAATAAATTTTTTATTTTGAAGGATAAACCCAGCATGAGTTTTATATATTCTTATAATAGATAAGCTAAAACTCCTTTTCTAAACCCTGTCTTAAATCAAACAAAAGCCATTGTTTGTTTTGAACATCAGCCTGCTTATTTTTTAATAATTGAATAAAATCTTTTACACCAATTTCTTCGTTACCATTGCCATGAATAAGTACAATGCTGCCAGCATTTGGTTGCTGACCTTTAGCTAACCATGCATCACTTCCAATAGGAATTAATCCATACTGTTCTATTTTCTGAACTATTGTTTTATCCGATACCAAACCAGGGAAACGAAAAAAAACCGAAGGAACTAAACCATTCTTAAGCATCAGCTTCTCGTTTTCTAAAACTTCAATATCTAAATTCGTTCCAGATGCTAAAAGAAAGTTCTCTGCTAACGGCAGATTATTTACTTCATGATTATAAGAGTGATTTACCCAAGTAATGTTCAATTCTTTCTTCTCCACCAAATTTTTCAACCAGCTTAAATCATTTTGGTGTTTTAAAATCCACTTACCAGAAACTGAAACAGCGAGTGGAGCTGGCTGCTCTATCTTTTTAAATTCATCAAAAACCGATTGAAAAATAATCCGATCTAAATCTTTATGAGAGGGACAGAGATCAATTGTTAAAGCAATTCCTTTTTCGTTAGGAATAGAATGATCTATCCCTGCATTTTGTAGTTGAATATCTTTTTCAGCAGCTTCTTCTAAAGATTTTATATATACTGTGTTTTTAAAAATCGCTAACACGTTACCATACTCTAAATTGTTTAGTGAATAGTTATCCGCCAAATCAACCTTAGTATTTAAAGTTTGTGTATTAACCAATAATAAATATTTCTGATTATTATTTATAAAACTTCGAATGGCTAATAGCTTTTCATCTCCTTTGGCCGCTAATGAGTAGTTTACTTTATAACGTTTAATAGCATCGAAATTCTGTGCAAAAAGATTACCTGAGCATAAGCATATCAAAGAAATTGCGCTGAGCAGCGTTTTAGATAATTCCATATTCCTTATTTAAAATCTTTCTAATTTATCTTAAATCCTTTATCTTTACCATTAAGGTAATGAATAAAGAAAAAGTAAAATTATGGTTTAAACGTGTAGGATTAATTGGTTTCCTATTCTTCCTAATTAAGGGCTTGGTTTGGCTTGTTGTATTCTACTTTATTGGCAAAAACGTTACTTAAACGTAAATAACATATTCGCCAAAAAATTCCATACAAATACAATTAAAATTGCAAAACATTTAGCTACATAAAAATTTGTTCCGTTTTTACGTTGATGAAAAAGGTAAATTATAAATGTATTTAAGCCTAAGCCAATTAAACTTACTATTAAAAATTTACTAAACTCAGTTCCCCAATGAGCGTTGGTACTTTGGAAAGTCCAAACGCGATTTATTAAGTAATTATTAGTTACAGCTAATGTAAAACCAATTGCATTGGAAATGTATTTATTAATTTTTAATTTCTCTTTACAAAGCCATGTCGCACCAAAATCTATTGCCATGCCTAAAAGGCCAGTCAATCCAAATTTTATAATGCGAAAAATTAAATCCATACTAATTTAGTTTAACCAAATAAAAGTGCTCTAAAACTTGATTACGAGTTTGAGCATTTAAAAATTTTCCAGTCAATTTTGTAATGTGAAAATATTCAAACGATTTTAAAACTTCGGCATTGTATTCGGTTTTTAATTTTAATAATTCAGTTTCTGGTACATAGATTACCAAATCTTGCGTGCTTTTAATTTTATCCAAATCGCCATAATTATGAAGATATTTCACTTCACCAGGCGCATAAAAATCAAAAGAAAATGCATCAATATAATTTAAAACCGCAGGTTTTGCTGTCGGATAATTTTTCTTTAGCCATTCTCCAGCCTCACTTCCCGATTGATATTTCATTAAGGCAGGGTAAAAGAAAATAAATAAGAAAAGCATCAAACCAACAGATGCAAATGCGCTTCTGGCAATAATGGTTTCTAATTTAACGCCTTTAAACAATAAAAATGCAGCTGCTAAAACGATCACTAAAATTCCAACAATTAAATAAGGGTTTTCAAAATCATAGAAAAAACTTAAAGCGGATAGTAGTGCAATAATCAATACAAAAAGAATGCTTTGCACAGTAAAGAAAATCTTTAATCCTCTTTCTTCTAATTTCTTTAAATACAAAGCCGTGATAATCGAAAATTGAGGGAAAATAATTAAAATATAATGGGGTAACTGAAATTTCGAAAGGGAGAAAATTAAGAAAGTAACTGCTGCACTTGCCCAAATCATAATGCTTTCGGGCGCTAAATTAACCCTGTTTTTCCTTTTAAATAAATTTACAACTGCCGTATAAAATAATATCGACCATGGTAAAAAAGCCCAAAGTGTGGTGTGCAAAAAGAAAGAAATATCGCCTTTCCCTTTTATTGGGCCGCTGTTAAAGAAACGACCAAATTGGCTATCCCAGAAGAAAAATTTTAATCCCGAAACCCCCGTTCTCTCTAATACAATCTTTTCAGGGTGTAAATCGAATTGGGTGTAAAGCGAATAAAGCTCTGGGGTAATAAAAACGAAAATTGCTAGAATTGCTATCCACCATTTAGGTTGCCATAATTGTTTATACTGTTTAGTAAATAACCAGTAAATAATAAAGCCTGCAAATACAGGTATAAGAACGAAAATGCCTTTAATCATAATGGCGCAGGCGGCAAAAAACGAACCCGCAACCACATGCCAAAACGAGCCTTTGTGCGCTTTATAGTAATGGTAAATTGAAGCTAATGTAAAAGTGGTGATATAAATTTCTGCACGTACATCAAACGTAGATGTGATAATATGGAGTGCGCTTAAAAAAATTACAGCAGATATTAAGCCTGTTTTTGCATCGTAAATATCTTTGGCTAGTTTATATAAATACCAGGTGCCAAGCAACCCAAAAAGAAACGAGGGCAATTTATAAGCAAAAGCAGATATTCCGAATATTTTAAAAGATGTTGCAGCCAGCCAGAAAGTTAAATGTGGCTTGTCTAGCCAATCTGCTCCACGGCCATAAAGATTAAACCAATCTTTAAATAAAATTATGTTTTTCGACATAGAAGCGTATAACGCTCCATCAGGTTCCATTACGCCACTAAATAATGCGGGGATACTTGCCAAAACAAGTAAAACGATTAGGAATTTATATAATGTTGTATCCTTTAAATTCATCTTGATTTGAACAAATATGAGCAAAAAAAAGTCAAATTTCTTGAAGATTTCCGATTAACAAAGCCAAAGCATTATCTTTGATGCATGACAAAGTTATCGGTTAACATCAATAAAATTGCAACACTTCGTAACAGTCGTGGAGGTAATAATCCTGATTTGGTTAAAGTTGCATTGGATTGCGAGCGTTTCGGTGCGCAAGGAATTACAGTGCATCCTCGTCCCGATGAACGCCATATTCGTTATCAGGATGTTTACGATTTAAAGGCTGTTATTGCAACAGAACTTAATATCGAAGGAAATTGCCGTGAAGATAAATTTGTAGATTTAGTTTTAGCAAATAAACCTGCTCAAGTTACTTTAGTGCCAGATGCTGAAGGTCAGATTACTTCGAACCATGGATGGGATACTGTTAAATACAAAGATTATTTAAAAGAAATGGTTGCCGTTTTCCAAAAGGAAAGCATTCGTGTATCAATTTTTGTAGATCCAGTTGTTGAGATGGTTGAAGGTGCAGTAGAAACTGGAACCGATAGAATAGAATTATATACCGAAGCTTACGCACAAAATTACTTTGCCGATCGCGAAAAGGCGATTGTAAATTATATTGCTGCGGCGCACCATGCCAATAAATTAGGTTTAGGAATTAATGCAGGCCATGATTTAGATTTACACAATCTGCATTACTTTGCTCAGAGTATTCCTGGCTTATTAGAGGTTTCTATTGGTCATGCGCTAATTAGCGATGCACTTTATTTAGGCTTAGAAACAACCGTTCAAAAATATTTACAACAACTTATATAAGTTCAAAGCTAAAAGACAAAAGCTTTTTCTCATTGAACTTTTTACCTTACAGTTCTAATGATTATGTCTTGATACTCTATAATTAATAATTTTAATGTTAAAAGGAATTCTCCTTGTTTTTTTTGGTGCCTGTAGTTTCGGCATCTTGTCTACTTTTGTAAAACTTGCTTATCACGAAGGTTACACTTTAGGCGATGTAACAGGGGCACAGGCATTTTTTGGTGCTGTAATTTTATGGATTTTGTTCTTCTTTCAAAGCAGAACTTCGCAATATAAAGCTAAAGAAATTACAATTATAACACCTTGGTGGAAAATGGTTTTAGCAGGAACCTGTACAGGACTTGTCAGTGTTTTTTATTATCAATGCGTAAAACTGGTTCCAAATTCGGTTGCTATAATTTTGCTGATGCAATTTATTTGGATGAGCATTTTACTTGAATTTATCATTTTCAAAAAGAAACCATCTACATTACAATTTTTAGCCATTTTACTAGTTTTGGGTGGAACTGTTTTGGCAAGTGGAATGATTGAAACAAACATTGGCAGCTTAAATCTGACAGGAATTGGTTTCGGCTTACTGGCTGCAATTTCTTATGCAGGATTTTTAATGCTTAGCGGAAAAATCGGTAATGAATATCCACCGCTTAAAAAAAGTGCCTTGATGATTACAGGAGCATGTATTTTAATCTTCATTATTTTTCCACCAGTATTTTTATTTAACGGTGCTTTAAGTGGTAGTTTATTAAAGTGGGGATTAATAATTGCCATTTTCGGGACAGTAATTCCGCCTTTATTTTACGCTGAAGGTGTACCTAAAATCGGCACAGCATTAAGCTCTATTTTAAGCGCAGCAGAATTGCCCGTGGCAGTAATGATGGCTGGTTTTGTTTTGCAAGAGCAGGTTTCGTTTTTACGTTGGGTTGGTGTAGCCGTAATTTTATCAGCGATGGTGTTACCAAACTTAAAGTTTTTGAAAAAATCTTAATTTACCACCCAATACACCGAAGAGTATCTTAGGTATTTTAAACATAATTTAATTAAGGAGGTTGTTGAAGAAATTGTGTTCCTCGCGTCTAACCAAATTTCTAAACTTTATTTGTGAAACACTTTACGTTCTTTGCGGTTAGCCTAAAAATAAATATCTTTAAAACGCATAAAGCATTTACTATGAAAAAACTTACTATCTATATTTTGTCTGTTATTGTAATCAGCTTTGCTGGATGTAAAACAAAAACCACCATTAATCAAGATGAAGCCGGTTCGGTAATTACAGATTATCTGAAAGCCAATCCTGAGTATAAAACAACCCATTTTAGGTTCGGTGAAATAAAATTCAGCAGCAAAAATGATAAAGTTGATTTAGTGAAGTATAAAGCTTTAGCTGCAAAAGGGCTTGTTGCATTAACATTAAAAGAGTCAAACAAAAAATTCTTATCTAGCGATAGTAGCTTTGTTTATCAAATTACTTTAACCGAACAGGCTAGTCCTTTAGTTTTAAAGCAAGACAACGATAAAGCAACTGTAAAAGTTGTTGAGTATGTGCTTAGCGATGAAAAGCCCGTTGATTTTTCTCAGGTAAATTCAAGCACAGCTAAGGTTACCGTTTCGCTTAAAAAGGTAAATACCGATTTTGCTCCGTTTGATAAAGATGGAAGCGAAAACAGCAACTTCATTACCAAAACTTACAAACTTAAATTAAGTAAAGACGAAGGCTGGAAAGTTCAAAAGTAACCTGAATTATAGAACCAGTAATTAACCCTTTCTTTGCAGAAACCAGGTTTTAAATTTCTTAAATAAATCTACCTTTTTTGGTTTTGGCTTTCCATCATGCGTTAATCCGTTTTCGAAATGGTTTTGTAAGTCTTTAGCGTAATCTTTTTCGGCTTTAGTGCCAGATTTTAGTATTTCTATAAAGCGAAGTGCATTATGATTCAATGTGCTGTTAAATGAAACTGCAAAATATTCACTTCGTTTAATTGGCTTTTTATTTTGATTAATTTCTAACGAACCGTTTTCTGAGAAGTAATCTACATGCTGGATTAAAGGATTTAGTGTTTTTAATCGTTTAGTACCTTTTCGCTCATTTCGCCAGGGATGTTCTTTTTTATAAAGCTGAGCTAGTAAAAAATCTTTTTTCCAAAGTGTAACCTGGTGCGACATTAAAAAATGTGATGCCTTGTTGTCAATTTCTGTAATATTAAATCCATCGATAAAATTTTCAGTTTGTTTAGTTGTGTAAACATCAGAACTATGAAGTTTTATCTGGTTGCAAGCATTTTGATCTGCAAAGTCGAATAATTGGTTAAAAAAACTTTTATCAACAGGTTTACTCAACCACATATCTTCTTGAAAATAGAGAACGTATTCTTCATCAATACTCCTCAGTAAAGTCGCAAGTCGATCAGCCCATTCGCCTTTTCCCGATTTAATATTTGTGAAACCGTTAACCTTCGCATTTTTAATCTCGGTAGCGAAGTAATAATGACATGGAATATTGAAATCCCAGTTTCTGGAAAAGAAAAAATCGAAACCTTTATAGAGAAATTCATAACGGTCGCAGGCATGAACTAAAAGGGCAACATTATTTTTCGATTTCGACATAAAACTGATAAGACGTATAATTAATATTTTGTAAAGCTACTAAAAAGGGAAATGTTTTATTTTAGCTTTCAGAATTCATTTAAAAACTTTCCGAATAAGGCTTTTGCCGTCGATCTATTTTCTAATCAAAAAACGACTTTACATTTTACATCCTCCATTTTACCATCGCTTATTATTACCTTTACTGCAAATATGCATGGCTTAGTTATTAAATCTACTGGAAGTTGGTATAGTGTTTTAGCCGATGATGGCGAACGCTACAATTGCCGTATTGTAGGTAAATTCAGAATTAAAGGAATTAAAACAACCAATCCGATTGCGGTTGGCGATCGGGTTAAGTTCGACCTCGAAAAAGATAGTAATCAGGGATTAATTAATGAATTGCTACCGAGAAAAAACTATATTATTCGTAAGTCGATTAATTTAAGTAAACAGGCTCAAATTCTTGCAGCTAACTTAGATATGGCTATTTTAGTGGTTACACTTGCATCGCCAAGAACTTCCTTAGGCTTTATCGATAGGTTTTTAGTTACTGCCGAGGCATACGATGTTCCTGCTGTTTTGGTATTTAATAAACTTGATTTGTTTAGTAAAGAGGGCTTGGAAATTCTACAAGAGTTTAAAAATATTTACGAAAATATTGGCTATCCATGTTATCAGGTTTCGGCAACAAAGGGTATTAATATTCCAGTTATTCAAGAGCTAATTACTGATAAAATAACTTTGATTTCTGGTCACTCGGGTGTAGGTAAATCGAGTTTAATTAATGCACTTTTACCCGATAGGGATTTGCGTACAGGCGAGGTTTCTGACTGGAGTGATAAAGGACAACATACCACAACTTTTGCCGAAATGTTCGAGTTGCCACAGGGTGGTTTTATTGTAGATACGCCTGGAATTAGAGAGCTTGGTGTTATCGATATCGAAAAAGAAGAATTGGGGCATTTCTTCCGAGAGATTTTTAAAACTTCGCACAATTGCCGCTTTAATAACTGCAAGCACGTTAATGAGCCTGGTTGTGCAGTAATTGAAGCCGTAAATAACGATGAAATTGCGATCTCAAGATATGAAAGTTATTTAAGCATTTATCACGGTAACGATACAAGGCATTAACGCGAAAGCTAAAAGATAATCTTCAAAACACTCGAATCAAAATTGGGCAAAATTCCTGCCCAATTTTGATTTAAAATCTATTCACCTTTGTTAATACGAGGCGAAATAAAATCTTTCATATAGCTGCATTCACTTTCGGCAACCGCATAAAATTGAGTTTTAGCATATTTTAACTTCAGCTCTTTAAAATAAGGGTTATTGTAGTTCGCCTTTAAAAAATCCTTATACTTTACATCTTTTGTATCGTAATAACTTAACGAAACATTATTGTAATTCATTATGATTTGTTTTTGAGCGCATTTCGCTAACATAAAAGTGCATTTTGCTTTAAAATCGGCATTAGTACTTAAAGCTCTTGCTTTTAAATACCAGTTTTTTGCAGTTTGCGCTTTCTTGTAATCGGCATCGTAAACGTATTTGGCTGGATTATAATTATCATCCGACGACCAATCGTAGCTGATTAAAAACCAACTGTTGCCAAAATAACCTGTTTGATATACCGCATTCGCCATTTTGTAGTAATACAAAGCAGCATTTTTCTTATCACTTACAGTTAATTTTTGCAAACGAAGCATCTCTGCTGCAAATGCTTTTTTGGTAATTGATGCTTTTGCAGCTACATATTGTTTTGGATAATCATTTACAGTTTCAATAAATGGATTGGCGTAAAGTTTAGTTTCACTTTCACTGGCATACCAGTTTTCGGGAGCGAAGTAATTATAATTTGGCGATACTTTATTGAACATTTCTATCGCTTTTGCATAATTATGAGTGCGTAAATAGGTAGTTCCGTAAAGTTCGTAGAAATCATCATTTTTAAGTTGATTTAAAGCTTTTGAAAGCAAACTTATAACATTGTTTGAAGCTGGTGCATTTTTTAGATTGGCTAAGTTCTGCATACTTTTAGGACTCAAGTATTTTTGCCAAAACGAAGTGGTTTGATAGCTCATATTTTTAAAAAGGGAGTTATCACTTACCGTTTTATATATTAAGTCACCTTTAACCATCGCCAATGCAGCCTTCGCTGTATCACCCATTTTTAAATAAGCAGGTGCTAAAATTTGTTGATAAAAATTTCGTGTGGTTAGGGTAAAACGACTGCCACCATTACCAGTCCGATCGTATGAATAATTTTGATTTTTTTCTTGCTCCCTATTTTCTTCAAATCTTTTCTCATCTAACCATTTTAAGGCTGGTAATAAATCATTTTCATTAAATGGATTTCCTTTTTTAATTCCCTTAGATTTAATTAAAAGGTCGATAATCCTATACTGATCACGTAATCTTTCTGGTAATTTATCTGCATTTAGCGTACCTAAGTAATTTAAAGCATGAGCGTCTTGGTTTTCCATCCACGATAAATAAGCAGCGGTTAAAGTGCCTAAAGCTGGTTGAGGGTATTTCTTTTCGGTTGCCATTTTTACCGAAAAATTTTTAATTTGATTTAGGTGCTTCAAATTAACATTACGAATGCTGTCTTTATATTTGCCACCGTTTCCGTAACCCGAAAAATAGTAGTTATAACCGATTTTAGCGATATCACTATTTTCAATTAAATTTTTTTCTAGTTTATTTACCTCACGCACTAAAAGCGAACCATTTAATAAACTCTTCGGATTATATTCGTAAACCTTTTCTAAACTTTCTACATCAGCATCGGCATTGCCAAAGCCATTTATAGCCCAAATGTTAGTTTTATCTGCATCGCTTTTAGCATATTTTAACACACTAGTTAATGGCGAACTGGTGTAATAATAGTTTTTATAAGCCTGCACACGACGCTCGGGATTACTAGCGAAAACTTTAGAAAATAAGTACGCTGCTTCTTCGGGATTGCCAGATTTACGAACCGAACCTGCATACAGCGCTTCTGCCCAGCCTTTTGCAGCACTTTTACTTTTGTTGGTTTTTATAAATTTCTCGTAAACGCTTTTACAATCTTGATATTGAGCTGCATAATGAAACATTCTTGCCGTTTGATAAGCATAACGCAGCTTTAAAAAATCGTCTTTTTCACTGGCGATTAAATTTAAACCTTCATCCGCCTTTTCTACCATGGCGCCTAAATCTCGAGGTTCGGGATTCCACTGATTCCAACTTGCATTAGCCAAAGGCTCGCAACTTTTTGCATACAGAAAATAATTCAAGGCTTCTTTATTTTTAGCTAAACCTGCTAAAAATGAATTTTTGCTTAAACTGTCTGGTAAGCTCGTTTTGGTATTGTATTTAGAAAGAAGAACACTCGTTGCGCTATCGCTGGCGTACATAACATGATAAACATCAGCAGCTTTTACATTTAGGTATTTAGCCCACTCGTTGCTATTTATATCCGATTCACTTTCCATTTCGTAATCACTATATAAATACGCCATTTCGGTAAAGGCAAATGCACTATATTCATCACCTTGTGTATTATTATGAAAATAAGAAACGTAATAATCGTAAGGATCAATTTCGCCACCACAGGCAACATTAATTGCGATTTCACCAAAAAAGGCTAAAAAAAAGAAACTAAAAATTATCGATAACTTTTTGAAGGTTTTCATGCTTAAATGTTTTTAAAAGGTCGGTATCGAGATGATAGAAGACGAGATTTCGTTCTTCTGGTTTTAAATATCGGGATAAAAAACTGGATGTTGCAAGTAAATCTTCGGTAGAAATTTCTTCCCATCTAACCACATCATTTTTCTTTAATCCAGCTGCAGGATAATCTATCAATAAATCATAAAGAATGGTGTTTTTTCTTCGGCTGAAAAGCTTTGTGTTATTTAATTCTTCTTTATTTATATGTTTTGAAATACCTGCGTATTGCTGTTTTCGGAAAATAACAGCCCAGCTGAAAAGCGGTAATGCAACATCGATTTTTAATGGATAACTTTTAAGCTTATCTTTTAAATAAACTTCCATTTCATTCATATCTAAAATAGAATTTTGCTCGCCATATTTTCGAAGATTGCCCATGTTGTAACACATTAACATTACTTTTTTTACAGGCGGAATACCATTTGAAATCAGGTTTTTGACTTGATGTAGCCTTAAAGTAACCGAAATCTCTTTCCCTTTGAATATTGGTGCCTGCTCTAATAGTTTTAGAAAGTTGAAATATTTATCTCTTGTTGTTTGTGTCCAATCGCAATCAATTTGTATTTCTTTGTAATTTTGTTTTCCACTCTGTTTAACTTTTGCATCAACAAATTTTGCCGTTCGGTTGGCCAGTAACTTTGTTTGGTTTTCATCCAGATTATTAAAAACGTTATTTACAATATAAACTACAGGTACAATATCAATTTTACTCGGAAGAGAATCTTTAAACGTTATTGGCGAAACTGGGGCTGGCTCTTGTGTATCGGAATTTAAATCAATATCCATAATGCGTACATATAAAGATTTTGATTTAAAATGATTGAGGTATTCGGTTTCGGTTTTTTGATTTTTATATTGGGTTCGCCAAAAATAAAAGGTAGAGTGTACGGTAAACTTTTGTTTACAGGCGGTAAACAAAAGTGCTATAACTACTAAAATACTTATCTTGCGCATATTAATCTGAATCCCAAAAATAGTATAAAATGCGTGCAGTTTTACAAAGAGTTACACAGGCAAGTTGCGTTGTTGATGGAAATATAACGGGCCAAATTGAAATAGGATTTTTAGTTCTTTTAGGAATTGAAGATGCTGATACAACTGAGGATTTAGATTGGCTTGCTCAAAAGATTGTTGGTATGCGTGTTTTCGCTGATGAAAACGATTTAATGAATAAAGCACTTGCTGATGTAGGTGGCAATATTCTTTTGATAAGTCAGTTTACGCTTTTTGCAGCAACAAAAAAGGGCAATCGCCCAGGTTTTACCAAAGCCGCGAGACCAGATGTTGCCATTCCGCTTTATGAAAAAATGATTGAAAAATTAAGTGATTTACTTGGAAAAAAGATTGAAACTGGAATTTTTGGTGCAGATATGAAAGTAAGTTTATTAAATGATGGACCAGTTACCATTTTAATCGATACTAAAAATAAGGAGTAAAATGAAGCGCTCGAAATCTGATTATCAAGAACTACTTTTTCTATTATTTTTCATTCTATTGAAATTCGTTTTGAGCTATGTTTTGGTTAATGGTGCTTACGAACTCCATCGAGACGAGTTTTTGCATTTAGATCAAGCTAATCATTTGGCTGCTGGTTTTACGTCAGTTCCTCCACTAACATCTTTATTTTCTCTAATTATTAAATTTTTGGGTAATGGGATATTTTGGGTTAAATTTTTTCCAGCACTTTTCGGGGCACTAACAATGGTTTTTGCTTGGTTAGTTGTAGATAAGTTAAAAGGAAGTTTTTACGCTAAATGTTTGCTCGCGATAGCTTTTATATGCTCATCTTACTTAAGACTTAATATTCTTTATCAGCCGAATTCTTTCGATGTTTTGGCCTGGACAGCCATGTTTTATTATTTGATTATTTATTTCGAAGATGATAACAAACCCCATTATCTTTATTATTTCGCCATTTGGGGTGCTTTAGGATTTTTGAATAAATACAATGTCCTTTTTCTGATATTAGGGATTTTGCCTGCAGTTTTAATTACGCCTAACAGAAAAGTTTTTGTTACCAAGCATTTATATTTTGCAATAGGGTTGGCGCTGTTACTAATTTTGCCGAACATACTCTGGCAAATCGCTCATAATTTCCCTGTTATTAGTCACATGAAAGAACTAAGCGAAACGCAATTGGTAAACATAAAGCGAGCTGATTTTTTTAAGGAACAAATCCTGTTTTTTGTTAGTGATATTTTTGTGCTCTTAGCCGCCTTCGTTGGATTTTTATTTTATAAACCGTTCAAGAAATACTTATGGGTGTTTTTAGCCTATATTTTTACGTTAATTATTTTTAGCTACTTTAAGGCTAAGGCTTATTACGCTTTGGGTTTGTATCCTGTTTTACTTGCCTTCGGAAGTGTTTATATCAGTAAACTTATGGAGCGAAAATGGATTCTTCCATCTTTACTGATATTATTTATAACTGGCTCATTTGCTTATATCACCCCACTGGTAATGCCTGTTTATGCGCCCGAAAAAATAATGGCAAACCATAAGCGATTTGAAAGGGTTGGTGCTTTACGCTGGGAAGACGGAAAAAATCATGATTTGCCACAAGATTATGCAGATATGCAGGGTTGGAAAGAGCTTGCGCAGATAGTAGATTCTGCATACGCGAAAATAAAGGATAAATCGGCAGTTGTTGTGCGAGCCGACAATTACGGACAGGCAGGTGCAATTAATTATTATTCAAAATATCAAAATATTAATGCCGTATCTTACAATGCCGATTATCTTTATTGGTTTAGAATGGATAAGCCTATTAATGATTTAATTTTAATAGTTGATGGCAGCGTAAGTGAGCGAGAGGGTGAAAAGCCTCGTCCGTTTTTTAATAAGACAACTAAAATAGGTGAAATAAAAAATCGATGGGCAAGAGAGAAGGGTGCCACAGTTTTTTTATTTGAAGACGCCAAGGTAGACATAAATAAAAGATTGAATTCAGAAATAGAAGAAAGAATAAATGACCATTAATGAAGCACAGCAAACAGTAGATAATTGGATTAATACAACTGGGATCCGTTATTTTAATGAGTTAACTAATACTGCCATTTTAATGGAGGAAGTTGGTGAAGTTGCCCGTATTATGGCTAGAAAATACGGGGAGCAATCTTTCAAAAAAAGTGATGAAGATGTAAATCTTGCCGATGAGATGGCCGATGTAATGTTTGTTTTAATTTGCCTGGCGAATCAAACTGGTATTAATTTAACAGAAGCTTTAGAGAAAAATCTGCAAAAGAAAACCATCCGAGACGCTGATAGACACAAAAATAACGACAAATTAAAACCCTAAATTGATTTAAAAAATTAAAGGCGCTTAAAAGACTCTAAGAAATTGGAGATACAAACTCCATCAAAGTTCTGTATGCAACAAAACGATTTTTAAAACGCTCGTTTAAATCTTCTTGCAAAGCAGGTGCATGTACAGTTTGGTAAGTTTCGTAGTTTTCTAGGTTTTCTGCAATATATTGAGTACAATAAGTAACGCCCTCATTTGGCGAATCTAATACTTTTAATAGGCGATGCGATAAAAACATACCCGTTGCCATAACTTGTGGGATATGAGTTTCCTGCATCCATTGCAACCATTCTTCAACTACAGAATCTTCTAAAATTAGCGTAACGTTGTATAATAACATGCCACAAAGATAATAAATAAGCTTATCGGGTTTAAAAATATAGATGTCATTTTATTAAACATGTTGGTTGTTTAATAAAATGATCGCAAGAAAAAAATGAATTGTTTTAAGCTAAATCTATCAAACTAATGATGAAAATGTTTTGGCTTGGGGTACTGTAGTGCGGAACTGGAAAAAATAAAAGCTTGTTAAAATTCGTTTTATGTTTCAGTTAACCATAAAATTTTCGAACTTAGTGGTTTACCACAATTTAAATTTTCATCCCTCAATGAAATACTACATCTGGCATTTTAGTAAATATAGGTTCTTTAAAGCCTTTGTAGCAATCGGAATTTTGACTACGATTTGCTTCTTCGCTTTTGTATCAGAAGATAAGAATGTTTTTGCTCCTAATTTCTTTTTAAGTTCTTTATCCGATTTGTATTCAGTTTTTCAATTTCCAACACATACGTTATTGTGGGGCTTTTTTAGCTCGAATAATGTGTTATACTTTTTAGGTTTGGTAATTAACTCGCTTTTATACGCCTTTATAATTGAAATAGGGTTTGTAAGTGAGATTGTTTATAGAATTAAAAAGGAAGAAGGTGAAAAAGAAGCGAATTCTTAAACGCCATCACCGCGTAAATTCCTAAATCTTTTTCTTGCTTCGGCACTAAACATACTGCCTGGGTAATCGGTAATTAGTTTTTGAAAGTATATTTTCGCCTGGGCAATATCGTTTAGTTTTTTCTCGTACAAATCTGCAAGAGTAAATAATGCATCATCCGTCCAGATTCCTTCTTTAAAATCTTCCGTAATTTTCCTTAAAATATCGGCAGCTTTTTGATAATCATCTGCTTTGATAAAGATTTTTGCTTTAGTCATTAAAATTGCATCGGCTAACGAATTATTTGGATAAGCAATCGAAATGCTATCTAATTTTTTAATGGATTTTTCGGATAAATTCCTAAATAGTAACATTTCTGCATCAGCATACATTTTTAAAGCACTGCTATCAGTTGGTGTTTGCGTGTTATCTGTAATCAATAAACCCAAATTTAAAGCGTCGTTTGCTATTAGCTGAGAAGTAGCTGCCTTTAACACCAAACATTGGCCATTGCTGTATTCAAAATTTCCCTGATAAAACGAAAGTTTAGCGCTTCTATAGCGAGCTTCGTTACCTATTGGCTGTCCTTCAAACTGTTTACTAACCTGTTCATATACCAAAAAAGCTTCCCAGGGCTGAGCTGTTAAAATATAAATATCTCCTAAATCCAGCTTCAATTGTCCAACTTCGGTACCGCTAAGGCCAGGAAGTTTCGTAGCTTCTTCGAGTATAGTTTCAGCTTTAGAAGGTTGGTTTAAATAATAAGCCTGAAGCGTAGCCCATCTTTTTATCGCGAAAAGCGTGTTTTTGTTTTTACCGTTTTCATCTAGCAAAATCTGATAATCTTTTGCTAACAAATCTAAATCTGCTTTATTGTATTTTCCTTTGGTTTGAATATTATATTTTGTGTTCAGCAGTTCAATTTTCGATGGTAAATAATATTGATTCTCTTTGCCTTTGGTTAAAAGGTATTCGTAAGATTTTATAGCAGTTTCGTAAGCCCCGTTATTTACAAAAGTATAAGTGGCATTAAATAGTGTACTTCCATCGGCTTTTGTTCTCTTATCATATGCAATTAATTGACGTAAAGCCATATCATATTCTTGTTGCTGAATGTAATTCCAGGTTAGTAGTTGGATATAAATTTCTACATCTGGTTCTTTCTGAATCTTTTTTAATATTCCAGCTTGAAAATTTTGATAATCACTTTTATCTTCAAAAAGCATCGATAAAACAGCTTCTGCTTGTGGTAACAATTGTGGGGTACTTGGCAGAATATCTAAATACTCCTGCATCAACATAGGTTTATCTTTTTTAAAGCGATAAATATTCAAAAGCTCAAATGCGAAAGCTTTATCGTTGTTCATTAATTTTCTGCCTTGTTTGAAAGTTTGAATTGCGTATTCATAATTTTCGTAGCGATAAAAATTATTGGCCAACATTCTTATTTTAAATTCATCTTTAGGAAGCTTGCCAATAACATCCACAAAAATTTTATTGGCTGCAGGCGAATCACCTTTTTCTTGATAAAGTTTGCCTAGTGCAATAGAATACATTTCGGGCTGCGGCGATTGTTTAATTTGTTTTTTAACTATCTTTTCAGCAACATCGTACTTTTTCAACTTTAATAAAGTATTAAAATAGATATCAAAATATCCTTCGTTATTGGGATTCGAAAATAGTTTTTCGAAAACTACAGCCGCTTTTTCGTAATCGCCTTCCTGGTAATATTGAATAGCCAAGGCACTTTCATCAGGTACAATTTGCCTGTTCTGGCGAAGGCTTTGGGCACTTACCGAGCCGAAAAAAAATATAAACAGAATGAATATTAACCGATTCATATTGCTAAAATATAAGGTTTAAATGTAACATTTTAATACATCTTTCTTTAAAAACCACGTGTATATAAAACGTATTTTAAATGTTACCTGTATTTTATTTTTCTCGGTATTTTAAATACTAAATTGGATGCACCACGGCTTTTAGGTGGTGTTGGTAACATTCTTAATGTAATTGGTATTTAAGCTGTTTGGTTATTCTATTTTTGTGGTCCGAAAAGGAATTTTTTATGTTGAAGAGATTAATTTTATTGGTTTTAGTAGCTTTTATTTGGGCTTGTAAAGGTTCGGATGAGGGTAAGATTATACCCGTAGATAATTTTTTTAGAACACAGGATAAGGCCTACTACCACGTTTCGCCAGATGGAAAATGTTTGTCTTATTTAAAGCTACAAGATAAAAAACTCGATTTATTTGTAGAGGATATTGCAACAGGAAATAGCACTCAGATTACACACTTAACAGAAAAAAGTATTAGCTTTTATTTCTGGACTAGCAACAACGAAATTATTTATTACACAGAAGATGAGTCGAAAGAACGAAAGTCGGATTTGTTTGTTGTTGGAAAAGATGGAAAGAACCAAAAGCAGTTAAGCTCTAACGAAAAAACAAGATTAAGGGTAATCGAAGATCAGTTAATTGATGATAAATACATTATTGTTGCATCGAATAAAAGAGATTCTACAGTTTTTGATGTTTACCGTTTAAATGTTCGTAGCGGTAAAATGGATATTGCAGCAAAAAACCCTGGTAATATTACCGATTGGGTAACCGATAATAAGGGTATTCTTAAAATTGCAGTTGCAAGCGATGGTGTAAATGAAACATTGTTGTATCGTGAAAATGAAAGCCTTCCTTTTAAACCCGTTATTACGAATAGTTTCGAAACCACTTTACAACCTGTTGCTTTTGCCGAAAATGAAGCAGATGTACTTTTTGCCATATCAAATGTAAACCGCGATAAAAATGCACTTGTTGCGCTCGATTTAAAAACTGGGAAAGAAAAACAAGTATTGTTTGGAAATGATACCTTAAATGTGGTTGATGCTAAATATTCGAAGAGTAAAAAGAAAATGATTTTTGTTACCTGCGAATCGTGGAAAAAGGAGAAATACTACCTTGATGACAGCACAAGAGTTAGGTACGCAAAAATTGATGAACTTTTACCTGGTACCGAATGGCGTATTATGGATAAAGATAAAGGCGATAATGCTTTTGTTATTAGAACTTATACCGATAAAAATCCAGGTTCTTACTATCTATACGTTGCCGATCAGAATAAGTTTAAAAAACTTGCCGATATAAATCCTTCTATAAACGAAGCAGATATGAGTGCAATGCAGCCGATAAGTTATAAAAGTAGCGATGGCTTAACCATAAATGGTTATTTAACCTTACCTAAAGATAAAAAACCAACAAATTTGCCGGTTGTTGTTTTGCCACATAATGGTCCTGGTGCAAGAAATACCTGGGGTTATAATGCCGACGTTCAATTTCTGGCTAACCGAGGTTATGCAGTTTTGCAAATTAATTATCGAGGTTCTATAGGTTATGGTAAAGCATTTTACAAAGCTGGATTTAAGCAGTGGAGTGATAAAATTCAGGAAGATGTTAATGATGGTGTTAAATGGTTAATTAAAAAGAAAATTGCCAACCCAAAAAAGGTAGCTATTTATGGAAATGGTTTTGGTGGATTTATAGCACTTAATTGTTTGTATAAAAATAACGATATTTATAGTTGCGGTGGTTCAAATTCTGGTATCATTAATTTATTCAGCTATTTTAAAACTATTCCACCGTTTTTAAAATCGAATTTGCAGATGTACTACGAAATTTTTGGCAACCCTGAAACCGATACGGATTATACTCGTTTCGCTTCGCCTGTTTTTCATGCAGATCGATTTAAAGCACCAGTATTTTTTGCTCAAAATCCTAAAGATCCACGTGTTGATGTAACCATTGGAGTTCAATTTATCAAGGAACTAAAAAAACGTGATGTATCTGTAACTTATATCGAGAAAGAAGAAGGACCCAATCCTGTGCTTCGTCAACAAGGTAGAACGGCTTTGTATAAGGCATTAGAAGAGTTTTTAAAAGAAAACCTAGGTAAGAAATAGGTTATGATTTTAGAAAAAAAGAGCGGCTATCGTAAAAATTTCTCGTTAAGCGTAACGTTCATCGTTTTAATTTCGATCCTTTTTATTCTGTCTTTATTTTTAGCTTTTAACTACAGCAAAAAATCTATCGAAAACGAATTCGTTTCGGAAAAAGTTAATGTTTTAGAGCAGAGTATTAAGCCTTACAATGAGTTTTTTCAAAATAAAATGCCTGAAGTATCTTATTACAATGGCTTTTTAGATTCCTCTACGGCTTCTAAGTTTGTTGATACTGTAGTGCTTAAATACCCTTTTATATCGAAAGTTACTTTTTATGATACCGAGGTTAAAAATACACCTGTAAGAGATGGAATTAATGCCAACCATTTAGGTATTGGCCCCAAATATATCTATCAGTTTGGTAAGGGCATTAATCCCGATTCGATAAAATTATATTCTGAAGATAATACTAATTCTTTTGATGTAAGTGATGATTTTAATGCAATGGCTTACAAACTGGCAACATTTGTTGGTCAGTTAGATACTGCAACTGTACCCACCCAAGAAGAACTTTTTACTAATTTCTCGGTTGTAAACTCTAACGATAATAAAATAAGTTATCTAAACATTCCCAGGCGTGAAGATCTGAAAGCTTATAAGCAAATGATGATGCGTAAGCTAAATCCTGCTCCCATATATCAACAGGATATGATGGTTTTTCAATTAGATCCAGGTAAAATCAAAATTATTAATACTCGTCCGTTGTTGTACCAAAGTATTAAGGTAGAACCTATGACTTACGATCCGATAGATACTTCGGATGAAAACATAACAACTGAAATTGCTTTACCAGGTGCTTTTTCTGATTTCAAACTGTACTTTACTTCTTCAAAATCCTATATCAAAAAGGAAATATTTATTTATTTCATGCCTATAGCTTTGGTGCTTCTGTTGGTTTACGGCGTTTTGCTTTTGGTTGCATTTTTAATCTATCGTAATTTAAACATCAACAGTAAAATGTTTAAGCTACAGTACGATTTTGTAAATAATTTAACCCACGAATTTAAAACACCAGTTAGTGTAATTAAAATTGCTGGAAATAACATAAAAAGTGCGACAGCTTTAACCCAGAGAGAGCAGCAATTGTATGGTAAAATTCTGGATGAGGAAGCCGACAAGCTCAATGGATTAATGAATAAATTGTTAGCCTTTACACAAATCGAAAATAAGGCGATCATTCTCAATCAGGATTCGGTTAGCATAGAAGATTTTATTGAAAGTACAATCGAATCGCACACGCTTAAGCATCCCGATTTTGATATTACTTATGAGGTTGTTGGCTTTAAAACCTTTATAACCGATCCTGTTTTACTTGGAAGTTTGTTCGATAACTTGGCCGAAAATGCTTACAAATATTCAAACCCAGGTAGTAAGAGATTAAACATTAGCGCTAAGTTAATTAAAGGTGTACTGGTATTTCGTTTTACCGATAAAGGAATAGGGATTCCGTCATCAGAATTAAATAATATATTTAAAAAGTTTTTTAGAATACAGAACGAATATAACCAAATGGGAAGCGTTGGTTTAGGTTTGGCATTCTGCAAAGAACTGGTTAACTTTATGCAGGGCGAAATTACCGTAAAAAGTAAAGTTGGCTCGGGTACAGAGTTTAAAATTGTGCTGCCATATAATAATTAAAAATTGAATTGAAGTTGGAAAAATCTATGTTAAAGTGTTTAAAGCACTGCAACATTTCAGCCGTTCTTCAACATAAAATAAAACACAAATGTCTAAAGAAGTAAAAATTTTAATTGTAGAAGACGATGAAAACCTTCGCTTTTTAGTAGCACATCGTTTAAAAACTGAAGGGTATAATGTTTTGGAAGCAAACGATGGTGACGCTGGCGAAAGAATGATTATTGCCGACCAACCTGATATTGTTTTGTTAGATTGGATGATGCCAGGAAAACAGGGTGCTGAAGTTTGCGAAAGCGTTCGTAAACAAGGTTTCGAGAATTTAATAATTATGATGACTGCAAAGGCGCAAGATGTTGATAAAATTGATGCTTACAACTTTGGTGCTTCAGATTATATTACTAAACCATTTAATATGGATGTTTTGGTAGCTATGTTAGAAAGCAAAGTGAAGTTCATCGTAAATAAAGATACCGCCGAAATTCATCGTTTTGGTAACATGGAGCATCATCCTAATATCCATACTCTATTTAGAGATGGAAAGAAAATTGAGTTAACCATCTTGGAAAACCGTATTCTTCTTTATTTTTTACGTAATCCAGGAAAAGTAATTAATCGTGATGAATTAATGCTTGTGGTTTGGGGTTATAACTCTGATGTAAATACCAGAACTCTAGATATGCACATTGTTCGTTTGCGCAAAAAGATTGAATTAAATCCTGATAATCCACAATTATTACAAACCGTTAGAGGCGTTGGATATCGCTTTAATGCAGGATAAGATTAATTCTATACTGCCTCTTTCATGCTAAGCTTGTCGAAGAGCTTTTAAAAATAAAAGCATTTCGACAAGCTCAATATGATACTTCTTAAATTAAGCCCTTTTCAGCGTAAATATTGTTATTTCTGGTAAAATACCAACCCTACCTGGATAACCTAAAAAGCCATAGCCAACGTTAACGTAAAGCTGTTGTTTTTGCTCTTGATATAATCCTGCCCATTCTTTATAAATATATTGAACAGGACTCCATTGATATTCTTTTAAACGAACTCCAAATTGCATGCCGTGAGTATGACCACTAAACATGGCATCTATTTGTGGATATTTCTGTAAAACCTCGCCACGCCAGTGTGATGGATCGTGACTAAGTAAAAGCTTAACAGGTAAATCATCCGTATCTTTTACTGCAAGCTCCATTTTACCGTATTTTGGAAAACGACCCATTCCCCAATTTTCGATACCTAAAATACCAATTTCTTCGCCATCTACTTTCAATCTGCGGTTTTCGTTCATTAACAAATCATAACCCATTATCTTATGCACATCGACCATGTCTTTTAGGTTTTTAACCTTAGCAGGTGATGATTCTTTGCCGAAATAATAATCGCCATAATCGTGGTTCCCTAAAGAAGAATATACGCCAAGCGGCGCTTTTACTTTAGCAAAAATATCCTGATAATCTTTCACCTCATTGGTAAGGTTATTTACTAAATCCCCAGTAAAGAAAATGAAATCGGGTTTTTCGCCTAAAAGCATTTCTACACCTCCCTTAACAGCTGTTTTGTTATAAAAACTTCCAGAATGAATGTCAGAAATTTGACCCATAGTAATACCATCAAAAGCTTTAGGTAAATTTGGGAGTATTAAATTTACTCGTCTAACCTGATAATCATAAGCACCTGATATAATGCCCCAGCTTAAAGAAGTTAACGGCACGGCTGCAGCAACCAAGCCTGCCTTAACTAAAAATTCGGAGCGGGAAATGGGCTCTGTTTCTGTTATTTGTTGTGCTTTTAGAGGTTCTTTTTTTCTAAAAATTTTAATAAACAACCTTCTTATGTCATCAATAACTAAGAAAGGCAACATCGCCATTTTACAAGCTACCGTTAAAAAGAAAGCAACCAAAATAATTGCCCTGAGCGTTAAGAAAAGATTAAGGTAAATGCCTGCAAAAACACCAACAATCAAAAGAAAGCTATACGTCCAATATAATATTCCGAAGATTTTTTTTGTTCTAGGTTTCCAGTTTTTGAATACTGCCATCAAGGCATTGAAGCAATAAATATCAAAAGCAGTAATAAGTATGCAGGCGGCAATAATGAAAGGTAATCTTCCCATTTAGAAGTTTGGTTTAAAATAAAAAAGCTTTAATATTTCCTGCCTTTCGGAAAGAAATATCAAAGCTAATTAAAATGTATAATTTAATTACTATCTGAAATCGTCCTCATCTTCTTCCTCGTCAAATTCGGCATTAAATAAACTGCCAAACATATCAGAGAATCCGAAGCCACCGTTTAAATAATTTTTGCTCAATTGCGAATATTCTGCTAAACCATGCAGCACAAATTCCATTAAAAGTAACGTTTGGTTTTCGCTTAATTTTGGGTGGAATTTTTTAACAGTATCATATAAACTTGGCACCAACATTAGTGCTTTTTTGTATTGCGCATTTGTTAGCGAATCCGTTACATCAACATTATTGCCTTCTGTAAACCACTCTGTAATTTCAGTATATGGATTAGCTGTTTTGGTTTTCTTCGCTTTCTCTGGATCTGGGAAATAACGGGCAAACAAGGTTTTTACCGCTTTGCCGATAAGTGTGGTTGCTACATGGGCAGGTCCTTCCAATTCGCCTTCGTAAACCAGTTCGATTTTTCCTGTAATTGCTGGAACAATTCCTGCTAAATCAGATAGGCGAACAAATGTGTTTTTCTCGCCAGAAATTAATATTCTACGTTCTGCAGTGCTGATTAAATTTTCAAAAGCAGAAATAGTTAACCTTGCCGAAACACCCGATTTCTGATCGATATATTCGCTCTTGCGAGCCTCGAAAGCGATTTGCTCAATTAAATCCTTAACTAAACCATCAGCTTCAATATTTTCTTTTTGCTCTTTGGTTAGTTTAGCTTCCTGAAAAGTAATTTTTCTTGAAACTTCGATGCTTTTTGGATAGTGCGTTAAAATCTGACTTTCAATTCTATCTTTCAATGGCGTTACAATGCTACCACGATTGGTATAATCTTCAGGATTTGCTGTAAACACAAACTGAATATCTAATGGTAAACGCAATTTAAAACCACGAATTTGAATATCTTTTTCTTGCAACATATTAAACAATGCTACTTGGATACGAGCTTGCAAATCGGGCAATTCGTTAATAACAAAAATGCTGCGGTGTGCACGAGGAATTAACCCAAAGTGAATTACACGTTCATCGTTATAAGTAAGTTTCAAAGTAGCCGCTTTAATCGGGTCAACATCACCGATTAAGTCAGCAACTGTTACATCAGGCGTAGCCAATTTCTCTGTATAACGTTCGCTGCGGTGCAACCAGGCAATTTCGGTTTCATCACCTTTGGTGGCGATTTCATTTTTTGCGTACCAGGAAATAGGATTCAATGGATCATCAAAAATTTCACTCCCAGCAACATAAGGTACATATTCGTCTAGCAAGTTAACCATCAAACGAGCAATACGGGTTTTCGCCTGACCGCGTAACCCTAAAAGTAAAATATTATGGCGTGAAAGGATCGCTGTTTGCAATTCTGGAATTACCGTTTCATCGTAACCAATAATGCCTTCGAACTCGGTTTTTTTATCTCTCAGAACCTTAATCAGATTTTCTCTAAGTTCTTCCTTAACGCTTCTTGATTTATAATTTGTTGCCTTTAACTGGCCTAAAGTTGTGTTTTGCATCTTTTTAAAAAGGGTTTAAGGCATAAGGTTTAGGGTTTAAGGCTCGGCAAGGTGCTATAACTTAATCTCAAATCTCTCCTTGTTAATGTTTTTATGTAAACTGTTGCGGGTTATCGTTATTGGTTTGGGTTAAACCTTCAGCCCTTTAACTTCAACCTTATTTAACTGTTTTTCTTCTGTTTTTAATGTAATCTTCAAAAATGTATTCGCCTAAACCCGTTAAAGAACTGTAAAATGCTCTTCCGCCATTTATTTCGGTAAACTGACGAACAAATTGCTGTAAATAAGGGTCTTTAGCAATCATGAAAGTGGTAATTGGAATTTTCAAGCGTTTGCACTGAGCAGCCATATTTAAGGTTTTATTAATCACCTTTCTATCCAAGCCCATACTATTTTTATAATATTTTCCATTCTCTTTCAAACAGGTTGGTTTCCCATCTGTAATCATAAAAATTTGCTTATTGTGCGTTTTACGCCTGCGAAGTAAATCCGTAGCCAATTCTAACCCTGCAAAAGTATTAGTATGGTAGGGGCCAACTTGCAAATAAGGTAAATCTTTAACCGAAATCGGCCAGGCATCATTTCCAAAAACAACAATATCTAAAGTATCTTTCGGGTATTTTGTTTTAATCAATTCGGCTAAGGCCATTGCCACCTTTTTTGCAGGTGTAATTCGATCTTCACCATACAAAATCATCGAGTGCGAAATGTCAATCATTAGTACGGTAGAAGTTAAGGTTTTAAAATCCTTTTCCTCTACTTCTAAATCCCGATCGGTTAATGTGAAATCGCCAATACCATGGTTAATTTGCGCATTTTGAATCGAGGCAGTCATATCAATCTGGTCTAAACTATCACCAAAATTATATTCCCGCCTGTCCGCATTTTTCTCCTCACCAATGCCGCTTTGGTTGCTATTGTGATTGCCACGACCCGATTTTTTTAGTTTCCCAAAAATTTCTTCCAAGGCCGATTTACGAATCGTTTGCTCGGTTTTGGCTGTAATTTTAAATTCTCCAGATTGATTGTCTTCTGTGAGGTAACCCTTATCTTTCAATTCATCGATAAAATTACCAATACCGTAATCATTGTTGGTTAACTTGTATTGCTTGTCGAGCTCGTTTAACCAACTTAATGCCTCTGCTGCATCACCAGCTGTATAATTTAGCAATTCGCTAAATAATTTCAGCAACTCATCGAACCCACCTTTTGGCGTATCGCCAGGCTTGTAATCAGAAAAACGAAAACCTCTCATGTGCTTGTATTAACGATTTATCGAAGATAAAAGTTTCGATTTGCATTAATTTAAGCAGGGTGTCATATTTGGGCGAAGTTTAAAGCCAAAAAATAAGGCAAAACTGAAAACTACATATAAAAAATTAAAATGATTTGGGCGTTCCCCAAGCTACGCAAGGGTCGGGCTTTTCAGGGCTTCGCTTCGGTGCGGTACCAATAAAAAATTGGTACTGAACCCTTACAATCCCTAACGCAAAACTCAATTAATTAAATTTAGTGGGCTAGGGTTAAAAATATCAGTTAATCGAAAATCTCATCTCCATAATTTGGGTTTGCCCCAAACTGCGAAGCAACAAAAGAACCAACTTTACAAGCTCGATCTAAAATCGTATCCATTGGGTAGCCAATTAAATAGCTAGAAATAAAGGTTGCTAAAAAAGAATCGCCCGCTCCAACCGTATCTGCAACTTTTACAGGGTAGCCTTTATGATGATATAATTTGTCATCATGCAATACACAAGCCCCGTTTTCGCCCATAGTAAGGCAAATAATTTTTATGTTAAATAAGTGGCTTAGTTGTTTTAATAATTGCTCGTCGGTATTTCCTGTTAATGCCAGTTCATCTTTCAGGTAAATAATTTCATGCTCGTTTACTTTTAAAACGTCTGCTTCATTTAATAAGTCCTTTAAGGTATTAATCGTATAAAAGGGCTCACGCAGGTTGATGTCGAAAACTTTCAGCTTTGCGTTATTAAGTAAACTTAAAACTGTATTTCTACTCTTTTCGTTTCTACACGTTAAACTACAATACACAAAAGCATCCGATTTTTTCACGGTCTCAATGGCCTCATCAGAAAGTTCAATTGCATCCCAGGCAACGGGTTCTATAATTGAGTAAGTGGCCTGGTGCGTTTCATCCAGTTTAACTTCTACAGTGCTTGTTGGTAAGTCGGCAACCTGTATTAAATTGGAGCTGAAATTCTGATCATATAAAAAACTAATTAACTCTTTACCCAATTCATCGTGACCAACAGCACTAATAAATTTGCTGTTTATACCTTGTTTATGAAGATGTAAGGCTACATTCATAGATGAACCGCCAGCTTTCTTTCCCTCTGGAAAAACATCCCACAAAATTTCGCCGATTGAAGTTACTGTTTTTTGCATTTTGATGATTTAAGCCTGTAAAGAAACAAATTTATGTAGCTTTTAAATAAAATAAAACGCATTTTTATTTTCTAAATCTATTGATATGAAAATAAAGCTGATTCTATTATTCTTATTGTCTGGCTTCTTTGCTCAGGCACAAACGCCTAAAGATAAACAAGCCATTTTGGATGTTTTAGAAACGCAAAGGAAAGCATGGAACAAAGGTGATTTAGTTGCCTTTATGGATGGTTACTTAAAATCAGACAGCTTATTATTTGTTGGAAAAAGTGGTCCGACTTATGGCTGGCAAAAAACTTTAGATAATTATAAGAAAAACTATTCAGGCAGTTCAGGAATGGGTTTTTTAACTTTTGGAATTAAAAAAGTTGATTTCTTAGGTAAAGATGTTGCTTTTGTATTGGGAAGCTGGCATTTAAAACGTGAAAAGGATGAACCTCAAGGTTATTTCACGTTGTTATTTAAGAAACTAAAAGGAGAGTGGAAAGTAGTGGTTGACCATAGTAGTTAAACGGATTAGAAGCCGTTTCTAAATGTAAAATCATTTAAGCTTGTCGAAAGCAAGAATATAAGTCTTTCGACAAGCTCAAGATGTTTTTAGCAAGATATTATTGCTCTAATTTAATGTCTTTGTAGTAAAAGTCTTTATCCTCATCAGTTAACTGACGAATTACTCTACAAGGGTTTCCTGCAGCAAAAACATTATCTGGAATGTCTCTCGTAACTATACTTCCAGAACCAATTACTACATTCGAGCCAATTTTTACACCTGGATTTATTACTACATTTCCACCAATCCAAACGCTGTTTCCAATACTAATTTCTTGCGCCCATTCGTATTCCTGATCGCGAAGATGTGCGTGTATTGGATGTCCAGCAGTATAAATTGCCACATTTGGTGCAATAAAAACATTGTTGCCAATACCCACCTTAGCACAATCTAAAATTACGAGGTTAAAATTTGCATAAAAGTTATCGCCAATTTCGATGTTATAGCCATAATCGCAACGAAAAGGTGGCTCCAGGTAAAACATCTTTTCAGTTTTACCAAAGAGTTTTTTTATTAACTCTTTGCGTTGTTTTATAAATTTTGGAGCAAGATTATTAAACTCGAAAACTATTTCTCGTGCTTTTAATCTTTCTTTTGATAACTCTGCTTCTCCAGCTTGGTAGGCTTTGCCTGCAAGCATTTTTTGTTTTTCAGTTAGTATTGTACTCATTGATATCGTTATTAGGCTCAAAATTTAAAGTTAATAATTGTATGCAAACAACAAATTTATTTCGTTACACATCTTTGATTCTACCAAGACTATCAAAATAGATGCGTAAAAAAACCTTACAAGCTTTAAATCCTGTAAGGTTTTCAGTTTATTAAAATCTATAGAATAATTAACTCTTAAACTCGCTTGTTTTATGAAAATCGATATCAGGGTAATCCTGTTTGGTTAAATTAATCATATAATCACTATCCGATAAGTAAACTGGATTCGCTTCCTTATCGAAACCAATATGCTGTTGTTTACGTTTAACAAATTCATCTAATTTTTTTCTATCAGATGATGTTACCCAACTCGAACGGGTGTAACTTAATGTACGGAAACGACATTTTGCGCCATATTCGTGCTCCAAACGGAAGTTAATAACCTCAAACTGAAGCTCACCAACAGCACCAATTACTTTTCTGTTTCCAGGCTGCATAACAAATAATTGTGCCACACCTTCATCAGTTAATTGTTCAATACCTTTTTCCAATTGCTTGGTTCGCATTGGGTCCATGTTTTCTACTTCTTTAAAAATAGATGGAGAAAAACTTGGGATTCCTTTAAACTGCAATTTTTCACCTTCTGTCAAAGTATCGCCGATTTTAAAGTTACCGCTGTCATATAAACCAACCACATCGCCTGGCCAGGCTTCTTCTACAATACTTTTCTCATTGGCCATGAAATCCATCGGGTTTGAGAATTTTAATTTCTTATCCTGACGGGTGTGATAATAGAATTTATTACGCTCAAATTTGCCTGAACAAATACGTAAGAAAGCAATCCGATCGCGGTGTTTTGGATCTAAATTGGCATGGATTTTAAACACAAAACCACTGAAATTTTTCTCTTCAACCAGCACATCACGCTCTTCTGCTTCACGGTGGCGCGGACTTGGTGCGATATCAATAAATGTATCTAAAAGCTCCTTTATTCCGAAGTTGTTAATGGCACTACCAAAGAAAACTGGCGCAACCAAACCCTCAGTATATAAATCTTTATCGATTTTGCCGTAAATACCGTCAACCAATTCAACATCATCTTTCAATGTGTTAATTTCGTTTTCTTTAAGGTAATTTAATAACGTTGGATCGTTCAAATCATTTGCCGCCACAACCGAATCGGTTACTTTGGTTTTATCAGAATTAAATAAATTTAAGTGTTTGTTATAAATGCTGTAAACACCTTTAAAGGTATGTCCCTGTCCAATTGGCCAAGAAAGCGGGCACAAACTGATGTTAAGTTTTTCCTCAATTTCATCCAATAAATCGTACGCTTCTTTACCTTCACGATCCATCTTATTTACAAAAATAATTACAGGCGTGTTACGCATACGGCAAACGGACATTAATTTTTCGGTTTGCTCTTCCACACCTTTTACGCAGTCTACCACCAAAATCACGCTATCCACTGCCGATAAAGTACGGTAGGTATCTTCCGCAAAATCCTTGTGACCAGGGGTATCCAAAATGTTAATTCGCTTGCCGCTATACTCAAAACCCATAACCGAGGTTGCAACCGAGATACCACGTTGTTTCTCAATTTCCATAAAATCGGAAGTATTGCTTTGGTTCGCTTTGTTACGTTTTACCGCACCAGCCGTATTAATTGCACCACCAAAAAGCAGAAATTTTTCTGTCAAAGTGGTTTTACCCGCATCGGGGTGACTAATAATGGCAAAGGTTTTACGTTTTTCTATTTCAGGGTTAAGCATAATAAAATTTTGGGTAAAAAATGGCGATGAAACCTGGTTAAAGGAATTTAACTGCGATTAGATTTGAATAATTTTGTTTCATCAGGCTGCAAAGATAAGAATTTTGACGAACTGTTTTTATCACTTAACTGTTTAATTGAAAACCAAATGGCTAATTAGTTTTTGAAAAGCAGTAGCTGTAGTTCTTCGGTTCGGGTTGGCCCCGCCATACATTCCAATCTTTTTTAAATTTCTGTTGTTCTCACCATTCCATCATTGGGAGGACGAACGAAGTAGCAATCTTTTTCGTTAGCACCAAAAAAGTATTCCATTACTGTGGCGTTTATGAAACTTCTTTAACGGTTTTGGGTATAGTTTAACCACCCCTTGCCCCTCCTAAATTGGGAGGGGAGTAGTAAGAATGATGGCGAATTTCTGCAATCAATCGATTTCTGTGGGTTAAACCCAAACCGCAATTAATTGCAACTATTATAATATCATAATTTAAGCTCAAATGTTGTCACTCTGAGCGTAGTCGATGACCAATTCTATGGTCGAAAACAAATAATAATCTGTCTTTCGACTACGTTTAGGATGATATTTATGGTTTACAATCCAAAGCTCAACAAACTTTGTTAATAAACTTGATGGCAGCGAGCACGGAGTGTAACGGAGTAAAGCGAACAGCAGGACGGTTTTTCCCGATAAAAAACTGAGCATTCATTTTCAAAAGAAAATATACAGGTTAAAACCGTATTTGTTTGCCGAAATTCTATAAATCATACCTATTTTTGTGCTAAAATTGTTAGCTTTAATTATCCCTCCGAAAATAGAGCAAACCGAAATCTTATTGCCAATGCCAGAATTAGAAGAAACTTCTATGGCCGCAGAAATAGCGGCAAAATTTGTTAACTATACCTCGAAACATGTTTTTTTAACAGGAAAAGCTGGAACGGGTAAAACTACTTTTTTGCGCAAATTGATTCAGCTTACGCACAAAAAAGCAATGATTTGTGCACCTACAGGTATTGCTGCAATTAATGCTTCGGGTGTAACTATTCATTCGCTTTTTCAATTACCTTTTGGTGCGTTTTTTCCTGATGCAGCAGCGAATATCATCAACCAAAACATCACTTTTAATTTCAATACGCCACGCACAATCGTAAAGCATCTGAATATGCAAGGCAATAAAAGGCGCATGATTCAAGAGCTTGAATTGCTGGTTATTGATGAAGTGAGTATGCTCCGAGCCGATATGCTTGATGCGATTGATTTCTCCTTGCGTTACATCCGAAGAAATAGAAATGTGCCTTTTGGCGGAGTGCAGATGCTTTTTATTGGCGATTTGCACCAGTTACCTCCTGTTGTAAAAAACGATGAATGGCGGGTTATGGCAGGTTTTTACAAGAGCATTTATTTCTTCGATGCTTTAGCGTTACAAAATAATCCACCGATTTATATTGAGTTGGATAAAATTTACCGTCAAGATGATTCTGTTTTTATCGATTTATTAAATAATCTCAGAAATAATCAAATTACCGCAGATGATACGACTTTGCTTCGCCAACATTTTAAGCAAGATTTCAAACCTGCGGCCGATGAAAATTACATCACTTTAACAACGCATAATAATAAAGCTGATACTATAAATCGTGAACGATTAACACAGCTTAAAACTAAATCTTACTTCTTTGATGCCAAGGTTACTGGAGAATTTAGTGAGCATTCGTTTCCAAACGATAAAAGTTTAGAACTGAAAGTGGGTGCACAAATTATGTTTATTAAAAATGATATGACTGCTGAAAAACGCTATTATAATGGTAAAATTGGCGTTGTTCATCATATTGAAAAGGATATTGTAGAAATTGAATTACCAGATGATAAGGTGGTTATCCAAATTTCACCTTACACATGGGAAAACGTAAAGTATAAATTAAATGAGGCAACAAACGAAATTTCGGAAAATGTTGCTGGTTCATTTGTTCAGTATCCTATAAAATTAGCCTGGGCAATTACGGTTCATAAAAGTCAGGGCTTAACGTTTGATAAAGCAATTATTGATATTGGCGATGCTTTCGCTCCAGGACAGGCGTATGTTGCGCTTTCGCGTTTACGTTCTTTAAAGGGGCTGGTTTTGACTTCGCACTTGCGTGAAACTGGTTTGCAGCAAGACCCGAATATTCATTATTTTTCGAGTACCAAACAACCATCTGATGTACTTAATCAGCAGATTAGCGCGGAGAGTTATGATTTTATCAGAACTTATTTACTAGCAGCTTTCGACTTAAACTTGGTTCGTTATTACATTAAAGAACACGTTCAAACTTTTGATAAAGGGGAAAAATCGACCAAACAACATTACGATGATTGGACAATGGAACTTTACCGCGATTTTCAGAAACTTTCGGCAACGGCTGACAGTTTTATCAATCAGCTTAAAAACTTATTTTCCACACAAACCGAACATACTTTATTTAATGTTTCGAAACGAGTGGCAGCGGCTTTAAAATATTTTAATCCCTTAGTTAAAGAGGTTTCTGAAAAGCTTTTGGCGCATATTGAAGCGGTAAAGGATGAAAAAGGAATTAAAACTTATTTAACCGAACTACTTGAATTGGAAATTTTGGTTTACGAGCAATTGAAGAAAATGCACAAAAGTAAGGCGCTATTGCAAGCTATGATTGATGGTAAGGAGTTTAGTAAAGCCGATACAGATGCCTTGTTAAATGCTGCCGAGCGTGATAAACAATTGCAAAAAGCAATTCAATTAAAAGGACAGGTTTTGAAAGTGAAATCTGCGGCTGAAAAGAAGAAAAAAGAGCCAAAAGTAGATACTAAACTGGTAAGTTTTGAACTTTACGAGCAAGGAAAAACTTTGGAAGAAATTGCAAAAGAACGTGGTTTTTCTATCGGCACCATTGAGGGGCATTTGGCTTATTATGTTTCAACGCAACAAATTGATGTGGCTAAACTGGTTAAACCAAATAAAATCAGAAATATAAGTGATGCGGTGGAAAGCCAGAAAACAAAATCGATGGCTACAATTCGCGATTTTTTAGGTAAGGATTATTCTTTTGGAGAGATTAAGCTGGTGTTGGCATCGCTGTTTCCATCGGAGGAATAGGGATCAGTTTTAACACAGAGCACATAAAGTTTATGAGAGAAGATTTGTTATAAAGAACAATTATTGGACTTGCAATAAATGTTCATTCAGGTTTGATCTATTGATGAATTTTAATGTCTTGAAATTAAAAGATGGAATCAAGCAAGTACTAAATGGCTATTAACAAATCTCGGTGTAATCTGTGAAAACTTAGTGCCCTCTGTGGTTAAATTAATAAAAACAATTATCTTAGCATTGTGGAGAAAGTTAACCTTTTAGCGCAATACATGCCTGCTGAGGCAGCGCCGCTAATTGCAAAGTGGATAGATTATTTTCAGTGCGAATTCAAAATCGCTAAAACCCGTTCTACCAAACTGGGCGATTATCGCCATCCCTACCGCGATAAAGGCCACCGAATTTCGGTAAATTTCAATTTAAATCACTATGCTTTTCTTGTTACAACCGTACATGAATTTGCACACCTTTTAACCTGGAACGATTTCAAAAATAAAGTAAAACCACACGGCGGAGAATGGAAGAAAAACTTCCAACGGATGATGGTTCCATTTTTTGAAATGAATATTTTTCCTGATGATATTCATAAAGCCATTGACAATTACATGTCTAATCCAGCAGCATCAAGCTGCTCAGATTTGAGTTTATCAAGAGCGTTAAAAAAATATGATTCCAATCAAGTTGAAACCTTACATTTAGAGCAACTACCGCTTAATACGATTTTCAAAATTAAAGATGGTCGCCGTTTTACTAAAGGCGAACGCATTAGAAAGCGTTATCGTTGTGTTTGTTTGGATGATAAAAGAATATATCTTTTTAATCCTCTGGCAGAGGTATTTGTGCTGGAGTACGTTAAATAATTGATATTTACGGTCGTCATTGCGAGGCACGAAGCGATCCTATAACGGCCACAATATAGCGCCCCAAAGCTTAATATTACTTCGTGCCCCGCACTGACGAAAAATTGATTATACAAACTCAAATTTGTCGCCATCAAATAAACCTTTATCGCTCAATTTTAAATGCGGAATAACCAGCAATGCCATAAAAGAAAGTGTCATAAAAGGCGCGACCAAAGTTGAACCTAAATCTTTCGCAAACTGATCAATTGAAGTATAACGTTGTGCAACTTCATAGCCGTTATGATTACTCATTAAACCAGCAACAGGTAAAGCCAACACTTCTTCCTTTCCATTGCCAACAGCCACTACACCACCAGTTTCTTTGATGACTAAATTAACGGCTTCGCAAATGCTTAGATCATCCACACCTACTGCAATAATGTTATGACTATCATGAGCAACACTAGATGCAATTGCTCCATGTTTCATTCCGAAATTTTTAACGAATGAAATGGCAATTGGCGCTTCGTGGTACCGATTAACAACAACCATTTTCAACACATCCTTTTCTAAATCACTAATGATGTTTCCGTTTGAAACTTTTGGCTTAGCAGTGAGCTTATTGGTAATTAATTGACCATCCAAAGCCTCAATTACTGGGATTTCATCTTGTTTTTGATATGGATAAACAAAGTCTTCTACTTTTTTAAAATTGCAATCGAAATGATTTACAGATTCTTTATCCTTGTTATGTTTTACCCAATCGCCAACAGTGTTGCCATTTTCAGAAAGTAAAACGCCATCTATGTAGGTTTGCTTTATTTTGAAGTTTACCAAATCTTCAGCGACAACAAAATCGGCATAATCGCCAATTTGTAATGCGCCAACATCTAATTTATAATGAAGAATAGGATTGATGCAAGCCGCTTGCAACACGTTGAAAATGTCAATTCCTTTAGCTACAGCTCTTGCACAAAGTTCGTTTATGTGATTTTCAACCAAGCTATCTGGATGTTTATCGTCACTGCAAAACATCATCATTTCTGGCCAATCATTTAGCAAATCAATTAATGCGTCAAAATTTTTGGCGGCACTTCCTTCACGAATCAGAATTTTCATGCCGCGTTGAAGTTTATCTAAAGCTTCTTCGGCAGTAAAACACTCGTGGTCGGTGGAAATCCCTGCATCGATGTATTGTTGTACCGCATCGCCACGTAAGCCTGGTGCATGTCCATCAACGGGTTTGCCCAATTCATGCGCAGCAGCAATCTTTTTTAAAACTTCTTCATCTTTATAAAGCACACCAGGGAAATTCATCATTTCACTCAGGTATTTTATTTCTGGGCGTTCTAAAAGTGATCTAACATCATTGTGATTTAGTTCGGCACCAGCAGTTTCAAAAATAGTAGCAGGAACACAACTTGGCGCACCAAAATTGAATTTAAAAGGAACGGTATTGCCATTTTCAATCATAAATTCAACGCCTTCCATGCCACAAACATTAGCAATTTCATGGGGGTCGCTAATGGTAGCAACCGTTCCATGCACAACCGCCAACCTCGCAAATTCGCTCGGAATAAGCATGCTACTTTCTATGTGAACGTGACTGTCAATAAATCCTGGGAGGATAAAATGAGTTTTATCTTTTATTTCTGAAATTTTATTAATGGATTTAATTTTCCCATCCTCTATCTCAACTTCGCCAAAGAAAATATTTCGCTTTGTGGTATCTACTATGTTTCCCTGGATTTTAAAATTGCTCATTGCTATGTATGAATTAGCCACGGAAACACGGATTGACACGGAATCGAAATTATAACTTCTGTGATTTCTGTGTTTCCGTGGCAAAATAATTTAATATTTTAATAATTTTTCTATCGTTTCTGTCAATCTTGCCTTGGCCAAAAACTCATCTTCTAGTGCTTTATTCATTGGAATTGCAGTATCCAAACTGGCGCAACGCAATACGGGTGCGTCCAAATATTGGAAACAATGTTCGCCAATCCACGCAGAAATTTCTGCACCAAAGCCGTTGGTCAGTGTGTCTTCATGTAAGATTAAAACTCTCCCAGTAGATTTTACTGCATCGCGAACAGTTTCCTTATCCCAAGGTTGTAAAGTCCTTAAATCAATTAGTGTTGCATCACTTTCAGGATTGTTTTTCAGGTAATCCAATGCCCAATGAACGCCTAAACCATAAGTGATAATAGCAAATTTCCCACCTGTTTTCAGTGTAACAGCCTTGCCAATTTCAGTGGTGTAATAACCATCAGGAATTGGCGAAGTTAAACTTCTGTATAAATATTTATGCTCAAAATATAAAACAGGATTTGGGTCTTCAATTGCGGCAAGCAGCAAGCCTTTTGCATCCTCAGGAAAAGCTGGATAAACAACTTTCAAACCTGGTGTTTTGGTAAACCAAGCCTCATTACTTTGCGAATGGAAAGGACCTGCGCCAGTTCCCGCACCCGTAGGCATACGAACTACAACATCGGCTTTTTCGCCCCAACGGTAGTGAGTTTTAGCTAAATTATTTACAATTTGATTAAAACCCACGGTAACAAAATCGGCAAATTGCATTTCTACCACGGCTTTATATCCATTTATTGATAAGCCCAAACCTGCGCCGACAATTGCCGATTCGCAAATTGGTGTGTTACGAACCCGGCCTTTGCCATACTTGGCAGTAAAACCATCAGTAATTTTAAATGCGCCACCATAATCAGCAATATCCTGTCCCATTAAAACCAGATTTGGATATTTCTGCATTGCTAAATCTAACGCATCTGTTATCGCGTCTAAATATCTCTTTTCTGTTTGAGATTGATTTGGATCAATTACTGTTTGTTCATAAGGGAAGTACATATCGCTTTCCTCTAGTGCTGAACTTACCTCTGGTTCGGGTTCATCAAATGCTTCCTCAACTTCCAGTTCAATGTTTTTTTTGATTCCCGCTCTAATATCTATGATTGAATCAGCTGTTAAAATCCCCTCTTCAATTAGATAAGTTTCATAATTGCGCAATGGATCTTTCTTTTCCCATTCATCAAATAATTCTTGAGGAACATATTTTGTGCCCGATGCTTCTTCATGCCCACGCATTCTAAACGTCAGGCATTCCAGTAAAATTGGGCGTGGGTCTCTGCGAATTTCACTTGCCAGTTGATTGATCGTATCGTAAACTTCCAGAATATTATTACCATCAATTTGCCTACCTTCTATACCATAACCTATAGCTTTATCTACTAAATTTTTGCATCTAAACTGCTCTGATTTTGGTGTTGATAACCCATAACCATTATTTTCAATAAGAAAAATCACAGGTAAATTCCAAACTGCCGCAACATTAACTGCCTCATGGAAATCGCCCTCGCTGGTAGCACCTTCGCCCGTGTAAACCAGTGTTGCTTTTTGTTTCCCAGCCAAAAGATCTGCCAATGCAATACCGTCTGCTAATGCCATCTGTGGACCGAGATGAGAAATCATCCCAATAATTCTATAATCTTGCGTACCAAAATGAAATGAGCGGTCGCGGCCTTTGGTAAAACCTGTTGCTTTACCCTGCCATTGTGCCATTAATTTTTTTAGCGGAATATCTCTGGTTGTGAAAACGCCCAAATTGCGATGCATGGGTAATATATATTCATCGCTTTGCATAGCTAATGTAGAACCAACGGCAATGGCTTCTTGTCCAATACCCGAAAACCATTTGCCAATTCTGCCCTGTCGTAAAAGTTTAAGCATTTTATCCTCAATCATTCGAGGGTAAAGCAATCTTTTATATAAATTTAGGAGGAATGAGTCGTCTTTGTTGCCGCGGTTAAATTGCATATTTGGTTTTTATTTGTTTTAAGATTCCTTCTGCTTCTTCATCTCTTCAAATTGTTTTGAGAATGATTTATCGGCAACTTTTGGCATTTCTCTATATTTTCCCCAGCTTTTTTTGAAAAATGTTTTAAGCATGAAGTTTTTGAATTTTCCACCGAAAAAATCCATCCACTTTCGTTTTTGCATCATTCGGTTAAACATTCCCCAGCCCATTTCCTCTACCTTACCATTTTCATGTGTCGCTGCTGCATCTCGGCGATTGAGCAATAACATTTTATGAATATCGATTTTAACAGGACAAACTTCAGAACATTTTCCGCACAAACTTGAGGCATAACTTAAGTGTTTAAACTCTTCCATGCCTTTTAAATGCGGCGTAATAACCGAACCGATTGGGCCACTGTAAGTCGTATTGTAAGTATGGCCACCAATATTTTTATAAACAGGACAAGCATTTAAACAAGCGCCACAACGAATGCAATATAAACCTTGTCGTTGATCTTTTTGAGCTAATAAATTTGTTCGCCCGTTATCAAGAAGGATCACATACATTTCTTCTGGTCCATCTGTTTCATTGGGTTGACGAGGTCCACTCAAAATTGTATTGTAAACCGTTAAATTTTGCCCTGTTCCATGAGAAGCCAATAATGGCCAAAACAAATCCAAATCAGCCATCGATGGAATAATCTTTTCGATACCCACAATTGCAATATGTATTTTCGGAAATGTGGTACTTAATCGAGCATTACCTTCATTTTCTGTGATGGCAATACTTCCAGTATCAGCGATTAAAAAGTTTCCGCCACTGATGCCGATATCAGCATTCAAATATTTGTCACGAAGTAATTCCCTCGCTTTTTGAACCAATTGAGGTGGCGTAGCATCAATCGGTGTTCCGAATTTATCATGAAATAATTTAGCAATATCAGTTGCGCTTAAATGCATTGCAGGCGTAACGATATGATATGGCGCCTGCCCAAGTAGCTGAACAATGTATTCGCCTAAATCACTTTCTAAAGATTCGATTTGATTACTTTCCAGAAAATCATTCAAATGAATTTCTTCGGTCGTCATCGATTTTGATTTGATAACTGTTTTTCCGTTGTTCCTTTTGATGATGTTTAGAATTTCCTGTTGAGCTTCTGCCGCATCATTTGCCCAAATTACCTTACCACCTCTTCGCTGAAAATTCGATTCGAATTCAGGTAAAAACTTATCGAGATTTTCCATTACACGCCATTTAATAACGTGAGCCTTCTTTTTTGATGCTTCGAGATTTTCGAATTTTGATAAACCACGTTCAACAGCCGTATTGTATTTACCAATATTATAGTTTATGGTTTTACGATGCGGCAAATCGAAAGCTTTCTCATCAGACTTCTCTAAAAATTCCTCGGCAGTTTTGATCATAAATCAAAGATATGAATTTAAGCAGGCACGAAAAGTATTGTGCATAAAAAAGCCCCGATTGAAATGTCGGGGCTTAGTATTTTGACTTTATTATTTCTTTGGATGTCCAGCTCCGTCCATATCAACAACTGGTCGTTTAGCTTGATTAGCTAATTCCCATGCGGTATAGTAAGTTAATTGAGCTCTTTTTGCCAATAAAGGGAAATTAATTTTGCTTACCTCATCACCAGGTTTGTGGTAGTCTTGTTGCAACATTCCGTCATAATAAAAAATGATAGGAATACCTAGTTTAGCAAAATTATAATGATCTGAACGGTAATAAATACGCTCAGTATCTTTAGGGTCATCGTATTTATAATCCAATTTCATTTTAGTGTAAGTTGCATTCACTTGTTCACTTAATTTGCCTAAATCGCTGCTTAACATATTTGAGCCGATTGAGTAAATGTAGTTTGCAGAATCTGGCTTACCTAAGTATTCTTCGCCAATACGACCAATCATATCAGTATTTAAATTTGCGATAGTGTTCTCAACAGGAAATACTGGATGCTCTGAATACCAATCAGAACCCCATAAGCCTTTTTCTTCACCAACTACTGTCATGAATAAAATGCTGCGTTTTGGACCTTTACCTGCTTTTTTAGCATCGGTAAATGCTTTAGCCATTAACAAAACGCCCGTTGTACCAGAACCATCATCATCAGCACCATTATTTACCTTATCTTTTGCATTCGGATCATTAACTAATCCAATGTGATCGTAATGACCAGTTAAAACTAGCACTTCATTTTTTAATTTAGGATCAGAACCTTCTAGGAAACCTAAAACATTTTCACATCTTACTGGAGTTTCAGTTTTTGTCGCACTCGCAGAAAAAGGAATATTTAACACTTGTGAAGCTGGAGTTTTGCTATCGATAATTTTCTTTTGCAAATCAGCAACTGTGGTATTTGTACTTTTTAAAATTTCATTTGCTAACGCTGATGAAATTGAAATGCGAGGCACATCATTTTGTTTTTGCGCTTCTGCCATGCTTTTGGTTTTAACCATAACCTGGCCATCATTTAAGTATTTTTTGTAAGCCTCAGAAAGTCTGTCAACATTTGGATCTATCGTAATGATTGCCTTAACATTGTTCTGAGCCAAATAATCAGCTCGATCTTTACGGATTTTCATCATAGCATTACGATCCATTCTTTCTCCTTGTTTGAGAGTAGGATCGCCATTACTGAACATCATAATCACTTTGCCTTTAATATCTACGCCAGCAAAATCATCGTAATTATCTTTTTTTAATCCGTAACCAACAAAAACAACCTCATCGCTAGAAAATGTAAAACCTTTATCGCTAATTGTATTCGGTAGTACCAAATAATCTTTTTGATAATCTTTTACCTGTCCGTTTAAAGTTACATGACTTTCTTTAAGCATCAGGTTAACGAGATCAATTTTTTGGAAGTATTCGCCATTAACAGGCCCTTTTAAGCCAATAGATTTGAAATAGTTGCGAATGTAATCTGCAGCCATCCATGCACCTTTCTTGCCCGTTTCACGACCCTCATATTCATCAGAAGCTAAAACAGAAAGATGTTTAAAGCCATTTTCAGGATTTATGGCTTTACTAAACCTAATCGCATCCTTATTTGGAACTAGAGGTTTAACTTGAGCGAAGCTACTTGCGGTAAGAAGCGACGCAACGCCAAGAGTTAAAAATTTTTTATTCATTATGTAGTAAAAGTTAGTTGTTTTTTGATCTTAGCAAGATATTTTATCTACTCTGTTTTGATGACGACCACCTTCAAACTCTGTATTTAAAAATGTCGTCGCTATCACTTTTGCTTCTTCTTCAGATAAAAACCTTGCTGGAATACACAATACATTAGCATCGTTATGTTTTCTAACTAATGAAGCAACTTCATTCGTCCAACATAGGCCAGCTCTAATCTGTTGATGCTTGTTTGCTGTGATAGCTACGCCGTTGGCAGAGCCACAAAGCAAAATGCCATATCTAAAATCGCCATTTTCTACAGCAGATGCAACAGGATGGGCAAAATCAGGATAATCTACAGAATCCAAAGAATGCGGTCCAAAATCTTTTACATCGTAATCTGATAGAAAATCTTTTAAAATTTCTTTGTAATCAAAACCTGCATGGTCTGAACCAATTGCAATTTTAATTTTTGTATTTGGCATGTTTCAAATTTATAGAGAATAACGAAATCTCTTCGTAATGTTTTTGTTATTTAGCATAGAAAGCTGTCTCTGCCTTTTTCTTCTTTTTTTCGATGTAAGCCGAAACAAAAATACTTAACTCATAAAGCAAGAATAATGGCGCCGCCACAGTTAGCATTGTTAAAATATCTGGTGTTGGGGTTACAATTGCTGCAATAATCAAGATAATTACAACTGCGTATCTTCTGCTCGCTCTCATAAACTTTGGTGTCATTAAACCTAGTTTTGAAAGAATAAATATGATTATCGGAAGCTCAAAAATAATTCCTGTACCTAAAGTTAGGGTTGAAATAGATGAAACATAAGAATCTATTGTAAATGTATTTTTAATTTCCGAACTAACCGTATAACCAGTTAAGAAATTAATTGATAGGGCACAGATAATGAAATAACCAAAAAGAATACCAATTATAAAAAGGAGTGAGGCAAAAAAGACAAACCCACTTGCCGATTTGCGTTCTTTTTCGTGCAAGGCAGGTTTTACAAAGCGCCATATTTCCCAAAGTAGATAAGGGAAACCTAAAACGATACCACACATTACGCAAACATTTAACTGTAAGTTAAACTGACCAGCCATTTCGGTATTAATGATTTCGCCATTAATTTTGGTAATACACATATCCTTTCCAAGAGATGGGAAGTTTTCAGCTAATTTACACATCATTCTGTAAGTCCAGAAATCAGGTTTTTTAGGTCCGAAAATTATTTTATCTAATATTTCTTCGTTAAAATAAAATGCAATACCTGTAAATACAGCAATAGCAATGGCAGCTCTGATTAAGTGCTTACGAAGAACATCGAGATGGTCGAAAAAAGACATTTCTGCCTCAAGGTTTGTCCCTTTGTTACCGATAGCTTTTAGTAGTGATGATTTTTCTTTAGTGTCGCTCATGTTGAAAACAAAAATACCATTCTATTTGAATAGAATGGTATTTACGTGTTAAATATAGAAATAGTTTATGTTATTCTGAAAATTCGAATGTTTCCATGAATTTTGTAGTGAAATTACCTGCTCTAAAGTTAGGGTCTTTCATCAGTTGTAAGTGGAAAGGAATTGTTGTTTTAACACCTTCAATTACAAATTCGCCTAACGCACGCTCCATTGTGCAAATTGCTTCTTCTCGAGTTTGTGCCACGCAAATTAACTTCGCAATCATCGAATCGTAGTTTGATGGAATAGAGTAACCTGCGTAAACATGAGTATCTACTCTTACACCATGCCCACCTGGAGAGTGGAAATTAGTAATTCTGCCTGGTGATGGACGGAAATTATTTGCTGGATCTTCGGCATTAATACGACATTCGATTGCGTGCATATCAGGGAAATAATTTTTTCCTGAAATTGGAATTCCTGCAGCAACTTTAATTTGTTCTTTAATTAAATCGAAATTAATTACTTCTTCCGTAACTGGGTGTTCTACCTGAATACGGGTATTCATCTCCATAAAGTAGAAGTTACGGTGTTTATCAACCAAAAATTCGATTGTACCAGCACCTTCATAGTTTACAGCCATAGCGCCCTTAATAGCAGCTTCACCCATTCTTACACGAAGTTCTTCGGTCATAAATGGCGAAGGAGATTCTTCTACCAGTTTTTGGTGACGACGTTGAATTGAACAATCGCGTTCTGATAAGTGGCATGCTTTGCCAAACTGATCGCCAATAATCTGGATTTCAATGTGACGTGGATCTTCAATGTATTTTTCTAAATATAATCCATCGTTACCAAAAGCAGCACCAGATTCCTGACGAGCGCTATCCCATGCGTTTTCAAAATCTTCATCTTTCCATACCACACGCATACCTCGGCCACCGCCACCAGCAGTTGCTTTAAGTATTACTGGATAACCCATTTCGTTCGCAATTGCGATACCTTCTTTAACGCTTGATAATAAGCCTTCTGAACCTGGAATAGTAGGTACACCAGCAATTTTCATGGTTTCTTTAGCAGAAGCTTTGTCACCCATTCCATTAATTTGCTCAGGTGTAGCACCAATAAATTTGATGTTATACTCACGGCAAATGTTAGAAAATTTAGCATTTTCTGATAAAAAACCGTAACCTGGATGAATTGCATCGGCATTAGTTAATTCTGCAGCCGAAATAATATTTGGAATATTTAAATAAGAATCTTTACTCGGAGGAGGACCAATACAAACAGCCTCATCAGCAAAACGTACGTGTAAACTCTCTCTATCAGCAGTAGAGTAAACAGCAACCGTTTTGATGCCCATTTCCTTACAGGTACGAATAATACGCAAAGCGATTTCACCCCTGTTGGCAATTAGTATTTTTTTAAACATAATTTTTTCGTTTTCGTCTTTTGTTCCAATTGGAAACAATTTTAAATACCATGGTTCGTGTTTCCACGAACCATTTATATGTTATTTGATTTGTGAAACCACAAACCATGGCGTAATAAAAGACGGTTTACTAAATAGGTTCTACTAAAAACAATGGTTGATCATACTCTACTGGAGATGCATTATCAACTAATATTTTAACGATACGACCTGAAACTTCACTTTCGATTTCGTTGAAAAGTTTCATAGCTTCGATAATACAAATTACCTTACCAGTACCAATTTCATCACCAACGTTAACAAACATAGGTTTGTCAGGGCTCGATGAACGGTAGAAAGTACCAATCATTGGCGACTTAATTGTAATGTAGTTCGAAGTATCTTCTGCAGCAGGAACAACAGGTGTAGCAGCAATCGGCGCTGTAGGTGCTGTTGCAACTGGAGCAGCCGCTTGTACAAGTGGTGCCTGAGGCAACGTAGCGTGAACAACTGTTGGTGCTTGGTTTGTTTTAATGGTGATTTTAAAATCTTCTTGCTCGATCGCAACTTCATTTACACCAGAACGAGAAACAAATTTAATCAGTTCCTGTATTTGTTTGATATCCATTTTTTAGGCTAGTTATGTAAAAAATAGTGTTTATTGAATTAACTAAGTTATACTTTTTTTGTTTTATTTTTTGTTGTTTGGGTGTTTGGCTTCTTTGTTGTTTGAAAGATTTTCAATTATTGAGAACCTTATCAATCAACTAAAAACTAACTATTGTACGCCCATTTAAGGTAAATAGATCCCCAGGTAAAACCACCACCAAACGCTGCTAACACAATGTTATCGCCTTTTTTAAGCTGGCTTTCCCATTCCCATAAACATAATGGAATGGTTCCGTTGGTTGTATTTCCGTAACGTTCAATGTTAATCATAACCTTATCGGTAGTTACACCCATTCGATTTGCTGTTGCATCGATAATACGCTTATTAGCTTGGTGAGGTACCAACCAGGCAATATCATCAGATGTTAAACTGTTACGTTCCATAATTTCTGCAGCAACATCTGCCATATTTGTAACTGCAAATTTGAATACAGTTGGTCCTTCTTGGTGTGCATAGTGTAATTTTGCATCGATGCTTTCGTGTGTTGCCGGTTGAACAGAACCTCCAGCTTTCATGCCTAAGAAATCTCTGCCAGAACCATCGGTTCTTAAAATTGAATCCTGAATGCCTAAACCTTCTTCGTTTGGTTCTAATAAAGCGCAACCACAGCCATCACCAAAAATTATACAAGTTGTACGATCTTCGTAATTAATAATTGAAGACATTTTATCGCCACCAACTACCAATACTTTTTTATGTCTGCCCGATTCGATAAACGAAGCACCTGTTGAAAGACCGAAAATAAAACCTGAACACGCTGCTTGTAAGTCGTAACCCCATGCATTTGTTGCTCCGATTTTATCGGCTAAAACGTTTGCCGTTGCAGGGAAAGTAAAATCAGGGGTAGTTGTGCAAAAAATAATTAAATCAATTTCTTTTGCATCGATGCCTCTCTTTTTAAGTAAGCCGTTTACCGCATGTACTGCCATATCCGAAGTACCCAAACCTTCACCTTTTAAAATTCTACGTTCTTTAATTCCCGTTCTGCTAGTAATCCATTCATCCGAAGTATCAACCATAGTTTCTAACTCTGTGTTTGTTAACACATAGTCGGGGACGTAACCATTTACTGCCGTAATAGCAGCGTGAATTTTACTCATTTTAATAAATTATTTAAATGCAATTCTAATTTTTTCAATCAATCCTGTAGTAATCATTTCTCTAGATTGAAGAACCATATTTTTAACTGCTAAAGGACTAGAAATTCCGTGTCCGATAACAACAGGAGCGTTAACACCTAAAACTGGACTGCCGCCGTATTGTTCATAATTAAAACGATCGAAAAACTCATCTTTCAATCCTTTTTTAATGGTAATAACATAAAAAGATTCTGCTAATTTAAGCATTACGTTTCCAGTAAAACCATCACAAACAATAACATCCGATTTATCGTTAAATAAATCACGTCCTTCTACGTTACCTACAAAGTTGAATAATTTGGTATCCTTCATTAACGGAAAAGTAGCCATGCTTAGCATATTTCCCTTTTCATCTTCTTCGCCAATATTCATTAAAGCAACTCTTGGATCGTTTATCTGCAATAAATTTTCTGCATATAAACTACCTAAAACGCCAAATTGTAATAGAATATCTGGTTTGCAATCGGCATTAGCGCCAACATCTAAAAGTAAGCCTGTGCCGCCTTTAAGTTTCGGAAGAATTGAACATAAACATGGGCGGATAATGCCCGGGATAGTTTTAACGCTAAAAACAGCGCCAACTAACATTGCTCCTGAATTACCTGCGCTTGCAAACGAATCGATCTTACCTTCTTTTAAAAGGTTAAAACCAACTGCTATGCTCGAATTAGGTTTCTGAACAATTGCTTTTGTGGGATGTTCGCCCATACCAATTACTTCATCAGTATGAACGTATTCAAAATGATCTGGATTAAAACCTTCTTCTGCAAGAATTGGTTTAATCTGTTCGGTATCGCCAATTAGAACTAAATGTTCTCCAGCGTTTAGCGATTGATGAGCTGCTATTGCTCCCAAAACAATTGCTTTGGGAGCATAGTCTCCGCCCATTATGTCGAGGCCTATTTTCATAGAAAAAATCTGTTTGTGTTAGATTAGGTAAAATCCTAAAATTTTCAGTTGACTAAGGTATGACTAAAGCCGCTGAAAACACAAACAATTTTTTAAGAAAATTACCCGATTTGAGTATTTTCGATAACCAATTTACCATTATAGTATAGGTTACCATCAACGTTGTATGCACGGTGAGGTACGTGGATAGCACCTGTTGCTGAGCATGTTGCTAAAGAAGGAGTCACTGCTTTGTAGTGTGTTCTTCTTTTATTTTTTCTCTGTTTCGAGATTTTCCGTTTTGGATGTGCCATTGGTGTATAATCTAATTATTTTTTTAACTTATTAAGTGCTTCCCAACGTGGGTCGCTATTTTGTTCATTTTCTTCGTGCTGATTATCGATAGATAAATTCTCTAAACGATTAATCATTTCCTGATCACATTCTTTGTTAGCTTGCTCACAGTTTTTAATATAAGGCACCGCTACGTTAATCATTTCGTATAACGGTTTCGATATATCAATCGCAGTTTCTTTACGGCTTAGCGAGATAATTTCTTCGTCATCACTTTCTAAGTCATCTCCTGCAAATTTTACAATTTGTCTTTCGTACAAATTTATTGGCAATGGAAACTCCGATAAACATTTATCGCAATCTAAATTTACTGTGCCAATAACTTTAAATTTTAAAAGCAACATGGTTTCTTGTTTCTCAAGTTCCAGGTTAACTTTTAAGTTTCCGCTTTTAATTAAAGAGTACTCGAAAGCATTAAAAAAGGCATCATCAAGCTCATAATCAAACTGATGAGATCCCAATTTTAATCCGGTAAACGGTACTGAAAATTCTTTTAGCGGGTTCAAAGTACTGTAAAATTTTAGCCTGCAAATGTAGGTATAAAATAATTAGATAAAAAATGTTTTTTAAAAATTGTTGAGTTATCAGCATCGTTTTTTAATCGAACAGCTTATATTATAAATTTTTGAGAATCAGTTTAATCGGTTTTAAATTGAAATATAGGAAGTTTAACAACCTCGATGCTCACTCGATTACTCAGATTGTCATCCGCTTTCGTCTAACGATATATGTAGATGCAGATTTCTTATTTAAAACTTATACTCTCGATAACGTAACTTGTTTCGAAACCATTTACATCAATTATTTTGTCGATTATTTCCAAGGGATAATATTTTGATAAGATCTGTTTTGACCTTACAATGGAATGAAACGGTGAAATTATTTTATCTGTTACCCATAGTACTCTCTCATTTTTCACATCAGGAGTCGGAATTTCTGAATCAGAATATTGCTCATGAAATCTATAAATCACTTTATAACAATCATACCCTTTAATATTTTTTCTCTCCGTTGGTAATTCTTTTAAAAAAAAGACTTTCTCAGCGGTGAAATAATCTATAATTTCTTCTGAATTAAAACTATCGTAAACTCGCCCATCTGAAATATTGTAACGAAAAAGCTCTTTTTTATCCTGTTGATCTATTCTATAACTTCTTACTTTGTCATTTTCAAAATCATCAATATTTTTTTCGCTAATGTCGGTTCTGAACAATTCTTGAGGCAAAATATCTTTGAGTTGTTCAATAGTATTTGCCACCTTACTTGTATCAACATCTCCGTTAATATTGTATTTATCTGCTATGAACTGTTTCTTTAGAGTGTCAAGGAAACGATTTACAAATAATTCAGAAGTTCGATTGAAAGCATTTTCATCTGTAATTCTAGAACTCTTTATATAAATAGCTGAACCAGTTTTTGGGTGTAATACTTGTGATTGTGAGTGTAATGTCTTGCTGGACATCGTAAGCAGAAACAAGAGGGCTAATTTGCTTATATTCATATAATTACGCCAAAATCATTTCTTTATTGTTTCTGCTCCATTCGCTCCAAGAGCCAACATAAAGCTTCGGGATTGGTAAACCTGCATAATCTAAAGCTAAAAGCGTATGGCAAGCAGTAATCCCCGAGCCACAATGTACAATTACATTTTCTGGCTTAACATTAGCCAAAGCTTCGGTGTATTTCTCTCTAAGTATTTCTGGGGCCAAAAAACGGCCATCGGCATCCAGATTTTCAGTAAATGGAATATTCGTTGCACCAGGAATATGACCTGCAATTAAATCAATGGGTTCTGTTAAACCAGCGTAACGATTTGCATCTCGCACATCAATAACTAAATATTCATTGGTTTTTGCAACATTTTCTACTTCATCAATATTTGATAAAGGTAGATTCCACGATTTTATATGATAAACGCCAACCGATTTAGGATTTTCAGCTTTTCCTGTTGTAGGAAAACCTGCTTTTACAGCAGCTTGAAATCCTCCATCTATTACCTGAACTTTTTCGTGCCCGATAGACCGCAACATCCACCATAATCTAGCGGCAGCATTTCCACCGTTTTTATCATCGTAAACAATAACAAGTGTATCTTTTGTGATTCCGAGTTTCTGTAAAACGGTGGCAAATTGTTCAAAGGATGGTAGTGGATGACGACCGCCAACAGCGAAATCACCGATGGCAGCCAAATCCTCATTCACATCAACAAATAAGGCTCCAGTTAAATGTTGTTCATCATACCTGGTTTTTGAGCCAGCACTGGCATCGATAATTATTATTTCTTCATCCTGATTTAACCAGGTTAAATCTTCGGGTTTTATGACTGGTGATAGTGTATTTTGCATATAAATAAAGTGTGTATCACTATAAATTAATCTAAGAAGCAAACGCTAAACTAATGTTTTACTCGTTTTCCTTTGGTTTATTTAAAGTTCAGGAATTTTATTGATTCGACAATGAGAAAAGAAAACCCTATGGTCAATTAATCGAATTCTTAGGCTCTCTTTAATAAAGCCCAAAGCCCTAAAATCGGACCGATTGCCAAAACCATGTAAAGATAATGCGAATTCATCTCCTTTGACAAAATATTGAGTAACTGAATACTTACGATTGTAATTGCAAAGCCAATACAATTAACTAAAGTAAGTGAGGTTCCTCTTAAGTGTTCTGGCGCATTTTTGGCGACTAATGAGGAAAAAAGTGGTGAGTCGGCGGTTGCGGCTAAACCCCAGATAAATAAAAACATGAAAAAGATATAAACCGAATCGGCAAAAAGAAATATTGGAGAAAGTAAGCAGCATAAACCTGATACAGAAAGTGCGATAGTTGCAATTTTTTTTGCTCCAAACTTTTGAGAAAGTAATCCTCCAAGCATACAAGATAAGCCGCCCGATGCAATAATTAAAAACGCAAATAAGGAAACGTTTAGTTTAGCCACATCATGCGTGCTTTTGTAAAGCAGAAGTATTCCTGGTAAGAAAGCCCAAAACGTGTATAATTCCCACATGTGCCCGAAATAGCCAAATGCTGCTGAACGGAAATTAATGTTCTTAAATCCGCTTAAACAGGCACTAAAATCGAATTTTTGTCCTGCCATTCTGAATGGCCCGTTGGGTACTAAAAAGAAAACACAACTTGCTCCGATTAATGATAGTGTTGAAGTTGCGTAGATTACATATTTCCATGGAAAATCTGCAGTAAAAGTTTTTAATAAATGTGGGAATGCGGTGCCTAAAACCAAAGCGCCGACTAAAAAGCCTAAAGATTTGCCTAAGCCATCTTTAAAATAGTCGGATGCAATTTTCATTCCGACAGGATAAATTCCTGCAAGCATGAAGCCAGTTAAAAAGCGGAATAAAAGCAATAAATTAACATCAGAAAACTCCAGGCAAATCCCTAAATTAAATATGGAAGCGGCGATACCACAAACGAAGAAAACCTTTGATGGGGCGAAAATATCGGATATGGCGAATATAGCAAACACTAAAGTTCCAGCTATAAAACCGAATTGAACCATACTGGTTAAATTGGCTAAAAGATTTAATTCGGCGGGAAAATTTTTAATTATATCGGGCAGAACTGCATTACCTGCAAACCACAAGGAAGTGCAAAGAAATTGCGAAATAACGATGATTAGAAGGACAAATTTAGTATTGCTGGTGCCGCTCATTTTTTATTTGATGTACAATTTTAATAAAAATAAACCTGATAGAAGTGGAAATACTTTTTTGATTGCAGTAACCTTGAGTGTGCTGTTATGCTGAGGTACGAAGCATTTGCATGCGATGAAACAGATTCTTCGTACCTTAGAATGACAGGAGTTAAAAAAGATTGTAACGCATAGCAGTACTGATGCAGCCAATGGAATACTGTACTTGCTTTACAAATTATTTTACACCTAAGAAATCTTTGAACAGTTAAGTTTGGCCTTAGGCTTTAATCTTTCTGCCTAAGAAGCATCGTCTTTAATATCGAACTGTGTTTCTACAACTTTGCCACCCGTACGCAACTGACCGCTTAACATTTCCTCTTGCTCTCTACGATTTTTAACAATATGAATTGCCGAAAATAAAGCTTCGGTAAATGAGGTTGAATCGGCTAGATCTTTACCTGCGATATCGTAACCTGTGCCATGATCGGGAGAGGTGCGCACGAAATTTAAGCCAGCCGTATAATTAACGCCATTGTGAAAAGCCAATGTTTTGAAAGGGATTAAACCCTGATCGTGGTACATAGCCAATACCGCATCGAATTTTTTGTAGCTTCCGTTTCCGAAAAAGCCATCGGCAGGATATGGGCCAAAAACCATCATGCCTTTATCGTAAGCTTCTTGAATTGCTGGAGTAATAATTTCAGCTTCTTCCGCTCCTAATAAACCATTATCGCTTGCGTGTGGATTTAAACCTAAAACGGCAATTTTCGGTTTTTCAATCCAAAAATCTTTTTTTAAACTATCATTAATCAGTTTTAGCTTGCTGAGAATTTTTTCTTTGGTAATATTTGTCGGAACATCCTTAACTGGAATATGGCCAGTAACTACACCAACCCTTAAATTTTCGCTGATTAAGAACATTAATACATCTTTACTGCCACTTTTTTCTTGCAAATATTCGGTGTGACCTGGAAAAGCAAAGGTTTCTGATTGTATGTTGTGTTTATTGATCGGAGCCGTAACCAGAGCATCGATATCGCCATTTACCAAATCGGCTGTAGCTCTTTCTAATGATAAAAGCGCATATTTTCCGCCTGTTTCGGTTACCTGCCCCAGCTCTATTTTAACATCTTCTTCCCAGCAATTAATCATATTTGCTTTTTTAAGCTGCGCTTGATTAGCGTGATTAATTACATTAAAACTGAAATCGCCAAGGTTATTTGCCTTTCTGTGGAAGGAAGAAACCTTTGTATGGCCGTAAACAATTGGTGTACAATAATTTAAAATTGCAGGGTTGGATAATGTTTTGATGATTACCTCTAAACCTATGCCGTTCACGTCGCCTATACTGATGCCAATTTTAAGTTTATTGCTCATAATTACTGGAAAATTTTAGCGCAAATTACTGATTTTCGATTAAAGACTTTAAAAAAAATGAAACCGTAAAGAACACGAAGTTATTCGCAAAGGAATAATAAGCCTATCTTTGCTGGTAATTTTAAATTTTAAAGCCTCTTTAGGGGTTTGGGGTGATATGAGTTTAGTAAAAGCAAAGAAACATTTAGGGCAGCATTTTTTAACCGATAAAGGCATTGCTAAGCGCATTGTAGAAAGTTTGGTGCGTACTGATCAGTATAATCAGGTTTTGGAAGTTGGCCCTGGAATGGGTATTCTTTCTGATTTTTTGCTGCAACGCGAGGATTTACAAACTTACCTTATTGATATAGATACGGAGTCTTATCACTTTCTGAATGAGAAATATCCTCAGTTGGGCGATCGTTTAATAAATGGCGATTTTCTTAAAATGAATTTCGACGATACTTTTCCTGGCCATTTTGCCATTATTGGTAACTTTCCTTACAACATATCTTCACAAATTTTATTTAAAATTTTAGATAATCGCCATAAGGTTGTCGAAATGGTTGGTATGTTTCAGAAAGAAGTTGCGCAACGTTGCGCTTCGCCAGCAGGAACGAAAGATTATGGTATTTTAAGCGTTTTTCTTCAAGCTTATTACAAAATCGAATACTTGTTTACAGTTAAGCCTGGAACATTTAATCCACCACCAAAAGTTCATTCGGCTATAATTCGTTTAACCCGAAACGAGGTGGAAACATTGGATTGCGATGAAAAACTATTTTGGCGTGTAGTTAAAGCTGGTTTTAATCAACGCAGAAAAACATTGCGAAATGCGGTTTCGGCTGTAATGCCAAAAGATAAAATGGATAATCATATTTACTTCGAAAAAAGGGCAGAACAATTAACCGTTGCAGATTTTGTAGCACTTACACAACATGTAAGCAAGTTGATGGAAGCTTAATTTTTAAAGTAAATTTCTGTACTTTTTGGTTTCGGCAGTGTGTTTTTGATTACACAGGTTTGTACAAATTGAGGGGATTTGCAAATACCTGAGTTAAATAGCCCTGATTGAAGCGGCATTTTTTGCTTTGAAAGGGTTTTCGAGCTAGGACTAAAGCAAAAAATATAGCGCAAAGCAGGACGAACGATAATAGTTGTACTGTTTTTGCGCTACAAATTATAAGTTTCAATAAAGGATTCTCGTATATTTAAGGAAATGGAAATCCTTCTCACCATCATCTTAAAATCGATAAATCCTTAAAACTTCGCCGCTTCGCCAGCTTTTGGCAATGCCTTTTTAATGAAATCGCGGATGTGGTTATTAGAATTTTTTAAATCTTCTTTACGCAGATACATCATGTGTCCGCTGCGATAACCCTCCCAACTCATTCTATCTTGCAATTTGCCAGCAGCATCTAATTGCCACATGCTGTATTTTGCATTAAAATAATCGCAAGCGCCATCGTAATAACCCGATTGTACCAATAAATGTAGATAAGGGTTTTGCGCCATAGCTTGTCTTAAATTGTCGCCTGTTTTATTCCCAGAGTTATCCCAAGGGTAAACTGAACCAAACATGTTATATTTTAAATCTGTTTTATAATTCAGCTCGTTTCTGATATACATATTAATTGCAGGCGTAAAAGAGTGTAACCAAGAAGTAAGTTCTGCATTGTAATCAGGGCCATCTCCAGCGGTCATTTTGTCGATACCTTTATAGCGAGAATCTAAGCGGCCAACCGTAAAACCTTTATCTCTTAATAATTCTTTCCAGAAAAAATTAGTTGGCACATCAAGGTTATAATCTAAAAACACTTTTTCGGAGATGCCTGAGTAGCGGGCCATTTTTGCCGCAATTGCTTTCTTTTTATCGGCACTTAACATTCCTCCCTGAGAAATTGCAGGAATAACTTCGTTTATGGTGAAACTTTCTACTTCAGGCAACATTGCTGTTAAATCTTTCGACTGTAAATCTGCTGGTAAGGCTTTGTGGTACCAGGCTGTAGCCGCGAAATAGGGTAGGCGTAAAGCTGCATCAACTGGGCCGCCTCGCTCAATGCCTAATTCTGTTGGAGAAACCAAAACAACACCGTTTAAATACATCCATTGGCTATTTTGTAGTTCTAATGCCAAACCAGAAACACGGGTTGTACCATAACTTTCGCCAATTAAAAACTTAGGTGATGCCCAACGATTGTTGCGGGTAACGAAAGTGTTAATCCATTCGGCTAAATATTTGATATCGGCACGTACACCAAAGAATTTATTCGTCGGGATGTCTTTATTTACAGCTCTTGAATAACCTGTGTTAACTGGGTCGATGTAAACAATATCGGCAACATCTAAAATAGAATATGGGTTTTCTTTGTAGCCATAAGGCTGAACAGGATAACCTTCATCATCGATATTTAAAACAACAGGACCAGTGTAAGCAATGTGCATCCAAACAGATGCCGAACCAGGGCCACCGTTAAAAGAAATTACTAATGGTCTTTTATCGCGATTTTGAACGTCGGTTCTTTCGTAATAAGTATAAAATAAACCAGCAATCGGTTTACCATCTTCATCCCACACAGGCAGGGTTCCAGTTGTGGCTTTATATGGAACCGATTTACCATCAATATTAATGGAGTGATTCGTAATTACAGCACTTTCTACCTTTAAAGCCCGCTCATTACCTGTTGGTTTTGGCTCTTCTTTAATGGTTACCTGAGATGTTGTGGTAGTTTCTTTAGCAGGGATTCTTCTGGGTGTTTGCTGTGCGTGGGCAAAAAGGCCTGCGAATAAGCCTGCAGTGAGTAGGAGTTTAATTTTCATTTAGTTTGGATTTGGATTATAAATATCAAACTAAAGCTTTTGCTATTCAAAAAAACATTGAAAATGTTACCATAAAAAAACGGCGTTGCTTTATGCAATGCCGTTTTAAAATATGTGTGTTTTGAAGTATTATTTATCCCACCAAACTTTTCCAACAAGTTTATCTCCGCCTGGAACCGCAGCTGAAGCTGTTTTATAGTTTGCAGCATTTGATACACCTTCGCCTAACGGATAAGGAAAACGACGTGGAATTGAACCGCCTGTATTTGTATTTGGATATACAATTGGGACTAAAGCAGGTAAGCCAGTTCTTCGCCAGTTCGACCATGTTTCGTAAAAATCCAACATGGTGATGGTATGTGCCCAGTACTGTGTAGCAATCATTTCTAATCCATTTGCGGCTACATAGGGATGTGCAGCTAAATACGTTGCCGCATCGCTTGCATTTACCGCCATATTAGCATCATATTGAGATAAATAAGTCATTGCAGAAGTTACCCCAGCATTGTAATGCGTTGCCGCTGAACCGCCAATAGCATAACGCTGTGCAGCTTCGGCCCAAAGTAATTCGCTTTCTGCATAAGTTAAGATGAAAGTATTTCCATCTCTTTTTAGCATGCCTGGGTGTGGTGAAGAATAATCGGTAAAATCAGTGTAGGAAGCATCCTGACGAACATCTCTACCAGCAATGCCACTTAAGTCTTTTCCATTTGGCATACCTTTTTGTACAGCCGCTGTAGTAACAAATGCAGGATTTTGAACTTTCGTTGCATCAGTTAAATATAATTTGGTTACTGCAATTTTACTTAAGCGCGGATCGTTATTCGTTTTTAAGTAATTAATAAAAGTACTGCTCCATCTGGTATAATAATTTTCTTGTCCACCGTCGCCCAATAGAACCTGTGCATTCCTGTTTTGTGTAACACGACCACCATTAGCGTCGTGCTTAAAAATTGCATTATCGCCATCGCTGGTCATTGTTTTTCCAACTGCTTTTGTAATGTAAGTTTGAGCAAGCGTAGCATCTGCCTTGGTTAAACGCATTGCCATACGCAACATCAAACTATTTCCGAAACGTTTCCATTTAGCAACATCGCCAGCAAAAACCAAATCGCCACCAACTACATCGCCCGATGCATTTAAAGCGGTAGAAGCTTCATCTACTTCCTTTAATAAATCGGTATAAATTGCTTGTTGAGCATCGTATTTAGGATAAAGAATTGCCGAATAATAGCCTTTTCCTGCATCAGAATAAGGTATGTCGCCATATAAATCAGTTAGTCTCTCGAAAATTAATGCTTTCCAGATTCTACCCATTTGATGAACATTGTTGTATTGTGCTTTACCTCTGGTAAGCTCAACTAAATCAACCGCATATTTTACCTGATCTGGATATGCCTTTTCCCAATAAGCGGCGGTATAACCCTCATTTAACATGTATTTATCACCAGCCCAATAACCAATTACCGATGATAAACCTTGCATCATTGTCGATGCATAAATTAGATTTCCTCTCCAGGTTTCGTATGCAAAATCTGTACTGCCAGTATATGTTAACTGTGCTGTAGATAATAAGTAATTTGGATTATATTGTTCCTGACTCACAGATACAGGATCGGTATTTATTTTTTGGAAGTCTTTTGTACACCCAGATATCATGACTAAGCCAGATAATAAAAGTGGTACGTATAATTTTATGATCGTTTTCATTTTCAATTCGTTTAAAAGATTATAACTTAACACTTAAATTTAAACCGTATGTACGTACTGGTGGAACACCACCTAATTCCATACCTGGAATAGTTGCATTATAACTCGATTCTGGATCTATATTATCTGTTTTCTTCATCAGGATAAATAAATTACGCCCAACAAAACTTACGTTTAAGCCCTTAATCTTATTGTTAAACATTTTAGCTGGGAAATTATAACCAAGTATAACCTGTCTGAATTTGATAAAACTCGCATCCTGAACGAACTGTTTTGATACATTGTTAGCGTAAGTGCTGTAATAGTTAGCAGCATTAACACCTAAAGCATCACGATTTTCGAGCGTTGCCTGGTGCAAGCCAAAAATGTAGCCATAATAATCTGTTGCAGAGAAGATTTTTCCGCCCCATTTACCATCAATTAAGAAAGAAAGATTTACGCCTTTATAACTGAATTCGTTATTCCAACCAGCGGCCCATTTATTGTAAGCAGAACCATAAGCTTTTAATTCGCCTCTTTGTGGTGCGCCATTGGTATCCTTCACAATGTTACCACTTGCATCATATAAGAAATCATAAGCCATAACTTGCCCGATAGCCATACCTTCTAAATTCTGCAAGAAACCTACATTACTTCTTGATGTTGCCAAAAGCTGAGATGCAGTTCCTGGTGCAAGCGTAATAACTTTGTTGTCGTTGTAAGACCCGTTTATGCTAGATGTCCAGTTGAAATCATCTGTTTTTAGAACAACGCCAGAAACCAAAGCTTCTACTCCTTTATTTCTAAGTTTACCGATATTTAACACAGCTCCACTGTACCCTGTAGTTGTTGAGGTGGGAACAGGAAGAATCTCATCAGTAGATTTTTTATTATACCAGGTAAAATCTAAACTCAATCTATCTTTAAAAAATTTCATTTCAGTACCAATTTCCAACTCTGTTGCTTTTGATGCTCTTAATGATGAATTTGGTATAGAAGAGTTTACGATGTTACCCAATGGGTTATTATTAATAGATTCGCTACGTAAATTGTAATAAAGCTGAGTTTGAAAAGGTATAGTCGCTTGTCCAACCATTGCGTAACCAGCTCTTAATTTACCAAAGCTTAAGAATGATGGTTTCCACAATTCAGAAAAAACAAATGAACCACTTACTGAAGGATAGATTACATTAAGTTTATTGTCTTTTCCAGGTGTAGCCAATGTAGAAAACCAATCCGAACGGGCACTTCCAGTTAAGTATAGAACATCTTTATAAGCAAGCTCTAAAGTTCCGTAAACGGATTGAGTTTCTTGATCTTGTTTATAGGCAGAAACCGATTTACCACCAGTATTCGCTAAAGTATATATACCAAATAATTGGAAAGAAGCACCTCCGTTTGTAACCGCCTCGCTTTTTGTTCGGCGATAACTTGCGCCAATATTAGGTGTAATAGAGAAATCTGCTACTTTAAAAGATTTACCAACTAAACCATCAATATTAATATCAGAGAATTTACTGTTTTGTTCAGTATATCCTCCATCTGCATCATAAGCTGTTCCAGAAGGTGTTACAGCAATATAGCTATCGTTGTACGAATCTCTACCAGCTCTACCTTGTAAAAACAACCCATTATCGAAAGTGTATTTAGCACTGAACGAGCTTAATAAACGCTCTCTTTTGGTGTTATGAATAAAGTCGTTAGCTGCAAACCAAGGGTTTGTTGCATAAGGATTACCTGTATTGTAAGAAAGTTCACTTCCATCAGGATTTTTACCTGGTTGCAAAGTTGCAATATTTACGCTTGTTGGCAGAAATGCTGCATTATAGTTGGCATTACCAGCACCATCTGAAAGCATTGGTCTGTTGTTAGCCTGCTCTAAAATATAGTTCATGCGAGCATCAATCACCAAATTTTTAATCGGATCGAAAGTACCAGATAAGGTAAAATTTTGTCTATCTAAACCCGAATTTGGGACAACAGATTTATTAGTTAAATCGCTAGCAGATAAACGAATTACACCGCCCGTAAATGATTTATTCAAAGCTAATGTATTAGTCCAGCTTCCTCCAGTTCTGTAGAAATCTTCGATATTGTTTTCTTGGGCACTATATGGTCTGCTTACCCCATCAAACTGAATAACATTGCTGCCATCTAATTTAGCTCCCCAACTCGAACTACCTGTTGATGCCGCGGCTAATTGTGTAGTCGGTTTAATGCCATTTACGCCCTGGCCATAAACATATTGCCAGTTTGTTCTGTCCATTACCTGTTCAGCAACATAATTACTGCTAAATTCTATACTATTTCCTTTTCCACTTTTAGTGGTTATTAAAATTACACCTGCTTTCGCTCTGTTTCCGTATAAAGCCGAAGCTGCTGCACCTTTAAGCACTGAAATACTCTCGATATCATCAGGATTTAAATTACTAATCGCATCTCCTAAATCTGGTGCGTTATCGTATTGTCCACCATTATTGCCAATTCCGATTGTACTACCAAAACCAACTGGTGCACTTTCCATCGGGATACCATTTACAACATATAAGGGCTGACTTGATGAGCCTAAACTAGATACGCCACGTATGGTTACGTTTGTTGCAGCTCCTGCACCACCAGAAGTTCCAGCAATATCTAAACCTGCAACTTTACCCACTAATGAATTGGTAATATTATTTTCACGGGCTTGAGTTAAGGTTTCGCCTCCAACTTGTGTTACCGAATAACCCAAAGCTCTTCTTTCCTTTTTTATACCTAAGGCTGTAACCACAACATCGGTAAGTTGCTTGGTATCTTCAGCCAATACAACATCAATCGATGTTTGCGTACCTATAGAAATTTCTTTGGTTTGAAACCCAGCGTAAGAAACAACTAATACTGCATTTTCTGGCGCATTTAAGGTAAACTTGCCATTCACATCTGATGAGGTACCAATAGCCGTTCCCTTTACCCTTACTGTGGCTCCAGGTAATGATCCGCCTTGTGCATCCTTTACAGTTCCTGAAACTGGAACTTCCTTGTTTCTGCTAATAACAATTAAACCACCATCAGAAACTGAATATTTTAAATTGGTTCTGTTTAAGATGGTTGATAGCACATCAGTAACAGGAATATTGGTTACAGTAATACTTACATCCTTATTAACAGGAACGTAAGAAGAGCTGTAAACAAAATGATAGCTGCTTTGCTGTTCTATAATCTGTAAAACCCTGGCTAGTTTTGTTTTCTTTACATCTAAAGAAATTTTTTCCTGAGAAAAAACCGATGCAGAAACATTAAGGCAGGTAATGAAAACCATGATGCAGGTTAGTTTCATTAGCATAATGAATTTTAAAAGCCTCCTGTATTTTGGATGCCCTTGCAATAAGTAATAATAAATCATATTTTTGTTTTTTTTGGTTGCATAATTAGTTGGCAGCAATCTGTTTGCGCATAAACTGCCATTGATTAATCAAAGAAGAACTTTTAAGGGGCGGTGCGCCAACACCGTCCTTTTTTTCTCTTACTTCGAGATGATTACTTGATTTCCTTTTATTTCATATTTAAAATTTTCTACTTTCTGTAAGGCTGATAAAACCTGTTCAATACTTTCTTGGCTAAATGTTGCCGTAAAACGATATTTTTCTATTTCAGGATCAGCAAATTTGATTTTAACATTAAACCATTTTTCTAAAACGCCTTGGATTTCGTCGAAATCCTGATCATAAATTTCAATTCGGTTTTGAGTCCAGGCCGTTTCTACAATTGTGCTATCTTTTATTAAAGTATAGTGGTTTATGGTAATCTCAGGACTGATTTTAGCAGGTTTTAAAACTTTCTTTTTTTCTTCAACAATAACGTTTTTATAAAAAGTTACCTTCTGGCTTGGCTTTAATGTAATTGTACCACCATTTCCATTAACGGCTTCCATGGTAATTAAACCTCTAATTAATGTAGCTTCGGATGAAATTTCATCAGAATAAGCCCTAACATTAAAAGCCGTGCCCAATACATTAATGTTGAATTCGTTTGTATGAACCTTAAAAGGTTTATCCTTATTATGAACAACATCAAAATAAGCCTCACCATTTAAAATAACTTCTCGATTTGTTTCGTTAAACGTTGCACTTATTGAAATAGAACTTTTTGCGTTAAGTAAAACTGTCGAACCATCAGAAAGCGTGATTTTTTTTCTTTCTCCGCTTTTTGTCGAAAAAGTTTGAGCCACGGATGCAACCAGTATATCTTTTTTAGTTTTATAGTTTTCGTACAGGAAACCAATACTCGCAACTAAAAATATAGCCGCGGCTATTTTTAACCAGTTGTAATTTCTATTAAGTTTAAAATTTTTCTTTTCGGTGTCGAAATTCTGCTTCAATAATTCAAGCTGATTATTTAAAGGACGTTTGTTCCCGCTTAAAATAAAGTATAATCTTTTTGATTCGGCAATAACCTTTGCCTGCTCTGGGTGAGCCGAAATATACTTCTCCCAATATTCAACACACAGCTTATCAGTTCCAGCGCAAAATTGCTGGAAAGTGCTATCTACAAGAAAGTCTTCTGCATCGAATTGACTTCTATCAATCATTATTATTTGGCTTTTATATATCAGTGCCTAAAAAGTTTACTTTTTCCTAAAGAAATTTTAACTTTTTTTTAACAACACGAAATATATGCCTTGTAAGTAGATTAACAGACGAATTAATATTGGCTAAAAACTTTTAATGCGCATTTTTTGCCAAGTAAAAGAATAAACTGATAAACAATCTTTCTATTTAAAAACCACTTCTGTTGCTCCATAACCAAACTTCTCTTTTCTGGCATCCATATACGTTTTGATATGAGGGTTTTTGCTTATTAGTTTGTGAATTTTATCTCTCAAAGTTCCATTGCCAGAGCCATGAATAAAAATCATTTTATCGAAATGGTGAACAATTGCTGCATCTAAAGTGTTTTGAAAATGAGATAACTGAATCTGCAATATTTCATCTGCTTCTAAAAAATGATGATCATCTCTTAGTTTTTCAATATGTAAATCAATTTCCTTTGATGGGGCATCAACAGTTTTCTTTTCGGCAGGCGATTTAAAAAAGCTTTCTTTTAATTTCTGAGCATCAATAGCAACCATTGGCAATTCATCTAAACGAATTAACCAACCCTTATTTTTTAGTTGTGGCAGTTCCTTTTGTTCTGAAGAAAAATCCTTTGCTCTAAACTTCTTCTTAATTACTAAAGGTTCAGCGGGTTTAACATCAGCTTTGCTGAATAATAAAACTTGAAAGGTAAATTCTGGCCAGATATCTAAATCGGCAAGCGATGCAGAATAAACTAATTTAGCTTGATAAGCTTCTAGAATACCATAAAAAGAACCTACATATTTTTCTTTTCTTTCGGTTGTTAAGCTTACCAATAAAACATTAGCCGATTGATTTTGCAAATGGAAATGAACAACATTACCCGCCTTATCATCAGTAGCAACGGCAACATAAATTCCATTTTCTATTTTACTTACACTTGGTATATTAACCTTAATTGGCTTTGGTGTATCAGTTTCTTCTGCAACAACTCCATGTCCGTGCACGGATGTTAGATTGCTTACTGCAACGGGAATTTCAAAGCCGTCTTCATCAGTAACACCCAAAGTTTGTGCATCAATAATTTTAGTAACATAGCCTTCACGTTTTTCATCAACGAAACGCACAAAATCACCCAGCTTAAATTTCATTTTTTATCAGATTGAGTATCAAATTATCTCCACAAAGAAATGAGGAGATTAAGCACAAAGGTATCGATTTTTAAATTAGGCTACGATGAGCATATTTCGAACTTGTTGCAATTCGCCATTTTGAAAACGGGCATAATATACTCCAGGTGCATAATGTTGATTTTCGAAATTGATATTATATGTGCCCTCTTCTTTAACGTTGTCTACTACTGTCGACATTAATTTGCCCATCGTATTAAACACCTGAATTAAAACGTGACCACCTCTTGATGAGTATTTTATAGTAGTAGATGTGGTAAATGGATTTGGGTAATTGGAAATTAAACTTTCGCCACTTAAATGATTGGCTTGCGCCAAACTGGTAGACATACAATTTGTACTCGCCTGAATAAGTGGTAGAGATTGAAAATCTTTTAACATTACAGCTGAAAGAGTTGCCTTATCAACGCAAAACCATTTCTCTAACAATGTAGCATAAACCGACCTAAAATCGTATTGCATAGGGATATTATCATTTACCGAAGTTGTGGCAGAAATTGTTGGGTTTTTGCCTAATACACCGCCCTGAATGGCATCACCAAAAACGATTAAAGGCGCAGCAGCACCATGATCGGTTCCGTTACTGGCATTGGATTTTATCCGCCTTCCAAACTCAGAAAAGGTCATGCCAGCAACTCGCTTAGAAGCACCTAAACCTTTCAAATCATCCATAAATGCTTTAATGGCATCACTCACCTTTTGAAGCAGTATAGCATGGGTGCCTGTTTCAGTTGAGCCCGTATTTACCTGAGCAGCATGCGTATCAAAAGATCCAATATTAACCATGTAAAGGCGGGTTTTTAATCCACCTGCAACTAATCTGGCCACAACCTTGAGCTGGTCGGCTAAGGAATTATTTGTAGGATAAACCCCTTGTTTCGTCACTTTCCCTGCAGCTGTTTTTATTACCGAGGCATATTGTTGGGTTTGTTGAGAAACTTGTCTGATGTAGGTTAATTCCTTTCCTGCGTTGGTGTTCGGTGCAGGCGATTGAATGCCATTTATCAAGTTGTAAAAATTGACAGGATCGGATATTGCCATGCCCATATTTACAGATGGCCCCTGGAATGCAGGTGAAATAAACGAGCCAATTTGGATAGCCAACGGATCGGGCATTACTGTATTTGGATAGCCAATTGGAAAATTGGTGTACTCATTACTCAAATATCTTCCAGCCCAACCACTTTCTATAGTTTGATCAGAATCTGATGCGGAAAGCCAAATATCGGTTGCTCTGAAATGACTGAAATTCGGTTGCGGATAACCTACTGATTGGATAACCTGAACTTTTCCATCATCATATAATCCCGCCAAACCCGACATTGATGGATGAATTCCAGTATTGTATCCTGTGAGTTTTATAATTTTATTTTTTGGAAGAATAATATTCGGGCGGGCCAATGTTAAATTATCATATTGATCCAAAGGAAGAATCATATTCAACCCGTCGTTACCACCATTTAGCTGAATAATAACCAAAACATGATCGGTTTCTTGATTTGCTGCCGTAATCGCCGATAACAAGCTTGAAGCGCCAAAAGCTTTCAATGAAAAGCCTCCAATTAAAGAAGGAAGAACTACTCCTGCAGGCATTGCCTTGGTTAAGAATTCCCGTCTTTTCATGATAACTGATATTCTTCAAGGTTCATAATATATTTATAAAACTCTTGTAAACGAGTTTGTACAATAGCTGTTTTAGCTGTAGTTGGTGCTGCTTTATAATCTTGCCAGGCTGTCGTCCAATAAGCGTCGTTAACCTGATTACTAAGTAAAATGCTTTTTAAAAACTTCTTTACATCGGCGCTTACATCAATGGTATAAAGATGTGCAAGTGATTCATCAACAACAATATTTGGATCTTCGGGCTTACTGAATTTTGAGGTATAAGCTATTGGATCTATAACTATTTTTTTACTGTTTCGGGTATAACCTGTGCTTATAAATCTATCGGTAAAAACATTCCGTTTTGGTAAGGTATCCGAATTTACCCAAAGTTCGTAAAACTGTGGGGTTTGGTAATAGGCTGGCCAGCCAGAAACATTCGGCGGATCGCCAAGGTTTTGTTGGAGATTAGACGCTGTGCTGCGCAAATAATCGCTCATGTAGTAAACATTTACATAATCAGTAGCATCAGGAAAAACAATTTCAAATTCGCGGGCTAAACCGACTACAAAATCCACAGGTGCTTTAATATTGCAAGATCTGGTTTGGGGTAAGAAAAAATGATTACTGGTTAACAGCGCTTTAAGAACAGGTTTAATTTCATAATTGGCTGTCCTGAAAATTTCCGCTAAGGGTGTAATTATATTTGATTCTACATCAGCAGTAATATCATAATAAACAAAAAAGCGATATAGCCTGCGGCAAATGTATTTGCTCACTTCCGCCTGAGTAAAAATCATATCTAGCAAATCATCAACTTCATTTGCACCATCTAGTCCAGTTCTGCCTTTAATTAACTTGTTACCATAAAATGATGAAAACTGTTTGTCGGTAGTATCGTGCCTCGAAGTATTAAATACGGATGTAATATTTGTACCATCCAGCGTGTAACCCGTTAGTACACGTGCAGCAGCCTTAACATCGGCTTCGGTATATTTCGAATTTGGGCCTTTTCCTAAGGTAAAAAGCTCTTGTAATTCTCTTGCGTAGTTTTCGTCGGGGGCAGCCTTTGTACTTGCATAACCATTTAAATAACGCACCATTGCGGGGTCTATAGTTACCTGTTTGGTTAGTGTTTTGAAATTGCCGAAGGCCAGGCTTCTGAGTAAATTATTGTGTTTGTAAATGTATCGGGCATCATCAACTGTATCAGCTTCAGTAGAAAAATGATTATGCCAAAATAGGGTCATCTTTTCTCTTAATGAGATCGGCTGATTAAGCATTTGAGTTACCCACCAAGCTTTAAACGAGGCAACACGGCGACTGTTTGCTGTTCCATCGGTATAAATTGCATTTACCCAGGTTTGCCCAGCTAAAACATTTGCATCTGTATAATTGGCGTCATTGTAATTATTAACTGGTGGATTTGGAAGGGGTAAATCTTTCAATAATAAATCGACAACCTGAGATACAGATTGACCAACAAGCGAATTTATATCACTTCTTTTTGCGCCAAATAAAGTGCGTTTTAGTAAATGATTTAGTTCTTTTGTCCCGAAATTTCCAGAGTAAACCTCTATCGCCATAAAATCTCTTTAGAAACAAAATAAAATTAAGTATTAAATAACTGAATTCCAGTTATTTTACACGAAATGTCAAAATTTAGTTACTAAAACCGAAATTACCATCTAATTAGCGCACTTGCCCAGGTAAAACCTGATCCAAAAGCCGCCAAACAAACTAAGTCACCATCTTTTATTTTCCCAGCTTCCCAAGCTTCGCATAAAGCAATTGGAACTGATGCTGCGGTGGTGTTTCCGTATTTCTGAATATTGTTAAAAACCTGGTCATCTTTTAAGCCGAGCAATTGTTGTACATATTGACTTATTCTTAAATTAGCTTGATGCGGCACCAACATATCGATATCTTTTTCGGTTAAATTATTGGCAGCTAACGCTTCTTTTATCACCTCTGGAAATTTAACAACTGCTTTTTTGAAAACTGATGGACCATCCATATACGGTAACATCGCATTGCTTTCTAAAATCTCTGGCGTCATAAACAAGCCTCCTAATTCCTGATCGGGGAAGGCGGGTTTATCTTTCATCCATTTATTTGCATGAGAACCAGGGTAGTACATTGCCAAAATTTCGGCATCAGCTCCATCACTATGTAAATGAGTACTTAAAATCCCTTTGCCAGGTTCATCTGTTGGTTGTAAAACTACGGCTCCTGCACCATCCCCAAAAATTACAGATACATTTCTGCTTCTTGTTTCGAAATCCATGGCGAAAGAATGTTTCTCGCTTCCAACAACCAGAACATTTTTATACATACCAGTTTTTACAAACTGATCGGCTACCGAAAGTGCATACACAAATCCTGAGCATTGATTACGAATATCTAAGGCGCCAATTTCTCCCATACCCATTTCACGCTGTAATAAAACACCGCAGCCTGGGAAATAATAATCAGGGCTAAGTGTTGCAAATACAATAAAATCTACATCCTTTGCTGTAATGCCAGCACGTTCGATTGCAATTCTAGCAGCCTCAATGCCCATAGTGGTTGTAGTTTCCTCATTTCTATCTGCAAAACGACGTTCTTTAATTCCTGTTCGCTCCTGAATCCATTCGTCGCTGGTTTCCATAAAACGACTTAAATCATTGTTTGTATATACATTTTTTGGAACGTAATATCCGATTCCTGCAATTTTAGATTGGTGCATATTAAATTAATATTTGGTTAACAAATGTATTAAAACGGAGGGAAGATGTGCAAGGTTGGATTGAAAATGTATATAAGTGTAACTAATAATCGCAACCATCTTCCATTTAACCTATTACATCTTACATAAAAATAGTTATTTTTGCGGCATGTCTACAGAAACCAAAGAAGAGACCTTTACGCTCGAAGAAATTCTAACTTCTATTAAAACCGTACATCGCCTTATTTTGTGGAATGATGATGTAAATACATTCGATCATGTAATTTACTGCATGATGAAGTATTTAGATTATAACGAATCTCAGGCAGAAAAAATTGCCTGGAAAGTACATAATGACGGAAAATGCCCTGTTTTAGAAGGTTCATTTACTGAAATGGAGGTTTACCGCAAAATTCTTCAACAAGAAGGATTGACCGTTTCTGTTGATTAATGAAATACTTTGGCTGCCAGCGAAATGGTTTTTAAACTTTGGGTATGAAAAAACTCATCATTTATATGGAAAGATGATTTTGATTCAATAGCAGCGTATGGTCATGATGATAAATCTGAGCAAACGGAAAGAATGCCTTTCTTTTTACCAAATGCCGCTTTCTCACTTTTAACCACAGCTTCCGATTACTGGCCCGCAGCAGGCTCGTTAGGCAACTAAGCTTTTTAAAAGTTTATTTAATTCTGCTTGTGTACTTTGCGTTTTATCTTTAGCATACCAGCTGTGAAGTTTTTCGGATAAGATGGTCATATCAGAAGTTTCTTTTCTCCACTCTTTTAAAAGTTCTTGCAAAACCTGTGGTCTTGGTGCCCAACTAACTAAAACTTTACCGGCAGTTTCATTTAAAACTAAAAGAACAGGAATTGCTCTGCCACCATTCGTTAAATGCGCATCAATTAAAGGCAGGTTTTTATCGCGAAGAACAAATCTTAAATCAATTTTACCTAAAGAGGCAGTTGCAATTTTATTAAATACTGGAACAATTTGAGCAGCATCGCCACACCAGCCTTCAGTAATTACTAAAAACTTATAATTTTCTTTAAGAGCATCGATAGTTGATGTTAATTCATCAATTAAGTTAACAGTCTTATCAACGCGGCTCATCCTTTGCACATTCATTTTAGTGTAGTGCAAATCATAAGATACATCGCCTGTTGCTTTCCCCTCTAAAAGAAGTTGATCGATCAAAGTACGGTAGGTTTGATAATCCATTCCTTGCTCGTTGAAAATTTCGCTGTAATTAACCATGATGTTTAAATTATGTCGCAAAGGAAAGCAGAAAATCATCGAAAATAATCATCTGTTTGCAAGAAATTGTTCGCTATTATTAATGCATGATTATTATAATTATGAATAGAGAAGAGCGTGGCTAACAATAAAGATTGTGTGAGTTTTGAGTTATACATTTCATTTATCGGAATCAAAAATATTGGCAAAAAAAAACTGTTAACTGCAAACTAAAAATAATTGCTTATTTTTGTAACCCAATTATGCAGCAGATAAAAACATCATTCGATTTTGAAAAACCTATTGCCGATTTAGTTCAGCAGATAGAAAAGGTTAAACAAGTTGCCGAAAAAACTAAGGTAGATATGTCTGCCACGTTAGACGAGCTTGATGGTAAATTAGATGAAACTACCCAAAACTTATATAAAAATTTAACTGGCTGGAATAAGGTTCAAATGAGCCGCCATCCAGATCGACCACAAACGCTTGATTACATCAGCATGATTTGTGATGATTTTATTGAGTTACATGGGGATAGAACAGTAAAAGACGATAAAGCAATTATCGGTGGTTTTGCAACTATTAACGGCCAAACCGTAATGGTTATCGGTCATCAAAAGGGTAAAAATACTAAAGAGCGTCAGTTTCGCAATTTTGGTATGGCTAACCCCGAAGGTTACCGTAAAGCTTTACGCTTAATGCGTTTAGCTGAAAAGTTTAACAAACCAGTAATTTCTTTTATTGATACAATGGGTGCTTACCCAGGACTAGAAGCAGAAGAGCGTGGTCAAGGTGAAGCAATTGCCCGCAATTTACTTGAAATGTCGGTTTTACGTGTGCCAATTATCTGCGTAGTTGTTGGTGAAGGAGCTTCGGGCGGTGCCTTAGGTATTGGTATTGGTGATAGAGTTTATATGTTAGAGCACACATGGTATTCCGTTATCTCTCCAGAATCTTGTTCTTCTATTTTATGGAGAAGCTGGGATTTTAAAGAAAAGGCTGCAGAATGCTTGAAATTGACTTCTGATGATATGTTCGGTAATAAATTAATCGACGGTATTATTCCAGAGCCATTAGGTGGTGCACACCAAGATCCTGAATTAATGGGACAAACTTTAAAAGACTATATTCTTAAGGATTTAGCTTCTTTAAGTAAATTAAAAACCGATAAACTTATCGAACAAAGAATTGATAAATTCTGTGCGATGGGTGTTGTGAACGAATAATCATTAACTAATTATAACTGAAATCCTGCCTGACTTGTCTCGCAGGATTTTTTTATGCTTTTAATTATTAGATTTAGTTGGTTACAGATTATCTCAGCCTATTAATCATTAAGATGACCGAAATAAAGCTGGGTTTACCGAGATTGTTTAACTAGAACTTAACCATTACTTTCGGTAGCAAATGGATAATTCTTTGCAAGAAAAAGGCAGCTAAAAATTAATTTAGCTGCTTTTTTTTGAATTGTAAATTTTGTTTACTGGCCAGGTTGCTGACCGAAATAAGGTGAAAACCTTGCTTCTAATCCTGCAAATTGTTTCTCCAGTTGTGTGCTAACTTTTGTTTGACCAACAGCTTTAGCAGTTTTAATCATTCGATCTAAGTAGTAAAGTCCTGTTTGAACATTTTGAGTTCCTGTTAAACTGCCTTTCGAACCAGAAATATCAGCTAAATAGGTTAATTCTTTTTGGATATAATCGCCTGATTTAAGTAAAATCGCATTTGCTTTTTCTGTTTCGCCAAGTTTATATAAGTTTTCTGCCATGTAGTACTTAACCACAACTGTACGAATACCGAAGAATTTATCTGGCATTACATCAAAATATTTATCTACAACTTTTTTAGCTTCTTCCGTTTTACCCTCTTTAATCAAGCTACCTGTTAAGCTGCTAAATAGATTTGTAAAAATGAATGTATCATCTGATGATTGTGGATCTAAATATTTGGCAGTTTTCATATTGCCCCATTTAAATTTCTCCATTACATTTTTATACAATACAGGTGTGTTCAGTAACTCTTCTCTTTCATCGCTGGCAGTAGTATCCGCTTTCAACGGCAATAAGCGCAAAGCTAAACCTTCGCTGTATAAATAGCTACCTAATCCGTTATATTGATCAGATGGAACAGTGGAAGCGAAATAAATAGGTCTTTTCCAGTTATTGTGTGCAAGAATATCTAACATGGCTAAAGTACCTTTGGTTACATAACCTTTGTTAAATTTCCATTCCATTGCAGGTGTAATTTTATCAGCATCGGCAGCTGCAACAGTGCCTGTGCTAATCACTTCTTGTGGATTGATGGTTAGCTTGAAGTTTTTAGTCGGCAAGAAGTTCGATTTAGTGCCATCTTGCATAGCTACTTTATCATCAGGATTATCTGATAACAATAAATCTACAACGTTTTTAATTTCTACACTACCAGCAATTTTGTAATCGTCGTATGGCATTACATCACGTTCGCCCTGCACAAATTGCGATTCTTTCATCGAAATTGGGAGCGGTTCAGAATCGTTCTGTTTCTGTTTCATCCCGTTGATGTACCAATCGGTATCAAATAAACTTAGGTTTACAATACGCACATCAGGACGAACCTTTTCTACTTCCTGAATATACCAAAGGGGATAAGTATCGTTATCACCATAGGTGAATAAAATTGCATTTGGAGCACAAGATTGAAGATAATCTAAAGCAATATCATGTGCCACCATTTTGGTAGAACGATCATGATCATCCCATCCTTGCTGAGCCATTATTACTGGCGCTGCCAACAAGCCTATAACTGTAGCTCCAATTGCGCCAGTTGCAGGTGTAAGCTTTTTAAACAGCCATTCTTTTATCGCTAAAACACCAAGACCTATCCATATCGAAAAGGCATAGAATGAGCCAACATAAGCGTAATCACGTTCACGAGGTTCTAAAGGTTTTTGATTTAGGTATAAAACAATAGCAATACCTGTAAAGAAAAATAATAAGCCAACAACACCCGCATCTTTCTGATTACGGCCAAAGTGCCAGATTGCACCCATTAAGCCAATAATTAATGGTAAGAAAAAGAATCTGTTATATGCTTTATTATCAACAGTTGAAGGCGGTAAATTGCTTTGGTTACCATGCCAGATTGCATCAATTGGTTTAACGCCACTTAATGACGTACCTTCAAATCCGCTTCCCTGACCTTGCTCGTCGTTTTGGCGACCCACAAAGTTCCATCCGAAATAACGTAAGTACATATAGCCAATTTGATAGCTGAATAAGAAACCAATATTATCAACAGTATTTGGTTTTTTACTTTCATCAAGGTGCATCCATTCTTTATAAAACTCAGCATGTTTTTGGTCGTCGCTATACATACGCGGTAAAAAAGTATTATCGCTATATTGATAGTCACTTTTCTTACCAGCTACTTCATATTTTTCAGCACCTTTTCTCCAGATGGTTTTTCCTTGTTCTACACCAACTCTTTCAGAGTTATAATTCGGACCAAAAACTAATGGTCTATCGCCATATTGCTCACGGTTTAAGTAGCTTAAGAAAGAAAAAGCGTCTTTTGGAGCGCTGTTATTTAAATTCGGGTCAGCCTTAGCTCTAATAATAATCATAGAGAAAGAAGCATAACCGAAAATGATTAAAACGGTAGAAATTAAACCCAAGTTTAAAAGTTTCTTTTGGTGTTTAATTGAATAACGGATACCCATAACCAGCAAGCCAATAACTAAAACAGCGAAAAACAATACACCTGTTCCAAAACCTAAGCCTAAAGTGTTTACAAAGAATAAATCGAAATAGGCGCCAAATGAAACCAGATATTGGATAATACCATACTGAATTACACCTAAAATTAATATACCTGCCAAAAGGGTTTTAAAAATACCTGAAGTGGTAACTTTCTCTGATTTTTTGAAATAGTAGATAAAGGCAATAGCAGGAATCGTTAATAAGTTTAAAAGGTGGATACCAATTGATAAACCCATTATATACGCTATAAACAATAACCATCTATCTGCTCTTGGTTCATCTGCATGAGCTTCCCATTTTAAGATACCCCAAAAAACAATTGCAGTAAATAATGATGATTGCGCATAAACTTCAGACTCTACAGCCGAGAACCAGAAACTATCTGAAAATGTATAAGCTAAAGCACCAACGGCACCAGCGCCCATAATACTAATTAATTGGCCAGAAGTTATTACCTCATCTGCTTTTACTAAAGTTTTTTTAGCTAAAGCTGTAATTGTCCAGAATAAGAATAGGATAGTAGCACCACTAGAAATCGCCGAACCAATATTCATCCAATAAGCAACCTTAGTAACATCGCCTAAAGCAAATACAGAGAAAAATCTTTGTAGCATTAAGAATAAGGGAGCACCTGGTTGGTGAACAACCTGCATTTTAAGTGCAGAAGCGATAAATTCGCCGCAATCCCAAAAACTTACAGAAGGCTCTAAGGTTAGAACGTAAGTTAGCGTTGCAATAAAAAAGCAAATCCAGCCAGTAATATTATTAACTTTTGAATAATTCATTGGTATTTGATAATGATAAATTAAATGTTTCGCACATAAAAATGCTGCCGAAATTAATTAATATAGTCGATAAATGAGGAAAATCTCCCATTGTTTTTACACTTTTTAACGGTTTAAAATTTTGTGCGTGATATAAAGTGTTAAGTAGGGCTTTGTAAATAAACAATAAAACCCGTAAAATGCTATGCAATAATAGTATTCACGGGTTTCGATTTAACAAGGAGAACAGCCTTAGCTACCTAGAAAAGGCGTAAACCTTGTCATAAACTGATTATACTGTTTTTCGAGCTTATTACTTAGCTCTGTTTGTTTATATGCCTGAGTAAGCTTTACCATCTGACCTAAATAAGTCATGTAAACCTGAATTTCTCTTTCTGATGATAGCTGGTTTTTACTTTCAGAAACTGCTGCTAAATGCGTTAACTCTTTGTTCATGTAATCTGCAGATTTGTTGATAAAAGCATTCGCACGATTAAGATCGTTTAAACGGTAAAGATTTTCTGTGAAATAGAATGAACTCATAATTTGTCGCATGCTGTAAAACTTATCTGGCATAACTGCATAGTATTTATCAATTACATTTTTACTCTCCGCTATTTTTCCTTCGCTAATTAATCCGCCAATTAAACCGTTAAACATATTGGTAAACATGGTAACATCATCAGCCGATTGCCTGTCGAGGTGATTAGCATATTTAATATTTCCCCATTTATAATTGTTCATAATATTATTATAAAATGGTTTCACATTTACCTGTTCAAATATTTCCTCTTTAGCCGTAGCTGGTTTTAAGGGGAGTAATCTCAAGTTTAATCCTTCAGAGTATAAATACTTTTTTAAGCCGATGTATTGCTCATCTGGCATAGCATTAGTAAAGTAGATTGGCCTTTTCCAATCATTATTGGCTAAAATATCAAGTACCGCTAAAGTGCCTTTAGTGATGTAGTTACTGTCATAAGTCCATTCCATTGTATTGGCAATTTTACCTGCATCTTCAACTGGCACAGTTCCTGTATCTACAACCTCTTTAGGATTAATGGTTAATTTGAAGTTCTTTGTCGGCAAAACATTGGATTTTGACCCATCTTGAAGTGTTATTTTATCAGCATCGTTATCTGATAGCAAAACCTCCATAATATCTTTTAGTTCAATACTTTGTGCAATTTTAAAATCCTGATAGTACATGACTTCTCTCGTTCCTGCGGCGTATTGATTGGGTTTCATAGAAACGGGTAATGGAGCAGATTCGTTTTGCTTTTTTCTCATTCCATCAATTGCCCAATCGAAATTAACCAAACTTAAATTTACAACCCTTACATCAGGACGAACGTTTTCTACTTCTTGTGCATACCAAACTGGAAAAGTATCATTATCTCCATAAGTGAATAAAATTGCATTTGGAGCGCATGATTTTAGGTAGTTTACCGAAATGTCTCTTGCTAGATAGCTTTCCGAACGATTGTGGTCGTCCCAGCCTTGAGTAGCCATAATAACTGGCGCCGCCAATAAACCAATTGAGGAAGCAAATACAGCAGCTTTGGCGGGTGTTAATTTCTTAAAAAGCCATTCTTTTAACCCAATTACGCTTAAGCCAATCCAAATTGCAAAAGCATAAAACGAACCTACATAGGCATAATCTCTTTCTCTTGGTTCGATAGGAACTGAATTTAGGTAAAGGACAATGGCAACGCCTGTAAAGAAAAATAGTAATGCAATTACGCCTGCATGTTTCTGGTTGCGTTTGAAATGCCAAACAGCACCAATTAAACCCAAAATTAATGGGAGAAAGAAAAATCGGTTATAAGCTTTATTGTCTACTATTGATGGAGGTAAATTCTTTTGATCACCCAGTCTTATTGCATCAATAGGTTTTACACCACTTAGCCAACCACCTCCGTTTTCACCTAATTGCCCATCTTGATTGTTTTGACGACCAACAAAATTCCACATAAAATAACGCATATACATGTGGCCTGCCTGAAACGAAAACATATATTTCAAGTTATCGGCAAGCGACAATTTATGCTCGTCATCAAAACCCATCCAGCTTTTGTAAAACTTGATGTGCTCAGGTTTATCACTATACATTCTAGGGATGAAAGTGTTTTTATCAAAAACGTATTTAGAGTTCGTGCCAGCAGATTCATATTTTTCTGAACCTTTTCTGTAAAGTTTTCCAGTTTCTTTAAGATCTATTTTCTCTGAATTATAGTTTTCGCCATAAAGCAATGGTCTGTCGCCATATTGTGCCCGATTAACGTAATTTAAAAATGTAAAGGCATTTTCTGGATTTGTGTTGTTTAGGTTAGGCTTGGCTTGTGCTCTGATAATCAGAAGGGCAAACGAGCTGTAGCCGAATATTAATAGAGTGGTAGAAACTAATGCCAGATTTAATACTTTTTTATTTCTTTTTATGGAGTATCTAATCGCAAGCGTAAGGGCTGAGATTAGTAAAATTGCAAAGAGTAAAACTCCCGTTCCAAAACCTAAGCCTAAAGTGTTTACAAAAAACAGATCGAAAAAGGCAGCCGTTGAAACCATATACTGGATAATTCCGAACTGTACAAAAGCCAGTATTAGAATCGAAACCGCAAATGTTTTTATAATGCCTTTGTTTGTTGGTTTTGGTGTTATCCTGAAATAATAAACGAAAATAACAGCTGGTATAACGAGTAGGTTTAACAAATGAACACCTATAGATAAGCCAATAATGTAGGCAACAAATGCAAGCCATCTGTCAGCTCGCGGCTTATCGGCTTGCGATTCCCATTTTAAAATCCCCCACAATGCAATTGCCGTACATAAAGAAGACATTGCATACACTTCGGCCTCTACTGCCGAAAACCAAAAGCTATCCGAAAATGCGTAAGCCAGGGCGCCAACAAGCCCTGCGCCAATAATGGTTATAATTTTCGAAGAATTGATTTCTTCTTCCTGTTTTACTAGAGTTCGTTTTGCTAATGCCGTTATGGTCCAGAAAAGAAATAAGATCGTTGCCGCACTTGCCATAGCCGAAGCTATGTTCATGAAGTAAGCAACCTTAGTTAAATCTCCAAAAGCGAGGGTAGAAAATAATCTTTGAATCATCGAAACTAGGGGTGCTCCAGGCTGATGAACGACTTCTAAACGGAAAGCTGAAGCAATAAATTCGCCGCAATCCCAAAAACTTGCAGATGGATCTAAAGTTAAAATGTAGGTTACAGCAGCGGTAAAAAAACACAGCCAACCAGTAATTGTGTTAATTCTGGAGTACGTCATAGTTCGGTTATTGATTGATAGTAAAAGGGTTATAGGTTTAACCTATAAAGTCGGATTTAAAAAAGGAATGTTGCATAGGATGAAAAGATTTTTTTAGAAATTTTAGTCAATGAAATAAATTTTAATTTTTTTTTAAATCGCTCTTGCATATTTAAAATATGCTTCCTACATTTGCATTCCCAATCGGGGATATATCCTCGATAAGTAGTTTGTCCGATAGTATAAGGGTAGTACGACAGTTTTTGGTACTGTTTGTCTTGGTTCGAATCCAGGTCGGACAACAAAATTTAGCATCGGATCGTGTATTTAAAAATTACATGATCCGATTTTTTTTAAACCGTAAACTACACACGGACCATGCCATTGCAGTTTAACCCGGTAAAATTATTTTCCGGAACAGGTTCAAGAGGGTTATCAGTAAAAATTGCCGAAAGTTACGGCAAGCCACTTGGCGAAGTTACTATCCACAAATTCAGCGATGGCGAATTTCAGCCTTCATTCGACGAATCAATCCGCGGTTGCGATGTTTTTTTAATCCAATCTACTTGTCAGCCAAGCGATAACTTAATGGAACTTTTGTTAATGGTTGACGCAGCAAAAAGAGCATCGGCACATTACATTACGGCAGTTGTTCCGTATTATGGTTTAGCTCGTCAGGATAGAAAGGATAAACCACGTGTAGCTATTGGGGCTAAGTTAGTTGCCAATTTATTAAAATCTGCAGGTATTCACCGTATTATGACGATGGATTTGCATGCAGCTCAAATACAAGGATTCTTTGATATTCCAGTAGATCACTTAGATGGCTCTGTAATATTTGTTCCTTACATTAAAAGCTTAGGCTTAAAAAATTTAACAATAGCATCGCCAGATATGGGCGGTTCTTACAGAGCTCGTACTTTTGCTAAGTTTTTTAATGCAGAAGTTATTATTTGCGATAAACGCCGTAAACGTGCCAACGAAATCGAATCTATGTCGATTATTGGAGATGTTACTGGGCAGGATGTTGTGTTAATTGACGATATTTGCGATACAGCAGGAACCTTATCAAAAGCTGCGGCTTTAATTATGGAAAATGGTGCTGCAAGTGTTAGAGCAGTTTGTACACATGCCGTTTTATCGGGCAAAGCAATTGAAACAGTAGAAAACTCGGTTTTAACTGAACTAATTGTTACGGATACCATTCCATTAAGAACGGAAAGTCCGAAAATTAGAGTGTTGAGTACAGCCAGTTTATTTGCAAGAGCAATTGCTAATGTAAATGAACACGGTTCGATTAGCGACTTGTTTAGAGTATAATTAAGTTAAAAGCTTATAGTGAATAACAAAGCGATATTCACAATTGATAAGAATAAAGAAAAAATTAGGCGGTAAAAGTTTAAAATTTAGATTTTAATACTCGATACTAACTATTTAAATACTAATAATAAATAAAATAAAAATGAAAACAATCGCAATTAGCGGTTCTCCAAGAGAGAACGTAGGGAAACGCGATGCCAAAGAACTTCGTTACGAAGGTAAAGTTCCAGCGGTATTGTATGGTGGTAAAGAACAACAACATTTAGCTGTTGTAATTGCTGACTTAAGAGATGTAATTTATACACCAGAAGTAAACTTCGTAGAAATTGAAGTTAACGGAACTAAAACTAAAGCTATCGTAAAAGATACTCAGTTTCATCCATTAACTGATGTGTTAATGCACATCGATTTTCTTCAGTTATTCGAAGAAAAAGAAATCGTTATGGAAATCCCTGTAAAATTAACAGGAACTTCTCCAGGTGTTAAAATGGGTGGTAAATTAATCCAAAAATTACGTAAACTTCGTGTTAAATCTTTACCTGCTGATATGCCTCAAAACGTAGAAGTAAGTTTAGAGAAATTAGAAGTAGGTAGCTTGTTCCGCGTTCGCGATTTAAAAGGAACAAATTATGTTATTACTAATACTCCTGAAGATACTATCGTTTCAGTTGCAATGTCTAGAGCATTAAAACAAGCAGAAACTGAAGCTGCTAAAGGTAAAAAATAATCAAGTTTTCTTGATTTTACAGAAAACGGCTCGAATTTATTCGGGCCGTTTTTTTATGCTGTATTTTTAAGGATTTCAGTATTAATGTAATTTATTTTGCTTTCCGTAACCCATTTCTCATCAGCTAATCCTGAAGATTCATTCCCTATTGTCTATTCCCCGTTACCTATCTTCCATTTATCTTTGGTCTTTTAGCTTTAAGCTTTTACATTTGCGCCTATGAAATATCTAATAGTTGGCTTAGGAAATATCGGACCAGATTATGCGCACACACGCCATAACATAGGTTTTGATATTGCCGATGAACTGGTTAAAGGTTTGGGTGGCAGTTTCGATAACATCCGTTTGGCCTATTATGCTGAAGTAGGTTTTAAAGGAAAGAAGCTTCATGTGATAAAACCAACCACATTTATGAACCTGAGTGGTAAAGCTGTAAACTATTGGATGAAAGAGCTTAAAATAGCTCCAGAAAACGTTTTGGTTATTGTAGATGACTTAGCTTTGCCTTTAGGTAAACTTCGCTTAAAACTACAGGGAAGTAGCGCAGGGCATAACGGCTTAAAAAGTATTGAAGAGGTTTGTGGCGGGCAAAATTACGCTCGTTTACGCTTTGGCATCGGAAGCGATTACCCTAAAGGCCGCCAGGTTGATTTTGTTTTAGGCTTGTTTGATAAAAATGAACAATTAGAGTTGCCTGCTCTTATCGATAAAAGTGTCGATTTAATAAAGAGCTACGTAACAATTGGGCCAGCACATACCATGACGGCTTTTAACAAATAAAAGGCGGTTGATTTGCATAACATACATTATAATTTTTAGTAGAGCAGGTTTCTGTGCTTTTGGGTTCCAGTAATCCTGCTTTACGTTTTACTGCGCCGATAAAAAATCGGCTTCGTGCTCACTCCAATCAGGTCTATTTTACAATGGGTTCTAGCGCTTTTTGTACAAGCCAATGTGCCTAAGGCCGATATTAGCGTAAAGCCCACAGCGAAGCGAGGACTTATAGCGATTTGCGGGGCTGCATAAGCCAAAAGCATCGATACCATTAATTTTCAGAAAAAAAATAAAGTAACCTCAAAAATATAAAGGCAAAAAAAAAGACCATCTTTCGATAGTCTTTAAGTATGATTTAGTTAATGATTTATTTAACTTGTTCTTCAGCCCTTGCAATGTAAGCATCAACTAATTGAGCTTCCTGGCTTTCAGGGTATTGTGTTTTAATTTTTGTGTAAGCATCAACAGCACCTTTAAAATCTTTAAGGTTTTCGTTTACTAAGCCTAATTTCTTTAAAAACATTGGCGAAGTAAATTTACTTGCTTTATCTGCTGCTTTCTTGTAATAAGTAGAAGCTTGTTTGTAGTCTTTTAATTCGCTGTAAGCATCGCCTAATAAGCCTAAAGCTAATGGGTCTGCTACTGGGCTACCTGTTGCGGTATATTTGCTTAATGCTTCAACAGCTTGTTTATACTCGCCTTTACGTAAATAAATACCACCTAAGTAAAGGTTAGCTAAGTTAGCTGATTTAGTGTTATCGTAATCTTTAGCAATTTGCTCTAAACCTGGGTAACCACCTTCGCCCTTAATTGCTTTGTTAGATAAAGAATCTACACCGATTAATTGCTCTGCCTTAAACATTTTGCTTGCAGCTTCTTGTGCACGATCTTTTAAGTAAACGTTTTGGTACCAAAAGTACACACCAATTAAAACGATTACAGCACCAGCTATAAATAGCAAGCTTTTATTGTTTTCCTGTAAAAAAGAACCTTTTCTAATAGGTTGAGTTGTCTGGTTATCTGTTGTAGACATGTTTGTTTAAAAAATTTAAGATTGCAAAAATACGTTTTTCAATCAAAGTATCAACCTTTATTTTGAAGTATTTGATTAAACTGTAGTTATTTAAGTGCTAGAAATATAGGATATTGTGTTTTCGTTACCGCAATAAACTAATTAGGGTGTTAAACCAGGTTTTATTATCGCTGAAAAGACCGCTGTAGTTTATAATAAGGTAAATGGTTTGACTTTCGGAGTTGCTTATAAAAGACTTAATACGGATGGGTTGCCAAAATGCGCCAAAGTTTTTTACAGATGATGCTGGAAATACATCATCAAAGCCCATATAAACTTCTTCAATGTGTGTAAGTGGAAGTTCTAGATGTTCATCGCCCGTAATGAAAAGACCATTTGAAGCCAGTAAAATATTACCTTCGTGATTGTGCATGGGCTTTAAAAAAGAAAATATTCCACTAATTTTTTTTAACCATCCATATCTTTTTTCTTCGTTTAGCTCATAGTCGTATGACCAAAGAACATTTCCTTCTAACATTTTTTGCGCTACCATATAATTTTCCTTGCGATGAATGTAAGCTTTAATTTTTAACATTGAATACTTGAAGGGTAAAAATTAGGTAAATTGCGCAATATTTATGTGGTTAAAAAACATTACCCTTCTCAATTTTAAAAACTATAGCGATGCAGGAATCAGCTTTTCTGAAACTGTAAACGTTTTTACGGGTAATAATGGCTCTGGCAAAACCAATATGCTCGATGCAATTCATTACCTCTGCCTTTGTAAAAGTTATTTTAATCCGATTGATAGTCAGCAGATTAAAACGAATGAAGATGTTTTTATGATTCAGGGCGATTTTGATCGGAGCAGTAAAAATGAAAAAATAAGCTGTGGTGTAAAACGTAATCAAAAAAAGCAATTTAAACGAAATAAGAAGGAATACGATAAATTGGCTGATCATATTGGTTTATTTCCTGTTGTAATGGTTTCGCCTTACGATGTGAATTTAATTATGGAAGGGAGCGAAGAGCGTAGGAAATTTATTGATAACGTGATTTCGCAAACCGATTCTCATTATCTGGATCAGTTGATTACCTATAACCGAATTCTGGCTAACCGAAATGCTTTACTTAAGCAAATAGCTATTACCAGAAAGTACGATCCAACTTTACTCGAGATTCTTAATGAGCAGTTGGTTTTTGCTGGCAACAAAATTTTTGCTACGCGAAAAGCTTTTATGGATGAATTTATTCCGCTCTTTAACCAGTATTATACCTACCTTACTGATAATAAAGAAACGGTTGAATTAAACTACCAATCTCAGTTAAGCGAAAAGTCTTTTGAAGAACTTCTTCAAAAATCGGTTGAAAAGGATAGGGTTTTAGAAAGAACAACAACTGGCATACATAAAGATGAGCTTGCTTTTGTAATTAGCCAAATGCCTTTAAAAAAGTTTGGTTCACAAGGCCAGCAGAAATCTTTTTTAATTGCATTAAAATTAGCTCAATATGCTTACCTGGCTAAAAATAAAGGATTCAAACCTTTGCTTTTGCTCGATGATATTTTTGATAAGCTTGATGATAACCGTGTTCAGAAGCTTATGCAAATGGTTTCTCATCACGATTTTGGGCAAATATTTATTACTGATACTGGAATAGAGCGGGTAAAATCAATTTTTAAAAAGATAGAAGTTGATGTAACTTTGTTTGAAGTAGATAACGGACAAATACAAAATGCGTAAACCTAATGATTTAACCATGAAAGATGCAGTCAGCAAAATGCTCGATGTGTATCGTTTGCGCCGTAAATTCGACGAAACTTCTATTCTTGCCATTTGGCCAGAAATAATGGGCACCGCAATTGCCAATCGTACCAAGCAAATTTACATTCACGATAAAAAGTTATTTATCAGGATAGAATCTTCGGTAATTAAAAATGAATTGGTTTTAGTTAGAGACGGTATAATTCAAAAACTGAATGCACATGCTGGCAGCCAGGTAATAACCGAAATGGTATTTTTATAAAAAAAGCTTGAAGGCTTTTTTAACCTTCAAGCTTTAATTTTACGGCTAAGTAAAGTATTTACCCTTTACTTCCGCCACCAAATACTTTTGCCAGTATCCAGATTAGTAGCGCAACTACAACTACTACAACTATAACGCCCGACCAAACGCCAGCTTTAAATATACCTCCTACAAGTTCACAACTGCTAAGGGTGCTGCATATTAATGCAATTAGTGCTAAAGGGATTGCTCTTTTCATAATGATGTTAATTTTGTAATAGCTAACATCAGAAAAGAAATAAAGTTTTACTTAAGCTTATTTACCGTTAACTTTTAATAATTCAATCTCAAAAATTAAAGTACTGTAAGGCGGAATATCGGGTCCGTAACCGCGTTCTCCATAAGCTAAAGTATAAGGCACAAAGAATTTATATTTGGAACCTGCTGGCATAAGTTGCACACCTTCTGTCCATCCTTTAATAACCTGATTTAAAGTAAATGTAATTGGTTCGCCTCGGTCGTAAGAACTGTCGAATTGTTTGCCACTTAATAAAGTGCCTTTATAGTTTACTAATACTGAATCTGTTGCAGTTGGTTTAACGCCTGTTCCTGCAGTTAAAACTTCATATTGTAATCCACTTGCTGTAGTTTGTACACCAGCACGTTTCTTGTTTTGCTCTAAAAAAGTTTTTCCTTCGGCAATTTGGCCTGTAAACTTGCTTTTGTTAGCACTGGTTAAAATATTGCTAATACATTCCTGCGCTTGTTGCTGATCCAAAATTAATTTGCCACCAGTAAAAGCATCTTTTAATCCTTTAAGTAGAATATCGTAATTTAAGGTAGAAAGACCAGTTGTTTTTAAACTTGCTCCAATTGATGTTCCGAAAGCATAGCTTGCAGAATCTAACGAAGATTTTAAAGCAATGGGAGCGGCTACAGGTTTTGCTGTTGTAGCTGGTTTTTTAGCTATGGGTTTTTTAGTTTGTGCAAAAGATGCAACAGCGATACCTGAAATTAATATCGTAAAGAAAACTTTTTTCATTTGTTAATAATTGTTTTTAAAGTGCGAAAGATACAAAACTTATAAAACAATAAAACCCCGAATATTCGAGGTTTTAAATTGTGTTTTTTTTGGTGATGAGGTTTTAGAAACGCTCGTCAGCTTTGAAGAAGAAGTTACCTTCAATTTCTGCATTTTCATCAGAATCTGAACCATGAACCGCGTTAGCGTCGATTGATTTAGCATATTTCTGACGGATTGTGCCTTCTGCAGCCTCAGCTGGATTAGTAGCGCCGATTAATTTTCTGAAATCTTCGATAGCGTTATCTTTTTCTAAGATAGCCGCAACAATTGGTCCTGATGACATGAAGCCAACTAAATCTTTGTAGAAAGGACGCTCAGCATGAACTGCGTAAAACTGACCAGCAGTTTCTTCAGTTAGCTTAGTATATTTTAATGCAATGATTTTAAAACCTGCATTTGTAATGTCGTTTAAAATAGATCCAATGTGGCCGTTTGCTACTGCATCTGGCTTAATCATAGTGAAAGTTCTGTTCGTGCTCATTGTGCTTTGATATCAAATTTTGTGCAAAAGTACATTTTAATTGATGAAAGAAAAATGTTTAATTAACTCATCTATTAAAAATTACAACTATAACAATATTAGTGCTTATGTGTTCTTAATATGTTACCTAATTAAAGCATTAAATTACAACGTAACTAATACTAAATTTACTTAGCTTTGCAGCGCAAAATTATGCTTACATTAACACAACTAAAATCTTTACTGGCTACGCCACAGAAAATTGTAATTACTACGCATCATAAACCTGATGGCGATGCAATGGGTTCATCTTTGGGTTTGTACAGTTATCTGATTCAAAAAGGTCATCACGTTAAAGTGGTTACACCTACAGATTATCCATCATTTTTACATTGGATGCCTAATAACGCAGATGTAGTAATTTTTACTGAAGAAAGAGAAAAGGCCGAAAAGCTTGTAGATGAGGCCGTATTAATTTTCTGTTTGGATTTTAATACTTTAAGTCGCATTAACGAATTAGGCGAGTTGGTAAGAGCAGCTTCTGCAAAGAAAGTGATGATTGATCATCACCTCGATCCTGAAGATTTTGATGATTACCGCCACTGGGATATTAATGCTTGTGCTGCTGCCCAATTGGTTTACGATTTTATTGTTAATCAACTAGAAGATGAAAAAGGCATAAATAAAGATGTTGCATCTTGTTTATATACTGGCATAATGACCGATTCGGCATCATTCCGTTTTCCTTTAGCAACCTCTAATGTTTATCGCATAGCGGCAAATTTAATTGATGCAGGTGCCGAACATTGGAAGATTCATCAATTGGTTTACGATAATGCCAGTGAAGACCGTTTACGTTTCTTAGGCTATTGCTTATCCAACAAATTAGAGGTTTTTCACGAATACAATACCGCAATTATTACCGTTACTAAAGAGGAGCTTGCAAAATACCACAGTGCAACAGGCGATACAGAAGGTGTGGTAAATTATGCTTTATCTATTAATGGAATCCGTTTGGCCGCATTAATTATCGAAAGAACAGATAAGGTCAAGCTATCTTTACGATCAACTGGCGATTTTCCTGCTAATGAAATTTGTAAAAAGTATTTCAATGGCGGTGGGCATAGAAACGCAGCTGGTGGTGCTTCCGATAAATCGTTAACTGAGGTTATTGAAGAGTTTAAATCAATTTTGCCAGCTTATAAAAGTCAATTAATAGTATAATAAAAATAAACAGGCATCAAGCCTGATAGTAATTAAAAACAATCAAATCAATATTGAATCCTGCGTAGCAAGCTTCATAACAAAGAAAAAAACAATCAAATCAATAATGAAAAAAGGAATTATTATTCTGTTTGCAGCAACGTTAGGTTTAGCTGCTTGTAACAACTACAAAAAAGGCGAAGGCGATTTGCAGTACAAAATCTTAAATGACGAAGGCAAAGAAAAAATTAAAGAAGGCGATTTCGTTAAATTAAATGGTATTCAAACTGTTGAAGGTACTACTAATGCAGATTCTACTTTAGTAAATACTTACGATAACGAACGTCCTGCGTTTTTCCCAATTAACAAATCGATGTTTAAAGGCGATTTAGTTGCGGCTTTAAAAATGTTAGGTGAAGGTGATAGCGCATCATTCAAATTGAATTTAGATTCAATGGCTAAATATTCTGGTCAACCAAAACCAGCTGGTTTAAAAAGCAACTATGCAACTTTCACGGTTAAAATTGAGAAAGTTTTGCATAAAGTAGCTAACGAAGCTGATTCTACTTTCGAGAAAAAGAAAAGAGATTTCTTTGAAACAGAATACAAAGCATTAATTGCTAAAAACAAAGCAGGTGAAAATGCTAAAATCAAAAAATACATTGATGATAATAAATTAGAAGTTAAATCAACAGCTTCAGGTTTGCAGTACATTATCGAAAAACCAGGTAATGCTGAAAGAGCAGCTTTAACTGATACAGCTCTTGTTGATTACACAGGTCAGTTTACTAATAAAAAAGGTAATGGTAAAATCAATGTATTTGACACATCTGACGAGAAAATTGCGAAAGAAGCAGGTCTTTACTCACCAATGGCTCAATACGCAGCTCGTCCGTTAGTTTTAGGTCAGTTAGCTCCAGGTTTTATTGAAGGTGTTCAATTAATCGGTGTTGGTGGTAAAATCAAAATCATTATCCCTTCTAAATTAGGTTACGGCGAAAATGGTGGTGGTCCAATTAATCCATTTACTCCATTAGTTTTTGATATTGAAATTAAAGCAATTAAAAAAGGACCAGTAGGTGCTCCAGTTACATTGCCTCCAGTTCAAGCAACTCCAGCTCAATAATAAAACATTAATTATATTTGAAAGCCCTGAGATTTTTAAGATCTCAGGGCTTTTCTTTTGGCTAAACTTTAAATTTTAAGTTTTTCGCTTTCGGCTTAATCCTTAACTTTGCACCATGATTTTTACCGATACACACACGCATTTATATTACGAGCAAGATGCAGAAAAACAAGCCCAGTTAATGGAACGCTGTTTTGAGAATAATGTAAATCGTTTATTCTTGCCCAATGTAGATGTAAAATCAATTGCAATGATTGATGATTTGGTAAGCAAATATCCTGAAAATTGTTTTGCTATGGCGGGTTTGCATCCATGCGATGTTAAGGAAGATTACATTGCTCAATTGGATACAATTTACAAAAGCATATCGGATAGAAAAATTTATGCAATCGGTGAAATTGGTATTGATTTATATTGGGATAAAACGACGTTGGAAATTCAGCAAGACGCTTTCCGCACGCAAATAAACTGGGCCAAAACAATGGGCTTACCAATAGTTATTCATTGCAGAGAAGCCTTTAATGAAGTTTTTGAAGTTTTAGAAAGTGAGCGGGATGAAAAACTTAGAGGTATTTTTCATTGTTTTACAGGAAACGAACAACAGGCAAAGCAAGCCATAGATTTGAATTTCTATTTGGGTATTGGAGGAGTCGTAACCTACAAAAAATCGGGGTTAGATGCTGTTTTAGCTCAAATTCCTTTGGCTGATTTAGTTTTAGAAACCGATTCACCCTATTTAGCGCCTGTTCCTTTTAGAGGAAAGCCTAACGAAAGCAGCTATTTGATTTACGTAGCTCAAAAACTCGCCGATATTTATGGTTGCACAGTTGAAGAGATTGCGAATGTAACAACAGAAAATTCAAGGAAAATTTTCGGGGTTTAAAACATATATATTTTACGTTATTGATAAATAAAGCTCTCATAAATTATGTTATTGTTAATGATAATTGATTTATGGGATTGTTTATTGTGATTTTATAAATATTATCTAATCATTTGTAATTTTTTGCTTTCTTTGCGGTGAGCAACCCTTACCAAACCAAATGAACAAAATTCTTATAATTTATACTGGTGGAACCATCGGTATGATAAACGACCCAGATAACGGAATGTTAATTCCCTTTAATTTCGAACAGATTAAAGAAAATGTTCCTGAATTAAATCGTTTAAATTATCATTTGGATGTTCATTCTTTTAGTCCAGTTTTGGATTCATCCAACATGGATCCCGAAATTTGGAAAACATTGGCCGAACTTATTCATACAAATTATGATTTATACGATGGATTTGTAATTCTTCATGGATCAGATACAATGGCTTTTACGGCCTCTGCTTTAAGTTTTATGTTAGAAAACCTAAGCAAGCCCGTAGTTTTAACAGGCTCTCAGTTACCAATAGGCGAAATTAGAACAGATGCAAAGGAAAATTTAATTACTGCGTTGGAAATAGCCGCAACCAAAGAGAAGGGCAAAGCTTTAGTGCCTGAGGTTTGTATTTATTTCGATGCTCAGTTATTTAGGGGTAATCGCTCTATAAAATATAATATAGAAAAATTTGAGGCCTTTCGTTCTCCAAACTATCCTTTGTTAGCAGAAGCAGGCGTTCATCTACAGTTTCACAGTAATTATATTTTAAATGCGCCAACAGAAAAGTTAATTTTGCGCACTAATTTTAATTCTAATATTGGAGTTTTAAAACTATATCCTGGAATTACATTACAGGCAGTACAAGCCATAACTGAATCTAAAGTAGATGCCATTATTCTCGAAACTTTTGGCTCGGGGAACACTACAACGGCACAATGGTTTTTAGATAGCTTGCAACATGCGTTAGATAACAATAAGATTATTGTCGATATTTCTCAATGTAAGAAAGGCTCTGTTCAGTTAGGTAGGTACGAAACAAGCCGTGAATTACAGCAAATGGGTATTTTAAGTGGTTTCGATTTAACTTTCGAAGCAACAGTAACCAAACTTATGTTTGTAATGGGTTTAGGTTTACCGATCGATGAAAGTAAGAAGTTAATGGAGCAATCATTGCGTGGCGAATTAACTAATTAAGTAAAACTTCTGCAATTATGACCCTCATCATTTCGGTTATAAGTAATAAGCTCTATTTTTGTCGATAAGCATAGTCGTCATACTGAATTTATTTCAGCATGACGGAAAGGAGATAACATGAAAATAGAACAAATATATACGGGTTGTTTAGCAGAAGCTGCATATTACATCGAAAGTAATGGCGAAGCTGCAATTATTGATCCGCTTAGAGAGGTTGGAACTTATTTAAAGAAAGCAGAAAAAGCTGGTGCAACCATTAAATATATTTTTGAAACTCATTTTCATGCTGATTTCGTTTCAGGGCATGTAGATCTAGCCGAAAAATCTGGTGCCGAAATTATTTACGGTCCTACGGCGAAAACTGAATTCAAGTCTTATGTAGCCAAAGATGGCGAGCAATTTCAAATCGGAAATATTACAATCACGGCTTTGCATACGCCTGGTCATACGCTAGAATCTACAACTTATTTGTTAACTGATGAAAATGGAAAGGATCATTGCATTTTCAGTGGCGATACACTTTTTATTGGTGACGTAGGTCGGCCAGATTTAGCACAAAAAGGCAATTTAACAATGGAAGATTTGGCAGGAATGCTTTTCGACTCGTTAAATGAAAAAATTAAACCTTTGGCCGATGATGTAATTGTTTACCCAGCGCATGGTGCTGGTTCGGCTTGCGGCAAAAGCATGAGTAAAGAAACTTTTGATTCTTTAGGTCATCAGAAACAAGTTAACTACGCCTTAAAGGCAACAACTAAAGCGCAATTTATTGAAGAAGTTACGGATGGTATTATGCCTCCGCCACAGTATTTTGCAAAAAATGCAGCGATTAACAAAGGTGGAGTAGAAAGTATTGATGACGTTTACGAAAAGGGATTAAATGCTTTAACGCCTCAGGCTTTTGAAGATTTGGCTAACCAAACAGGAGCCATAATGTTAGACACACGCGACCCACAGGTTTTTGCTAAAGGATTTATTCCAAATGCTATAAATATTGGTTTAAACGGGCAGTTTGCGCCTTGGGTTGGTGCATTAATTACCGATTTGCAGCAGCCGATTTTATTAATTACCGATGAAGGCAAAGAAGAAGAAACCATTACACGCTTAACTCGTGTTGGTTACGATAGTACAATTGGATATCTGGATGGTGGTTTTGAAAGATGGACGGAAGCTGGAAAAGAAATTGATACCATTGAATCTATTTCTGCAGATGAATTTGAAATTGCTTCAAATTCGGGTGAAATTATAGCGCTTGATGTGCGTAAGCCTGGCGAGTATGAATCCGAACATCTAGAGTTTACCCTAAGTCGTCCTCTAGACTTTATAAACGATTGGACGAATGAGATCGATAATAAATCTACTTATTATATTCATTGTGCTGGCGGATATCGATCTATGATTGCAGCTTCGATTTTAAAATCTCGTGGGGTAGAAAGCGTAATCGATGTTGCAGGTGGTTATGGCGCTATAAAAAATACAAACTTAAAAAGAACAGGTTTTGCTTGCCCTAGTAAAGCAATGAAAGGCTAATCAAGTTGGTTTTCACCCTCCAAGATTTTTTAGAGGTAGTTATATTAAACTAATCAATGTTCACCTGTTAATTTAAAGGTCTAAGCTGGTAAACAAAACAATATGTCACAAACTCAAAATCATTACGATATCCTTATTATTGGCGCTGGTCCAATTGGTATGGCTTGTGCTATTGAAGCGAAAAAGGCTAACTTAAGTTACGTAATTGTAGAGAAAGGTGCGCTCGTAAATAGTTTATTTAATTACCCCGTTTTCATGACTTTCTTCTCCACTTCTCAAAAGCTGGAGATTGGTGGTGTGCCATTTGTAACGATTAATCCTAAACCAAATAGAAACGAAGCAGTTGAATACTATCGTCGTGTTGCTGAGAAGTTCGATTTGAATATTCATCTTTTTGAAACAGTAAAGCAGGTAGTTAAAAATGATGATGAAGTTTTTGAAATTCATACATCAAAAACAAATTATACGGCAAACAATGTAATTGTTTCAACTGGCTTTTACGATGTCCCATTATTAATGAATATACCTGGTGAAGACTTACCTAAAGTTACGCATTATTATAAAGACCCGCACTTATATGCATTTCAAAATGTAGTTGTGGCTGGAGCAAATAATTCTGGTGTAGATGCTGCACTCGAAACTTACCGTAAGGGTGCAAATGTAACTATGGTTGTGCGTAGTGGAGAGCTTGGTCCGCATGTAAAATATTGGGTTCGTCCTGATATTCAAAATCGAATTAAAGAAGGTGAAGTTGCAGCTCTTTTCAATTCTGAATTAGTAGAAATTAGAGAGAATGAAATTGATATAAAAACTCCTGAAGGTTTAAAAACCATTGCCAACGATTTTGTTATTGCTATGACGGGTTATCAACCCGATTTTTCTATGCTTCGTAAATTTGGAATCGATTTGCCCGAAAGCCTGTGCCCAGTTTACAATGAAGAAACCATGGAAACAAATGTTAAAGGTTTGTATCTGGCTGGTGTAGTTTGCGGTGGTTTAGATACGCACAAGCTTTTTATCGAAAATTCGAGGGTTCATGCAGAGATGATTATAGGGGATATTGTTGTTTAAACTTTCTTACTTAAATCGGTAATCAAAATATTTTTATTCAGTTTTAATAGCTCTTCTATAAATTTGTCATTGTTTTCGGGTGAAATGTAAATCTCATCCCAACGATTATATTTTAAAATTAATCCATTAATACCTGTTGCGGGTTTAAAATTTGCAAAAGCAATCTTTCCAGTTATAATCTCAGAAATGCGATCTATTTTTATTTTTCCAGCTATAGGGCCTGTTCTATAAAATAAATATTCAGAAGTAAGCTGGTAATAGGTTTTAAAATAAATCCAAACTAAGAGAATAATGCAAGCCCAACATATTAGCTGAAATGGAATTATTACCATTAAATCATTTCTAGCAAAAAGCTGATAAAAAGACCCAAATAAGAGCCCAAAAACCGCAATTAAAACGATAACAATAAAATAGGTGCTCTTTGTGCTTTTAAAAAACATATTACTTTATTGGCACTTTTAAAACATTACCCGCAAAATTTTCAATGGCCGTTTCTACACTTGATAGATCTTTCGAAGTCAAGTAAGAACCCAATACATGATTTCCAGCATTTGGAATGGCTATTTTCTTTTTTAATTCGATTGGTGTTCCAAGCTCATCAAACATTTTTAACATGGCATCAACACGCACAACAGGATCTTGTTCGGTTTCGTTTTTATAATAATAGAGCATTAATACAGGTTGTTTTACTCTTTCGAAAACGCTTTTAGTCATCGTGGTTTCTACAAATTCTTGTAACTCTACTAACGATTCGATTCTGTAGTTGGTGTACCAGTATTTTTTGTATTCCAGCGTTCTTCCATCAACCGTTCGTTCATCGCTGCCAAGTACCTTTCTGGCTATTTGCAAACCCCATGGGTCGTTAAGCATCCAGGCATTTTTATCATTTATTGCAACATTTGGCGATAGTAAGATTAGGCTGTTGATTTGTGGATAAGTTGCTGCAAGTTTTAAGGCTACGGTTCCACCAGTAGAAGTGCCAACCAAAATTACTTTTTTGCCTAATTTTTTTCCGATTGCATAGGCTTGTTTACTGGTTTCCCAAAGTCTATCGGCTGTAAAATATTGCATTGGTGCAATGGTATCTATGCCATGATCAGCAAGGCGGGCGAGGTATAAGTTTGCTTTTAATTTCTTTGCCAAATTTAAATGCACTGGGTTTCCTTCTGTTTTCGAAGCCGAGAAACCATGTAGATAAACAACTGCATATTCGGTTTGCTGGTGTGTAGAATCTGCCCAAATAATTTCTGCCTCGTTGCCAGGCTTAATTTTATGCTTGCTTTCAATCTCGGCTACATATTTTTCAAGTTCTTTTAGTTCGGGAACCTTTACAGGTGTGGCCAGATATAATGGTTTTTTAGGCTTTGGTCCAGCAAAATAAGCTGCAACCAAAATTGCAGATAACCCGAGCAGAACTTTATAACGTTTTTTCATCTGGATAATTGATTTTTTAATGCTTCTCTTTTACAACTGCTGCGGTAACCATCAATTGCCCAACATGGCGCATGGTATGTTCTGCAGCATGAAATAGTAAGCCAATAACTGTTGATGGTAAACCTGCTCTTCCAATACCACGATAATCGCCCAAAATCGCTTCGTCAGTGTATTTGAGTTGCTGCAATGCTAAATCTACCTGTTTATTAAATCTTTCAACCAATGCATTTATACTATAGCCTTCAGTAGAATCCTTCCCTTCTTCATATAGTTGTTCGAATTGAAAATCTGTGAGTTTTTCTGCTCTTGCATAGGTGAAAACTCTATCGAGTACACCGCTTAAATGCTGAAGATGGAAACCTACAGATGCCATGTTTGCCGGGCGTAACCATAGTAATTCTACAGGGAAGTGCTGCATGTATTCATTAATTTCTTCTCTGGCTTGCAATAATGCGTGAGCAATAGGTTGCAATACAGTTATAAATTCGGGCGATGGGCCTCTTTGCCAGACTTCTAGTTTTTGGGACATTTAACTGCTTTTTAATCTAACTAAAGGTAAAATATTTAATGAATAACTGAAACCTGCAATGGATTTGAAAATCTGCATTTTCGGTTTGGATTGCATAAACTTGTGTTTATAAACCTGAGCGGAACGAGCACGACTCCCGATTTTTAACATCTGCCCTAATGATTTGAATTGAAGCTTTCGAGCTTTTACAGGTTTAATCGGGAGAAGTAAAGTGAAGCGCAGGACTGAAGAATGTAATTTGTAGTTCCTTAGCTTTCCAAATCCTTATTATTAGCAATATACATTATCTTTTTATGGGAAATTAGCTTAAGTTTGCATTCAAAATTTTTCGACTTAATGCCGGGAATCGAACAGATAAAAAAACCTATAGCAGCCGATATTAAAGCGTTTGAAAAAACCTTTAAAGAATCTATGCACAGCGATGCGCCGTTGCTAGATAGGATTACGCACTACATTGTAAAACAAAAGGGCAAGCAAATGCGCCCGATGTTTGTGTTTTTTGCCGCAAAACTTTGCGGTGGAATTACCGAATCGACACATCGTGGTGCTGCTTTGGTAGAACTTTTACACACCGCAACGTTGGTACATGATGATGTGGTGGATAATGCCTACGAGCGTCGCGGATTTTTCTCAATAAATGCTTTATGGAAGAATAAAATTGCTGTTTTAGTTGGCGATTATCTTTTAGCAAAAGGTTTATTGCTATCTGTAAACAATAACGAACATCGTTTGTTACAAATTGTATCGGAAGCGGTAAAACAAATGAGCGAGGGCGAATTGTTGCAAATTGAAAAGGTTAGAAAAATGGATATTTCGGAAGATTTATATTTCGACGTAATCCGGCAGAAAACAGCTTCTTTAATTGCTTCGTGTTGCGCTGCAGGTGCGGCTTCGGCTGGTGCCGATGATGCTACTATAGAGAAAATGCGGTTGTTTGGCGAAAAGGTTGGTATTGCTTTTCAAATTAAAGATGATACTTTCGATTTTGGAACTGACGATGTTGGTAAACCGCTTGGTATTGATATTAAGGAGAAGAAAGTTACTTTGCCTTTAATTTACGCTTTAAATAAGGCAGAAAAAGCAGAGCGTAAGCAGATTATTAATTTGGTAAAGAATCATCAGGATGACCCAGTTAAAATTCAACAGATTATAGATTTTGTAAACGCTAAAGAAGGTGTTTACTATGCCAATCAGAAAATGCAGGAATACCAAAAGGAAGCTTTTGATATTTTACACGAGTTTGAAACTGGTGAAGCAAGAACTGGCTTAGAACAACTTGTATTATACACAACTGAACGTAAAAAATAAATGAGCAACGAGTTACTTTTTAGCATAGGCTTTCTTCTATTTATTGTGCTTATTCTGGCTTTAGATTTAGGTCTTTTTAGTCGGAAGGAACATGTTGTAAGCTTAAAACAGGCTGGAATAATGAGTTTAATTATGATTGTGCTTGCAATCGGATTTTACTTTATTTTGCTTACTGAAGGTCACCAATTACATGGAATAACAGATTTTGCACACCTAAAGGAGATTGTAGCCAAACACCAACATCGAATAAAGCTTATTCCTGATGATTTTGACGGTAGTTTGGCCATCTACAGGCAAAATCTTGGACTAGAATTCCTGACTGGTTATGTGATAGAATATGCACTTTCTGTAGATAATATTTTCGTAATCGTTTTAATTTTTACGGCTTTTGCGGTAGAGGAGAAATATTATCACCGAGTATTGTTTTGGGGTATTTTGGGCGCAATTATTATGCGTTTTATATTCATTTTCATTGGGGCAGCATTAATAACAAAGTTCGCCTGGATACTTTATGTTTTTGGCGCTTTCTTAGTTTTTACAGGAGTTAGAATGTTTTTCAGTAAAGAGGAAGACGACAAAATAGATCCTCAAAATCACCCTGTGGTAAAATGGGCCTCGAAAATATTTGCCATTCATCCGAAGTATGAGGGTAAAAATTTCTTTGTAAAAATTAATCACAAAACATTCGTTACCCCATTATTCCTGGTGCTTTTAATTGTAGAATTTACCGATTTGCTTTTCGCTGTCGATTCTATTCCAGCAATTTTTGCCGTAACCAAAGATCCATATATTGTTTTCTTTTCGAATATTTTTGCGATTATGGGACTGCGTTCTATGTTCTTTCTACTGGTAAATATTATCCATAAATTTCATTATCTGAAAACAGGCTTAGCCTTTTTATTAGCATTTATTGGAGTTAAAATGCTCGCCCACGATTACTTGGAGAAATGGGGTTTTACCACAGAACATTCGTTAATTGTTATTCTAAGTATTCTGGTAATTAGTGTAGTGGCATCGCTGGTTTTCCCGAAGAAGGTAGCGCACAAATAATTTTTAACCATCTAAGAAACATACGGTTAATTTAATCTGATAGCTTATATTTCTTAATTCCTTAATGGTTAATATATTTTTACCATATAAGAATTGCAAGGTTTATTTACGCTGATAACCTTATATTTTCTTAATTCCTTAATGGTTAAGATATTCTTTTACCATCTAAGAATTATTAGTTTAATTTAATCTGGAAGCCTTAATTTTCTTAATTCCTTAATGGTTAATAATTCACCATCTAAGTATATAAGGTTCATCTAAGCTTGTGGCTTTATATTTTCTTAATATTTAAGATATTTCCACCATCAAGAAACATAAGTTTAATTTAATCTGGAAGCCTTAATTTTCTTAATTCCTTAATGGTTAATAATTCACCATCTAAATATATAAGGTTCATCTAAGCTTGTGGCTTTATATTTTTTTAATATTTAAGATATTTTTACCATCAAGAAACATAAGTTTAATTTAATCTGGAAGCCTTATTTTTATTAATTCCTTAACGGTTAATATATTTTTTTCACCATCTAAGTATACAAGGCTCATCTAAGCTTGTGGCTTTATATTTTCTTAATATTTAAGGTATTTTTACCATCAAGAAACATAAGTTTAATTTAATCTGGAAGTCTTAATTTTCTTAATTCCTTAATGTTTGAAATAATTCACCATCTAAGAATTGTAAGATTTATTTAAGCTGGAAGCCTTAATTCCTTAATGCTTGAGTTATTTCACCATCTAAGAACATAAGTTTAATTTAAGCTCGAAGTAATTATCTCTTTAAATTTTTATGGTTGCGAATCTAGAACGGCTTAACTTATTAATGATCAAATTCTTTTAAGTGCTTAGCTGTATCTTCTGCAGAAACAAATTTTCTAACTTTCTTTTTATCTAACCACAAAACCAAAGCAGGCAGTAATGTTAAATTGAAAACTAGTGCCACGAATAGCGTAATTGAAAGAAGGAGACCCAAAACAACTGTTCCACCAAAGGTAGAAGCAGTGAAAATTCCAAAACCAAAGAATAGAATTAAGGCGATGTGGGTCATGCTCACGCCCGTTTCTGTAATTGTATCGGTAATAACCTTAGGAACAGTAAAATTAGTTAAATTCAATTCCTGCTGATAACGCGTTAAGAAATATATGGTTTGATCGGAGGCCAAACCAAAAGCAATAGTGAAAATTAAAATGGTAGATGGTTTTAATGAAATATCGAAATAACCCATAATTCCAGCTGTAATAATTAAAGGAACAATGTTTGGTAACAGAGAGATAAACATGATACCTAAGCTTTTAAACTGTGCTAAACGTAACAGAGAAATCAAAACAATTGCTAAGCCAATACTTTCGAATAAATGTTTCAGCATATAATCAGTTCCTTTCGAAAAGATTACACTCGAGCCCGTTAACTCTACATCAAATTTATCTGGAGGTAAAATACTATCGATGCGTGGTTTAAGTTCAGCCATTATTGCATCTAAGCGTTTTGAGCCAACATCTGCCATCTGGAAGCTAATTCTAGTACTTTGGTTGCCTTTACTAACAAAGTTGGTTAACAAACTTGCATTGCCTTTTCCACCGCTTGCTATATAGGCCAGGATAAAGTTTTTTTCCATGTTATCTGGTAAACGAAAAAAAGTAGAATCGTTGTTATAGAAAGCTTGTGTAGCATATTTTAAGCCCATATTAACCGAAATCGAACGCGAAAACTCTGGATAAGCAGAAATCATCGTTTCCATTTTTTCCATTCTTTTCAAATTGGTAAGATTAAAAACGCCATTCTTTTTCTTTGTGTCAACGCTTACTTCTAAAGGCAAAATCCCTTCAAAGTTCTTTTCAAAGAATTTTAAATCCGTTAGAATTTCAGAATTTTTAGGTAAGTCATCAACCACATAACCATTTACATTAATTTTCATAACGCCAATAAAGGCGATAATAGAAATAACGATTGTTCCAATATAAATTAAGCTGCTTTTTTGTTGAACCAACTTATCTGTTTTAACCAATAGTTTGTGTAAAAATCCCTCTTCAACATGAGTTTGCGCTTTTAGTTTTGGAGCAGGTAAGTAGCTGAAAATAATAGGAATTAAACATAAGCACATTAACCAGGTAATCATTACATTAATAGATGCAACACTACCAAATTGCATTAATAATTCACTTCCCGTAAAGTATAAAACGCCGAAGCCAATGGCTGCGGTTATGTTTGCAATTAAGGTAGTAATGGCAATTCGCTCAATTGTTACACTTAAAGCACGCTGTTTATCTCCATCCTTTCTTAATTCATTTTGATACTTATTTAAAAGCAATATACTATTAGGAATGCCGATAATTACAATAAGCGGTGGTATCAATCCCGTTAATATGGTTAACTCAAATCCAAATAAAACTAAAGTTCCAATACTCCAGATTACACCCATAATCACCACTAAAATCGGGAAGAAAACCGCATAAAACTTTTTGAAGAATATTAGTAAAATGAGTGCTGAAACAAGAATTGATAAGCCCAGGAATAATACAAACTCGTTGCTTACCAATTTACTTACCGCAGTGCGTATATAAGGCAGGCCCGAAATGTGAACCTGTATTTTGGTTTTCTCTTGAAATGCTTTTGCCTTTGCCTCAATTTCTTTTAAAATAGGATTACGTTGGGCGGTATTTAAAATTTTAGTATCAAAAGTTATAGCCATTAAAGTGGCATTTTGCTTATTGTAAACCAAGCCTTCAAAAAATGGCGTGTTAAACAATATGCTTTTTGTCGAATCCATTTCTGCATCCGATTTTATCAAGCCTCCAGGAATCGCTTTTAATACAAATTTTTGTTCGACAGTATCTTTCTCTAACTGAAAAATTCTACCAGATGATAAAACTGCTTTTATGCCTTTTAACTTCTGGATGTCGTTAGAAAGCTGAACCCACTGGTTGTAGATTTCTTTTTTGAAAATATTGGGCGATTGTATGCCAACAACCATCACACTTCCATCTTCACCAAAAGTTTTTTTGAAATTATTATATTCAATAAAAGCACTATCGGTAACAGGTAAGATTTTACTGCCTGTGTAAGAAAGTTTTACGTTTTTGGCTTGATAGGCCATAAAAACAGTGCCGAGTACGAAGAAAACGATTATAGCAATACGGTTCTGAAGAATAAACCTCGATAGCTTTACCCACATGTGTAGTCTAGTTTTAAATTATAATGATAACGGCAAAACTAATCTTATTTATAAATCAGAATGACTTTTTGCGCAATTAAATTTGCACAAATAACATACTTTTGAAAAAATTGTTTTAATCGAATGTTGCACAAGGTTAGAGGTATTGTTTTAAAAACTACAAATTACAGCGAAAGCAGTGTAATTGTTCAGGTTTTAACCGATAAATTCGGTATGCAATCTTATCTAATTAACGGTGTGAAAAAGCCTAAAGCGAAGATTAAGATGAACATGCTTCAATCGCTGCATCTATTGGATATGGTGGTTTATCACAAAGCAAATACAAGTATTCAACGGGTTTCAGAAGTTAGGCAAACGCCTGTTTTCAAAACTATTCCTTACGATATAGTTAAAACAAGTATTGTAATTTTTCTTAATGAAGTGCTTTATAAAAGCATCCGTCAGCAATCGGCCGATGAAAGTTTATTTGACTACATTTTTAATTCAATAGCCTGGTTTGATGAGAGTGAGGAAATTAATCCGAACTTTCATTTATCTTTCCTCTTAAAATTAACCCGTTTTTTAGGTTTTTCGCCAAACGAAAAAAGAAGAACAGACCAAATTTATTTCGATTTACAAGAAGGAGCATTTGTTTCCAAAGTGCCTATTCATGCAAATTATCTTCAGCTAGAAGACGCATTAAGCTTTATTTATTTATTTAATACAACGCTTGAAAAAATTTCTGAAATAAAAATGAGTAACACCCAAAGGCGATTTTTGTTAGATAAGATATTGGTTTTCTATACCTTACATACAGCCTCCTTTGGCGAAGTTCAATCCCATAAAATCTTAGAAACATTGCTAAGCTGAAAAAAAATAAAAAAGATTTGCGAAACAATAATATAGCACTATATTTGCATTCCCAAAAGGAAAGGGAAATTAGCTCAGCTGGTTCAGAGCACCTCGTTTACACCGAGGGGGTCGGGGGTTCGAACCCCTCATTTCCCACACACTTTTCAAGGATTTGAGAAGATTTTAATACAATACCCAAATGGGAAATTAGCTCAGCTGGTTCAGAGCACCTCGTTTACACCGAGGGGGTCGGGGGTTCGAACCCCTCATTTCCCACATCAAGCCTTTCATTTTAAAATGAGAGGCTTTTTTTATGCGCTGATTTTTAAAATATAAACTTCTAGGCATATATTCGGTTTAATATCCGAAATTGGCAATCAGAAAATAATTTACCCTAAATGTTGAATAAAATTATTCGGTTTATTTTCTTTGGAAATTACTTTGTTGGAATTTTATCCGTTGCCTTAACGCTCGAGGCTACACAACAACTGCGCCTGCCTTATAATTCAATTAATTATTTCCTTTTATTATTTCTAGCCCCAACAATTTACTACACGTATGCGTACAATAAGGTTTCCGTAGCACCTTCGGCAACCAATCCAAGAAACCAGTGGTATTTTAAGCACAAACAATTTATAAACTGGAGCCAGACTATTCTCTTCGTTGTTTGTATGCTGCTTGCGCTAAATTTATTGTATCAAAACTTTCGTAATATTTTAGAATTGCCATTAAGCTATTGGATTGCGATTATCGTGATCGTTATTGCAGGAGGGCTATATTATGGTTTGCTCCCCAAATCATTCCTTAAATTTAATTTAAGAAACACGGGTTGGTTTAAGGCCTTTGTTATTGGCTTCGTTTGGGCTTGCTGTGCAAATGTTTTGCCTTTAATAATGCTCAAAATTGAAACAGGAATTGGTTACCACGATTCAGTTTTGTGGACTTGGTTGTTTATTAAAAACTGGATGTTTTGCACTGTTAATGCCATTATTTTCGATATCAAAGATTACCCGACAGATGCGAATAAACACTTGAGAACTTTTGTAGTGCGTTATGGGTTACGACGAACAATTTTCAATGTTCTGATTCCATTATTAGTAATCGGATTGGCCTCGCTTGGTGTTTTTGCCTATTTTAAAGGCTTTGGTATTTGGCAGGTTTTTTTCAATGTACTACCATTCATTTTTACTATTTATGTTGCCTATTCTATGCATAAAAGAAAAAACATCCTATATTATTTAATGGTAATCGATGGCTTGATATTATTTAAAGCGATTTGCGGAATAATAGGTATGCAATTTGTGAAATAACTTTTAGTGAATTTTAATTCGGTACAAGCAAAATCTTAATTTTTTAATCCCAAAAGTTTGATCAACAACTACGATAAAATAGCCAATCAGTATGATACCTTAAGTCGATTGGTGTTTTTTAAATCGCAGGTTAATGCGCAAATCAATCAGTTACATAACATCCCTAAGGATAGTTCTGTCTTAATTGTTGGTGGTGGTACAGGGTGGATTTTAGAAGAAATTGTTAAGCTTCATCCATCAGGCATTAAAATTATCTACGTAGAAATTTCTGCAAAAATGCTGACACTTTCTAAGGCTCGAAACTACGGAGGTAATGAAGTTGAGTTTGTAAATATTGGTATTGAAGCTTTTGAAACCAACCTAATTTTTGATGTCATCCTAACACCCTTTTTATTTGATAACTTTTCTGAACAAAGAATAGGAGTTGTGTTTTCAAAACTAAATAACCTTTTAAAACAAAATGGCAAATGGTTACTGGTCGATTTCTCCTTAAATACGAATAAAGGTAAATGGTGGAAGTGGCTTGTTTTAAAATCGATGTACGTGTTTTTTAAAATGTTAGGCATAGTAGAGGCCACAAACCTAATCGATGTAAAGCCTTATTTTGTAGCAGAACAATATCAAGTAGTTGAAGAGCGATTTTACTATGCGGGTTTTATTAAAGCTTCTGTGTTTATTAAAAATAATATGACAAATATTTAATGCAACTACATTGCGTTTGTAGATTGAATTTATAATTTTGTATCAAAAGATACGATTATGGATTTCGATGTAATTATTATTGGTGGCAGCTACGCAGGTTTATCAGCTGGATTGGCTCTAGGTCGTTCGATGCGAAAGGTGCTAATTATTGATTCAGGTAAGCCTTGTAACGCTCAAACACCACATTCGCATAACTTTCTAACGCATGATGGCGATGTGCCTTCAAATATCGCAACAAAGGCAAAAGCTGAGGTTCTAAAATATCCAACGGTTGAATTTTTAAATGATTTTGTTATCTCTGCAAAGCATTTAGAAAATGGTGTATTAATTGAAACGGAAAATGGAGAAAAATTTACCTCAAGAAAAGTTCTGATTTCAACAGGTTTAAAAGATGTAATGCCAGATCTAAAAGGCTTTGCCGATTGTTGGGCAATTTCAGTTATTCATTGTCCGTATTGCCACGGTTATGAAGTTCGGGATGAGAACATTGGGTTAATGATGAATGGAGATATGGCTTTTGAAATGGCTAAAAATCTGTATCATTGGAATAAAGATTTAACCGTATTGACCAACGGTATTTCGCAATTTAACGATGAACAAAGAGAAAAACTGCAATCAAAATCGATTAACATAATTGAAGATGAAATCCTGGAATTTCAACACCATAATGGCTTATTACAAAAGGTAATTTTTAAAAGTGGAAAGCATTTGCCATTGAAAGCCGTTTATGCAAGGCCAGAAATGAAACAACATGCGGAATTGTACATCGACTTAAATTATGAACTTAACGACAGTGGTTTAATCGTAATTAATGAGCAATACGAAACAACAGCCAAAGGTATTTATGCTGCAGGCGATTGTATTTCACCAGCCAGAGGTCTATCAGTAGTAACAGCATCAGGTACAATGGCTGCTGTTATGATGAATAGGGCAATGATTTCGGAAGATTTTTGATTGAGCAACTGATTAAAAAAGTATTGCACCTGCAATAGTTGCAATAAACATGGAGATAATAACAATTCTATCAGCCTTAATCCATTGTTCTTTAGTTAAGGGAACAATTGTTTTTTCTTTGTTTTCTGTTCTAGGTCTTGCGATTCTAAAAACGGAGGTGTCTAATTTAATAATCATAGGGAAATGTTTTATAGGTTGATAAAACCAAGGCAAATCCCAAGCCAAAAAAGTAGCAGGATGTTAAATTGTGGATAACTTATGTTTTTATGTTAAATAATTGATATTTATCTAGTTGTAAATAAGGTTTAAACCCATCTATTTGATAATCAGTATGTACTGAAAATTACACAGATTGGTTTTTATGTGGTTGGTTATAAGCTTGTTGAGTCGTTATTCTGTTTTGAGTTTAAACTTAGCTTACTGTTCTTTTTACCGTACCAAAAGTAAATTGCTAAACCAATTATTAGCCAAACTGCAAGTCTTAACCAGGTTTCCCATGGCAGGAAAACCATCATTACAACACAAGTAATAATTCCTAAAATCGGGATTAATGGTACCAAAGGAACCTTGAAAGGACGCTTTGCATCAGGATCGGTTTTTCTCAGAATCAGAATGCCTACACAAACCATTAAAAAGGCAAGTAATGTACCGATGCTTGTCATTTCTCCTACAACATTCATGGGTACAAATGCTGCAAATAAACCAATAAATAAGCAAAGAATAATATTCGATTTATAGGGGGTTTTAAATTTCGAATGTACATCTGAAAACATTTTCGGCAATAAGCCATCCTTACTTATCGAGTAAAACATTCTGGATTGCGCCATTAAATCGATTAGAATTACTGATGTATAGCCAATTAATATGGCTAAAATAATTGCCTGACTTAACCAGGCGTAAGGTGTTTTTTCGATTGCGATTGCTACTGGAGCACCACTATTTGCAAATTCTTTATAATTAGCCAAGCCTGTCATAACATGGCCGAATAAACCAAATAAAACCGTACAAACAACCAAAGAACCAATAATACCGATTGGTAAATCTCTTGCGGGGTTTTTAGTTTCCTGCGCAGATGCTGCAACAGCATCGAAACCAATGAATACAAAAAATACCAAGCCCGCACCACGTAGAACACCACTCCAGCCAAAATGGCCAAACTCGCCAGTATTTTGAGGAATATATGGGTGATAATTTGCAGGATCTATATATTGCCAGCCTAATGCAATGAAAAGCAACACAACGCCAACTTTTAAAAATACAATAATACCATTAACAATAGCCGATCCTTTTGTGCCACGTATTAAAATTGCGGTCATTAAAACCACCACCAACGCCGCTGGAATATTTACAATTCCATTTACGGTAGTTCCGTCGGCAAGTTTAGCGGTTTCGAAGGGGGATAAGGTTAATTGCGGAGGAAGGTAAATACCTAAACTAGCCAAAAACCTCGTTAAATATTGCGACCAGCTGATGGCAACGGTTGCGCAACCAACAGAATATTCTAACACTAAATCCCAGCCAATAATCCAGGCGAAAAGCTCGCCCATTGTAGCATAAGAATAAGTATATGCACTACCTGCAACAGGAATCATCGAAGCAAATTCCGCATAACACAAGGCTGCAAAACCACAACCTAATGCTGCAATAACAAAGGAAAGTGTTACTGCAGGGCCAGAATGATTAGCAGCTGCCAAACCTGTTATAGAGAATAAGCCAGCGCCAAGGGTTAAACCAACGCCTATTAATATTAAATTGATTGGTCCTAAGGTTCTTTTTAAGGTGCCTTCGCCACTTTGGTTTGCCTCTGCAACAATGCTGGCAATAGATTTTTTCATGAAAAAAAGTTATAGAGCTGCAAAATTATGAAAATATATTAAATCTATCGCGTTTGTAGTTATTTGTTTTTAAATAGGAGTAATTAAATTAAACTGAATATTGTGTAGTAATACTTTGATGGCCTGAAGAGATACTTATTGTTCAAATCTTGCCCTTTTTTTTATCAACCCAGGTTTATTTTACTGGCCAAATTTTCTAAACCCGATATACGCGAAAATCCTTTTTTCTTGTAAAACTTTCGATCAGCAATTACCGAAATTGAAAAAAGATTGAAGCATTAGCGGGGCAGAATTGACCGGAAATTCACTGGCTCTGCTTTCCTAAAAACTCAAAAAAACATCAGTTTATTGGATTATTTTCTTTTATTAAATTTTTATAATAAAATTATTTAATTGATTATCAGTGTTTTGTATTACGATTTGAAATTATTTTAGTACTATGTAATACATAGTATTGTATAAAACATATATCTTTGTTTTATGATAGCAGAAAATACGCAAACGCAAATGCGGAAGGGAATTCTGGAATATTGTGTTTTATCAATCATCGCAAGAGGAGAAATTTACGCCTCAGATATTATTGCTGAATTAAGGTCGGCAAAACTTTTGGTGGTTGAGGGCACATTATATCCATTATTAACCAGGCTTAAAAACAACGGTTTGTTAAGCTACAACTGGGTAGAATCTACCTCGGGCCCTCCCCGTAAATATTATACACTTACCGAAGATGGTAGGGGCATTTTATCTCAATTAGATCAAACCTGGCAGGAGCTGGCTTATGCTGTGGGTATTTCACAAAAAGGAGCCAATTCATAAATTATTTATAACCGCAAAGAAATGGAAAAGACCATCATCATAAATATAGGCAACACCATAATACATATTGAGGAAAGTGCCTACGAGCTTTTAAAGGCTTATTTAAACGAGGTGAAACAACATTTTGCCAATCATGCAGATGATTTGGAAATTGTAACTGATATAGAAAATCGTATTGCCGAATTGCTTTTTGAGCAGCTGGAAGAGCAGAAAAAACAAGTTGTAGATACTGCCAATGTTAATTTTGTAATTGCTCAAATGGGTAGGGTACAGGATTTTGATATGGCAGAAGAAGGAGAGGAAGAGCCTGTTGTGAACACCGCATACCAATATCAAATCACCGATAAGAAATTATACCGTGATATGGATGAACGCGTAATTGCGGGCGTTTGTGCGGGTATTGCACACTACTTAAATTTTGAGGCACGTTGGATTAGGATAGCAGCCATTTTATCTGTCTTTATTGGCGGCTCGGGGTTATTGGTTTATGCCTTGCTTTGGATTATTATGCCAAAAGCAAAATCACGGATCGAGAAAATGGAAATGAAAGGCGAGCCAGCAAATCTTCAAGGTTTTCAAAAGAATTTAGATGAAGAGTTATTGGCCGTTAAAGAACGCTTAACCGAAGTAAACAAACATGCACAACCATTAATAACTAAATTTGGAAACTTTGTTGGTGAGTTTTTCGAATGGTTAGGTCGCTTTATGGCTGGAACAGGTAAAGTGATCTTCAAAATAATTGCAATTTTTATTGTAATTTTTGGGGTACTGTTTTTACTGGCTTTAATTATTGGTACGGCTGCCTTTCAGGGATTTTGGGATGCCAGCATTTATGAATTCTTTCCTTTCTCCATTATTAATGAAGGCAATCGTGGTGTAATTTTATTCAGCGCTTTTATTGTGTGTTTCATACCGATATTAGCTCTGGTACTTTTCTCTATTCGTGTTGCTTTTAGTAAACAAGCTATAAACAAAACACTTTCGTTCGCTTTGTTAATTATTTGGTTAGCTGGTGCTGCAACGGTTGGTTATCAGGCTGCAAAAATTTCGTCAGAATTTAAACAACATGCCGAATTAACAGAAACAACCGAATTGAAAACTTTGCCAACTTACATAATCGATATTGATAGAAGCAAATATTTCAGTAAGGAAGATAGTGTTGCGTACCACATTGATGGAAACCAAAGAAACAAGATTGTGATTGATGATTTTGAAGACGGACCTTTCGTATCGCCAAATAACGTTCGGATTAATATTATCAAAAGCGAAACAGGTGTAACCAGATTGGTTCAGAAATTCGAATCGCAGGGAAAAACCTTTCAAAGTGCTTTACAGAACGCTCAAAATATAAGTTATACCTATACCGCTAAAGAATCATCGTTAATATTTAATCCTCGCTTTCAGTTAAGAAAAGGAAGTATCTGGAGAAATCAGGAAGTATGGATCAATCTGGAAATACCTGTTGGAACAAAAGTGATTATCAAAGAAGATTCTTACCGTTACATTAACAATTATGGAACCTGGGATTGTGCCGATAAAGAAAACGACTCCAACGATTACAGTACCTGGATTATGACTGAAGATGGATTAAGATGCGTTGCTCAATTAAAAGAAGAAGCTGTAAAAAAGCAAAAACTTGAACAGGAACTATCTGATTTAAAAGTGCTGCAGAAACAGAAACCCGTTGATTCGGTTTATCAGGATTCTGTATCAAACAGGATTAGAGAAGTTAAGCAAGAATTAGGTATCAACATTGAAGAAAATCAAGACAACCAATAACTTGTTATTTCGGCCAAGGCAGAGAAATCTTTTGGTGCTAACGCTAAGTTAAAAGATTTCTTTGTGCTGCTAATTAGCGCTAAGCTAAAGTCGGGATGATTTAAAAAGAAAAGAAACCATGAAAACATTACTTACGCTAATTGCATGCTTAATCGCATGTGGGGCTTCCTTTGCCCAAAAAAACAGCAAACTTTCGGGGAAAGTTGTTGATGAAAAAGGACAAGCACTGGCCTTTGCCGTGGTAAAAGTTTTAAATTCTCCTGATACAACGATAGTAAAAAGCGGTTCTACCAATGTAGATGGAGAATTTATTTTCGACCAGTTAATAGAGGGTAATTATCGTCTGTCTGTTTCGATGATGGGACATAAAACCAAAAAAACCGAAAGCTTTGCTTTAACAGGAGATTTAAAATTACCATCAATTGTTTTAAATGGCGAAGCAAAGCAACTTAAAGAAGTAAGTGTTCAAGGTCGTAAACCATATGTCGAACATCAAATAGATAAAACGGTTTTAAACGTCGAAAATAGCATTGTATCATCTGGAAGTACGGCCTTGGAGGTTTTAGAAAAGGCACCAGGCGTACAAATCGACCGACAAAGTGAGCAAATTAAGCTGAATAATAAATCGGGTGTAACGGTAATGATTGATGGAAAAACGAATTTCCTATCGGGAGCGGATATTACCACTTTGCTTAGTAACATGAGTAGCGACCAGATTGCTACAATTGAGTTGATTACAAACCCATCGTCAAAATACGATGCCGCAGGGAATGCGGGCATTATCAATATTAAATTGAAAAGAAATAAGGCTTACGGTACAAATGGAACATTATCGCTAAACGGTGGACAAGGCATTATGCCCGATTCGCCGACAGATTTGGCTCGGGCAGGCTTAAACCTGAACTTAAATCATAGAGAAGGTAAGTGGAATATCTTTGGAAATGGTACGGTAGCTAGAAAAGCTAGTTTTAATAATACTTTTCTTACGAGAACAACTTTCGCTAATGGTTTGGCAAGCGCTTTTACTCAGGATTTTGATCGTAAAAATAAAGGTGTAGGTTTTCAGGGCAAGCTAGGTGCCGATTATTATGCTTCTGAAAAAACAGTTTTTGGAGTGATGATTGATGCGAATACCGTTAAAACAAAACTTAATAATTTTAGCAATACATTGATTAATGAAGTTCAATCAAATGTGGCAAGTTCAAATTCTGTACTTCAGGATGCTTATTCGAATTCGCCTGCTAATAACCTAACAGCAAACTTTAACATTAAGCACGATTTTGATAAAACAGGCAAAAATATTTCTTTCGATGTTGATTACTCTAACTTCAACAATAAGAAGGATGAGCAATTTAATGCCAGGTATTTAAATCAGGGCGGGCAACAGACCAATACAACTTTGCTAAGAAATAATACCGATGCAAACATTGATATTTTTGCTGCGAAAACCGATTTTACCTTACCGATTAATAAAACGATGAAATTCGAAACTGGTTTAAAAAGCAGTTATGTCGTTACCAATAACGACTTCATATCAGAACAGTTTTTATCAGGCAGCTGGCAAAACGAACTAAACAAATCGAACAATTTTATTTATAAGGAGAACATTAATGCCATTTATGGTAATTTCTCTAAAGAATGGAAGGTGTGGCAGGTTCAGTTAGGTTTGAGAGCAGAACACACACACTCAAATGGTAATTCAATCACCAGCAATAAAGAAGTTGATCGTAATTATTTGTCGCTTTTCCCTACCGTTTTTGTTAATCAGAAACTTAACGAAAATAACAATATCCGTTATTCCTACAGCCGCAGGGTAGATCGCCCAAATTATCAGCAGCTTAATCCCTTTTCATTTTATATGGATCCGTATGCTGTTGATCAGGGAAATCCTTATTTAAAACCCCAATTCACCGATAATTTCGAAGTATCGTACGGTTACAAACAAGTATCATTTTCTTTAAATTATGCCGATACCCGCGATATGATTACTCAAATTAGTCAACAGGATGAAGTATCTAGAATTGTTAGCGTAATTAGACAAAATTTAGGCCGTGCTCAAAATTATTCGGCTGGAGTTTATTTCCCGGTTAAGGTTGCCAAATGGTGGAATATGCAAAATAATGCAAGTGTTTACTACAACAAATTTGAAGATGGGAATTTAGAAGGTGCGGCTTTTCGTGCTTCGAAAGTGGCTTATAATTTTAACACCAATCAAACCTTTATTCTACCGCAAAACTTTACAGTCGAAGTCAGTTTCTGGTATAGTTCGCCAAAAGTATCGGGTGTAGAGCAAACAACCATTGCACAATACGCATTAAACGCTGGTATTCAGAAAAGTTTGCTCAATAAAAAGCTAAAATTGCGTTTAAATATGGATGATATTCTTTTAACCAACTATTGGAAAGGTGCTTTAGAATATCAAAATGTAAATCTTCAGGTTACCAATCGATATACCAGTAGAAGAGCTAATTTCAGTATCAGTTATGGTTTCGGAAATCAAAATGTAAAATCTGCAAGATCGAGAAATACCGCTACCGATGATATAAAAGGAAGAGCAGGAGGGTAGTTTAGTATTTAAATTCTCAATAAACTCTTAATCAATTTCCAATAGTCAGATTGCAAAGATTGACTAGCGAACTATTTACTAGTGAACCAAAACTCAAAAAGAATGAAAAAGATAATTTACACCATTGTGCTTCTGGTAATAGCGGTAACACTGGGTTGCAAAAGCAACGATTCTAATTTAAGTATCAGAGTTAAAGATACCGAAACAGAATATACTTACAATGCCGTTTATCCAGTAAGTAAAACGGATGAACTCGAAAAATATATTGCCCGAGAGCTAAAAAATGAATTACCGATGGATCAGAATATCGATACAAAAGTAAGTTTATTAAAAGGGGAAGAGTTTAGAATGAAGGCTACCGAAGGGGCATTACAAATTCAACTCGATAAGCGAAACAGCTCAATAACAGGATTTATAAAATTAAAGAAGTTTACAGATGGGATAAGTGCTGTTTTAGGTAGTAAATAATTTATTTTAATTGATTAGGAGGCTGAAGTAATGTATTTATATCGGCCTTTTTTAATTTATGTTTGAGTGTAAATGTTATACTTCCCATTAGCCAATGCTGGTAGCTTACTTCAACTTCAGCCACTTTAAATGCAGTTTGATTCTGTACCATCTTGATTTGAAGTAATTATGGAACATATAGAAGCTTTAATTGAATCTAAGCAAAGAAGCAAACTAATAAACTGGGTGTGTGAAGGGGTTGAGCATTTATGCGGGAAGTTCTGGGACGCTTCGGCAGATTAAAGCTTAAATTTGTGTAATGATTGATTATAATAACACAAAATATTTGATCCAACTCTTTAATTAATGCAATATTATGAGGCGATAATTAGCATAGTTTGAAAAATTTGGTTTCGAACTTAGGTGCTTTAGTGTCATAGTTTTTAATTGATGATTGTGTTAACTCATCATTATAGGTGTCGATATTTTGAAATTATTTCTTTATTTAAGGGATACATTTTAATTTTGGATATTCAATTGATTAGCAATTTTTATGAAACTAGTGCCCTTATATATCGATAGAAAGTCTTTAATCAATTTTTACGAGGGGCTATTTGAATTTGGTATCATAAACTTTATTCATTTACAATGCCTTTCAACCATCGCTTTCTAATGAATTGTGTGCATAAAAATGATGCAGTCAAAAAAAGCCACAGCCAATAATCGTACTTAAATGCCCAATAAACGAACGGGGGAATTATAACAAGCCATTCGACTATCAATATGTATTCAAATCTTACTGGGATAAACCTAAACGCCAATAAGTCCATTAGAATAATAATGAGATGGAAGCAAATTAAAATTATTAGGCCATAGGTAAAGAACAATAAGGGAATCGTAAGTAAATTTAAGAACAAGGTACTGTTCCAACTCTCATATGAGTATCGTTGCATTCCCAATAACCTAAATATTATAAGACCTATATAGGTTGAAATATAAAATCCAACTAGATGTATCCAGTTTGTTTTAATTACGCTTAAGTACTTCAAGAGACGTTTATTTAATCGCAAAGTAAGCATTAATAAAGTAGATTAAAAGTTAAATTGATGTTTTGTTCACCATCTGCGAACTGAGAAAATGTGTGAGAATCAGCAGTTGCAAAGCAACTGGATTCGATCTATGTTTAAATAATCAGTAATCAGCCTAAAATGACCTGATATTCGATAAAAGCGGTATATTGTAGATTGTACAAAAACCATGATTAACAACCTTAAAAACATTAAAAGCAAGATTGCGCTAATACTAGTTGCATCAGTTGTAATCAGCTGCAATCCGCTAAAGTATACCAAAAGCGTTTTAAGCAGTAATGCGGATAGAATCATTGTCACTGGTCAGGTTATAGATGAAGATACAGGATTAGCTATGCCTGTTGTTGTAATCTCAACTATTGATAAACTAAGGCAGACTTCAACAGATAAAGATGGCAAGTATACATTAGATATTACTGGATGCTCCCAAAAGTTAAAAGCAGCTTGGATTGGATATCATCATATATATACCAGAAATTTGAAACTAAAGAAAGGCGATACAGCAGTTGTAAACTTTAAGATGAAGTACGATATGAGGCCCTTAATTGATTGAAAATGCGTACTGACAGGCCTATGGAGCTATGGTTGTTGCAGTAAAGTTCGAAAGTAGCTTATTTAATCTTTTAACTCTAGCTGTTCAGTAGTAAAACATGTAGATATCAATCATGGAGTATTGCTTTATTAATCTTGCACTTAAATTGAAGATTTCCTTTGACATACATTCTGTCCATGTTGGCAGAATTATACTGATCTCCCGCCAAACCATCCTCGTAGTCATTTGCTCGTAAGTAATTAATGGTCTGAAAGGTTAGATATCCATAAATCTGCTCGCCCATCCTAAGCTTCAATGATTTTGATAAATTAAGATCCTGATGCGCCATAAGAATTTGTATAGCCGAGCTTAGTGAGTCTCGGTCATTTAACTTAAAGATCTTCAAGTTATACTGGTCAATAAGGTAATGGCTAGTAAATATGTTCTTAAAAACCTTGATAGTAAACTCGAAACCGCCAAACACGAATATTCCCATTTGTATTTTCAAGGTGTCGTTATCAATTGTACATTTACATTCACTCCCATAATCATCGATCTGCTTTGTCTGGTCATTAAGCTCAATCGAATTTTTATATTGCCTGAAACTATATCGACTCCTATTATCCTTATATCTAAGTGACGCTAGTATCTTTTGATTATTGATAGCAGAATCAATAATCTCTTGAGAAGTCCCCTCTATAAAGCTGTTGCCACCTAGTAATGTTCGAAGTTGCTCAGTTCGTTGGGCATTTAAGAGTGAATCCATTTGTGTCTCAAATGTTGTAAGAGTATTAAAAGAAGAGGTGTCAATGGCTTTGACAGTCCAAACATCAAAATTCTTTAATTTAACTTGGGCTAAACATGTCAAGGTCAACAAAGAAAGGTAGAAAATGAGAGAGGTTTTGAGCATAACAATAGTTGTTCCTTTAGAGATTGATAAGTTACCAATAATTATTGCTGTTCAAATACACTTACCTTAAATATTATTGCGTACCGACATCCGTATGGAGCGAAGGTCGTTGCAGTAAAGTCCGAAGGACGCTTAGCAAAAATTAAAACCATGACAGAATGAAATGATGGCGTGCTTGTTTTTCGCGAACTTAGTCTTGCTGAATGCATATCTCCTAGCTTAACCCGCTATCTTTCGCTAAAAACCACTGAAAGAAAGCAAAGCATCACCCCTCATAAATGGCGCAATTTTGGCGCACAACACTTAAGTTTACCTATATAGCCTGAACTTCCATTGTAGAATTCTTTGATATACTATAATTGAATTATTGTGTAACTTGTTGTCGGGTAGATGTTTATTACATCACCTTTTTAATTTATATTTGAATATAAATATTTTGACTCCTTAGCTCAGTTGGTAGAGCAACAGACTCTTAATCTGTGGGTCCAGGGTTCGAACCCCTGAGGGGTCACTACAGAAAATTAATAAAATTAATCATTGCAATAAGCTTCGCCAACCTGGTAACTTCCCTTCGATTTCATCGGTACAACTTCGCCCGTTTCTAAATAAACTTTATATATAGGCTGTCCGTCCGCTGGAGAGGATTCTGTACTTATAGCTGAAATTACACCGCATATTTTCTTTTTGCAACCAGAGGTTAAAATGCCACAAAAAAACAATGCAATTAATATTTTTTTCATTTGATTAGAAGAACGCCCCAAAATTAAATAATTTAAAATACCTATCGGCGGGTATTTTTACCTTTTTTTTAAGGGTAAAACAGGCTTATTTTTCATTACGACTTAATATAGAGTGGTATATAACGTAAAAGCAACACATTAATTACATCTAAATGCCCGATAAATGCTGTTGTATTTTCAAATTTGTTTGTAACCTTGTGGAATATTAATTGACCTAAAATGAAAAAATACTTTTCTCTGATTGCACTCGTAATATTTTTTATTTCTGTATCGCACGCTCAAAAGAAGCCAGCTTTTTACGATGATGTGCAAACGATTAAGAAGTACGATCAAATGTTTAAACCACCAGTAAACCCTGTATTATTTGTTGGGAGCTCTTCTATCAGGAAATGGGATGATTTAACACAGGTTTTTGCTAAGTATAATGCGTTAAACAGAGGAATTGGTGGTGCAGTTATTAATGATATTACCCGCTATTTAAATGATATTGTTTTCCCATATAATCCACGTCAGATTGTACTTTATGTAGGTGAAAATGATGTGGTAGATGATAAAGTGAATGCCGATACCGTTTTGAATAGAACAATTACACTTTATAAAGCAATAAGAGCTAAGTTGCCAACCGTTCCAATTGTTTACATTTCTATAAAACCTAGTCCAAGTCGCGATAAGTTTCGGGATAAGGTAATTGGTGCTAATGCCTTGATTAAGAAGTTTCTTTCTACAGAAAAAAACACAGTATTTGTAGATATTTTTCCTTCAATGCTCAAAGATGGAGCTGGAAGAACCGAACTTTACGTAGGTGATATGCTCCACATGAACGCAGCAGGTTATGCCATTTGGAGAAAAGCAGTTAAGCCTCATTTACTCAAATAAGAGCTACCTAAAACCGAAGGTTAGAAAATTAAATTTTATATATTTATTATTGTGTAAAATCCTTCCTTTCTAACCATGAAGAAATTTCTGCTTTTTGTTACTTTTTTTTCTTTTTCCTGTATAACCTATGCCCAGGATTTACTGGGGATTCCGCAAGTTGTAAATTATAATAACGAACAGTACAATGGAGGAATGCAAAACTGGGATGTTCAGCAGGATAAAAATGGCATTCTTTATTTTGGAAACAATGAAGGTTTACTCACCTTCAACGGACAGTTTTGGAACATTTACCGATTACCAAATTTTACTTCGGTACGTTCAATCGGTATCGATTCTAAAAACAGGATATATATAGGTGCACAAGATGAAATCGGTTATTTCTTTCCTGATAGTCGTGGTATTTTAAAATACACGTCCTTACTTAATCTTATTCCTGAGAATCTTCGAAAAATTGCGGATATCTGGGATATTTCCATCTTAAATGATGAAGTCTTTTTTCGCTCCATAAACGTAATGCTTCATTATAAGGATGGCGCAATGAAAACCTATAAGCCAGCAGAAACCTGGTCTTTTTTAGGTAAGGCGAATAATAAAGTTTACGCTCAGGCAAAAAATGTTGGCTTATTTGTTTACGATAAAGAGGTATGGAAGCCCGTTTGTAGTGATGATGTTTTAAAAAAATCTTCCATAACATCAATTTCTAACTACAACGGCGATACCCTGTTGGTATCTACATTAAAAAAAGGATTTTTTCTACTCTACAACAACCAGCTAAGTACCTTAAAAACTAAGCTGGATAATGTATTCTTTAACGATAGAATTTTCTTTGCAAGTCGGATTAACAATAACCTTTATGTCGCTGGAACGACCTCTGGAGGCGTTTATTTGATGAATAAACAAGGCGATCTGGTACAAAAGTACAACTACCGCGAAGGGCTGCAAAATAATAACGTTCGTGGTATTTTATTAGATCATGATAAAAACATGTGGCTGGCTTTGGATGATGGAATTGCTTACGTTGCAATTAATAGCGCCATAAAAAGTATTTCGCCCGATCGGAATAAGCAAATTACCAGCTATGCTTTCAGAAAAATAAACCAGAATGTTTATATAGGCACCTCCAACGGACTTTATACAACGAAAATTAATACAAGCGCTAAGGATTTAAGTTTATCTATATCGGGCTTTGAAGAGGTAAAGAATACAAAAGGACAAGTTTGGGGCTTAGATGAGATTAATAATCAATTAATAATGGCGCATGAAGATGGTGCGTCGGTTATTAATGGAAATGTAGCTACACCAATTTACTCACTTCCCGGTACCTGGATGTTTCAGCCATTAGAAAATGTTTTTCCAGCTAAAAATATTCTCTCTGGCACTTATTTAGGCCTGCAGAAAATAAGCTTTGCAAGTGGTAAATTTATAAGCGAAGGTAAAATTGAGGGGATCTCCGAAACCTTAAGATTTATCGTTGTGGATAATAACGATAACATTTGGGCCTCTCATCCGTACCATGGAGTTTATAAAATAGAATTATCGCCCGATAAGAAAAAAGTTACCAAAACAACATTATTTACCGATAAAAACGGCCTTCCAAATCGGTTATACAATTACGTTTACCATATAAAGAACCATGTTGTTATTGCAACAATCGATGGATTATACGAATATAATCAAGTACAAAATAAGTTTACTCGATTTAAAATGTTTGGATCGGTTTTAAATGGCATCTCGATTCAGTATTTAAAGGAAGATAATAATGGAAATGTTTGGTTCGTAAGCAATAAAAAGGTTGGTATTATCGATTTTCATAAACCTTCTGGCTCAAATGCTTTTAGTGTTTTCTATTTGCCAGAGTTAGATGGAAAGATAGTTGGAGGATTTGAGTCTATTTATACGCTTGATGATGAAAACGTTTTTATAGGCGCCAACAAAGGGGCTTATCATATTAATTACAATAAATATTTAGATAATATAGCAAAACCAACTGTTGTAATTGGTAACATTAAACTACTCGGACCGAAAGATAGCACAGTATTTGGCGGCTATTTTGTGAAGAATGGGCAAATGATTGCCAGGCAGAATTTATCAAAAATTCCAGAATATAAAAATGCGTTAAATTCCATACACTTCGAATTCTCCTCTACTTTATTTGAGCACGAAAAAAACACAAAATTTAGTTATCAGCTGGTTGGTTTCGATGATGGATGGTCTGCCTGGAATGGTAAAAGTGAGAAGGATTATACCAACTTGTCTGCCGGGCAATATAAATTTAATATTAAGGCCCGAACCGATGTTGGCAACGAATCGGAAATCGTAAGTTATAGTTTTGTAATTCTACCCGCCTGGTATAACACCATGTGGATGAGGCTTGTGTACTTGGTAATTTTTGCCTTGCTTTTAAGAATGTTAATCACCTGGCAAAAAAAGAAGCATGTAAAGGAACAGGAGCGCATGAGCTATCTCCACCAGTTGGAAATAGACAGAAGCGAGAAGGAGATTGTACGTTTACAAAATGAAAAGCTGGAGGCCGATGTTAATTATAAAAACAAGGAACTTTCTACCATGACCATGCATTTGGTTCAGCGTGGAAAGGTCTTAGCCAAAATTAAAGAAGTAATTTCTTCTGTGATCAAAAATCACGATGATACGCTCAACGAAAACTCCCCAAGTTTCAGGCATCTTATCCGGTTAATTAAAGATGTAGAGAAAAAAGATCAGGAACTGGATCATTTGAGCGTACACTTTAACCATGTTAATACTGCTTTCTTTAATAAACTAAAAGACCTTTACCCCGATTTAAGTCAGAACGATTTGAAGTTTTGCGCCTACTTATGTATGAACTTATCTTCAAAGGAAATGGCGCAACTAATGAATGTTACCATAAAGGCTGTCGAAGTAGGCCGTTACAGGTTGAGAAAGAAACTTCAGTTAAAGCCAGAAACCAATCTGTACGAGTTTTTAATCGAGATTTCGAGGCAGAAAACGTCATAATTTAACCTTTTTTAACAATTTTCATACGAGTTTTTCTTTAAATATTAAATAATTGATAATCAGTTACTTGTATTTGTGTAGTAGTGCTTATGTAGTGCTTAAAGTAGGGTCTTATCAAAAGAAAATTAAGCTTTGTAGGGTTTGTGTAGCACAAGAAAATTACACAATATTAAATCCCGTACATAGATTTGAATTGAGTTGTGGCACCAAACCCAAACTCAAACTAACCAAATATTAACTTAAAATTATTTTCTATGAGAGGAAGATTTACATTCGTATTCTTCATTTACTGTATCATGGCATTTCCGCTGGCATTATTTGCCCAAGATATTGCCGTTACAGGAAAGGTAACAGATCAGAAAGATGGAACTCCGCTTCCAGGTGTTACAATCAGAGTTGAAGGCACATCCCGAGCCGCCTCTACAGATCCAAATGGTGTATTTTCTATTCAGGCAGCGGTAGGCGCCAAACTTACTGTTAGTTTATTAGGAATGGCAGCACAAACAGTTACAGTTCCGGCAGGCGGAAAAATTACAGTTTCGCTGGCAACAGATTCCAAAGATTTAAGCGATGTAGTTGTGGTAGGTTATGGTACACAAAAGAAAAGTGTTGTAACTGGTGCAATTTCAAGCGTTAAAGCCGCTGATTTAGAAAATCAACCAACAACAACTCGTTTAGAACAAGCATTACAAGGAAGAACTTCAGGATTAACAATTGCGGCTCAGTCTGGTCAGCCAGGTTCTGCTTCAACGGTAAGGCTAAGGGGTTTCACATCATTCGGAGGCAAAAATGATCCGCTTTGGGTTATTGATGGAGTTGTGGTAGATAACGGTGGTATCGGTTATTTAAATCAATCCGATATCGAATCCATTGAAGTTTTAAAAGATGGTGCATCTGCTGCAATCTATGGAACTCGTGCAGCATCAGGTGTAATTATTGTAACAACTAAAAAAGGTAAAGCCGGAAATTTAAATTTAACGTATAACGGATATTATGGCGAAGCTCGTGCTGCAAGGAAATTAGATCTTTTAAATGCAACACAATATGCTACCTTAAGAAACGAATCTTACTTAAATGATTACACCGGAACAACACCTGTTTTGCCTTATCCAAATGCCGCATCACTTGGTGAAGGAACGGATTGGCAATCGTTAATTTTTAACAATAGTGCTGCCCGTCAGAACCACGAAGTTAGTTTAAGCGGAGGTAGCGAGAAATCTACATTTTTCTTATCGTTCGGTTATTTTAAAATCGATGGTATCGTTTCTACAGAGGTTTCTAAATTTAACAGAGCGAACATTCGTATTAACTCTACACACAAGCTTTATAAATGGTTAACCATTGGCGAAAACTTAGGTTATAGCCATTCAATTACCAATGGAATTGGAAACACCAATAGCGAATTTGGTGGGCCTTTAAGTTCTGCAATTAACTTAGATCCGTTAACGCCTGCAATTATCACCGATCCAACGGTTTACAATGCACCTCCTTACAGCAATCAGCCTGTTTTCAGAGATGCTAACGGTTTCCCTTATGGCATTTCAACAAGAGTTGCACAAGAGATCAGCAACCCTCTAGCAAGTATTAAAAGACAAATCGGAAATTATAGCTGGGATCATAATATCGTGGGTAACGGATTTTTAGAAGCCGAGCCAATTAAAGGTTTACGTTTCCGTTCAACTTTGGGTTCTAAACTGGCTTTTTATGGTGGTGATGGTTTTAACCCGATCTATTATTTAAACTCATCTACTTCAAATAGCAGAACACAGTTTTCAAGAAACATAAATTATGTAATTACTTACAATCTTGAAAATACATTGTCTTACACAAAATCTTTAGGTAATCATAATTTAAGCTTGTTACTAGGTCAAGGTTCTTATAGCGATGGATTTAGCCGTAGCGTGAGTACAACCTTTTTTGATGTACCAGCAACAGATTTTTATTCTGCATCTATGAGATTTAAACCAGTTGCAGCAAGTAGAACATCAGATGGTAGCGAGGGTACAGATCACAAAATCTTCTCGTTGTTTTCTAGATTAACTTATGACTACAAAGAGAAATATTTATTCTCTGCCTTAATCAGACGTGATGGGTCATCAAGATTTGGTGCAAATAATAAATACGGTTATTTCCCGTCAGCACAAATTGGATGGGTACCAACCAAAGAGGATTTCTTCCCGCAAAACGACATTGTTAATTTCTTAAAAATTCGTGGAAGTTACGGTGTAACCGGTAATGATGGTATTGGTGACTTTGCTTACGTTCCTACAGTTGGTAGCGGTAGAAACTACACTTTTGGTAATGCAAACGTTGTTAACATTGGTTATAGCCCGAATGCTTCGGCCAACCCTGATTTGAAGTGGGAAGAAACAAGATCAAGCAACATCGGTATCGATGCAACAATCTTCAAAAACGTTACTTTAACCGCTGATATATACAAAAAGAAAACAGTGGGTATTCTTCAAAATCCACCAGTACCAGGTTATGTTGGTAGTGGTAGCCCTGCAGCTAACATTGCAGATATGTCAAACAAAGGTTTTGAGTTTGAATTATCATACCGTAAACAAATTGGTCAGTTTGGCTTAAACGTAAGCGGTAATGGTTCATTTATTAAAAACACGATTGATAAATTAAGCCCGGGTATCAACTTTATCGACGATAGCCAGGCGAGTTTCCAAACTCTTGGTACCATAACACGTACTCAAATCGGACATTCATATAATGAGTTCTTCGGCTACGTAAATCAAGGTATTTTCCAGTCTCAGGCAGAAATTAATGCTTATGTTGGTCCTAACGGACAACCTTTGCAACCCTTAGCAAAACCTGGCGACATTAAATTTGCCAACTTAAACGGTGATAATGCTATCGATGCAAATGACAGAGATTTTATCGGAAATGGCCTGCCTAACTTCACTTATGGTTTAACAATTAATTTAACTTACAAAAGCTGGGATTTAACTGCCTTTGGTAGTGGTGTTGCAGGTAATGTGATTTTCCAGGGATTGAGAAGATTAGATATTCCGAACGCGAATTATTCAACTTCCAGATTAGATCGTTGGACGCCATCAAACCCTTCAAGTACTCAGCCTAGATTAACGGATGCTGATCCAAATAAAAACTTAACTAAATTCTCTTCATTGTATTTAGAAAAAGGAGATTATTTCAGATTGAGAACTTTCCAAATCGGTTATACACTTCCGAAATCAGTAACAAGCAAAATAGGTCTTCAAAAATTCCGTGTATATGCCTTGTCTGAAAATTTATTCACAATAACTGGTTATAGTGGTTACGATCCAGAGTTAGGTTCTAATAACAGTGGTAACGTATTTGGTGTCGATCGTGGTGTATATCCACAAGCTCGTTCGTTCGTTTTTGGTATAAATGCTAATTTTTAATTAATTAAAATGAAAAGAAAAATAACTTATTTAGTTGTAATCCTGGCTGGAATGCAACTATTTGGAGGCTGTAAAAAATATTTGGAGATTAATCCTCAGGAACGGGTTCTTTTAGATAATTATTACAAAACTCCCCAAGATGCATTTGCTGCTTTAGTGTCCATTTATGATAGATTTGGTTTCCAAAGTGGTGGACTTTATGACAAAGTTGCCATTATGGATGCCGCATCTGACGATCAGGTTGCAGGAGGTGGTGGTCCATCAGATATTAACGACCTTCAGGTTGTAAATACCTTTACCTTAAATTCGCAAACTGGTCCACAGGGTTATCTTTGGAATAAAGGATATGCAGGTATTTTCCGTGCAAACGTATTCTTGTCGAAAATTGGTGGCATTAATATGGATGCGACGTTAAAAGCAAGATATACAGGTGAGGCTAAAGCTTTACGTGCCATATTCTATTTTGATTTGGTTCGTTTCTTTAAAAACATTCCATTACTAACCTCAGAAGTAGATCCAAAACAGATTTATGATGTGTTACAAGTAGCACCTGCAGATGTTTATGCCTTAATTGAGAAAGATTTAACCGAAGCCATTCCAGGCCTTCCTAATACCGTGCAAGGGGCAAGTGAAGGTGGTCGCCTTACTAAGGGTGCAGCGCAGGCTGTATTGGGTAAAGTTTATTTACAACAGGCAAAATATGCTCAGGCTGCTGAACAATTTGCGCTGGTAAACGGAACTACTCCAGGACAGGCAAACGCAACTTATGGCTACAAATTACTTACAAACTTTGGCGATTTGTTTAAAGTGAACAATAAATTCAATACCGAATCGATTTTGGAAATTGTTCACTCAAATGCTTCTAACGGTGGTTGGGGCGATGCTGGAGCTTCTGAAGGTAACTTGTTAAATATTATTGTTGGTCCTCGTGGATACAAACCAGTGTTAGCCAGTGCACCTGACTATTACTCGGGTTATAGTTTCTTAGTTTTTACTAAAGAATTCTTCGATTTTATTCACTTCGATCCACGTAATAAAGCAACTGTTGCCAATTTAGATAGTCTTGAAAAAAATGGTATTGCTACATACGAAAAAGGATATCAAAACAGTGGTTACTTCTTAGAAAAAACCATAGGCAGAGTTGCTGATAAAGCGCCTACAGGACAAACCGAGTTAAACTTCCCTCAAAACTCATACGAAATCAGACTTGCAGATACTTATATGCTTGAAGCAGAATCTATCTTGCAAAGCGGTGGTGCTGTAGGTCCTGGTAGTCGTGCTTACTTATTGCTAAATGCAGTTAGAGCTCGTGTTGGCTTAAATCCAGTAGCTGTAACCATGGATAATATAATGAAGGAAAGAAGGTTGGAACTTGCAGGTGAAGGTCACCGTTTTCCAGATTTAGTTCGTTGGGGTAAAGCTGCAACGGTATTGGCATACAAAGGTTTCACTGCAAACAAAAATGAAATCTTTCCTATTCCGCAGGCAGAGTTAAATAATACTAAAATACTTCAAAACAAAGAGTACGGCGGTACTAAATAAAATATTTAAGGGGGTGGGGTTTTTTATCTGCCCCCTTTTACGCTTTTAAATTTTGCAAAAGATATTGCAAAACTGTAAAATACCGAGGCAAGGCTCATAGCTTCTGAAATTACCTTAAATCTTCTACTTACTAACCTGTTGTCATTATGAAATTAAAGACGATGAGCTATTGCTTTGCTCTTACATTAAGCTTCTCTACAGTACAATCCATTGCCCAAACCGATGCATCTTTATGGCTTACCAAAGCCGATCGTTCTGTACTTTTTGCAAAACAAAACGATGCACTCAAATTCTCGACAACTAAAAACAGCAACCCTACTATTTTAATAAATGAAAAGGAAACTTACCAGCCAATTGATGGCTTTGGTTACAGCTTAACGGGTGGAAGCGCACAGCACATTATCCAGATGTCGGCACCTGCGAGAGCTGCTTTGCTTAAAGAGTTATTTGCAACCGATGGAAATAATATTGGTGTAAGCTATATAAGATTAAGCGTTGGTGCATCAGATTTGAACGAAAAAGTATTTTCTTATAACGATTTACCTGAAGGACAGACAGATTTAAACCAGGCTAAATTTGATTTAGGGCTTGATAAAGTTGATGTAATCCCGGTAATGAAGGAGATCCTTGCTATAAATCCTAAAATTAAGGTTTTGGGTTCGCCATGGTCTCCCCCATTATGGATGAAGACGACTTATGATGCCCGTGGAGGTATGTTAAAACCCGAGTATTACGATGCTTACGCAAAGTATTTGGTTAAATACGTTCAGGAAATGAAAAAGGAGGGAATTACAATTGATGCGATAACCGTTCAAAATGAGCCTCTGCATCCTGGTAATAATCCAAGCCTGTTAATGGCAGCACCTGATCAGGCAATTTTTGTTAAAAAAAATCTTGGTCCTGCGTTCGAAAAATCAGGCATCAAAACCAAAATAATTATCTACGATCATAATGCCGATCGCCCGGATTATCCCATCACAATTCTGAACGATAAGGAAGCAAGAAAATACATCGATGGTTCTGCTTTTCATCTTTACGGTGGTAAAATAGAAGCTTTAAGTGATGTTCGTGATGCCCATCCAGATAAAAATATTTATTTCACCGAGCAAATGGTTGTAGAAAGACCAAATGCCGCAACAATAAACATTACAGGGCCCGTTAGGCGCTTAATCATTGGAGCTACACGCAACTGGAGCAGAAATGTTCTAGAGTGGAATTTAGCTGCCGATCCTGAAAATAAGCCGTTTACCGATAGAGGTGGTTGCCCAACCTGCCAGGGTGCAGTTACCATTGATAAAGATAAGGTAAGCAGAAATCTTGCATACTACTCTATAGCGCACGCATCAAAATTTGTTCGTCCAGGCTCCGTTAGAATTGCTTCTAATGAGTTGCCCGATTTATCAAACGTAGCCTTTAAAACTCCTGAAGGAAAAAAGGTATTAATTGTAGCCAACACAGGCAAAGAAGCCACGAATTTCAATATCAGTTTTAATGGAAAAATGGTATCTGCAACTTTGGATAAAGGCTCAGTAGGTACTTACATCTGGTAAGAGTTAAAAATAAGATAATGGTAATGAAAAAGTATTTAATCATAATCCTTTGTGTTTTTGTAGCAATTACTTTCGTTAAGGCCGATCCCATAAAAAGTAAATCTTTTTATAAACAAAAGCTCGATGACCCAAATGCTACTTATTTTACACCAGCAAATTTCAAAATTACTGCTGATGGTAAAACTGATGTGTCAGACGAATTACAAGCGGCAATAAATGGTGTTAAAACCAAAAATAATTTCGGAATTCTTTTTATCCCCGAAGGAAAATATCTGATAAGTAAAACCATTTACATTCCAAACTCAATACGTTTAATTGGATATGGTAATAACCGGCCACTATTTATCCTTGCTAAAAAATCACCAGGCTTTCAAGAACCTGTACCATCTGATAAAGGGAACGCAAAATATATGTTCTGGTTTACTGGTTCAATTGTGCAGAACGGGCAACCGATTCGCGATGCAAATCCAGGTACATTTTATAGTGCTTTCTCAAATTGTGATATTAAAATTGAAGATGGCAATCCTGAAGCCGTAGCCTTGCGGACGCATTATGCACAGCATAGTTTTATCGCTCATGTTGATGTTTACGCAGGAAACGGAAAAGCAGGTTTGTTTGAGGTTGGCAACGAAATGGAAGATGTTCGTTTTTTTGGAGGAGAATACGGAATTTATACAACAAAAGCTTCTCCAGGTTGGCAGTTTATGATGATTGATACTTATTTTGAAGGACAACGCAAGGCCGCTATAAAAACCCGTGAAGCTGGTTTAACAATTGTGAGGATGAATGTTAAAAACGTACCTCGCGTAATCGATGTCGATTCTAATTATTTCGAAAAGATATACATAGAAGATAGTCAGTTCGAAAATGTTTCTGGCCCGGCAATAATCACCAGTAATGAGAATAATGCATTCAATGGGATTGTACTTCGGAACGTAGATTGTAAAAATGTGCCCGTGCTCGTTTCTTATAGAATGAGTAAAACCCAAACAAATGGCATTGCTAAAATTTATAAGGTTAAGAACTTTGTTTATGGCTTGCAAATCGACGATTTAGGACAAGATGCCGTTTATAAAACAACTCAAAGTTTTCAGCCACTTAATATATTTCCTAAACCAGCCCCTAAAGATATTCCCGATTTTCCTGAAATAAAAACCTGGGTAAATTTAAAAACGTTGGGTGCAAAAGGAGATGGAGAAACGGATGATACCAAAATTATTCAGGACGCAATTGATAAATACCCCAATATTTATGTACCTCAAGGTTGGTATAAGGTTTCTGAAACGATAAAGCTCAAAAAAAATACCGCTCTTATCGGTTTAAGTCCAATTGCAACGCAATTTATGCTGGCCGATAATACGCAGGCTTTCGGTGGTTTTGGGCCACCAAAAGCACTGCTCGAGGCACCAAAAGAGGGTACAAATATTTTAACGGGGATCGGTTTAAACACAGGGATTTACAATACCATTGCCGTGGCGTGTAAATGGATGGCGGGACGTAAATCTTACATGAACGATGTGAAATTTATTGGTGGACATGGTTCTATGACTCCTGGCCCGCAACAACCACGAAATGCAAATCAGGCAGGAAACAGACAGCCAAATAGAATTTTGCAGGGAAAAGATAGTGCTTGGGATTCGCAATACTGGAGCTTATGGATTACCGATGGTGGCGGTGGCGTTTTTAAAAATATCTGGACGGCAAATACATTTTCTACATCTGGCATTTATGTATCTGATACCAAAACTCCATCAAGCATTTATGCCATGTCTATCGAACACCACGTAAGAAACGAGGTTCGATTTAATCGCGTAGCAAATTGGAAAGTATATGCGATGCAGCTTGAAGAAGAAAGTAGAGAAAGCTCAGACGTATTACCAATGGAAGTAGAAAGCTGTGAAAATATGCTTTTTGCCAACTTTTATATGTTTAGGGTTATCCGAGTTAACACCCCATCGCCAACAGGCATTAGAACCTGGAGTTCGAAGAACATCGAATTTTTGAATGTTCACAATTATGCACAAACCAAATATTCGGCAACTTTGCCGTTATACGATATAAATACAGGTATTGAAGTTAGGCCCTGGGAGTTTACCAGGCTATATATTAGTGGAAATGCAACGGGAAATAAAAAAGCAGAGTCGTCGCAGGCAAAGCTTTTGGTAAAGGGATTTGAATTTGCCGATGGAATAACTAAGGATAGCAAAGGGAACATTTACTTCAGCGAATCTAGAATGAGAAGAGTTTACAAATGGTCAGTTGAAACGAATGCTTTAAGCTTAGTTGCCGATTTTCCATTCGAGCCGCTTTCTTTAGGCGTTGATAAGCAAGATAATTTATTGGTTTTATTCAAGTATTACCCTACGCCTGGGTATATGGTAAACGGTAAACCCGAAACTTTTCCGCTCCCAGCCGATGCTGATGGAACATCGTTTAGCGGCTGGGGAAATTCTGGCTTTGGCGTTTGGGTTTATTCCATTAATCCTGATCAGGCAGAAAAAACCATAAAACTGTTAAAAACAGCACCAATGGGCGCCGTAAATAAAATCCATAAAGCGCTTTATCCCGCTAATCGCTGGCGAGATTCGCACGATTTTAATACGGTTAGTCTTAACAAACCAACTGAAATGTTTGTAGCCGAAGATGGCGAAACAATTATCCCGATAGTGTACGATTTAGCAAGATCTAATGCGCTTGTAGAAGGCTTCCCAAATAAAATCATGTATGCAACCGATGAATATGACAAACGAACAGTCAGTCTTCAGGTCGACAATAAAGGCTATTTATCAAACTTGGTATATTTTGCCGAAAAGGGAGAATTTAATTCTTGCTTAGATAAAGATGGAAACCTTTACATCGCCGATGGAGAAATCTATGTTTTCGATAAAACAGGAAAACAAATTAAACAAATTAATGTACCCGAAAGGCCAACCACAATTTCGTTTGGCGGTAAAGATGGAAGTACACTTTTTATAACCACACGCTCAGCATTATATAGCCTAAAACCTTAACCGAAAATCTATTTATTATGTTTAAAAGAATCTTTAATCAATCATTCCTGGTTCAAAAAAGTAAATCATTATTATTTATTATTAGCCTTATTGCGTTTGGTTTTAACAGTTATGCTCAGGGTTTTTTAAAGGCCGAAGGAAAGAAAATTGTTAACGCAAAGGGAGAAAATGTTTTGCTCCGTGGATTTGGTTTAGGAGGCTGGATGTTGCAGGAAGGCTACATGCTTAAAATTAACAAAGATGGCCAGCAATATAAAATTCGCGAGCGTTTAGAAGATTTAATGGGAGCCAGGCAAACTCAAGAATTTTATGATGCATGGTTAAATAACCACACCCGAAAAATAGATATCGATTCGCTCAAGGCATGGGGCTTTAATTCGGTTCGCTTACCCATGCATTATAATTTATATACTTTACCAATAGAGAAGGAAACTGTTGCTGGCCAAAATACATGGCTGGATAGGGGATTTGCTTTAACAGATAGTTTGCTTGCCTGGTGCAAGGCCAATAAAATGTATTTGATTTTAGATTTACATGCAGCGCCAGGCGGACAAGGAAATGATACCAATATTTCAGATCGGGATGCATCAAAACCAATGCTTTGGGAAAGTGAAGCTAATCAGCAAAAAACAATTGCACTTTGGGCAAAGCTGGCAGAACGCTATAAAAACGAAGAATGGATTGGAGCCTACGACATTATTAACGAGCCGAATTATGGTTTCTCTAATCCGACAGCAGATAAAAACGGAACACAGGAAAAGATTAATGCACCATTAAAAAAACTCATGGTTGATATAACAAAAGCCATTCGTGCCGTCGACCAAAAACACATGATTATTATCGAAGGAAACGGTTGGGGAAATAATTACAACGGCGTTTTCCCGCTTTGGGATAATAATATGGCAATAAGTTTTCATAAATACTGGAATTATAACGACCAGGCTTCTATTGCACACATGATTAAAACCAGAGAGGAGCAAAACGCACCTATCTGGGTAGGTGAAACAGGCGAAAATTCAAATACATGGTTTACGGATGCCATTAGCCTTTTCGAAAAAAACAATATTGGTTGGGCTTGGTGGCCATTAAAAAAGATTGGTTTTAATAATCCAATGGAGATAAAATCTAACCTCAATTATAATAGCGTAGTAAATTACATGAATAATGGTGGAAATAAACCTAAAGAAAGTAATGTGTACAGCGGTTTAATGGAACTTGCCGTTCACACCAGATTGGAAAATACAATTATCCATAAAGATGTAATCGATGCAATGATTCGCCAGCCACACAGCGATGAAACCAAGCAATTTAAAGCAAACCTGGTAAAAGAAGGTTCGATAATTTATGCTGTCGATTACGATTTAGGTAAAAATAACCAAGCTTATTTCGATCTAGATGTGGCCGATTATCATGTTGCTACAAATAAAAGAACGGCTGGAAATCGTGGACGCATGTATAGAAACGATGGCGTAGATATACAAATGGATTCTACAAAATACGAAAAGTATTATGTTTCCAATATCGAAAGCGGAGAATGGCTACAGTACACCACAAAAGTGGCGAAAAAGGGAATTTATACCTTAAAATTAAATACCGCTTCAGCGCAAGGCGATGGAAAAATATCTATTGTTGTAAATGGTAAAGTTGTAGCTAAAGATATTGCTGTACCTAATTCTGGTGGAGCAAAAAAGTTTATTCCATTCGAAGTGAAAAATATAGCCTTAAATGCAGGTAAACAAGTAATAAAAATTATTGCCGATACAGGAGGTTATAATTTTAGTTATATTCAATTCGTAAAATAACTAACAAAACTTTAGGTGTTAAAAGGCTATAAACGCATATTTCTAATTATCGGTATTATCGCTGTAGTAATTGTTGCCCTTTCCAGGTGTATGAGTATTGCAGATAAAATACCAGCCGATATAAGAGGCGAAAATTATACGGGTGCGGCTACTTGTGTTAAGTGCCACACCAGCATAGGTGAGTCATTTGCTCACAATTCACATGGCCTAACCTCTAGTCCTGTTGTTAATAAGAATTTATTAAAGCTGCTGGCAAACGATTCGAATTCTTTTGCTTTTAACCAGATTATGAAAATCAAGGTTGAAAAACGAGATAGCGGAATTTATCAGGTTGCTTATGTTAATGGAAAGGAAATAAGATCCCAAAGATTCGATGTAGCCTTTGGTTCTGGCGAAAAGGCTTTTACTTATGCCTATTGGAAAGACAAAAAATTATTTCAATTACCGCTTTCTCATTTCTCTGAAATAAAAACCTGGGCAAATAGCCCGGGTTTCCCTAAAAATGCAATGTACTTCGATCGGCAGGTTACCAGTAGGTGCCTGGAATGCCACAGTTCTTTTGTTAAAACGAGCGTAAAACAGGTTTCGGCATTAGCCATGGATGAAGAAATGGAAAAAGGTTCACTGATTTATGGAATAGATTGTGAGCGTTGCCACGGGCCGGGAAAACAACACGCAGTTTTTCATTTAGAAAACCCGAAAGAAAAAAAAGCAAAATTTATAACCATTTACAACACACTAAGCCGCAAGCAAAAAATGGATGCATGTGGCGTTTGTCATTCTGGAAATACGCTTACAACTGTTCAGTCTGTTTTTAATTTCCAGCCAGGCGATAAGCTTGCTGATTATTATTCACAGGATTTCGTCTCTTTTGGAGGCGGCAACCCCGATGTTCATGGCAATCAAACAGCAATGCTTCAAGGTACGTTATGTTACCAAAAAAGCGAAATGACCTGTCAGTCTTGCCATAATTCTCACGAAAGTATTAAGGGTAATATGGCTATTTATTCTCAACGTTGTATAAGTTGTCATCAAACTCAAAAGCATACTGCTACTACCTTGGCAAAAGGTGTTTTAAAAACCAATTGTATCGATTGCCATATGCCAATGCAGGCGTCCAAACTAATTTCATTTCAAACGGCTGGTAATAAAAATGTTAATCCTTATTTATTGCGTTCGCACCACATCGGTATTTACCCAGCTAAATAGTTTTCGTTAAAGTATCAATCCTGTTAAAAGCTTTACAGTCTAATATAAAAGAACTTGTATTTCGTACATTTGGCTTCAATAATTTAAAAGATCTAGCCACTATGCCCCTAAAATTTTGCTTATCTCTATTGCTTTTCTTTTTATCTAGCCAGGTCGTTTTAGCTCAAAGTAAATTTAATTTAAGTGGCACGGTTCGCGATGCAGCAACTGGCGAAACCTTAATCGGTGCAACAGTAAAATTATCTGGTAAAACTTCGGTAGGTACACTTACAAATGCGTATGGCTATTATGCTTTAACGCAGTCTGAAGGCGATTATACTGTCGTAATCAGCTATGCTGGCTATCTTCCCGTTACAAAAAATATCAGCTTAAATAAGGATACCAAACTTAATCAGGAACTAGGAACGGCAAACGATTTGGCAGAGGTTACGGTAAGCGCAAAAAATCGGAAAAACGAGAACGTAAAAAGTGCACAAATGGGACTGGAAAGGGTTGATATGAAATCGCTAAACTCAATACCTGTTCTTTTGGGCGAAAAGGATGTGTTAAAAACCATTCAGTTATTGCCAGGTGTTAAATCAGGCGGCGAAGGAAATACAGGTTTTTATGTGCGTGGCGGTGCTGCTGATCAGAATTTAATTCTTTTGGATGAAGCCGTTGTTTACAATTCTTCGCATTTATTGGGCTTCTTTTCTACTTTTAATGCCGATGCGATTAAGGATGTTAGCTTGTACAAAGGTGGAATGCCAGCACAGTACGGAGGTCGTTTATCATCTGTTTTAGATGTTAAAATGGACGATGGGAATAACAAAGAATTTAAATTTCAGGGTGGAATTGGATTAATTGCATCAAGACTTAAAGCCGAAGGACCGATCGTTAAAGACAGAGGCTCTTTTATGGTAAGTTTTCGTAGAACGTATATCGATTTATTTTTAAGGCTTTCGCCCGATTCGGCCATAAATGGAAGTACCTTGAATTTCTACGATATTAACGCAAAAGCAAACTACAAAATTGATGACAAAAATACCATCTATCTTTCTGGGTATTTTGGTAAAGATAATATTGGCGTTAAGGATTTATTTGAAAATAACTGGGGAAACGTAACCACCACTTTGCGTTTAAATCACATTTTTAACGATAGACTTTTTTCTAATACCTCACTAATTTATAACAACTACAATTACACCGTTCAATTGTTAAATGATGTTACAAATTTTAAAGCAACTTCATTAGTTCGCGATTTTAATTTGAAGCAAGATTTCCAATATTTCAGTAATAAGCATACACTTCGTTTTGGTTTAAATGCAACGCATCACCGTATTTCACCTATCGACATTACAACAAGCCAGGAATCGCAGGTTAACCCTTTAACGCAAGAAAAACGATACGGACTGGAAACAGCCGCGTATGTTTCTGATGAATGGGCAGTTACTGAAAAGCTTAATTTCCTTTATGGTGTTAGATTGGCTGCATTTTCGTTGCTTGGCCCAGGTAATTTTAGTACCTATGATCCTGCGGGAAATATTACAGCTACAGATAGGGCAGAAAACGGGCGGTTTTACAAAAATTACCTCAATCTTGAGCCTCGTTTCTCTTTAAGCTATCTTTTTAATGATGAAAACTCTGTAAAAGCATCTTATAATCGCAACACACAGAATATCCATATTTTAACAAATGCGACATCAAGCTCGCCAACCGATCAATATGTTTTGAGCAGCAATAACATTAAACCCGAAATTGCAGATCAGGTAGCGCTGGGTTATTTCAAAAATTTCCAGGAAAATAACTATGAATTCTCGGGCGAGGTTTATTACAAATGGTTACAAAATCAAATCGATTATAAAAATGCAGCACAGTTGCTGGCAAATTCCAATGTAGAATCAGAACTGCTTTACGGTACAGGCAGAGCCTATGGTTTGGAATTGTTTTTCAAAAAGAAATTTGGCAAACTTAACGGCTGGGTTGGTTATACTTTATCACGCACAGAACGAAAATTTGCAGCGCTTAACAACGGAAATTATTTCCCTGCAAGGCAAGATAGAACACACGATATTTCGGTGGTTGGTATTTACAATTTAAACAAACGCTGGACTTTCTCTTCGAGTTTTATTTACAGCACAGGTAATGCGGTCACTTTTCCAGCAGGTAAATACAGAATTAATAACCAAACAGTTTATTATTACACAGAAAGAAATGCAGGTAGAATGCCTTATAATATGCGTTTGGATTTAAGTGCTACATTAGAAGGGAAAAAAACGGGTAGATTTCAATCGAGCTGGAATTTTGGAGTTTACAATGCTTTGGCTAGAAAAAATCCTTATTCAATCGAATTTATTAACGATCCCAATAATCCAAACAAAACAGTTGCAGAGCAAACCTCCTTGTTCGGTTTGATCCCATCGGTAACCTGGAATTTTAAATTTTAAAAGATGAAGAAACTCATAATATTGTGCTCGCTTGCGTGTTTGCTCTTTACATCGTGTAAGAAAATTATAGAAATTGATACCAACAATGCCGAACCGCAACTGGTTATTGAGGGGGTTATCACCAATCAAATTGGAGATCAGGTAATAAAAATAAGTAAATCTGTTTCTTACGATGACCAGAGCATTTTTCCAGCTGTTTCTGGAGCTACAGTTTCTGTAAGCGATTCGAGAGGTAACAACTATAATTTTACAGAAAATGCTGCTGGGGTATATGCTTTGCGAATGCGTGGCATAGCAGGGGTAACTTATACCATGAAGGCAGTAGTTGAAGGGAAAACATATACTGCAATTTCTAAAATGCCAACTGCGGTTCGGTTAGATTCGATTGGTGTTGTTGTAAATACCTTTTTTAATAATGAAAGGAAAACAATTGCAGCTTATGTATTAGATCCAGCAGGAGAAGCTAACTATTATCATTTCAATATGTATGTTAACGATCTTCAATCGGATCGGGTTTATGTAAATAATGATCGGTTAACCAACGGAAATAATTTGCGTTTACAGTTGTTCTACTCTAAAAATGACGACGATGATGAGGGATTGTTAACTGGCGATAAGGTAGCTGTAGATATGCACTGTATCGATGCTAATATTTTTAACTACTGGTACGCTTTAAGTCAGCAATCGGGTAGGGGTCCAAACCAGGGAACAACACCAGCCAATCCTACTTCTAATATTTCGAACGGTGCCTTGGGTTATTTTAGTGCTCAAACGAATCAAAGATTAAGCATAGTTGTGCCTTAACGAAACATAGTTAAACCTTACCTGTTATCATTAGATGAAAGTTTTTATAAGCGGCAACATAGCCGAAAGCGGCCTCAAGTTATTAGAAGAAAATAATATATCCATAACAAAGTGGACTGAACCAAGACAAATTACCGCTGATGAATTGATCGCTACTTGTCAGGATTTTGATGCATTGGTTAGCGTTGGTCCCAATAAAATAGATGCAGCTTTTTTAAATGCTTGTAGCCACCTAAAAGTAATTGGTTTGCATTCTGTCGGTTTCGATAATGTTGATGTTGCAGAAGCTAAGAAATTAAATATCCCGATAGGAAATACACCAGGTGTTTTAAGCGGGGCAACTGCCGATACCGCTTTTTTGTTAATGCTCGCCGTATCGCGAAAGGCTTTTTATTTGCATAAAAAAATTATAAAAGGCGATTGGCAAAACTACGAGCCAACGCCAGAACTGGGCATTGAGCTAAACGGTAAAACTTTAGGGGTGTTTGGAATGGGCAAGATCGGTCTGGAAATGGCGAAGAAGTGTATTGGCGCTTATCAAATGCAGGTAATTTACCACAACAGAAATCGAAATACTGAAGCAGAAAAAGAAATAGGTGCAAGGTATGTTTCTTACGGGGAATTACTTGCTCAAAGCGATGTTCTTTCCGTACATACTGCTTTAACACCCGAAACAAAGGATAAATTCGACTTACAAAGTTTTAAACAGATGAAATCAAATGCCATCTTTATTAACACAGCACGAGGCGGCATTCATAATGAAGTCGATTTAATTAAAGCTTTGGAAGAGAAAATAATTTGGGGTGCAGGTTTGGATGTTACCAATCCAGAACCTATGCAGGCAGATAATCCATTATTAAGTATGGAAAGCGTTGCGGTGTTGCCTCACATTGGTTCGGCAACAGAAGAAACCAGAAGTGCAATGGCTAACCTTGTGGCTAAAAACGTTATTGCAGGTTTGAAGGGCGAAGCCTTGCCGCATCAGGTATAGGAAAATAGAGGCTTTATTATTTATCTAGTTAGAAAAACTTGCCACATTGAGCCTGTCGAAATGCCTCAATAATAATTTAAAGCGTTCTTCGACAAGCTCAGAATGACAAAATAATTTTAATACAAACGCTTTATTTTGTTGCCTATTATTTTACAGTATATCTGAAAACTGACCGACCAATATTCCCGTTAGCATCAATACCCTCTACCACTACTTTATATTGACCTTTACCGTCGGCATTGAAAAAATCGAAGGAAGCTGAACCTGTATTATCGGTTATAACCTGCGGGTTCCAATAAATTGTGGTGCGTAAATCATTACGGTTTAAATTTGCTGGAACGTCGTATTTTGGCATATAAAATTGCCTTGCTTTACTGTAGCCTTGTGGGGTAAAGGTTAACTCGTAATATTTAGGAAGCATATCCATTAACTCAGATTTTGAAATTTTAGTTCCTTTAGGTGCTTTTTTCTGATTAATTACAATTACACCATTAATGTTATTATTTCGGTTAACTAATCCAAGTTCATCTCTTAAAAACACTTCTACAGATTCAATATTGTTTGCATCAATGGTATTTAATTGATTAACATCCATCATCATACCGTTGATAAAAATTCCCATTGGTATTTTTTTACCCTGGTTATAATCTCTGGTTACATAAAAATTATTATCAATAAAGGTGGTTCCCATAGCCATGGTTTGCAAACAGCTAATGATTAAAGAACAGCCTGTTAACCTATCTCCAGAAATTTCGTGATCAGCCATTTGACTTAGCCCAGTCAGAGCAGGGTAGTCTTTGTGGCTCACCTTAGGTACTGCAGCTCCTTTAACGGTTACTTCCTTAAGCGTGTGTAAGTAAGAATATTGTTTTTTGCTATTATCAAGATAGGTTGTAAGTGTACTGTCAATGTTTAATACTTCATCAGCAGCGCTAAAATTTCTACTTACAGATGGCGTTGGAGCGCCATTCAAACTCAAAGTCATATTCTTATAGTTGACATTGTATTTTGCGGTAATGGTTACTTTAGACGAGTCGGTAAAAACCAGATTCGAGAATTTGAAATTTCCAACAGGGTCGGTTGTACCTTCCATGTTAATTCTTTTATCAGGAATAGTTAAAAGTAATGCGCCCTTTCTAACTGGAATACCATTACTCATTCTTAAAATTCCCGAAAACTCAATGCCTTGTTCAGGAAGGAAATTTATTGTAGGCTTTTTATCCTGAATAATGTCCGTGTAAGAATAATTTCTATACCCCTGAGTCAATAAAAGCACATCTAAATCAGCCGCTTTCTTTGCATCGCCTGGCGTGAAATAATAATTAGGTCTTTCTATATATCCTTTAACATCACTATTTAAAAGCAAGCCTGTTAAAATTGTCGAAGCGCCATCTTCATTAAAAGGTACCTTGGTTTCGTCGATTACCGATACAGAAAAAGTACCTTCAACAGGTAGGCCATCCTTTTTTGCGTTTAAATTTATCTTCACTTTTTTCTTGCTGCCATAGGTTGCAACAGGACTGGTTAAAGCCAGGGCTAAATTATTATTATGCTGTACAAAAACGATACGCTCGCTTAACGGTTTACCGCTTTCGTTAAACAAGGTAAACTGAGCAATACCTAAGGGGAATTTGTTTTTTTGTACTGTTGTGTTATACTCTTTATTTGCTAAGATTGTTTGCGCACCATAACAGATAACACCTTTACTTTGCGCAATTAAATAGAATTTTTTGCCCTTGTTTTTTTCGAAGAAAGCATCGTTAGAGGCAATTTTAATAGCTACATTTTCTGCATCTGTATTATCAATAACGATCGAAATGCCAGATTCTACAGCAGCTGGAAGATTAGCTGATTGCGTTGAACCATCCGCAAATGTTATAGATGCTTTATAGGTTTTGCCAGCCTCGGGCGTTAACATGAAGCTGCCCATACCTAAACGTTGAGCACTAAATGTTGCAACTTGCTTTCCATCACTATCGCTAACTGTACCTTTTGCATTGATGCCCAAACCATCACTTTTAACGCCTTTAAATGCAACTTTATTTGCTAAGCCTGCAACTAAATTTCCGCCTTCGGGGAAGAACTGAAAATCTTTATTGATAATGGCATTTTTAAGTTGAAAGGTGCTGTTAATAATGTCTTTTTCGCTTGTATTGATACTGGTAATCAGCTCGCCTTTTTGTAATTGATATTCAGCTTTTTGGTTGGCAGTCATACTAATAGTAAGAAAACCATTAGCGTCCGTTGTGCCCCTTCCTTTGGCAATAACGGTATAACTCGTAATAACTTGCCAGTTTACGTTCTTATTGGCGTATGGTTTATTGTTTGCGTCTTTAAATTGAACACGGGCATCAATTTTCTCTTGCTTATCGGTTGATGAGTTTTTATAACTGATATGAGTTTTTAATTCTTTGTCAATGGCTTCTCCAATGTAAAAAGTTTTATTAAAGTAAGCAGGATCATTAGAGTTTAGCATCCACATGGTGTAGGCTCTGAAATGATAATTGCCTTGTTTATAGTGATCCATTGATAATGGAATATTACCCTCTGCCGTACCGCCGTTTACCTGTAATTTTAAGGTTTGAATTAACGAATCACGTTGGTTTATCACATCAACATAAACGATTTTACTAATGCCAGATAGAAAGTTTTGATTTTCGGTAAGGTAAACTTTAAACCATACAGTATCTGCAACTGCATAATAAGGTTTATCGAAATGGAGATAAACTTTCTCTGCAGGATAATCGTTCAAAACCTTGTTTGTTTTACTAATTATAGTGTTAATGCTTACTGTATCTGTTTGTGCCGATGCAGAAAAGTTTAATATGGATAAAAATGAAACTAATATTAATGAAAGTCTAAAAATCTTCATGAACAGGAAATTAATTACTAAGACGGTAAATATATCTAATTATAAATAGAGCGCATAGTTTGTGATTGTGTTTAACATTTTTTTACATAAAAAAACCTGTTCTAACTTAATAGAACAGGTAATCGATTATACTTTATCTGCTGAATTTTTTATTTGTATTCGATAACAAATTCTTCTAAAGGTGTACGTACTTTTTTAAGGTTTGCTAACCAGTCATTCGCTTCATCACGATGGCCTAAAGGCAATAAGGTCACGCTGCGTAAACCTTGTTTGTTTAATCCTAATAATTCATCAAGTGCAGGACCATTAAATCCTTCCATTGGTGTAGAATCTACTTTTAATAAGGCAGCTTGTGCAATTGCAGCACCAAAACCAATATAAGCCTGACGAGCCGCATGGTTAAAGTTTTCTTCTGCAGTTCTAGATAAAACCATACCTTTTAGTTGAGCTTTGTAAGCATCTGTACCTGTTTCTGGTAAGCCACGTTCGCTATTCATACGGGTAAAAACGGCATCAATGCCTTCTTCTGTATAATTTTCGAACGCTGCGAAAACCAATAAGTGAGATGAATCTATAACTTGAGATTGATTGAATGCAATTGGAGCAATTTTCTCTTTTAATTCTTGATTAGTAACCACAATAACTTTAAATGGTTGCAAACCTGATGAAGTTGGGGCCAAATGTGCAGCAGCAACAATTTGATCTACCTTTTCTTGTTCAACAGGTTGACCATTCATTTTCTTAACGGCATAACGCCAGTTTAAAGCTTCTAATAAACTCATATTTTCGGATATTTTTTATTTCAATTAATGAAACAAATATCTGAAATATATTAAAGTCGATTGTTGATGTATGGTAAGAAAGCGGCCTGCTATCACAAAGGATAGTAATGAATTTAAAAATCTTTAAACTTCAAATCCGCCCTAACAGGAAAGTGATCGGAGAGCTTTGCCTTTGGGATTAGATAATTTATAACTTCTAAATCTTTTGTTGTTGCAATATAATCGATTTGAAAATTAGGGAACTTACCGTTATATGTTTTGCCAAACCCCGAGCCTTTTTCGGTGAAAGTATTGTTTAAGCCCTTGGTAATTTGATTAACTGCGTATGATGCTGGCGTATCATTAAAATCGCCGGCAATAAGATATGGTGTACTGCATTTTGCCATCTCTTTTTTCATAATATCAACTTGTTCACTTCTCTTAATAAATGCTCGTTTTAGCATGACTAAAATTCTTTTCGATGCATACAGCTTGCCTCTTGTTTTTTGAGTTAACTGATCAAGAAACTGATAGTCTTGTGGTTTAAAGCTGATCGATTGAAAGTGTACATTAAAAATCCTTAAAGGTTTTCCGCTGATATCTAAATCAGCGTAAATACTCATATTATCGCCAGCGGCATCAAAAATAATTTTACCTTTTTCTTTAATCGGATATTTAGAAAATATGGCTAAACCGAAAGCATCATAATCGTTTTCTTCTGCAGGTTGAAAATAATAATAGTCGGTTTTTAACAATCTTTTTAAACTATCAATGGTATTAAACTGGCCTTTTTTTCTGGTATAAAATTCTTGAAAACAAATAATATCTGGGTTTTGGTCTTTAACCACCTTCAGCATTTTTTCTTTTGCTGGGATGGTGTTGTTTTCTCCGAAAAGTTTAAAGCTGTGCACATTGTAGGTCATCATTCTAATAGAGCCTTCGGTTTTTTGGCTTTCGCCTTCAATGCCACCAAAGCCAAAAGTTGCATGTAAGGTTTTATATCCAATGCCAACTAAACAAACAATAACAATAACGAAAGCCCATCTTTTTCTTAACGCCCACCAAATTGAAAAGAAAATGTTAATTAGCAGGGAATAGGGATAGGCTAAGGCAAAGTATGCAAATAAAATATTTGTACGTGGATCAACCCCACCTGCAATGGTTCCCAATAGCAAACAAACTGCCGCAACAATGGTTAAGGGCAAAAATATTTTATCAAAAAAAGTATATTTTGATTTAGGCTTTGGCATTTAATCTTTACTAGCTTTAAACAATTTTTCTTTTTCAGTTGCGGATAACTTATCATAGCCTGATGTAGATATCTTATCTAAAATCTCATCAATCTCTGTTTGCGAAACGCCCTTAAAAGTAGGCTTTTTAATTGGTTGCTCATTTTTTACAACCCTTAGTTTTGATTTTTTCTCGAAAATTTTACTCCAGTCGCGACCACCTTGTAAGCTCTTAATAAATACAAAACCTAAAACTGCACCACCTATATGCGCAAAGCTTCCGCCTGCATTTATAGAGCCAAGTGCCAGAATATCTAAAACGAAATAAGCAATGGCTAAGTATTTTATTTTTACTTCTCCTAAAAACATTAAGAAAATAGCATAGTTCGGTACAAGGGTTGCCGTTGCAACAATAATAGCCATTACAGCACCAGAAGCGCCAATAACAGTAATTCCGCCAAGGTTATCTGAAAATGCAGGGAATAGGTTTAAACCTGCAATAAAAAATAAAGCACCTGCTAACCCGCCAGCAATAAACACGAAGTGGAATTGGCGGCTCTTTAAAAAGTTCATAAAAATTTGCCCAAACCAAAATAAACCCAGCATGTTAAAAAAGAAATGGAAAAATCCATCGTGAAAAAACATGTAGGTAAAAACAGTGTAAAATCGCTCTGGCAGTTTGCTTAAGTCTGCAGGTAAACCTAAATAGTTTCTTACAAATTCATAAACATCGATATTGCTTCGGGTTAAAAAGGCAAATACAGCAATTACGGCAGTTAAAAGAAAGATTATGGTATTTATCCCGATATAAAAAAACAACGGATTACCCGAACGGAATACTTTAGAACTTAAATCTTTAAAAATATTGTTATTCATAGTAAGTGTAGAATGTTGTTTGTTTATCCTTCCATATTTTAACTAAAATAAAGCCAATTAATGCCCCCCCCAAGTGGGCATAATGGGCAATTGAATCGCCTTCAAACTGAGCAACCCCAAGAGATAATTCTATTAAAATATAAACGGGGATAATGTATTTTGCTTTAACTGGAACGGGGATAAACATAATATACAATTCGGCATTTGGATACAACATACCAAAGGCAACCAATAAGCCAAATATAGCACCCGATGCACCTAACATGCCTCCATAATAAATGGAGCCGAGCGTATTTGCCTGTGCCTGACTTGTAATTTTTGTTTGCCAACCCTCAAATAAAGTAAACTGCCCGATTAACTGGTGAACTTCAAAAGCTTGTACCGCCCATTGCAAGGCTAAAGCCCCCAATCCAGTAATCAGATAAAAAATAATGAATTTTTTAGGCCCCCATCTCGTTTCTAACAAGCTTCCAAAAGAATATAGAGCAAACATATTAAAGAATATGTGGGCAAATCCTCCATGCATAAACATGTAACTTAGCGGTTGCCAAAATCTAAAATTTGGAGAGTCGAAATAATAAACCGCAAGTATATTATCTAAACGGATTCCTTTCTGTTGAAAAAACCAGGTAGCTGCAAAAAATAAAATATTAATAATTAAAAGGTTTTTTACAACAGGTGGTATATGTATGTTATTCATTTATTTATTATTCTATTGCTTTTGGGTTTTTCATTAACTTCTTTCAGCTTTTCGCTCTGGTTTTGATGCTTGATACCTGCTACGCTTTCTTTTTCTTCCTTCCGCTTCCAATTACTTTTCAAATTTTTTATCCAGTTCAGCTAATGTAATCGTTTGGATAATTGGTTTTCCACTGGTGCTAAAGTTAGGGGTTTTACATGCGAAAAGCTCATCAATCAATGTATTCATTTCTTCTTGCCCTAAAGTTGTTCCTGCTTTTATTGCACTATTTTTAGCCAGGCTTCGAGCCAGGCGATCGCGTTTCGTTAACTTTAATTCTTGCTGTGTGTTTTTAAAACCTTCAATAAGCTGTTCAAACAATTGAGTTTCGTTAATGTTTGAACTTCCTAAATCGACAGGAATACCTTCTACAACCAATGTGTTTTTCCCAAACTCGCGAACATCAAAACCTAAGCTTTTAATATCATCGAGCAGGCTTTTAGCCAATTCAAAATCGTTGGCATTAAGCGTTATGGTTTGTGGAAATAAACTTTGTTGCGAAGCGCCTTTTCTATCATCAAGATGTACGAGAAAACGTTCGTAAAGGATGCGTTCGTGCGCCATTTGCTGATCGATAACCATTAAACCCGATTTGATTTGAGAAACGATATAACGATTATGCAATTGCATATATTGTTTTTGCTTGGTTTCTAAAATAGCATCATCTGCATAAAATGAAGTCTGCTCTACAACAGGTTGTTCGGTAATTTCATATAACGAACCCCAGTTTTTTGCGCTTGGTTTTGCATCGTAATTTCTTGGTGATGAGGCATAGCCTGAAACGGAAGTTGTTTCAGTAGCAAAAGGATTAAAATCTGGATTGAAATTTATGCTGGGCGGTACAATATCTTCTACCGCTTTTGGCGAAATCATATTGCTGAAACCTGTTTCCTGATCAAAATCTAAAGTTGGCGAAATATTGTATCTGCCAATCGAGCGCTTTACAGCAGATTTAAGAATGGCATAAATGGATTTTTCATCCAGATATTTAATTTCTGTTTTCGTTGGATGAACGTTGACATCAATTTTTGAAGGATCTATTTCTATAAATAATACATAAAGCGGATAACTGTCATCAGGCAACAACTCTTCAAAAGCGGAACTTACTGCATGATTGAGGTAGGGGTCTTTAATAAATCTGTTGTTTACAAAAAAGAACTGTTCTCCTCTGGTTTTCTTGGCGAAAGCTGGCTTTCCAATATATCCTTTAAGATTAATAATAGTTGTATCTTCTTCAACTGGAACTAAACGCTCGTTGTAGTTGTTACCGAATAGATGAACAATACGTTGTTTTAAATTTCCTTTTGGAAGGTTAAAAATTTCCGTTCCATCGTGATGTAAACTAAAAAAAACGGCAGGATGAGCCAATGCAACTCTTTGAAATTCGTCAAGAATATGGCGCATTTCTACTGGATTGCTTTTTAAGAAATTCCTTCGGGCTGGCGTATTAAAAAATAAATTCTTGATTGAAATTTGAGTGCCTGGCGAGGTCGCTACAGGCTCTTGAGCAGTAACTTGTGCGCCTTCAATGGTTATACAGGTGCCAATTTCATCTTCATGCCTGCGGGTTTTCATTTCAACCTGCGAAATTGCAGCGATAGAAGCCATAGCTTCACCACGAAACCCCATTGTTCGAATGGCAAATAAGTCTTCGGCCTTTTTTACTTTGGATGTTGCATGGCGTTCAAAACACATTCTGGCATCGGTAACGCTCATGCCACAACCATTATCAACAATCTGAATTAGTGCTTTACCCGCGTCTTTAATAACCAGTTGGATTTTATCGGCACCGGCATCAATAGAATTTTCTAGTAATTCCTTTACCGCAGAGGCAGGTCTTTGAACAACTTCTCCAGCAGCAATTTGATTGGCAACAGCATCGGGTAACAGGTGAATAATATCAGTCATGTAATATGGCAATGTGAATTCGCTAAATTATGCAAAATAAGCTTAATGAATGTGTTTTGTTTAAAACTCAACAGATAAATGACTGTAATTAAAAGCCATAAACTGATATGGCGTGACAATGTCGTAAACATGTCGCAACTAAAATTAAATTATAGATTTACATTTGTGAAACGCTTCTACTATGGAATTATCTCAAAAAATTAAAGAACTAAGAAATGTTAACGGGTTTAGTCAGGAAGAGCTTGCTAGAAAAGCACGCTTAAGTTTAAGAACTATTCAGCGAATAGAATTAGGCGAAACTGAACCTCGGGGCGATACTTTAATTAGGGTTGCAGGGGTATTTAATTTAAAACCAGAGGATTTGGTTTCCATACCTTTGAGTAAGGATAAATACTTTCTTCCAGTTTTAAATTTATCAGCACTGAGTTATATATTTTTTCCACTTTTAGGGTTTGTTGTTCCGCTGATTTTATGGGTGCTAAAAAGAGATGATTCATTTGATGCGGCAAGTAAAAAGCTTTTGAATTTTCAAATTACGTGGTGCATTGCTTTAGTAATCATATACGCTTTGTTGATTTCTCAAAAAATGTTTCACTTTGGAAGATTGGGCGGTCCCGAAAGTATGATCATCAGTATATTAGGATTGTATGCCATTAATTTTCTTCTAATTATTATTAATACTTTTCTTTCTGTTAATAATAAAAAACTTTTCTATCAGCCAGCGATTCCTTTTCTACGATAGGGACTGAAATATTATCTCTGATTTCAAAACCTCAGAGGTTTTGAAATTCATTTTGTAAAGCTCAATTTACAAGCCGAAATGATTTCAATTTTCTATCTTTATCGTTATGAAATCATTTCTCTACGCACTAGTTGCATTGGCTTTTTTCTCATCGTGTAGCAAAAAAGAGCAGGCCGACTTAATCGTTTACAATGCCAGGGTTTACACCGTTAATTCTACTTTCGATACTGTTCAGGCTTTAGCTGTAAAAGATGGTAAGATACTGGCGGTTGGTACAAGCGATGAGATTAAGAAACAATTCAAAGGAACTGAAGAAATTGATGCAGAAGGCAAAACGGTATATCCAGGTTTTATTGATGCACACGCACATTTTTACGGTTACGGACAAAGCCTGCAAACGGCCGATTTACGTGAAACAAAATCTTGGGCTGAGGTGCTTCAACGCTTAGCCGATTTTGCCAAAACACACCCCAACGGTTGGTTAATCGGTAATGGCTGGGATCAAAATGATTGGGAAGATAAAGCTTTTCCAACAAATGAAAAGTTAACCGCACTGTTTCCAGGTCGCCCCGTTTTTTTAACGCGTATTGATGGCCATGCCGCTATTGCCAATCAAAAAGCCTTTGATGATGCTGGAATTAAAAATGCGCAGCAGTTAACAGGTGGCGATATGCTTACTCAAAACGGAAAACTTACTGGTGTTTTAATTGATAATGCAGTAGGGTTGGTAGAAAGTAAAATTCCAGAACCTGATGCAAAGTTGGCAGAAAAGATCTTTATAGATGCACAGAAGAATTGTTTTGCTGCGGGCTTAACTACTATAGATGATTGTGGTTTGCCTTTTCAGGCTGTAGATTTTATTGAGAAACTACAAAAAGAAAGCAAACTTAAAATGCGTTTATATGTAATGCTTTCTGATGCACCTCAAAACTACGATTACCTTTTTAAACGTGGTGCCATTAAAACCGATCGGTTAAATGTTCGGGCTTTTAAGGTTTATGCTGATGGTGCTTTAGGCTCTCGTGGGGCTTGTTTGTTAAAACCTTATACCGATGTGCCAGAGAAAACAGGTTTCTTGCTAAGCGACCAAAAGCATTTTGAAGAAGTTGCAATAAAAATTGCCGAACATAATTTTCAAATGTGTACACATGCAATTGGTGATTCGGCCAATCGGGTTATGCTGAAAATCTACAATAAAATTTTAAAGGGCAAAAACGATAAACGCTGGAGAATTGAACACGCCCAGGTTGTTAATGCAAATGATTTTGACTTATTTGGTCAGGCGAGTATTGTTCCATCAGTGCAGCCTACACATGCAACCTCAGATATGTATTGGGCAGGACAAAGATTGGGTGCCGAAAGATTAAAAGGTGCTTACGCTTACAAGCAATTACTAAAACAAAACGGATGGATTCCATTAGGGACTGATTTTCCAGTAGAAAACATTAATCCATTATTAACGTTTTATGCAGCAACGGTTAGAGAAGATGCAAAAGGATTTCCTAAAGGTGGTTTTCAGATAGAAAATGCCCTAACGCCAGAAGAAGCATTAAAAGGCATGACCATTTGGGCGGCAAAAGCTAACTTCGAAGAAAATGAAAAGGGAAGCTTGGAAAAAGGAAAACTTGCCGATTTTGTAATCTTAGATAACGATATTTTAAAATCATCACCACAAAACATATTAAAAACCAAAGTTTTAAAAACCTATTTGAACGGAGAAAAAGTATATGAAGCGAAGTAGATTAATCATTCTGGCTGCGGCTTGTTTCCTTAACGTTTTATGTTTGATGGCCTGTGCGCAAGATCATGCAGCAAATGAAAAGAAACTTTCCATTGCCAATACAATATCAAAAACCACTGTTTTATTAAATAATCAGGATGCAATCGTACCACTAAAACAACTCGATAAAAAAAATATTGCATCAGTAAGTTTAAGCTTTGCCTATAGCTCGGTTTTCGATAGCTTGGCTAATAAGTACGATAAAATCACCTCATTCTCCGCCGATTCTTATAAAGACAGCGTAAATCTGAATGATTTAGAGGATGAGTTGAAGTATTTTAATACGATTTTAATTGCTATTGATGATGAGAATATAAATAAGGCAAAATACATCAACTTCATAAACAGCCTTAGTAAGAACAAAACAGTTATCGTTTCTTTTTTTGGAAATGGTACGGGTTTAAAATCTTTTGATGTTTTAAATACCCCGATTGTTTGGACTGCCCAGAATTCTATCGATGCTGCAGCAATTGTGCCACAGTATATTTTTGGTGGTATAGCGGCTACAAATAAACTAACAACAGCTTATTCTGCAAAATATACCGTTGGCTCTGGTTTTACAACTTCGGCAACAAGGTTGAAATATACTGTACCTGAAGATGCAGGTTTAAATTCAAATAGTTTTAAGGAAATTGATGGGATTGCGGCAGAAGCCATTAGTCAAAAAGCGACCCCAGGTTTAGTGGTTTTAGTTGCAAAAGATGGTAAGGTGATTTTTAATAAAGCTTACGGAACCCATACTTATGATTCTACTTTGCCAGATAAGGTTACTGATATTTTTGATTTGGCTTCGGTTACCAAAGTAACGGCTACCACGCCTTCCGTTATGCGCCTTTTCGAAGAAAACAAATTGAAGCTGGATACCAATATCGGCGCATATATTCCAAAAGCCCGTACCACGCCAATGAATAACATTCAGGTTCGTGAAGTCATGTTGCATCAGGCAGGATTTATTCCATACATTCCATTTCATGATTATGTAAAAACAGGAGATTACAGCAGAGATTCTTCTGCGGCATTTCCAACCAAGGTTGCCGATAACTATTACATTAAAAAAGGCTTTTTTAAAGATTTTATGTGGCCTAAAATGCTTAATTCGCCGATTAAGACTCGTGGGCAATATATTTACAGCGATATCAGTATGTATGTGATGAAAGATATTGTAGAGCACATTAGCGAGGAGCCTTTAAATCAGTATGCTTACGAAAATTTCTACAAACCTTTAGGTATGCAAACCGCAGGGTTTTTACCTAGAAATCGCTTCAAGCCTGAGCAGATTATTCCAACGGAAGATGATAAGTATTTCAGAAAAACATTGTTAGTCGGTTATGTGCACGATCAGGGTGCGGCCCTGGCAGGCGGAGTATCTGGCCATGCTGGCTTATTTTCGAGCGCTAACGATTTAGCTATAATTTATCAAATGCTTTTAAATCGTGGTACTTACGGTGGAGAAGAGTATTTCAAAGCGTCTACGGTAGATATGTTTACCTCTAAGCAATCAGCTGTGAGTCGTCGTGGTTTAGGTTTCGATCGTTGGGATCCGGATACCACCAAACATTACCCATCTGATTTGGCATCAGCACAAACCTATGGGCACACGGGCTACACAGGAACCTGTATTTGGGTTGATCCATCTCGTGGTTTGGTTTATGTTTTCCTTTCGAACCGAGTTAATCCATCGGTAAGCAACAAGCTCTCTGATTTAAAAATTCGAGGTCGCATACAGGATGTAGTAAACAAGGCAATTGATGAGTCCAAAAAGTAATCGGCACTGCTTAAGGCTTGCCTAGTCTTGGCTTAAATATAGCTGCGCCATACCATCGCCGCACCAAATTTTAATTTAATCTAAAACAAGTCCATGTTTTTACCGCAAAACATGGACTTGACATGGACTTGATATGGAGTTGAACACTGGAAGGACCCTAAAAGGCTGACCTATTTTAGGGGTTCTTCTAGGTTATCGAAGCTGCCACCCCCTCCTCGCAATAAGATCTTTATTTATTCGTCATCAAGCAGGGTGATGCATCCTTGCTCGAGTTGCTTAATTCTGGTGTCGAAACTTTTAATGGCTTCTGTATTTTTGGATGTCTGATACAAATAAGTTATTATACCTTTAGTTGTTTCATCAGGATCGCAGGCATAAGATTTTTCCAAATAGGCAACCGTTTTAAAGGCTAATTTTTTATAGTCTTCGAGTATTTTGCTGTGCAATGCAGCGTCGTTAGCGCTGGCCGCCTGATTCATTTTTACAGCCATTTCCTTGCAATCTTTAGCATAAAAACTGCCCAAAGCCAAATAGGGTACGTAATAGCCTGGCGTTAACTTAATGCTGCTTTCGTAGTACGGAACGGCTTTATCCATTTGATTGCTTTCTTCGTAAAGTCTGCCTAAATGATAAGTAACGTTAGCAATTTGCTTTGTCTTTAGTTCGGCTTTTCTGTTTAGTAGCGATAAGCCTAAATCAATCGCTTCTGCTCGCTTTGCTGGCGCCATCCTAACCATTGTATAATCCCAGTACAAATCTTCGATACTTTTAGTTTGAGCGAAAACAGAATTAATTCCAATAAATAATAAGAGGGCTAATAGATATTTTTTTTTCATGTAGTAAATTTAATGTTCGAAAATAAAAATAATGTTAAATCATCAGCTTTTTTGTATGGACAAAAAAAAGCATCAACTTTTGCTGATGCTTTTAACATTATACTTTCAACTTATTCAAGCTTTTATTTCTTTAATCCAATTTCTCTTAATCTTTCATCCAAATATTCACCTGCAGTCATATCGCTGTAAGCTTTAGGATGTTCTGCATCGATTGTAGATGGTAAACTCGTTAAATCCATATCGCTACGCGGATGCAGGAAAAATGGTACCGAAAAACGAGAGGTCTTCATTAACTCACGAGGTGGATTTACCACTCTGTGTGTAGTCGATTTTAATTTATTATTGGTTAAACGTTGCAACATATCGCCAACATTTACTACAATATCCGTGTGATGTGCTTTTATTGGTAACCATTCATTGCTGCGGGTTAATACTTCAAGTCCATCGGCACTAGCACCAATTAATAAAGTAATTAAGTTGATGTCTTCGTGTGCGCCTGCACGAACAGCGTCATCAGGGATAACTTCAGGGTTTTCAATCGGGAAGTAATGGATACCTCTTAGTATCGAATTTCCGTTATGTACATGCTTGTCGAAATAATCAATTGGTAATTCTAAATAAGTAGCAATGGCACGTAAAAGATATGTCCCATTCTCTTCCAGTTTTTTGTATGTATCGCCTGTTACTTTATTAAAATCAGGTAATTCTTCTAGGATTTCATTATCTGGGTATTCATTTTTAACTGGATCACCATCGGTAACTTCCTGTCCGATTTGCCAAAACTCTTTCAAATCAGGCGTTTTAGCACCTTTAGCGGTTTCCTTACCAGCGCTGGTGTAGCCACGCTGACCTGCAAGTTCAGGTTTTTCGTATTTTCTTTTAGTTTCTACTGTTAAAGCAAATGCCGACTGAATGTTTGTGTAAAGTTTATCAATCAATTCCTGACTTAAGCCATGGTTAGTAATGGTTACAAAACCAGAATCGTTAAAAGCTCTTCCAAGCTCATCAGAAAACTTTTTGCGTTCTTCTTCAGTTCCATTGATGTATGAACCTAAATCTAAACATGGAATATAGGGTGTAGACATAATTTTTTATTTTAATGTTCTACGAATTTAAAAAAGAATTGTTAATAAGTGTTTGGAGGCTTGTAATTATGGCTTTATTAATTTAATTATCAGTGTTTTAAGTTATTAACATTGAATGCAAAATCCACAAAATATCGCTTTGTCACACAAAATCCATTATTAATTATTGAGAAACTTTAAGTCATTTTATTTCGTAATATAGTAAGAAGAATGTTAATAGCTTTAGCTACAGTATTCTTAAAAATCACACACACACAACATGAAAAAAATAATTTTAATCTTATTATCGGTGTTGGCCTTAAACCAGGCCAATGCGCAAGGGAAGAAAACGGAAAAGGCAACATTTGGAATGGGTTGCTTTTGGTGTACTGAGGCTATATTTCAAAAATTGAAAGGTGTAGTTTCCGTAAAATCGGGTTATGAAGGCGGCAAAATTGCAAATCCAACCTATGAAGAAGTTTGCACGGGCTTAACTGGTCATGCCGAAGTTTTAGAGATTACCTATAACCCAATGCAAATTACTTATAAAGATTTATTGGAGGTTTTTTGGAAAAGCCACGATCCAACAACTTTAAACCGTCAAGGTGCAGATAGCGGAACCCAGTACCGATCGGTAATTTTTTACCATACACCAGAACAAAAAGAGTTGGCAGATAAATACAAGGCAGAGTTAAACGCAGCGAACGCTTATGGCAAGAAAGTAGTAACAGCGATCGAACCTGTAAAGCCGTTTTATGTTGCCGAAAGTTATCATCAAAATTATTATAAAAACAATGCTGATGCGCCATATTGTAGATTAGTGATTTTGCCGAAACTAGAAAAACTGGAAAAGATTTTTAAGGCAAAACTTAAATAAGCTTTAAAGGCAATAATTTATGCTCAGGCAAAATCTCTAATTGAGTTTTTTGCCTGAGCATTTTTGTGTTCGGCAGAATTTTTTGTTTATAAACCTGATTGCAATGGAAAGCCCGCACCCCAATTTAAGCACAATTATTAATTTTTATGGTTTGCTTGATTACTTCGCAGGTTTTATAAGGGGGCGGCTTGCAATGAAAAGCAGGAACAAGCTTAAACTGAAATACAGGTATTGCTTTTCGATTAAAATAAAGCGTATTTGATTTGTAAATTGTCAATTAATTGTTTTGAGCAATTAAACAATTAACCAACTCCGAACTTTCCGATGGTAAATATTACATTTGCAATATGAATACTGGCTTACAGCTTTACAATACGCTTACTCGTAAAAAAGAACTCTTTCAACCTTTAAATGCGCCCAATGTTGGGATGTATGTTTGCGGTCCTACTGTTTACAGTGATGTGCATTTAGGTAATTGCCGCACATTTATGTCGTTCGATTTAATTTTCAGGTATTTAAAATACGCTGGATATAAGGTTCGATATGTACGTAATATTACCGATGCCGGGCATTTGGAAGGCGATCGGGATGAGGGTGAGGATAAATTTGCAAAAAGAGCAAAGCTGGAGCAATTAGAGCCAATGGAAATTGTGCAGAAATACACATTAGGTTTCCATGATGTAATGCGCATGTTTAATACCTTGCCGCCAAGCATCGAGCCAACCGCTACAGGGCATATTATTGAGCAGATTGAAATGATTAAAGTAATCATCGAAAATGGCTATGCCTACGAAATTGGGGGCAATGTTTATTTCGATGTAGAAAAATATAGCAAACAATACAATTACACCATTTTAACCAATCGTAACCTCGAAGATATGCTGAACAACACCCGCGAACTGGGTGGACAGGATGAAAAACGAGGTAGACTGGATTTTGCATTATGGATTAAGGCAAAGCCTGAAACTTTGATGCAATGGCAATCGCCCTGGGGAATGGGGTTTCCAGGCTGGCATATAGAATGTTCTGCAATGAGTGCTAAATATCTAGGTGCCGAATTTGACATTCATGGCGGTGGTATGGATCTAGCCGCAACGCATCATACCAACGAAATTGCCCAGTCTGAGGCTTGCAGTCGCCACCAGCCTGCTCGTTTTTGGATGCACACCAATATGCTAACCGTGAATGGAACCCGCATGTCTAAATCAGCTGGTAACGGATTTCTTCCTTTACAGTTATTTACAGGCGACCACCCGCTTTTGAAAAAGGGTTATAGTCCGATGACGGTTAAGTTTTTCATGATGCAGGCGCATTATCGCAGTACTTTAGATTTCTCTAACGATGCACTTGATGCATCGGAAAAAGGATTTCGCAGGTTAATGGCTGCGGTTAATTTATTGGATAAATTATCAGTTTCTGAGCAAAATGAATTTGATATCGATTCATTAAAGGAAAACTGTATAAATGCAATGAATGATGATTTTAACAGTCCTGTTTTAATTGCAGAGTTGTTTGAAGCAGTAAGAATTATTAACACTGTTTACGATAATAAAGCAAAAATTTCGGCCGTTGAACTGGAGAAATTAAAGGCTTTGATAAACGATTTCGTTTTTGATATTTTAGGTTTAAAAGATGAAGAATCAGACAATTTAGAATTAAACAGCGTTTTAGATATGGTTATCGAATTGCGTAAAGAAGCTAAAGAAAACAAAGATTACGCTACATCTGATAAAATTAGAATTGGTTTACAGGAATTGGGTATTCAGCTCAAGGATGGTAAAGAGGGTACAACCTGGAGTAAAGCATAGTTTAGAACTACGTTTCTTATTGCGATTTTAATTTTGGGAGTAGCCCATTCCCCCTTCGAATGGGGAGCATAATGTTTATAGCAGGGCGCAGAATTCTATAATTTATAGGAAATTAATAAAATGAATAAAAAACTTTTAATACTGCCTTTAATTGCAATTATCGGATTTCAGGCCTGTAAGAACGATAAAAAAGCAACAGAAGAAACCACAGTACAAGAAATAAAATTGGTTTCGCCAGAATTTAATGCCGATTCTGCTTTTGCCTATACCAAAGCACAAGTAGATTTCGGACCAAGAATTCCAGGCACTGCGGCCCATCAAAAATGTGCCGATTATTTGGTTGCCAAGCTAAAATCTTTCGGTGCTGATGTTAAAATTCAAGGGGAGAAAACAACTACCTACGACGGTAAAAGCTATCAGTTGAAAAATATTATGGCATCTTTTAGTCCTGAGAAAAAAGAAAGAGTTTTGATTAGTGCCCACTGGGATGCTCGCCCGTTTTCGGATCAGGATACAGACCCCGCAAACCATACAAAAGCTTTTGATGCAGCAAATGATGGTGGAAGTGGTGTTGCGGTAATTTTAGAAATGGCTCGTCAAATTCAGCAAAAAAAGCCAAATGTGGGTGTCGATTTTGCTTTATGGGATTTAGAAGATTATGGTAAAGCAAATGATGAAACACCTGATGAAACGACCTGGTGTTTAGGTTCTCAGTTTTGGGCAAAAAATGCAATATCTACTGGCTATAAAGCACTATATGGTATTAACCTCGATATGGTAGGGGGTGGAAGCGCTCAGTTTACTCAAGACGAAATTTCTCGTCAGGCCGCACCAGATGTTGTAAGTAAAGTTTGGAACATCGGAAGCGAAATTGGTTATTCATCATACTTTGTAAGTATTCAAAGTGGTAAATTGGTTGATGATCATTTCTGGATGAACAAAGCAGGTGTTCCATCGATTGACATTATTCACTACAACGATAACAGCGGTTTTTACATCAACTGGCATACGCAGTTAGATAATTTAGCTAACATTGATAAAAATACTTTAAAGGCGACTGGGCAAACGGTTCTCGAAACCATCTATCGCGAAAAGTAAAATGTTCAATTGTTAATTACTTTTACAAACACACTTCAAAGAAACTTTTATATTCGTCATACCTTATTAAAACACAAATGAAACAACTATTCTCAACCACAATAGCGGTTGCTTTAACTTTAAGTGCTTTTGCGCAGAAAAGCGATGGAACCACAAAATCGCTTATAAACGCTGAAAATGAATTCGAAAAATCGATAGCTAAAATCGGGGATAAAGATTCATATCTGGAATATTCTTCGGCAAATACATTGGTTTTCAGGCCTAACCCTGTTAATGCAAAAACTTTTTATGGTGCGCAAACTAAAGGCATGAACGAAGTAAGTTGGGAACCAAATTTAGCTAGGGTTTCAAAAAGTGGCGATTGGGGTTTTACAACCGGAACTTATCAGGTTGGTAAAACCGATAAAAAATATGGTCAATACCTTTCTATCTGGAAGGCTGAAGGCGGTAAGTGGAAACTAGCTATCGATTTAGGAACTGAAAGTAACAAGCCTCTTGCTAAAATTGCAGATAGATTTGTTGAGCCTAAAGAACGCATTGCACCGAAAACTTTTATCAACGAAAAAGAAATAAAGGCAGGTAAGGATGTTATTCTTACTACCGAAAAAACACTTAATACATTCCTTAAAACACATGGTATTGGTGCTTTTGGTGGGTTTTTAACTAACGATGCCCGTTTGCTTTTCCCTGGCAACGAAGCCATTGAAGGAAAAGGAAAAGTGCTTTCTTTTTTAAACGGTATGATCGGTAAAATCAATTTAAAAACGACAGGTGTTGATAAAGCAGCGGGAAGTGATTTTGCTTATACTTATGGTGTTGCAACTGTAGATTACAAAGCAGATTTACGCGAAAGTTTTAACTATGTATTTGTTTACGAAAAAGCTGCCGATGCAAGCTGGAATTTAATTGTTCAGGCCTTTGTACCCGCAGAAAGATAATATTTTAATGTGAATGTTGAAAAGGGCTCTCCGTAAAAAGAAAGCCCTTTTTTTATAAGTAAATCCCTAATTTTACGTTTATTCTTAAAACAAGTTTCATGTATAAAAAATTATTTCTTTTACCGCTCTTCACGCTATTGTTCTTAAATGTATTTGCACAAAAGCAAAAATTCGATGTACAGGGAAAAGCTGGTGCTCGTGGCATTATGCCCGAAAACACAATTAAAGGCATGTTAAAAGCATTGGATTTAGGTGTAAATACATTGGAAATGGATGCAGTAATTTCGAAAGATAAGCAAGTTGTTTTATCGCAGGAACCTTATTTTAATAACGAAATTTCTTTACAGCCAAACGGGAAGGCTATTACCTTAAAAGATCAAAAGAACTTCAATATTTATAAAATGAATTATGATGAAATAAGGAAGTTTGATGTTGGAAGTAAAGTGCATAATCGTTTTCCTGGGCAAACGAAATATAAAGCTTCCAAGCCTTTACTTTCTGAAACCATTGATGCTGTTGAGCAGTATGTAAAGGAAAATAAGCTGGCCAAGCCTGTTTATAGTATCGAAACGAAAACAATTAAAAACGGCGATAATGAATTTCATCCAGAGCCGGCAGAATTTGTCGATTTGATTATGGATGTAATTAACAATAAGAAACTTGCAAAAAGGGTTATTATCGAATCTTTCGATATGAGAACCTTGCAATACTTACATGAAAAATACCCTAAGATTCAAACTTCTTTACTTATTGATGAAAAAGAACCTTTTGAAACTTATATTGAGAAGCTTGGGTTTAAACCTACCATTTATAGCCCATATTCTATTTTAGTTGGAAAAGGACTGGTTGATCGCTGCCATGCAATGGGCATTAAAATAATCCCGTGGACGGTAAATACAATTAAGGATATTAAATATTTTATGGACTTAGGAGTTGATGGCGTAATTACGGATTATCCTAATTTAATCAGCCAGATTAAATAGCTTTAAAAGCATAAAAAAAAGCGCTGATGTAAATCAGCGCTTTTTTTTATGTCATGTTATTTTATCTTAATGATGTGGCTCAGCAGTTTCTGCTTTCTCATGATGTGCAGGTGCTTCAATTTTTTCGTGAGATGACTTAGGTTCTTCGTGATTGAAAATTGGTCTGGTAAATGCAACGCAAAGAATTAATACAATAATCCATGCGGTTAATGGCAATGCCCAAATACCTTTTGTTTCTTGAACTGGTGCGTGTGAGTCGTGAGCTGACATATCGAATATTTTTGATTTAAGATTTATGCTTTGTAATTGTCTGGTAAAGATAGCAACAAAGTTTAAATTATAAAGATTTGAATTTATTTATCTAAAGAATCAGACGATCTACTATGCCCGATTTTTTCCAGCCTTTACCATTCGTTCGCTTATAAATCACACATGTATCTGAAAAATAGTTCTCTTCGTTTTTGCTTTTAGAACTAAATGCGGTGAAATTAATGAATGCATATTGTCTATCATTGCTGAAAATTGGTTCAGATGTTTTAAAATAAAAAGTCTTTATTTCTGATGACAATTTGATCGTTGAGTAATTTGTACCTTTTAAATTAATTTTCTTTGGTTTTGTCAATTTTGCCTTGGCGCTCAGATATTTTTTCTCCTCATCAGAAAATTTAGAATTTAGTTTTTCATCCTTGAACAAATATACATTGTGATATAGATGATGTTCATCATCTTTTATTTCATCAAGAACTTTTGCTGATTTTAAATTAATTCCATCCAACCAAAATCTTTTAGAATAAAACGGTTCAGTTGTGTTAATGATATAAATTTGTGAAGGTTGCTTATTGCCTAAAGCCGTAGTAATTTTGAAATTTGATTTATCAGAAAAAGTTAATCTATAAATTTCTTCTGATTGGCCATACCCGTTTTTGAAGCACAAGAAAATTAATATGATTAAAGAGTATCTTAACATATTAACTTACTATTTCAGTTTCACAACAAATCTTTAATAATTTTTTCGATAGATAAGCCTTCGGCTTCGGCACGGTAATTACGCACAATACGGTGGCGCAGGATTGGTTCTGCAACAGCTTGTACATCCTCGATATCGGGCGCATATTTACCTGAAATTGCAGCGTGACATTTTGCGCCTAAAACTAAAAACTGCGAGGCACGCGGACCAGCGCCCCAACTGATGTACTTATTAATTGCATCAGTTGCAAATTCGCTATTCGGACGGGTTTTAGCGGCAAGTTTTACCGCATATTCTAAAACGTTATCCGTTACCGGAATATCACGAATTAACTTCTGGAAATATTGAATATCATCTGCATGGATGATTTTTTGAAGCTGAATGGCTTTATTACTCGTAGTGTTTTTAACAATTGTTAACTCATCAGCAAAAGCTGGATAATTTAACTGGATGTTAAACATAAAACGATCCAATTGCGCCTCAGGAAGCGGGTAGGTGCCTTCCTGTTCAATAGGGTTTTGAGTGGCCAGTACAAAAAATGGCTTCGGTAAAGTATGGGTTTGCCCTGCAGCGGTAACCGATTTCTCTTGCATGGCTTCTAATAAAGCAGCCTGAGTTTTTGGAGGTGTACGGTTAATTTCATCGGCAAGAATTATATTTGAAAAAACAGGCCCTTTAATAAATTTAAAGTGCCTGTCTTCTCCTAATATCTCTGCGCCGATAATATCGCTAGGCATTAAATCGGGTGTAAATTGAATTCTATTAAAATCGAGGTCTAAAACCGATGCTACTGTTTGTACAAGTAAAGTTTTTGCTAATCCAGGTACGCCAACCAACAAACAATGTCCGTTGCTGAATATGGCGATTAAAACAGATTTTATAATGTCGTCCTGACCAATTACAACCTTGCTGATTTCAGCTTTAATGTTATTAAATGATTGGTGAAGAGCATCTACAGCTTCTACTTCGTTCTTATACTGCATTGGCGTTATTTAGTTTCGGTATTCTTTTTAGTCCAGATTTTTAACTGGTCGCAATCTTGAAATTCATCATCAATTTTAATGAAAGTACTTTCACGACGTTTCTCAAACCATTCGCTTAAGGTACGATTTGTTTTGTCGCTTTGTGCGGCCTCCTTAATTTTTGGAAAATCCTGTGCTAAATTTGCTTTGTGTGGTGGTATTTTAGATTTTAAATATAAAATACGATAACCTTGCTTACCATCAGCAGCCGTAAATAAATCGGGCTTAGAAACACCGCCAACTTTCATTGTATCAATAACTAAAAATACAGATGGATCTAATTTATCAATTGGAATAAATGTGGTTCGTGCCTGTACGTTTTCTGCATTAAGCATCATACCGCCGTTATACTTAGTTTCTTTATTATCCGAATACAAATTTGCACCAGCTGCAAAAGTTAATTTTTTAGCGATAATGTTGTTGTAAATACTATCTGCATGAATTTTTGTTCTATCTAAACTCGCCTGTGTACTTTTTGGCATAATTAAGATGTGTCGGGCATGAACTTGTTCACCTCTACGCTCGATTACCTGCAAAATATGGTAGCCAAACTCCGTTTCAAACACTGGCGACATTTCGCCTGCTTTAAGTTTAAAAGCCCATGCTGTAAATTCTTTAGCCATCATACTTCTGTCGAAGAAACCTAAATCGCCACCATCACTAACCGAACCTGGATCTTCTGAATAAGCTTTAGCTAAAGCACCAAAATCCTCGCCACCTTTAATTCTTAAACGTAATGCTTCAATTTTATCATGAAACCGCTCTTTTTCTGCTTTAGTTAGCTTTGGGTTTAAAACAATTTCACCGATTTCAACTTCTGTATTAAACTCTGGAAGAGAATCACCTAAGGATTTGAAATATTTCTCAACTTCCATTGGTGTAACGTTAATGTGTTCGGTAATTTTCGATTGCATTTTTTGGGCAATTAACTCATCCTTAATCGATGGTCTCATTTCATCCTTATATTGCAATAATGATTTATTTAAAAATTGCTCCAAACGTTCTTGTCCGCCTGCACGTTGAGTCATCGAACGCATTCTTCTGTTAACCTCATCATCAACCTGATTATCTTCTACCATAACCGAATCGATTTCGGCTTGCTGTTTCAATAATTTCTGGGTTAATGTTTGTTGTAAAATCATACACTTAATACTTGGGTTGGGTTGATTCCCCTGATATAAGTATTGCGTATATTGTTGATTTAAATCAGATAATAAAACAATGTTATTACCTACCACAGCAGCAACTTTATCAATATTATGCTTGCCTGGTTGAGCGTAAGTATTTAAAAACAAGCTCAGTAAGGCGGTTACTGCTAAAAAAACTTTCTTCATTCTATTTATTATATTTTCAAATTTAATACTAATGGTTTAATTAATGCAGATTGAAGGCGATTTATAACTTCGCTAATTTTTTCACTTCATTCTCATTAATCTTTACCAGATACTTTTCGCGAAGATTTTTTAACCAATCTTCTTCCAGTTTCTGTTGATAATCGGCGATAACTTCGCCTCTTATTTCACTTAATTCTTTATTGTAATTCTTTTTGTTTTTTCTGTAAAAATCGTCAATTGCCTGCTCGTCTTCCTGTGCTTTTTCCCAAATTTTTTGTTCAGAAACGTTAAACATTAAAACGCCTTCTTTATATTCATTCACCAGATAATTATGGTCTTTACCCGAATTGCTTATTTTTTTATGCGTAGTTAAAGCACTTTCATAAGTTTTAACTTCTTCCTGGTAGGTGGCATTTTTATCCAAACCCATCTCGCGGGCATCCAATACTTTTAATTTAAAATCAATGTATAAGTTTAGGTAAGCCAGTAAGTCGTTATAATCTGAAGGTGTGTTTCCGTTATGACTTTTTTTATAAGCCCACATAAACTCCTTACTACTTAAAGGTTTACTGTTAATTATGGCCACGTTTTGAGCAAACGCTGAACTACATAACAAACTGAAAACAAATAAGCAATATGCTTTTCTCACACAGAATATTCTATAAATTTTAAAGGATAAAAGTAACAATAAGCAGGGCTATTATAAGATATTTAACTAATTTTAACAGAAATTATTATACTGCAAAAATACGAATGGAAAGTCAGGTTACCAACAATGCGAATGCTTTACGATTATTTTTTACAGATGATGTTTTCGTTGTTGAAGATAAATCTGTTCAAATCGTGCTTCCTGCTGTTACTGAGGCGGTTTCTGCAACTGTTTCTATTCCAAAGGTTGAAGCAAAAGAAGCAGTTGTTGTAGTAGAAAACACCGTAATTCCTGCCGAAAAACCGTTACCACCATCAGAAAGTTATGCGCAAAAAGGCGAAATTCTGCCTATTGTGGAAGAACCTTTACAACCTAAAGCATTTAAATTTTTAGGAGGAAATAAAAAATCGGTATTGATTTTAGTAAACGATGCAGCTTACGATGTGAGCACAGAACAAGGTAGAGAATTACTTAGAAAAATTGTAAAAGCAGTTGATTTAGCTACACCCGATTTTGCCTTATTAAATTATGCTAATTATAAGGGAACAACTTACGCGGAATTACATCAATTTTTTAAACCACAAATTATGCTTTCGTTTGGGGTAGAGGCAAGCCACTTACAACTTAATTTAAACTGGGCAGGAGAAATTATTGTTCATGAAACAACGAGGATAATTTTTGCGCCTAATCTTCATCCTTTAGATAGCGATTTGTCAGCCAAGAAATCGCTTTGGGGAAATCTCCAGAAGATTAAATAATCGCCAAATTTCCAGAACCATTCACATTTTTTATGAAAAAGCTTGTTTTCGCAACGAATAATAAAAATAAAACAGAAGAGATTCGTTTAAGCCTTAGTGGCCAATACGAAGTGCTTAACCTGGAAGATATAGGTTGTTTTACCGACATCCCAGAAACGGCTGATACTTTTGAAGGTAACGCAACATTAAAAAGCAGTTATGTTGTAGCGCACTACAATTTAGATTGCTTCGCTGATGATAGCGGCCTTGAAATTGAGGCTTTAAATAGTGAACCTGGTGTTTATTCTGCCCGATATGCTGGAAGCAGAGATCCTTTGGATAATATTAAACTGGTTTTGCATAAACTAGAAGGCATAGAAAATAGAAAGGCCAGATTTAAAACGGTGATTTCCTTAATGCGTGGTGGCGAAAATTATTTATTTGAAGGCGTAATCAATGGCACTATAAGAACAGAATTATCGGGTGCAAAAGGTTTTGGTTACGATCCGATTTTTCAACCTGACGGTTACCAGATTACATTCGCCGAAATGGAAATGGCTGAAAAGAATAAAATTAGCCATAGAGCGATTGCACTGCAAAAGATGATCGCGTTTTTAAAAGGATAAATTTTTTAAAGGAAACGATTACTCTTCTTTTTACTTTGTCTGTTATCCAAAAAAGTAACAATTTCCAGCCTATTTTCATTTGGTCTCAATCTGTAAACTATAGATATATGCGGAATTACTGAACCAATGTAAGTAAACTAGGTTTTGTAAGTTTTTCGGCAATAAAAGGCTCTTTGCTAATCGTTTCGATGATGGAGAAACCCGATTTGTAAATTTAATCTATTGCTTAGTCGGAATTTTTTCAACCTTAACAGAATCTTTCTTAGGTAAAATAGGCTTAATTCCAAAATTTGGAAGTGAATCTGTTTTTGAAACAACTTTAGGAGTTGCAGGTTTTTGATCCGCCGCTTTAACTGCTGCAGGTTTTAAATTGGTTGTTTTTGCAGTTGATATAGCAGTTTTAGCAGGCGCAGTTTTAGGTTTTACTTTGGCTTTCCCCGATGCACCAATAGCTTCTTTTTTAGATTTTGGTCTTTCTTTCGGTTTCCAAGAAAATCCTTTAAGCACATTATCTTTTTCTACTTTATTTTCTGGATTAAGTGCGCCCTCAATATTATTTACATAAACAATATGTTCGATGTCGTTATTTTTAAAAATGAATTTTATCCGACTACTTAAAGTCTGGTTCATTTCCTTGTAAACCTTCGTGCTGTCATCCTGAGTATAATAAATACTCTCTGCGTTACCATCCACGAATAAGGTTTTTAACTTACCCTCGGCAAAAAAGCCCGTCATAAACCGACCTTTAATCTGATTAAACCTTAATGAATCTGCGGGTGTATTAACCAAAAAAGCATTTTTAAAAGCCTGCAGGTTATTTAGCTTATTCTGTTTAAACTGAACATAAATCGTATCGCCAATGACCTGAGAGCCTTCTGACCATATAATTGGGTTCCCGTAACAACGTAAAGTCGAATCAGCCGAAGTGTAAAACAAACTGTCCGTTTTAGCCTGAATATTACTTTTGAAAATTTTCACATTGTGATAAGCTCTAATCACACGGGTAGTTACGGTATCGGCGGGGTTAAACACCGAATCGGGTTTTACAACGCCTGCTTTTAAGTTTGAAACCGTTTTATTTAAGGTGTCCCTTATTCCATTGTTATTTAGCTGTTTTGAAACACTATCTACGCCAGGTTTTGGTGTCTTCTTCAATACATCAGTAATTGCAGTTTTCTTTTTTTGTAAGCTGTCTTTAGCTTTCAGCATAGTTTTGGCAACCGAGTCGGTAACTTTTTTGACTAAAAGGATTTTCTGCAGGCTATCTGTTTTTAACAGGTTTTTAGCAACAGAATCTGCCTTAAGTTTTAAACTATCTGGAATATTATCAGGTAAACCATCTGATTTCCCAGAATTCTTTTTGTCCTTCTTGCTTTTAGGTTCTTTGCCACTTTTTACGGGTGGTTTAGTACTGCCCGTTGCTGTTGGTGCTGCTTTTGCTTCTGGTTTTGCCTTAACTGGCTTTTCGGTTTCATCTTCATCTTCGCCAATCTGATTATCTGCCTTAACCGAAATTTTAGGAATAAGCTTTAAGTTTTTTTGTAAAACCATTTGCGTTTCGAGTGTATCGGCGCCCAAGCGTAAGGTATCGGGTATTTTTTTGTTTTTAACCGTTACCGAATCGCCCGAAATAAAGTCTACAAAAGCATTTTTCGTTACCAGTGTTCGCTGATCTATTTTGTAATAATAGCCTAAATCGCCGAACATTTTGGTGCCATCTTTTTTGTCGGTAAAAACAATGTTTTTTACCGCTTTACCATAGCCAACTTTACCAAAATAATATAAGCTATCGCCCTTTAATGATTTTGTACCCTGGCTATATAAGTTCTTCTTTCCAAAATAAGCATCCTCGCTTAAAGTATTATAAGCACCGTTTTCGGTGTATAAATTATCATCTTTACCCTTAATGTTGGTAGGTCCATAAAAATAAGTCCATTTACTATCGAGGTTGTAGCGCATGGTATCCGACTTAATCGTGCTTTGAGGCGTAACCACCACAACATTATACCTGAAATAAGAATCACTGCTATTACTAAAATAATAACCGTTTTTGCTTGTAAGGGTTACATCCTGGGTTTGAATTTTGCCACCAGTAGTATAGGTTCCAATTTTGCTTGCCGTATTATAATCTAAAACGTTCGTTGTTAAAAGCGATTTAGGGTCCTTCATCTGAACATTACCCGTTAAATGCGCTTGCTTTTTATTCCCGTCATATTGCAGCTCATCAGAATAAATATCGGTTGTTAACTGCTGTATGTGTACATTTTTATAGGCTTCAAAATAGTTTCTTTCGGTATAAAGAACCGCACTATCGCAACTTAATGTTGCATTATCCTGCTGGAAAACAGGGTTTTTTAGATAAGAAACTTTCTTTTTCGTATCTCCAGTAATTTGAGAAGAGCTAATGATTTTAATGATAGAGCCCTTTTGCTGACCGAATAAGAATACGGGGCAAATCAGGAAAAAAAGAAAGATAAATGTTTTTTGCACTCTACAAAGTTAGTTTTTTGTTCCGAACGTTGGAAACTGGTTAAAATTAAATATTTTTGATGGATGTTACCTTTAAAACAATTTCAGGATTTTATTGAACAACAAGAGCTGTTTAAAAAGGATAACAGAATTCTATTAGCCGTTAGCGGGGGTAAAGATTCGGTACTAATGTTGCATCTTTTTAAAGCTATTGGTGTTGATGTAGGTGTAGCGCATTGCAATTTTAATTTAAGGGCCGATGAAGCTCAACGCGATGAAAACTTTGTAAAAATGCTTGCTCTTTCTTTAAATCTGCCTTTTTATGTAACGCATTTTGATACAAAAAAATATGCCGCTGAAAATAAAATTTCGACACAGATGGCCGCAAGAGATTTGCGCTACAATTGGTTTGAAGAAATCAGGGTAAAAGAAGGCTATGATTTTATTGCTTTAGCGCAACACCAAAACGATTCGGTAGAAACTGTTTTGATTAATTTAGTGAGAGGAACAGGAATTAGCGGACTGCATGGTATTTTGCCTAAACGAAATAAATTAATCAGGCCATTACTTTTTTTAAGTCGCGAAGAAATCAATCATTTTGTTGATCACGAAAACATCAACTTTGTTGAAGACAGTTCGAATGCGAGCAAAAATTATCTTCGAAATAAACTTCGTTTAGATGTTATTCCCCATTTGCAACAAATAAATCCTAATCTGGAACATACATTCGCCGAAAATATTAATCGTTTTGCAGAAATAGAAACGTTTTTGAATTTGCAAGTTGAGGATCTTAAAACAAAACTGCTTTTAAATAAACCCGATGGAATTTACATTTCAATTGAGGGTATAAAAACTTTGAAGCCGCAGAAATTACTCCTATATGAATTGCTGAAGTCTTATGGTTTTGTTGAGCCTGTAGTTGCAGAAATTATAAGTGCATTAGATAAGCAAAGCGGAGTGAAATTTTTAAGTCAAAGCCACCAGGCGACTATTAATCGCGATGATTTAATTATTAGCAAAATAATTTCTACAGAAAATGAGCATCGGGTTATTCATTCGAACGAAAGTTCGTTTGAATTTAACGGGAATCAATTTGGACTTAGCTTTTCTGATGATTTAAAATTTGAAGTAAGCAAGAACAAGATTTTTATTGATGCTGATATTTTGTTGTTTCCTTTAATTATAAGGAATTGGCAAAATGGCGACCGATTTATTCCCTTTGGAATGCAAACCTTAAAGAAAATAAGCGATTTCTTTATTGATGAAAAAGTGCCTTTGCATTTAAAAAGTAATATTCCGATTTTGGTTAATGGAAATGGAGAAGTGATTTGGATTGCAGGAATGCGACAGGATAACCGTTACAAAATATTAAAGTCAACAAAAAAAGTTACTATATTCGAACTCAAAATAAATTAAGTGGAAAGCAGATACGCATATATCGAAAAACAATACATCGGCAGAGATTATGTTCGCATTTTCATTAGGTTGATTATGGCTGCATTTTGTTTTGCAGCTTATGTTTACGAACGCGATCGAGATAATACACAAGATTTGTTTTTGGTTGTTGGTTTCGGAATTATTGGTGTTTCGATGCTGTTACTTTTTTTAATTCAATATAAAATTGTTGTAGATAACGGAAGTTTAATATTGGATGGACTTTGGACAACCAAAAGAGTAAAGATTGACTTAAATAGTGTTGTCGAGGTTAAAAAGGCAATCTACAGTCGCTATTACTTTAACAATCCTGTTTATAATTTACATACAAAAGGAACCATCCGTTTCTACTCTTCGGGTAAAGACGCCGTTGTGTTAACCGATCGGGATGGCTTGGAGTATTTTATTGGTACTCAAAGGCCTAACGAATTGCTCCTGGTTATAAAGGACGAAATGAAAAAGCTGAAATAGTTCATTTTCCAACGGGGAGCTTTTTTCTCGAAATTCATCAATTAATTTTTTCTTCAGGTTGCAAACCGCTCTGTATTAGTTTGCAGTGGTTTTTTTGTTTGGGCATGCATATTGGATTATGTTAACCAAACATGCTACTATGAAAAAAATATTATTCTTCCTTTTTGCGCTTGTAATTTCCTCGTTCGTAAATGCGCAAACTTACACGCCGAAAGTTTCAAAAGATTCAGTTGGTATTTTAACAAACAGAATTGACGTACTTAAAGCTAGTATTAAGCTTTTAGAATTGAAAATTGCCGAATCAAAAGAAGAAACTGAAGTAGAAAAACTTAGATTAAAGTTGTTAGAAGCTAATGGAAATTCAAAAACATCAGCTGAGCGAGTTAGTAATCACAGTGCCAAAACGATTTCAGGTTCTTCTGTAGATTTAAAAGCCATGGAAAAGCTATCTAAAAAATCGAAAGCCGATGCTGAAAGTGCACTTAAGGCTTTAGAACGTTTTAATAAGCAAATTTCGAGCGTGGAAGACATTCGTTCGCAAATTCAAAGCGAAGAACGTAAGCTGGGTTACAAAAGCCCTAAAATAGTTTACACTTACAAATAAAATATTATTTAATAGTTTAAAATTACGCGCTCTCATTTGCGTGATTTATTACGCCCTCACTTTTCTTTAATATGGCTAAAAACCATCAGGATGAAGAATTTCTTTTTAAAGAAGAATGCTTCATCCTAACCGAAATTGCCGAACAAATTCATAGAGACTTAGGATTTGGCTTGCACGATTCGGAATATAAATTGGCTTTTGAATCGAAATTGAAATATCACGGCTTCGACTATGAGGCACAGAAAAAATTTGCATTCAACTTTAACGGCATTATTTTACAGCATAAATTCTATGCAGATTTTGTAATTAATGAAAATATAATTGTTGAGATAAAATCGGTTCCTTATCGGCTTAATGATTATGATTTAAAAGTGTTTGAACAATTAATTCTTAACAAGCCTAAAGCTGGGCTGGTTATTAATTTTTACAAAGAAGAACTACACTTTAAAAAGATCGTTTTACTGGCTTAGTAATGAACAGGTTTCAATATATAAAAGGTATAATACCTTTGGTTGTTTTTTGATAAGCAATGTATTCTGCACCGAAATAAGCTATTAAAACTTTCTCTTCAATTTTAATGCGGTATATAAATGAAGTTAGTGCGGCTAAGGTAACGAGGCTAAGTGAAACCAAATTGTTAAGGCTTAACCCAAACCCGATAAAGGATATTAATGATGCAAAATAGGATGGATGTCGTAGAAAGCTGTAAAAACCGTCTTTTTTTAGTTTATGATCTTTTTTTATGGTAACATCAACCGTGAAGTATTTTCCTAAGGATTTAACTATAATTAATCTGAATATTACGCCTGTAATAATTAAAGCTAAACCTATATAACGAATCAGTTCGTTTTCGTGAATGGGCAGATAATATTTTGTTGCAATGTACCCCGCAAGGAAAATAGCGATAACAACCGTTATCCAGATAATGATAAGGGAGTGCTGATCGGCATTTTGTTTATCTGTAGATTTTGAACGCAGAAGTCTGTTTAATACGATTTCTGATAAAATCCAGATGATGTAGGTAATTGTAAAAAGGGATAACATATTGATGATTATAGAACTAATATATTGAAATAAAATAATTGTTCACCTGTTGTTTCTGTTATAATAAAATCACGGTTTTAAATTTCTGTTATTTCGATTAATAAAATCTGGCTGGTTTGCTGGAACCGAAATAAAAAGCTACTTAGTAAATTTAATAAACCCGGTTGTAGCGGAAAACCCGCAATGAAGGTAGGGCTGAGCGGGGTATGAGGATTTGAAGCGAAAAACGGGACTGACGCTGATTGAAATTGCTGCTTTTCCTTTTCAAAAAAATAATAAATGTATGTAGAGACACCCTGCTTTGACAGCCTCGGTATAACAAACTAAAAATTTAAGGCAGCGTACTCAAATTTGGTGTTTTTTATTGCAATAAACCGACACGCATTATAGATTAAAACTGGCTACATTTGCGATAACAACAATACATTTATAATGAAGATAGGAATTGTTTGCTACCCCACTTTCGGCGGTAGTGGAGTAGTTGCAACAGAGCTTGGCAAGGCGCTTGCTAATGAAGGTCACCAGGTTCACTTTATAACATATAGCCAGCCAGCAAGGCTCGATTTCTTTTCGGCAAACTTGTTTTACCATGAGGTTTCGGTGAGGGATTATCCATTGTTCGATTATGCGCCATACGAATCGGCTTTGGCAAGTAAGCTGGTAGATGTTGTTCGTTTCGAGCAGCTGGATGTTTTACACGTTCATTATGCTATTCCGCATGCTTCGGCGGCGTTTATGGCCAAACAAATTTTGGCTAGTTACGGTATTCATATTCCCGTTGTTACCACGCTACACGGTACCGATATTACTTTGGTTGGTAAAGACCCAACTTATAAACCTGTGGTTACCTTTTCGATCAATCAGAGCGATGGGGTTACAACGGTTTCGCAGGATTTAAAAGAGGATACTTACCGCCATTTTGAAATTACGAAGGATATTAAGGTAATTCCTAATTTTATAGATTTTAGCCGCTTTAGTTTACAGGCTAAAGATCACTTTAAGAAAGCAATTGCGCCAAACAACGAACGTATTTTAATTCATACTTCTAACTTCCGTAAGGTTAAACGTACCGCCGATGTGATTCGCATTTTTGAGAAAGTACAGGCGGTAATTCCATCGAAACTGTTAATGGTAGGCGATGGGCCTGAGCGGGTATATGACGAACAGCTTTGCAGAACTTTGGGGATTAGCGACCACGTTCGCTTTTTAGGCAAGCAAGATGCTGTTGAAGAAATTCTTTCGGTTTCTGATTTGTTTTTGATGCCTTCTGAATCGGAAAGCTTTGGTTTGGCTGCATTGGAAGCTATGGCTTGCAAGGTGCCGGCGATTACTTCGAATGCAGGGGGTTTGCCTGAATTAAATATTGATGATTTTTGTGGTTATATGTGCGATGTTGGCGATATCGAAGATATGGCAAATAAGGCGATTACTATTTTAAGTAATGATGAAACGCTGAAGTATTTTAAAGAGAATGCATTTACAAGGGCGCAGGATTTTGATTTGAAAAAAATACTCCCTTCTTATGTAGATTTTTATAAAGAAGTGATCGAAAACTCTTTGCAAGCAAAATAATAAGAATTTATTTTTTAGTTAAAAGTCATCTGGTTATTCGAGGGCACTGAAAAACTAGCCATTTAAAAAGGGCTTATGGAATAAAACATTCATAAGCCCTTTTCTTTATGATATTCGCAATCTCTTAAATTCTATTTTCCATTTAGAGGATTCTAAGAGGCCTTATCTACCATTTTTTCTCAATATTTAATACGACATTTTTAACAAGGACTTTTTCAGTGCCCTCGGTTATTCGGATGACTTTTTTGGTTTAAATGGTTTAGAAAGCATTTTTGGTAAAAATTATTATATTTTTTCAAATGGCTGGAAAAGAAATACTTAGTTAAAACAAAACTTTCTCAAAATCAAATCATTATAAATCGTACCTTTGCGCCAAATGAAAAAAATAGTTGATTACAGAAAGCTTTTGAACGTGGACAAAACGGCCGAGCTTGCAGCGCTTAAGTCGGTTTATCGTACGTTGATGAAAGAATGCCACCCTGATAAATTTCAGGTAGAAGAAGAGAAATTAGCAGCAGAGGCGAGAAGTAAAGAAATTATCGAGGCTTATCATTTCCTGGTTAGCATTGCGCCAGAAACCCGTGAGCAAAATATCGAAACTTATACAGAAACGATTACAAATTCTAATATTTTAGATTTTGAATACAAACAATCTGTTTTAAATATTCAGTTTTTTGATGGCAGCGCTTACGAATATTTTGACGTGCCAAAAAACATTTATGTTAAATTGGTTAACGCAGATTCGCCAGGACGTTTTGCACGCCGCCATATTTGTAGTTCATATCCATATCGTAATGTAGCCAAGGTTGCAGAACCTGCTTAGTTCGATTTATAAGAATTAATACAAAGACCTGCTATAAACAGGTCTTTTTTTATTTAAGATTTTATTTCTGTTTTTTGTGAATGGGAAACTTCCTCTTTGGAATCCTTTACCTCTGTACCAATTTCCATTTTGTTTTCTTTTCGGGGCAATCTTGGGATAGGAGCTCCGCCTCCTAACCCGATTGAGGCAAGCATAATTAATAATATCAGCCCACCCAACCGTAGTGTTCTTTTAAAATATCTCATTTTTCAATACATATCTATACATCCCACCTGCAAAAAAAAAATGCAGGTTATTAAGATTTCCGTTTAAAACGGTTAGTTACGAATGAAAAAACGGCGGCTCATTTGATTTGGACTCGCTAAAAGAAATTATTTTGTTTTGAAAGGTATGTGGAATTTTTAGGAACGAAATTTTGTAATCACATTTAACAAGCTTCGTTTTGATCAGCTTGTTATAGGTTAAAAGTTTGTAAAGGTTATCTTTAGTTTTTGTAAATGTGTTTCTTTTAACAGAAACCAAAGTGTTTTCGTTAATCGCTATCGCCGCTTTTCTGCTTTCGAAAAGCTCCGTTTGAACTTTATGGTGATTTGAATAGGCATTGGCACTTACAGGTGTTAAAAACCCGCACAGATTAAGCAGGATTGTTATAACAACAACCCAAATTGAAAGCTTGTCTTTGCGATTATTCTTTTTAAACAGCATTTTACCTAAAGAGCAATTAATTAATTGTTTAACATTGGCTTAAAGCGGTTGTCTTTATTTCTTAAATCTAAACCGCCTTCGTAAACAGATTTAAGGTTAATTAGATAAAAACTCCAGCCGTTATGGCAACCTAAGCGAATGTTTCTTTTCGAGTTTTCATCTGTAGGGATGTTTTTCTGCGTAAGTTCTACAATTGTATATTCGTGTTGTTCTTTTAGTTTTATATCAACCAAACAGTTACCAGCAAACGTAAATTGAACAAAATCTACGTTATTAGCTTCCGTAATTTTTCCGTTTTCTAAATCATCATATAAATACCAGGTCCATTTGTAGTTGTCGCCTTTCAAAGCGTTTTGTGCTTTGCTTAGCAGAACATTATTTTCATCAGAAAATTCTGCATCACTTAAAAACCATTTTTCTATTTCGCTTGCTTTTGTCCAGGCGTTATAAATGGTTTTACAATCTGTTTTTATCGCTATTTTTAAGGTGAAGCTAGTCCAATCAAAATTTTCCATAAGTAAAACTATTTTGTAAATACCAGACAAACAGGAGCGCCAACTTCAATTCTTTTTCCGCTATCGGTAAGTTTGCCAGTTATTGCATTGCGTTTAAAAATAACAACATTATTGGTGTATTGATGTGCGACCAGCAAGAATTTGCCGCTTGGATCTATGGCGAAATTTCTGGGTCCTTTACCGAGAGTGCTTACCGTTTCAACAAATTTCAAAATCCCAGTAGGTAGAATAGAAAATACCGAAATGCTATTAGCATCGCCACGATTGGTTTCGTATAAAAATTTTCCATCAGCAGATACATGGATGTCTGCGCCATCAATTTTGCCTGCAAAATCTTTAGGGGCGGTACCAATCTCCTGTATTTTGTTTAAAGTTCCGTTTTTATAATAAAAACCTGTAATGCTGCCATTAAATTCGTGCGCTAAATATGCAAATTTACCATTCGGACTAAAAGTAATGTGCCTTGGGCCAGTGCCAGGATTTGTTTTTAAAACACTTTTAATGGTTAAAACCTTGTCTTTGCTTTTCGGATTATAGTTGTAAGTATATACACGGTCTTCGCCCAGATCGTTTACAATTAAAAATTTCTTATCTGGCGTAAATTTAACCATGTGTACATGGGCGCTTTCTTGTCGGCCTTTAGTATCGATGCTTTTACCCGTATGTTTTATTACCAATGCTGCATTTGATAGCGAACCATTTGCCTTGCGTTTAAAAACAGCTAAGCTGCCACCACTATAATTTGCTACAATTACATTATCATTATCGGCTGTTAGGTAACATGGATCGGCACCTTCGCTATCTACTTTATTTAAAAAGGTAAATGCGCCTGTAGCTGCATTATACTTAAATGCACTAACGGTACTTGTTGGCCCAGTCTCATTAACTGCGTAAGCAAACTTCTTATCGGGCGAAAGAACTAAAAAGCTTGGGTTGGCAACATCTTTAGTTACTTGTTTTAATTTGGTGTTACCATTAATGGTGTTGAAATTATAAGTATAAATGCCTTCACTTTTTCCAGTATTGGTGTAAGTGCCAATTAAAAGGTTATAATTAGATTGTGCTAAAGCAATTACAGATAAAGACATAAGTAATAAAAGAAGGTTATACTTTTTCATGGATGTGATTTTGATTGATAACAAATATGGCAAAAATTGCGCCTAACAAAAAAGGCAATCTTTCGATTGCCTTTAGTAATTTATTTAATAAGATGTTTAATCTGTATTAATTCATGTTCTTCAAGATAGCGCCATCTTCCGCGAGGCAAATCTTTTTTGGTTAAATTACCATAAACAACACGATCTAATTTTTCTACGTTATAACCTAAATGTTCGAAAATACGACGAACGATACGGTTTTTTCCGCTATGAATCTGAATGCCAACTTCTTTTTTAGTACCACCAGCTACATACGAAATGTTATCTGGCTTAATTAAACCATCTTCAAGTTCTAAACCAAACTGAATTTTGTTTAAATCGCCTTGTGATAAAGATTTATCTAATTCGACATTGTAGATTTTAGTGATGCCGTTTTTAGGGTGCGATAACTTATCTGCTAAATCACCGTCATTTGTCATTAATAATAAGCCAGTTGTGTTGCGATCTAAGCGACCAACTGGGTAAATGCGCTCACGACTAGCTTTATCTACCAATTGCATTACAGTACGGCGTTCCTGAGGATCGTCGGTAGTTGTAATATAATCTTTCGGTTTATTTAATAATACGTAAACTTTCTTTTCGCGTTTAAGCAATTCGCCATTGTAACGAACCTGATCTTTAGCTGGATCTACTTTATGACCTAATTCGGTCACCGCTTCGCCGTTTACGGTAATAATACCTGCTGCAATTAACTCATCAGCCTTACGACGAGAGCAAATGCCAGCGTTTGAAATATATCTGTTAAGGCGAATTAAGCCTTTATCTTCATTAGTTTTGCGGCCTTGTTTAATTACAGTTCTTTCCTCGCGGTTAAATTCTGTATCTCTTGGCTTAATTTCTTCGCGTTTCCTGAAAGGTCTGCTATCTGCACCCTCTCTAGGTTTTACATCCCTAGAGCTTCCTGCACTAGGTTTGAAGTCGTCATTTCTTCCGCCTCTTGATTTGAAATCTTTGTAACCACCTTCTCTTGGTTTGAAGTCTCTGTCGCCAGTTCTCGGTTTAAAATTTCTCGAATCTCCATCCTTAGATTTGAAATCGCCTTCTCCTCTTGGTTTATAATCTCTTGCACCACCATCTTTTGATTTAAAGTCTCTGTCGCCTGTTCTTGGTTTGTAATCTCTTGCACCACCATCTTTCGATTTGAAGTCTCTATCGCCAGTTCTTGGTTTGTAATCTCTCGAGCCACCTTCTCTCGGTTTGAAGTCTCTCTCGCCAGTTCTTGGCTTATAATCTCTTGAGCCACCTTCTCTTGGTTTAAACTCGCGTTCGCTACCTCTTGAAGTTGAATCTTTTGATTTGAATTCACGATCTCCGAATTTAAAGCCTTTAGCTTCTCCATCTTTCGATTTGAAATCTCTGTCGCCTCTTGGTTTGAAATCTTTTTTGTCTCCGAATGATTTTGATTTGAAATCTTTACCGTCGTTGCTTCTAGGTCTGAAGCCAGTATTAGAATCGGATGATTTTTTGAATTTACTGTCTTTGTCTTCTGATCTTTTTCTGTCAGAACCACCAGCACTGCTTCTGCCTTCGGTTTTTCGGCTTCCCGGTTTGGACTTGTCATCCCGACTGTTCCTGTTGTTTTTATTTATCATGATACGCTTTTAACCGCACCTAAAATGCGGGCTGCAAATTTATGTAAAATAGCTGAAATTAACAATCAGAAGAGCTGATAAAATTTTGTCAAAAAATAGCCTCTAAAATAGGGAAAAAGCTTCGAAAATCAAAATTTAAAATCCACGTTTAAAGCGGTTTAGGGGTCGATTTTTACGGTTATTTCTGTAACTGCTTGGTAGTCTGACTATTATTTTTTACCTTTGCGAACGTTTTTTATAAGTTCACCAAAAAAAGGAGGAAGATGTTAAAGAAACACATAGTACCATTTTCGGTAGTGGCAGCACTATTTATTATGGCAAAAGTGTTCGCTTACCAAATGCCCTTAGCACAAAAAAGTCTTTTAAAAGAAGAAAAATTAAACACTACAATACCCCCAACTGAAAAACCAGAGGAAGAACCAAAATCTTTAATGGCTCAGTTAAATTTTGCCGAAGAAACCTTGCCATTAGGCGATAAAAGGGTAGAACGCAAAATGAAAAAAATCCTTGCAGCTCATACCTATGGCAATACGCAAACCCATCGTTTGCAGCGAAAAGCTGCCGAATGGTTTCCGATTATTGAGCCAATTTTAGCCGCTTATGGAATTCCTGATGATTTTAAGTATTTAGCTTTAGTAGAATCGGGTATGCAAGGCGGAGTTTCTCCAAAAGGCGCAGCTGGTGTTTGGCAATTTATGCCAGGTACTGCACGTTCTTACGGATTAAAAGTTAACGGAAGAACTGATGATCGCTATAATTTGCGTAAATCTACCGTTGCAGCTTGCAAATACATTAAAGAAATGTATGTTGGTTTAGAAAGCTGGACATTGGTTGCTGCGGCATACAATGTTGGCGATGGCCGTTTGCGCAAACAGATTAATAATCAGAATCAAGACAATTATTACAAAATGAAACTTAACACCGAAACAGGTGGTTATGTTTATAAAGTAATATCCATGAAACAGATTATTGAACATCCTGTTCGCTACGGTTATGCAAAACCGAAAGAGTTATTGGCATATAATGCCGAATAGTAAATAAAAAACAGAGCATTTGGTAAAGCGTTCCGATTATTCGGAACGCTTTTTTTGTGAGATTTAATCTATCTCTACATCCTCTACCGTTAGGTTTCCAGGGAAATCGGAAGCTTCTGCACGAAGGTAACCACCGCTAAAATCTGGGTTAACAATGGTGCAATTGTATCGCCAATCCAGATTATTGAATTGTACAATTGCTGTTCCAGATTCAATTAGGTTGCCCGATGCAGAATAAATCGAAACCTTAACGGCTGTAACTCCAAAATTATCAACAGCCCTTACTCTAATATAATCACCAACCAATCCGTTGTACTCGGAAATATCTACCGCTTTAATTTGCGGGGCTTTGCAAAAATCGGCAAGTGCCAGATTATAGACTGAAATTCCAGGCTTGGCCAACCTTTTATATCTTACTGTTAAATCTGCATTGGCGATCACACCTTTCGCATAAACAACCCCATCTCTAAATTTCTCTTTTGTTCTTTCCTGTTCAATCGTGTACTTGGGGTTAATAATCTTTTTTCTTCGCTTTGCAATAACCGTTTGATTTTCGCCGAAATTTTTAAATACAACCAGATTGCCAATTTTGCCTCTGGCGCCAAACATTACTTCGTTGTTTTCTGACTTTGCCATCTTCTTTAATTTTTAGTGAAACATTTATTTCTGTAGCTGCTTTATTGCTTCCACAATTCAAAGGTGAGCATAGCCAGAAAATTGCCTGACGCATTTGTACCGTTTTGGCGTAAATACTCACATTTGTCTGCTTTTGTCGTTTTTATTTGTTTAAAACACCGTCGTTTCACGCTCGATATACCGTCGGTATGCCGTCCGTATACCGTTTAGAACCGCAAAAAAAAAAATGTAAAATAGGTAACAGGAAAGTTTTTTTAACTTGAGTTCAGTTTTTTATGGGCTTAGGTAAACTTCAAAATATAGACTTAGCTGGTGATTTTTTTTAAAATTGGCAAGGGTGATTCGGTAAGCTTTACGAAAATGGCAATAGGGTATTTACCCCTGCTTAACAGTATGCTAAATCTTTGTAATTCGTTTAAAAAGAAGAATTTACTGCTTAATTTAGGATTATTGAATTTGGTTAAACTAAAGAACTCAAAAAAAACAATGAAAAGAATTACACTATATGCATCCGATTTAGTATTAATCACGGGAAAAAGTGGTCGTACTTGTCAGCGCATATTTCAGCAAATCCGTGATACTTTCGGTATTAAAAAAAATCAAGTGGTAACTGTTTATCATGTAAGTGATTTTCTAGGGTTACCATTGGAACAGGTTAATGCTTTTATACGGTAGTTGTTCGTTTTTAGTCTATCGTTGTTTGTTTTTCTCCTTTCCTTTCAAATTCCTTTCTTTGCAATATGTATAAACTGCAAATAGAAAAAATAACATCGCAGCCAGGCGATAATATTACCATTCAGCTTAAAGCTGTTGAAGGTGATTATCCAAAATACCTTGCTGGTCAGTTTATATCGCTAATTTTTCAGGGGAAACATGGTGAGATAAGGCGGTCATATTCTTTTAATAGTTCGCCTGATATTGATGAGCCAATGGCAATTACTGTGAAACGGGTAGAAAATGGTGAGATTTCCAGGTTATTACACCACAAAACTGCTGCGGGTGATATTCTTTTTGCTCAGGAGCCTCAGGGCTTGTTCAGTTATTTGCCTCAAGAAAATCTTGAACGAGATGTTTTTCTCTTCGCTGCGGGCGTAGGTATAACGCCTTTATTTTCGATTATGAAAACTGCGCTCGTAACGGAACAGCGATCAAAAATCACATTAATTTATAGTAATCGTTCTTTAGAAGATACTTTATTTTACAAGGAGATCAGCGAATGGCAGGCAAAATATCCCGATAGGTTAAAAGTAATCTGGATTTTTAGTAACAGCAAAAATTTAATGACCGCGAGGTTAAACAAGTTTTACATTGATAAACTGCTAAAAGAACATTTGGTTTTTGATAGAAATGATGCGCTATTTTATACCTGTGGACCAGTAATATATATGGATTTATGCCGGATTACCTTGTTGGGGATGGGCTTTGATATTACGCAGATAAAACGCGAAACTTTTGTTTTACCCGAGGATGAAGTTGATGAAGACGATAGTACGGAAAAAGTAGTAGATCAGAATACCTATTCGGTTATCTTAAACTTTAAAAGCGAAACCTATAATCTCGATATTCCGTGGCCAAAACGGATTTTAGATGTTGCGCTTGAAAATAAAATCAAATTGCCTTATAGCTGTAGAGGTGGTGTTTGCAACACTTGCGTTGCAAACTGCACAAAAGGGAATGTTCGTATGGATTATAACGAAGTTTTAACCGATGATGAATTGGAAAGGGGTAGGGTTTTAGTTTGCACTGGCCACCCAACCGAAAACGGAACCACTATAGATTGGTAACCGCTTTAATTATAAATTTAATAAATCCTTTTACTCGGCATTTTGATTAATCAGTTGCATCATATTGCTATTGAATGAAGTAAGTTTGGTATTCAAAGTTGCGAAAAAAACTAAATCGGCGTTTTCTACTGCGATAATTGCCTTTTGCAAAACAAGCTCGCCATTGCTGGTTAGTTTAATTGTTTTTGCCCTGGTATCTGTGTCATGTTCCTGCCTTGAAAGAAAGCCTTTTTCTTCCAGGGCTCTTAAAACTTTTGATACCATCATCCTGTCGCTATTACTTTGATTGGCAATATCAACCTGGGTAACGATATCGTTTTTTTTAGACAACCAACCCAATGCTGCCAGCAATACAAATTGCGTTTGAGTTAAATCTAAGGGATCCAATACTTTTTTTAATTTGCGCTGCCACAATAGGGTTACCTGGCCGAGTAAATAACCTGGGCTATCGCCTGGGCTTTTAAAATGAAATTCAATTTCTTTAGACATGATGATGTTGAAGCATTTGTGATGAAATTAGATCGAAATCGTGTTGTTTAATTTCAAAGAAACCAAATCGAAATGGATAACCCCAGCTTTTTTTATTTTGGATGAAATCTAAATCATTAATTAAATGTAGAATAGAAACGTCTATACCAGGCATAAATTCGATATTGCGCCTTGAAGGGCAAAAGTTTTCCGAAACCTGAATCTGGTAAATTTCATCATCCATAACATTTCCTACCGCTGTAAATTGCTGGCATTTCTCGGGCCTATTCAAAGTTTGCTTTCCAGAATAATAAATTACGTAATCGCCCTTTTTCATTCTTTTTAATGGTGCTATCTTGCCATGGCAGGTTTGTGCAATTCCTTCAGCGATTCCTGTTTTTACATGATCTTTTGAAGCTACAATTATCCAGTATTTTGGTTCCCGTTCCATAATTTGGGTGTTATTTTGTTTCCAAAAAAGTAAGTTTATAGCCGTCGATGTCTTTTACATGAAATGCTCTACCGAAAGGTGTTTCTAATATCGGCCCAGCAGTTGTTATTCCACTCGCAATGTATTTCTCTTTTAGTTCATCTACATTTTCGTTAACAGCAAACCAAAGCGCTACACCAGTGCCCAAATCTTTATCTTCTAATGGTTCGAGCGGGGTACGAATTGCAAAGCTTGCCTCGCCTTGGTTGTACTTGAAAACGCAGGCCTGAGGGTTTGACATTTCTGATAATTCAAAACCTAGCTTTTCTGTATAAAAGGACTTTGATGCTTCTAAATCTCTAACCTGAAGAGATACAAAATCTAATTTTCTCATTCTATTTATTTTAGTTGTCGCAAATATAGTATATGCGACAACAATAAATGTAATTATTTTTATTTTTTTTTATTTGGACATTATTATCTCTTTCTATTTGGGTTTAGATCGATATTTGTTGATAAAAAAAGGAATTGATAACCTATTTAAAAGCAACGCTTAGCTTATAGTAAAAAACATATATATAGCTCTTAATAATGCCACCATTGATAAGCAGAATTCAACTCGATAATTTTGATTAAAAGTTCAAGGAACTAAAATTGCGGGCATAGCTTTAGTATTTTATCCTTTTTTCGATATAAATTTTATCGCTTCCTGAATGTTTTTATCTAAAAGTAAATTATCAAAGTTGTCTTGCTTCGAAACCGCAACATCAGGGATAATCTGTTCGTAATAATTGCCATTTCGATCGCTGTCGTACGAAGTAGTTAAAGCCATAGTGATATCAAAAGGTAAAGGCCAGGGTACATTTCCTGTAGTTGCGCCATAGGTATTTGAGCCTATAAAAATTGTGTTAGGCCTGCCTTTAAATGCCAATGCGGTAATTTCTCCTGAACTCGCGGTTGTTATGCCTGTAATTACCGCAACTTTGGTTTGATCTAGCAATACTCCATTAGGATTGATGGAGGCTGTAGTTTTGCCATTATATTGATATTTACCTTTACTAAATTTAGATTTACTGATTGGCTTTTTATTTACATCAAGCGAACCCCATAATTCATTGTCGCCAAGAAAATCATATAGTGCCAAAAGCATTGGTGCTTCGTTGCCGCCAGAATTAAAGCGCAGGTCAATAATCCAACCTTCGGGATTGTTTTTGGTTTTTATAGCTGCAATTTGATCGTATAAAGGTTGAGCAATCTTATGAATGTTGCCTGCGCTGAGATCAAAAAATAAGATGTTTGGCATTAAAATGTAGCCATAATTTTCGTTGATTACTTTTGCTTCAAAAACTGGTTTAGTTGCATATTTCTTTTTCCATTTTTCCGAATAATCATCTAGGGATATTTTTTTTCCTGTGGCCGCGTATTTATTTTTCTTATAGTAAATATTGCAGTGTGTGGCGCCGATTTTATCAAACAATGGTTTTATCTCATTTAGCGAATTTTTAAAGTTATCGTACGGAGTTAAGTTTTGCCTGGTTTCGGCTTCAACACCTAGCCAGTTTACCGTTTTCTTATGTAAGTAGTTCTTTTTTAATGTAGAAAAAAGCTCATTGTAGAATACCTGGATGCTATCTTGTGGTGTTGGTTTTTTTTGTGCGGTTAGATGGAGCGATAAGCTTAATATAAAAAGTATTCCAAACGTTGTTTTCATTTAGTTGATTTTAAATAGGCTGGGGTTAAGAGGATTGGTGAAATCGAGATAAATTTACTAAAAGATATGAACGGTGTAGATAAATTCCAGCATTTGGCCAAACAGTTTTTATAGGCATAGTGGCGATTATACGAACTTTGCATCTCTCGTCAGTAAAAGGGTTGTATGAATTTCCATCAAATTTTGCCAAACCCTTGTTATGCGCAGTTTTTTTCGTTCGTCAAATTTGTTGTCTTAAAATATTGTTCAATTCATCCGATTTATTAAGTGTCATTAAATGTCCACCATTTTTTATTGTTAAGTTGCATTTTACAAATTTCAGTGGTAAAATTCGGTCGCTTGTTCCGTGAATATGGAAGATATTTTTAATTTGAATTTGGTTTGTCCATCTTGCAACTTTGTCGATAGCCCATTTCAAAAACATCGGGTTAGTGTCAATAAGAATTTGTTTTAAAAGTTGTTTGTCAAAAGTAGAAGTTGTCCCGAAAAACCAGTTTGTAAACAAGTTTGAGCTTTTCAAAAGTCGTGTCGGCAAAAGTTTGTGAAGTCTAAGTTGTCCAGCGAAACGATAATAATATGGAATTTCAATTTTAGTTTTTGCAGAAGCAATTAAAATCACTTTTTCAGTCTCAATTTGTTTTGCAACTTCAACCGCTATAATTCCACCAAAAGAAAGTCCAATTAGTATCGGTTTTTTTGTCGTGATTTGGGCAAGAAGCCGTGTCGAATAGTTTTCGATAGTTTCTTTGTCTTTCGGAATAATCCATTTTACAAAAGTTGTCTTGAAGTCAGAAAAGTCAAGTTTTTGAAAAACTCTTTCGTCTGCTCCAAGTCCGCTAAATATGTAAATTTCATTTGTCAAATCTTTGATTGTTTAGGTGTCGTTCTAAAATCGCCCATAACGTTTCGGTGTAAGCTCCCCTGTTTTTCAGACCATTCAAAAGTATAATTTTGTCCTCAAATTTCCTGCAATAGATCTATAGGAGATTTGAAGTTTAATGCCTGGTGTGGTCGATGGTAATTGTAATCCACCATCCATTCTTCCACTTTCTCCCTTACATCATCCAGGGAGTGAAATATGTAGGCATTTAACAATTCTCTTCTGATGCTCCCATTCAATCTTTCAATATATGCGTTCTGTGTTGGCTCTCCTGGCTGGATAAACACCAGTTCAACATTGTTTTCCTTTGCCCATTCATCGAGCTTATGCGAGATGAACTCCGGCCCATTATCCATTCTTATTTTTTTTGGAAGCCCCCTATATTGTTTTAGCTCATCCAAGGCTCTTATAACTCGCAATGCTGGAAGTGAATAATCTATCTCCATAGTAAGCATCTCTCTGTTGTAATCATCAGCGATGTTCAACAACCTAAATTTCCTTCCATTCCAAAGCGCATCACTCATAAAATCCATAGACCATACCTCATTCACCGTTTCTGGCACAAATAAGGGTTTTTTGACTCTTTCCGGCAGCCTCTTCTTTGCCCTGCGCCGGATATTAAGCCTCATTGAGGTATAAATCCTATAAATCTTTTTATGGTTCCATTTAAGCCCTTTTCGACGCAATCGGTAATAACACTGCCAGAAGCCTATGGAAACGTGCTTTTCAACAAGAACTGAAAGCGCATCAACTACTTCACTGTCATCGCGTCGTTTATGTTGATAATAATGTTTGCTTCGGTTCAATCCAACGCATTTACAGGCCTGACGGTGGCTAATCCTTTTTACCATTTCATCCACTAGATCCCTTTTCTCGTCAGGCGTTAAAGCTTTTTTTCTACAGCCTCCTTGAAAACTTCATGCACGAGGCTAAGATTCGCATACATCTTCTTTAAACGTGCATTTTCTTCTTCCAGCGCCTTTAATTTCGATAGTTCTTTGACTTCCATTCCGCCATACCTTTGGCGCCATTTGTAAAAGGCTGCAGTGCTAATTCCTAACTCTCTGCAGAGATCATGAACGTTTTTGCCGCTTTCATGTTCCTTGATTGCTTTTACAATCTGGGATTCCGTAAACTTGATTCTTTTCATATTACCAATTAAAATTAATAGTTTTTCTAATAGCCTCGCTGCGCTCGGTCTAGAATTCTACTTTTAAATGGTCTGAATTTTGGGAAGTGCACAGTCCCAATGAACTTCCGTTGCGGTTCTGTGAATTAAAGTAAATCTTTCTCTTTTCGGTCTAATAAAAAGCTGTTCATTTTTGTCAATGCCAACTTCAATAATTTCGTCTAGTATTTGTCCAATTACTTTGGTTTGTAATTGGACGAAAATAATTCTTCCAATGTAAAGTTTCAGTTTTGGAAATTTACGCCTGTAATATTCATTCCAATAGCTAATCATTCTACTTTCAGTCTGCTGATAATATTTTTGATTATCATTTACAAACCGCTTGTAATTTTCCAATTTATTGTTGTCAATCTTGTGGTCTAATACTTCTATTATTTCTAGAACATATTCTCCTAAAAGTTGAAAAGTGAAAGGTGTTAACCAATATTCGTTATTTTCAATTTTTTCCAAGCGACTTTGCCTTAAATATCCATTATGGTGTCGAAGAAAAATACAGTTAAGAATTAATTTTTGTCGATTTGTAAGCGTTTGTTCCTTTTCTATTTCGGGTTCATTAAAATAAACTCTGTAAGGTATTTTCAAAACTTCTCCGTCAAGATTGACTATTTGAAAATCTGGATGAATTAAGTTTTCTACATTGTGGAATTGCCCGTCAGATAATTTTACATTATTAACTTCAAAGGGTAGGATATTCAATACGCTTTCTACGTCTTTTTTTAAAGTCCGTGGAAAAGCATTGAGAAGTATTTCTCGATATTTTGAATGTTTATTTCCTTTGAGCCAGTTAATCATTTTCGGTCTGTCGTTTAAAGTGACGGATAACGTTTCGGGGCTTTGCGATGGTGGGGCAATCGAAGCACAAATCTTCAATTTTGTACAACAGTTGAAACGAAGAATAACCCTTGAACTTTGCAGTTTCGCCCCACTATTGCAAAACCCTTGTTAGCCGTTCGGTTTTGTTTAGAGATAGTTTTCGTCATTCCATATTAAGAGTTCGCATATTTTGTCAATATTTAGGTTGTTGTCCCGATTTATTTTTTCAATTCTAATTTCAAAAGTTTCTAACTCTTTTTTTGCAATTTCAATTGCTGTCTTTAAAGATAGAATTTCAAGTGAAACTACTACTTCTTTTGGTGTCGGCACAAAGTGTTCGTCATACTCATCTACTGAAAAATCAAGTATAATTTTATCAGCCTCAATTTTTACTTGTGGTTGTGGATGTCCCGCATAAAAACCGTCTTTCCCATTTGTGAGTTTTTCCCAATAATGAATGTCCGAAAGGTCGCCACAACATTGTGGAAAATATTTGTCGTGTCCGTCAATTCGAAGAACATAACCACCAAATAATGCACTTGCTTGTTCACGTTCGTACTTCCCGTCTCTCATTTCTTGAGTGTGGTCAATTACAAGTTTCGTCAAATTATTGTCTGTGATTTCAGAAAGTCTGTAAAATGATGAACCCGCTAAATATGGTTTTAATTCGTCTTTAAAACCTGCTTTCTTGTAACTGTCAGAATTGTATTTATCCCATAATTCAGCATAATCCCAATACGGATATTTGCCAGGTGTCGGAACGTCCTGATTGTTATATCCTATTTCTATTACGGGTATTAATTCTACTGTCATTGTTTGTCTATGGGTTGTCGTTCTGTAAACTGACGGCTAACATCTAGCTTTACGCAACTACATTATTTCTTAAACATTTATAAACGAATATAAATGTTTAACTTAATTATCGTCTGTGTAAAATCAATTCTAAAAATACAAAACCGTTATGCCATAACCAACGTTTATTGGTTAATGAAAAAACATTTCCTCTCGCTACTATTTTTTAATTGCGCTGTACTATTCGTTTCTGCTCAGGTTGCAGATCAGGATTCGCTGATTCGGAAGCGAGAATTTGCAAATAAAGCATTCACGATATTATATAAAGAAAACGCCGATTTGGCTTATACTTCACCAGGAGGCGAAATTGGAGCACCCACAAAATATGTTATTAATGGTCGCTTAACTACAACATATATGTTGCTGGGAAGTTATAAATCGCCTGTTGCAGTTTCTATTAATCCCGATTTTACGGTTCGTGTACGTAACGAGTTTTCGGCAGGTGTACGTACGCCAAGTTATCGTTTGGGCTTTTCTGGCTATGCCCGTCTTAATGCCAACCCCGAACATTATAAATATGCAGAACTCGCTTTTGCACATCACTCTAATGGGCAAGATGTATCGGCAAGGAATGAGGACGGTAGTATTAACACCAGAACGGGCAATTTCAATGCGAATTACTTAACGCTTTCTTATCGATTTGGGGACTTTAGGCCAATAAGAGCAGATGAAAGTTATTATTCTTTAAACCATCGTGTGGGTTTACTTTGGCATAAATGGTTCAGGTACGAGCCAGTTCTCGATGATGGTTTCGGTTTTACCAGATTGTTGTATAATTTCTCGCTAAGGCGGTATGATGAAATTGAAAAGAAATCGAAAATTAAAGGCAACCGTAAAGAAGAAAAAGAAACCTGGCGATTGAATGCCGAATTCAGCTACGCTATAAATAAAATCCCAGAAAAAAATATTGGCAATATTCAAAAACGATTAAACGCAGAAATTGCCTTTAATTATAGTTTCCCTTTTATGAATAATGTGTTTTTAATGGCTGCTGCGGGCTATTATGGGGAAGACAATTACAACATTTATTTTAAAGACCATTATGGCTATTTGCGTTTTGGAGTATCGTCTGGATTTCTTAGAAACCGACATCGACATTATGACAATTAATCCTTAATACAGATTGGATTAGACTTTCATTTTGATAAAATTTTTAGCATTTTTGCGGATTGAAATTCTGTTTTTTTAAGGCGAAGTTTCTTCCCAACTTTTCAACAAATATGAGCAATAAATCTATCGACCTCGGCGAGCAAAAAGATGTAGAAGTATATGGTGCGAGGGTACATAATTTAAAAAATATTGATGTTAGTTTTCCACGAAATCAACTGGTCGTAATTACTGGATTGAGCGGGAGCGGAAAATCATCATTGGCTTTTGATACCATTTATGCGGAAGGACAACGTCGCTATATGGAAACATTTAGTGCTTATAGTCGCCAGTTTATGGGCGGTATGGAGCGCCCAGATGTTGATAAAGTTTCGGGTTTAAGTCCAGTTATTGCCATTGAGCAAAAAACAACGAGCAAAAATCCACGCTCTACTGTTGGTACCATTACCGAAATTTACGATTTTATGCGTTTGCTTTATGCCCGTGTTGCCGATGCTTTTTCTTACAACACTGGCGAGAAAATGGAGCGCATGAGCGAAGACCAGATTCTGCAAAACATTTATAAAAAGTTTGATGGTGCTGCTGTTAATATCCTTGCTCCAGTAGTTAAGGGAAGAAAAGGACATTACCGCGAGCTTTTTGAGCAAATCCGCAAGCAAGGTTATGTTAAGGTGCGTGTAGATGGCGAAATCAAAGACATAACGGCTAAAATGCAAGTCGATCGTTATAAAATTCACGATATAGAAGTAGTTATCGATCGTTTAATTATTGATGAAAAAGATAAGAAACGTCTTTTAGATTCTTTACAAACGGCCATGAAAATGGGCAAAGGTGTTATTAAAATTAGCGATAAGGATAATAATGTAGCGCACTTTAGTAAGTTTTTAATGTGCCCAACTACGGGTATTTCTTACGATGAACCTCAGCCCAACAGCTTTTCGTTTAACTCGCCTTATGGCGCTTGCGAACGTTGCGACGGCTTGGGTTATATTTTTGTAGTGGATAAGGAATCGGTTATGCCGAATCCAAAACTGAGCATTTTAAATGGTGGCTTAGCGCCCTTAGGCGAATACCGCGATACCTGGATGTTTCAGGTTTTAAAATCGCTTTCCAAAAAATATAACTTCTCTTTGTCAACGCCAATCGAAAAGCTAAGCGATGACATCATCAATATTATATTAAACGGTTCGCCCGATTTAATTAAGGTTGAAGTAGAATACAACAAATGGAATGTTCAGAATTATAACATCACTTTCGATGGGATTATAAAAATGCTCGAAGAGCAGAACGAAAAGAGAAGCGAATCTGCAGTTGATGATATGGATACTTTCCGCAAACTGAAAACCTGCCCAGAGTGTAATGGTGCAAGATTGAAGAAAGAAAGTTTGCATTTTAAAGTAGATGGCATGAATATTTTCGAGCTGTCATCAATGGATATTAACAACCTGTTTAAATGGTTCGAAAATGTCGATGAGCGTTTATCAGACAGGCAAAATATAATTGCAAAAGAGATTTTAAAGGAGATTAAAGCCCGTATTGGTTTTTTAACCGATGTAGGCTTAACGTATTTAACTTTAGATCGTACGGCAAGAACGCTTTCGGGTGGCGAGGCACAGCGTATTCGTTTGGCTACGCAAATTGGTTCGCAGTTAATGAATGTGATGTACATTCTTGATGAGCCAAGTATCGGTTTGCACCAAAGAGATAACGAACGTTTAATTAATGCTTTGAAAAACTTACGTGATTTAGGAAACACCGTTTTGGTGGTAGAACACGATAAGGATATGATTTTGGAGGCTGATTGGGTAATTGATGTTGGTCCTGGAGCTGGTATTCATGGCGGACAGATCGTTGCTGAAGGTACGGCGAAGCAAATTCTGAAATCGAATACGCTTACGGCCGCATATTTAAATGGTAAAAAAAGTATCCAAACGCCAAAAACAAGGCGTAAAGGTAATGGTCATAAATTATCGATAATTAAAGCGAGCGGACACAATTTAAAAGATGTTTCGATCGATTTTCCTTTAGGTAAATTTATCGCAGTTACTGGTGTTTCGGGGAGTGGCAAATCGAGTTTAATTACCGAAACCTTATATCCGATATTAAATCACCATTTTTTCAGAGCAAAGAAAACACCGCTTCCTTACGAGAAAATTTCGGGGTTAAAAGAAATTGATAAGGTAATTGAAATCGACCAGGCGCCGATTGGCAGAACACCGCGTTCGAACCCTTCGACATATACAGGTGTTTTTTCTGACATCAGAAACCTTTTTGTTCAATTACCTGAAGCTAAAATTCGTGGTTATAAACCAGGTCGCTTCTCTTTCAATGTTAAAGGTGGCCGTTGCGAAACTTGTCAGGGTGGGGGAATGAAGGTTATTGAGATGAACTTCCTTCCTGATGTACAAGTGCCTTGCGAAGAATGTGGCGGTAAAAGATACAACCGTGAAACACTTGAAGTTCGTTATCGTGGGAAATCAATCAGCGATGTTTTGGATATGAGTATCGAAGATGCTTGTGTTTACTTTGAACACATTCCGATCATCTATCGTAAAATCAAAACGCTTAAAGATGTTGGTTTGGGCTACATTACTTTAGGGCAGTCATCGGTAACCTTATCGGGCGGCGAAGCACAAAGGGTTAAGCTGGCTACCGAACTTTCGAAAAAGGATACAGGTAAAACGTTCTACATTTTAGATGAACCAACTACAGGGCTGCATTTTGAAGATATAAATGTGCTTCTGGGCGTTCTACAAGAACTGGTAGATAAAGGAAATACCATTTTGGTAATTGAGCACAATTTAGATGTGGTTAAAGTTGCCGATTGGGTTATCGATTTGGGTGAAGAAGGTGGCGCTGGCGGTGGCAGGATTTTGTTTGAAGGCACACCAGAAGGTTTAATCCAGAATCCGATTAGCTTAACGGGTAAATTCCTTAAAAAAGAAATGGGACTTTAGTCTGAACATACTGAGCTTTCTGCGAAATCAGAAAGCTTAGTGTAATTCTACATCTCAGTTTTATCAACTAAAATTTAAACGATGTCTATTTTTTTGGAAAGCAGGGTTCGGGTTTCCATCGGTTCCGAAAATCCCGCCATACACTTATCCGATGAAAAATCGGAATCGTTTCTGTCGGGTTTATTTTACTGAAGTCTGTAATACTATTTGTGTATCGGTCGGTGAGACACCAACCGATAGTTGAAATCGTTTCTGTCGGGTTTATTATACTGAAGTCTGTAATACTATTTATGTTTCGGTCGGTGAGACACCAACCGATAGTTAAAACCGTTTCTGTCGGGTTTATTGTATCGAAGCTTGTATACTATTTATGTTTCGGTCGGTGAGACACCAACCGATAGTTAAAACCGTTTCTGTTGGGTTAATTATACGGAAAGCAGTGAGACTATTTATTTTTCGGTCGGTGCTATAGCAACCGATGGGTTAAAGTCTTCGATATCGCTCAGACAGACAATACTTGGATTGAAATTAATTATGATTGCTATCGAGGAATGGGCATTTAATCAAATTAACTCAACATTTCTTGCAAGCGTTTTAAAACGCACACTGTCGATTTGCTCAACTGTAATCGTAATATGTCCAGTTTTACTGGTGTTGATATCTCTAACCGTTCCCGATTTGCCTTTATGCGTTCCAGCAATCACCTTGCATTGATCACCGTCCTTTAGGTCAATGGTAGTTTGGTTCATTATAGTTATTTAATTAACTTAGATACAATGGCAATTGCAAATCCAACAAATGCCGAAAGAAATAAATAGGATACAGGAATCATAATTGCTCTGAAAACTGCAGCCTTGTTAGAATAGCCGTATCGTGAAAAGAATTGGCTGTAAAACCAAACTGAATAAATCATTCCTCCTAAACCCACAACAACATAATAAATAATAAACAGGCTTGTGGGGTTGGTGTAAAAAATTGTCAATATGGAAAATAGCAATCCAATAATTAATTCTACGGATGTTTTGTAGGAATTTAAAACCAGATGTTCGCTGTAATTTAATTTTGCTTTTTTAAACCATACAAAGCTAAATAAAGAATAAAAAGGGATTAATATAAGCACCATTAATTTTGGATACTTAGCACTAAATTTTTCAATTTCACCCATGGTCGCCTGAATATTCTTTGGCATAATATCAGTCAAACGGATATGTATATAAGGTGCTAAGAGAGTTGAAACTGTTAAAATAATCATGATCAGCGTTACAAAGTTAAAGAGCCGTGCTCTTTTACCCTGAATAAACTCTCTTACGCTATGTCCAGGCCTGGTGAACAGCGCCTTAATGGTATATAAAATACCTTTATCTACATGCCAAACGCCATGTACGAAATCGTGTTCAATAAAATGTATTAAAGAATAACGATGTGTAGTCGATTTCTGTCCGCAGCTTTCGCAATACTTATCAATTACTTCGTTGTTGCAGTTTAAGCAGTTATGGTGGGCTAATGGAGCGTTTGAATTCACTAGTTAGTTTGTCTTGATTTTATTTCTTTATTTATTTGTCCAAATCTTAAAAGGATGGGAAGCATTGTAATCATGCTGGCTGGAAAAATAGCAAGTAGTGCAAAATTTTTCTTCTCAATTGCTACATACGCAAATATGCCAAACGCTAAAAGTAATACGATGCCAAATCCTATTGCTACGCCTTTTAACAAATTTCTTTGTTTTATTAAAAATTCGAGACTTTGGTCTGATAAATTATTTTTCATAAAATAGTTTGGTTTTCCTGAACAGTTGCCGAATTTAATAAAAGTTCAAATATATTCCTATATAATCTAGATTCTTGTTTCTAACAACGCGGGTTTCTTGAATTTAAAGAACAAAAAAAATCCGCAGTTTTAAGGCTGCGGATTTGTTAAATTAGCAATAGATTAAGCTTGTGGCTCTAGGTATTGAGCGTAGCAATAACCCTCTTCGCCGTCATTTGTACGTACTAACCACCATAAATCGTTACTGCGATTTACAAGAGTAATAACTTCATTATGTGCAGCCTTACCAACAATTGGCTGGTCGGTTCCTGGCCCTTTGCGAATGTTTAAGTTGCTGCTTTGGGTAATAACTTTTGCGTGGGTAACCGCTACATCAATAGCAACGTTTACGTTTAAAACTAAATCGCCAGAGGTAAAGTTCGGGTCGATTTGATTGTAAATTTCCCAAAGATTATCTTTTGTTGCGCCATCGGCTGCTGTTCCATCAACATATAAAATACCATCTTGTTCGCGTACAGCTAAATCAGTTATACCTGCAGCAATTGCCGCATCGGTTAATGCTTTATATTTGTCTTGTAGTGCCATTGTTCAGGTTATTTTACAGTTAATTTATTTTCGATTTTCTTAGGTTTTAACGCACTTAGATGTTGCATTAAGGTAATTAACGAAGCTTTTTTAATTTCGCCTGTAAGAATTACCACACCATCTTTAACTTCCGTTTTTACCGTTGGGAAATCTTTGGTAGCATCAGCAACATTTTTAGTTAATGTTGTGTCTTCCGAAATAACTACAGGAGCTTGTGCAGGTTTAATTGTTAAGCTGTTAATAACAGATTTAACACCCTTTTCGGCTTTGGCTATTTCTTCGGCCTTAGCTTTGGCTGCATCATCTGCTACTTCACCTGTTAACGTAACATCGCCTTTTGCAACGACAACTGTAATCCCTGCAGGTTCCTTAGCCTGAACTGCAGCCTGGATATCTGCATCCTTTGGTTTACAGCTGGCTAAGAATAGCGTTGCTGCGATAACCGCACTCATTAAAAATTTAGTTGTTTTCATCCTCTTTTATATTGATTTTATTAAAAGCAAATTGAAATAAATGTGCTATTGCTAACACTTTTAATTCACTAATCAAGGGACGATTTATGAAGCAACTAATATATGAAATGAGTTTTAAACGAAATAAAACTTAAAGGTTTTTTTATTCACATTAGTTAGTTAGTGATGTTTAGCTTAGCAATCTTAAATTTGTGTACAGGCTATAGTTGCTAAACGGGATTGAAGCGATATACTTTTTTGCTGTGCTTAATAAGAATGAGGCACATTACCATCACAAAAAAGATTTAGCAGAAAGCCCGTACAACTTAAATTTTTATTCAAACTTGCTTTTCTAAAAAAAATCACCACAAAAAAAGGTTCGAATATTTTACGAACCTTGATTATGATAACTTTTGTAGGATTACAAACTCCAATCTTTAAAAGGATGTTTTGTTAAATTGGAGTTGTAGTATTTTTTTTCGTGGGTTACTTCTTCTGTAATCCAATTGGGTATTTCGAATGGTTCATTTTCTGATAGAAGTTCGATTTCGGCAACGATTAAGCCTTCATTATCGCCTAAAAATACATCAACTTCCCAAAGTTTATTGGCGTGAACAATTTCGTGTCGAATTTTTTCTAATTCATTTTCCGAAAAATTATCTAGCAGTTCTTCGGCTTCTTTTAACGGAATTTCGTATTCATACTCTAACCTTGTTGCCCCAACAGAAATGCCCTTCATGGTTAACCAACCTGCTGTTTCAGTTTTTCGAACCCGAATTGTTTTTTCGGGATCAGTTAAAATATAACCTTGTCTGAAATGTTTTCCTGCTGGTTTATCAAGTTTTTCCCATTCAGATAAATTGATTAAAAATTTGCGTTCTATTTCTTGCCCCATTATTTTGCTCTTTTCTGTAAATCACCAACTGGTAAACTAATTAATCGGCCAATCGGTTGTTTGCCTCTGTAGGTAATTATACGCAACATACTGGCATCTTTTGGCGGTACTAACGCGCTGGTGTATTTTGGGTAAAAGCGATCGGGGGTAGAGTTGTCAAAGCTGTAGTAAATATCCAATCCATCAATTTCTGGCGTTAGCTCAATCATTAATTGCTTATCTGGTGAGCGTTTAACAGATATAATTGGATCGTAAATGGCTGGAGAATATTTTACCTCAGCTAAATCTAAACGTTTAAATTGTTCTTCTGTACGCTCAACAAAATTAGTCCAGTTTTTCTTTTCTATTGGGCTCCAAACCGATTCTGAAATGGCAAAAGCACGAGGCCAAACCATATACTGTACCTGGCGGAAATTAAATATTTGCTCTGTCCACAGGTTTGCTTGTCCGCCGATAACATATTTGGCATTAACACTTGCTGGAACTGGGTTAAACTGATAAGCTTTATTTAAACGTAAAGAAGCATAAACTCTTGGTTCCGTAATAACATCGGCCTGCATATAATCCAAATAAGCAAAATCTGTTGGGCTCATTACAACATTATGTTTATCGTTAGCTGCCTGGATACCATATTTCATACCTCTCCAACTCATTACTGCGGCGGTTGGCGAAACACCTCCTTCGAGTATTTCATCCCATCCCATAAATTTTTTACCTTTTGATATTACAATTTGCTCTACACGTTTTTCAAAATAAGCCTGAACTTGCGGGATGGTTTTCAAGCCTTCACGTTGCATTAATGCTTTTATCTGATCATTCTTTTCCCAGAAATTATGCGAGGCCTCATCGCCACCCATATGGATGTACTCGAAAGGGAAAAGCTGAGCAATTTGAGTTAGTACAGTATCTAAAAAGCCATAAACTTTTTCGTTTGCAGGACAAAGTGTGTTATCTACCAGCGCAATTGGTGGTGCGCCACGACTCCAGTCCATAATTTTTTCGCCCGAACGTACTTTATAATTTACTGCATCAGGTGTGCAGGATAATTCAGGATATGAGGCAATAATAGCTAAACTGTGGCCTGGTACATCAATTTCTGGTAAAATATTTACAAAGCGTTCTTGTGCATATTGTACCAATTCTTTGATGTCTTCTTGCGTGTAAAAGCCACCGTAAGTTCGAGGTTCATCAGCCGTAGGTGGTATGAAATCGCCAAAGGTGCCTACTTTTTGAACACTCCATGCACCAACCTCGGTTAATTTTGGTAAGCCTTTAATTTCAATTCTCCATCCCTCATCATCGGCAAGATGTAAGTGTAATAAATTGAATTTATAGCGAACCATATCATCAATAAATTGCTTTACTTCTTGCTTGGTGAAAAAGTGACGTGCTACATCGAACATTAAACCTCTCCATCCCAATTTTGGATAATCGATTACATCAACGCATGGTGCTGTCCACTTTATGTTTTTTATTAATTCTTTACTTTCTATTTCGGCAGGGAAAAGTTGAATTAAAGACTGAACACCCCAAAATATACCAGCAGGCTTATTGGCTGTAATTACAATTTGTGTAGGATTTACATTTAATTTGTAACCTTCTAAACCAAGTTGAACATCTTCATTTGTGTTCAGTATTAGTTTTATGGTAGGATGTGCAGCATTTGCTGGAGTACTTACAAATTTCCCTGTTCCCATTGTTATTCTTTGCGATAAAAACTCAATTGATTGTTTTAATTCGCCACTTTTGCTTGCCAGAATACTTACATTTTCTGGTAAGATAAAAGTTCCTGCTTTTTTCATTAATGAAACAGGTTCAGGAATGATGGCAATTGGTGTTTTCGAAATGGCACTTTCAGATTCTCCGATTTCTGTTTCTGAAACGATGGATTGAGCATATGTATTAACTGCAAAAATGCAGCACGATAGCATCACGAATATTCTTTTCATTAAATATGTAACTGTGGTTTAACTGAAAAAGTATTAATTGGCAATTTATTAAAAAAGATTTAGAGTTGATGAGTTTGAGTAGTAATTACTCCCTGATAGATATAAATTACAAAAATCTTCTTAGCCATTCCATGGCTTTTTTATCATCAGTAAATGATTGCATTGGAATAGGCGGGTTTTGGAATTTGAAAAGTATCTTCATAATAAATTGGGCCAAGCCAGGTTTAGAAACCATCGCCATTGCGGTGTAAATTTCAGGAAGTTTTTCAGTCGAAAATTTACGGGTTTTCTGATCTGGAATGGGCGAGTTTTTTAAGTAAATAAGAAGAGGCACTTTTTTGCCATTTGTAATTTTTTTAACAAGGGCTACATTGGCAGAAATGTTTTCAACGGTGCGTAAAGTACTTTTGCTGTAAGAAATTAGTATCCCTTCATCAGTTAACAGATAATCTGCAATTTCTCCATCTATAAGGTTATTGTCTCTTATGTTTTCCATTCTTTTTCTAGCTAACAATAGTTTTTACCCTTTTCAAAATTTTATAGAGCGTATGGGTGAGTATTAATAATTCTTATCGCCGTTGCTTATCGAATTTAGAAAAGCATTATGTAGGTTTTTGCTAAACGGACTTTGTTTATCTTTCAATCGTTCAGGATGCCATTGTATAAATAGCAGAAAGGATTTTCCTTCGGGCTGTGTGCGTTCAATTGCTTCTGCAACTCCATCAGGAGAGATGGCGCTTACCACCAGGCCTTTACCAACTCTGTCGGTACTTTGATGATGATTGCTATTAACTAATCCTCTATCGGTATTTACAATTCTATTTAACCACGAGGATGGATTAACAATTATTTCATGGTATCTATCGCTTTTATCGGGCATTTTAGAATGGTCAAATTTACCCCAGCTTGCTATGTCTGGAATTAAAGTTCCGCCGAAAAAAACATTGCCAACTTGTATTCCTCTACAAATACCTAAAACTGGGATACTATTTTCTTCTGTATAGGATAATATTTTGAACTCGAATTCATCTCGTTGCTCATCAATATCATCTTCATAGCAGTATGTATGGTATTCTGGTTTATTATAAAAACGAGGGTGAACATCTTCTCCGCCAGTAAGTACAATGCCATGGCAACGATTGATCTCCTCAAAATTATCCAATTTGTAGCCCAGTTGTATTACTTCAACGCTTTCATCATAGGATAAAACCCAATCGCGATAAATTTCGAATTTACTGCAATCGGTAACACCAATTATTATTTTGCTGCTCATGGTTTTAAAATTAATGATTTTTTCAATTATCAATAATAAAAAAGCAACATCGAATTTTGAAATCGAAACTTGCCAGTATTGCAACAGATTTTTATTCTTTTTCTTCATAATATAGTTTTTCCATTATAAAAACTATATTTGCCTTACTCAAAGGGGTGCTGATTCCTGACAATTTCTTTTGTCAATAATCGGCTGAGATTACACCCATTGTCTTGAAAGATGACCAATACATTCAATATTCAAACGTTTGGAAATTGATATTTGATTATTGGAACTTCTAAAAGATATGCACCTGATTCGGATAATGCCGACGTAGGGAAGAGGTTAAGTTTACAATACTGTTTCGCCCTGAAAGCAGTTTTCAATGTTTTTATTATGCCCAAAGGCAGAAATTATTGTAAATGAATTTTCAAGAATGGTTCGGGCTCTTTCGAGAGCAAATTTTGCACACTTCAGTAATAGAATGGCTGGCTGTGGGCTTTGGTGTATCTGAAGTTTTACTAGCTAAAAAAAATAATATCTGGTTATATCCAACGGGTATTGTATCCATTTTATTAAGTATGTTTCTACTACTAAACGTTAAACTTTATGCAGAAATGCTTCTAAGTATTTACTACTTAGTAATGAGTGTTTATGGCTGGATAATTTGGAAGAAACGCAAACTCGATGGCGAAAATCAGGTTTCCTGGAGTACAAATCGAGAGCTAACTATTGCCGTTCTGATTTCTATTATCGGGTTTTTTGTGTTCTATTTTGCATTGAGAAATCATACTGACTCTGATGTGCCCTTGCTCGATGCATTTGTTTCTTCTACTGCGTGGGCTGGTATGTGGCTTTTGGCTAAACGTAAAATCGAAAATTGGATTTTTCTTAATATTTCAAACCTTGTTGCTATCCCGTTGCTATTCCATAAAAAATTGCCATTAATGGCTTGCTTAACTACTTTCTTATTTGTGGTTGCCATTTTTGGTTTTATAGATTGGAAGAAAATTATTGGAAAACGAAATCTAAGAACAGTTTAAACATCTAATTGGTAGGCCATAAGAAATCAAATGAATTTTTTCGTGATTCGATGATTACCTGTTAAAAAAAAATACATTTATGCAAAACATACTAACGCAAACCTGGCAAGATAAAGTAAGTGAGTTTGCTCAGCTTTCTGAAGAAATGGGACAACTACATCCCGAAATTTTAGAACAAGCTTATCAGGAAAACTGGTTTAAACTTTTCGTGCCTGAGGTTTATGGCGGAGCAGGTAAAAAACTCCCCGAAATTTTGCGTTTGGAGGAAGAACTGGCGGAAGCCGATGGGAGTTTAGGCTGGACGGTTACGCTTTGTGCAGGTGCTGCCTGGTTTGCAGGCTTTTTAAACCCCGAATTAGCCGAAGAAATTTTTTCAGATAAAAAAGTCTGTTTCGCGGGAAGTGGGGCCGTTGGTGGCATTGCTGTTAAAACTAATCATGGTTATTTAATTAACGGACATTGGAAATACGCAAGTGGGGCACTACACGCAACAATTTTCACTGCAAACTGCCTGCTTAAATCTGATGATGGTTCTGATATTTTAGATCAGGATGGAAATCCAAAAGTAATGTCGTTTATCCTAAAAAAGGATGAAGTAGAAATTTTAGCTGGCTGGTCTTATTTTGGTTTAGTTGCAACTGGTAGTCACGCTTTCGAGGTTAAAAATCTGGAAGTTCCATTAAACCGAACCTTTAAAATTAATAACGATATTAAAGTTGCAGATGAAGGGTTTGATTATCCGTTTTTACAACTTGCAGAAACTACTTTAGCCGTGAATAGTTTAGGTATGGCTAATCATTTTATCCGATTGGTTGAGGAAGCATTTTTTAGCCGCTCTGGACTGAAAAGATATACAGAAACACAAATCGATTTTTTTACATTCGAACTTAATAGATGTAAAGATGAAATCGAACAGTTAAAGGAGCAATTTTATAAAACATTCGATGAGTCTTGGATGCAGTTATTATCAAATCAAATTATAAATAATGAACAGCTTGCAGAAGTAAGTTTAATAAGCCGAAAACTGGCACATGCTTGTAGAAAATCGGCCGATACACTTTTTCCCTACTGTGGTTTAGAGGCAGCGAGAAAAGATTCTGAAATCAATCGCGTTTGGAGAGATATTCACACGGCAAGTCAACATGCTTTGCTCACTTTTGAAAGCTAAATGTTCTTAAATTAGGTGCATAATTTCAGCGATTCGGCAAGCTTCGTGAGAGTTGTTTACCCTTAATTTTTCTAATATATTTTGGCGATGACGGTTTACGGTGTTTATACTTATTGCAAATAAATCTGCAATTTCTTTACTCATTTTTCCTTTTCTAATAAGCTGTAAGATTTCTTTTTCGCGAGTTGTTAAGATATTAATTGATTTTTGATTGTCGGGCTTTATAATTTCTCCAGTAGCTGAATTTACAATTAGCCGCTCTGGTTTATCAATGTTAAATTCATCATCGAGGAAATTATATAAACAAAGCGCCAACCACAAACTTCCATTGGGCAAACTGGATATATAAAACATTCGATGTTTAATGAAAATATATTCGTTGCTTTTATTGCGTATTCGAATTCTGCTACTTACATGATAATTCGCCCGCTCTGTCGTTGGTATATTTTTAATCATATTAAAAAATTGCAGTTCGAGTAAATGTTTATCCAGTAAATCATCAGGATGAATCTTATTGAAAATTTCTTCTTCCCATATCGAATTTATTTCTGAAGAATTATCCTGCTCTGAAAGCCCGAATACCTTGGCCACATTTCCATTGTAAATAAAACTCTTATTCGCCTTCATATCACTGAGCACCGCAATTGAGTTTTCGATTTGCGCATACATAAAAGCCATATATTGGTAATGCGCCAAACTTATGGTTTTATCGTCATCTTCCTTAAAAACCTGTGTAAGCAGTTTTTCATTCAGTGTATCTACAATATTCATATTATATGGTTATTTATCAGTATTGACCGCCTGCTTGCAGTATTATACCTTTGTTGCTGTAAATATAAATATGGTTATTAGCTCTAAGCACAAATGAAGAAAATTATTTTAAGCGTCCTTGCAATGGCAATGGTGCAAATGGCTTTTGCGCAAAGTCTCGAAAAAATGCAATGGTTTAACGAGCCCGAAAAATGGGAGATAAAGGATAATGCTTTAAATATGTTTGTAACTCCGCAAAGCGATTACTGGAGAATTTCGCATTATGGTTTTACCGTTGATGATGCACCATTTTATTACTCGACTTATGGCGGCGAATTTGAGGTTAAAGTGAAAATAACTGGCGATTATAAAGTACGTTTTGATCAGATGGGTTTAATGCTTCGTATTGATCATGAAAACTATATTAAAACAGGAATTGAATTTGTTGATGGCAAATACAACCTGAGTACAGTTGTAACCCACAAAACAAGTGACTGGAGCGTAACAACCTTAGATAAAACACCGCCGTTTTTATGGATAAAAGCTGTTAGAAGATTGGATGCTGTAGAAGTATTTTATTCTTATGATGATATAACCTATTTAATGTTGCGAAATGCAAATCTTCAGGATAACAGGCCCGTAATGGTTGGGTTAATGGCTGCAAGCCCTGATGGAAATGGCTTTAAAGTTAAATTTGAAAGTTTTAAAGTTAAGCACTTACCAGATCAAAGAAGATTGGAGTGGTTAAAGAAGAATAAGAACTAAAAATATTCATCTACCGATGGAAAACATGGTTTAATTGTTAATAGCCAAAATTAAAGCGCCTCGATTTTATATCGAGGCGCTTTTTTGCAATTTTGCAGACCACTAAATTTGTCTTGCTTTCATTTTTTTTAATTCAGCTTGCAAGTTAACGGGATTCATTCCTTGCAATTTAGATTTTTCTATTGCATCTTCCTGAGTTTTAATTGCCTCTTCAAAGTAACCTAGCCTATACAGCAAGTGTGCTAAAGTATCATAATAGCCTCCAATTGGATTTAATTCAATCGAACGCCTGCTCCAAAGCATCGCTTTTGTTAAGTAATTAAGGTTTTTAGTGCCTGTTTGATAAAAATTCCATGCAGCATTATTTAGTTCGTTTGCATAGTTTGAAACAGGAGAGCTCACCCCCACAACAGATTTGGTCGCACTTTTCATTCCAGGCAATTTTAATAAGCTGTCCATTTTTTCCTTTGAAACGATTTTTTTTCCTAAATCTTCTGGAAATGAATTTTTCAGGTTCCGATCTAGATTTTTCTTTTCAATCCTTTTAATACTATCGGCACTAATATTCATGTAGTGATTGTCGTAAAAATACATTGCAGTTCTAAAGTAACTTGCCGTATCTTTCACGGTATAATAGTACCAAAGCATTTGGTTATTGTAAGATTTCTCTCCTGCTCTGTAATCTCTGGACCAAGTAGAGCGTTCAAAATTTGCCGCCGCCATGGCTCTATTAACATTTTTATCTTTTACAGCGGCCTTCATCGTATTCGAAATAATTGCTCTATTAATCGCTATTCTTTTTTGTGCCGACTCGTTTCTATATAAACTATCTATGAGTTTTCTGTTTGTGTAGGCAAGCTTGTAGGCAGTGCCATCTACATAAGGACCCGCCTGCAAAATGTACAGCACATTTTCATACTTGTTAAAATCACCTATTGTAAGGTTGCTCACGTACTGCTCAATCAAATCTGCATTATTGGTTATTCCAATTTTTTGACGGGCATCAATCAATTTTTTTAGCTGAGAGATGCTTCCTTTATTCATCTCTACATCTTTTTCCAGTTCAGAGATAGATTTTTCTTTATAAGCTGTCAACGCATTTTGAACCATTGATAAATATTTATTTTTATCGGTTGAATTTCCAAATTCGCTATAAAATATCTCGCTGTTTTCTCTTAGAAAAATATAAGCAGGATAACGGTTGATGTTTCCAATTCGCATAATTGATCTTACGCTGGTATCGGTCATAATCGTTTTATATACTATGAAATTTTCATTCACCAGATCTGAAACATCTTTTTCATCCAATCCCGATTTAAAATTTGCTTTACTATTAACTGGTGGATTTACCATAACTGGTGGCAAGATTACCAATAACACAGGTTTATGTGTTTTAGCCGATGAAGATAACGCAGAGGCTAATGATTTGGAAGACTTTAGCTCTTGAGAAAAGCCACGTAATGAAAAAAATGAAATAACGATTAGGAAGAAAATAGATTTCATAGATGTTGGAGGGTTTAAATAGATGTAAAAAAAGCCCATGATTTTAATCATGGGCTTTAATATTATTGATACTGAATGTAAATCGGTTTTGGAGTAAGTTTTAATAACTCTTCAGGGGTCATTAAACGTTTAGGTTCTTTCTTTAAATCATTTTTGTAAAATAATTTGAAGCCTGTAAACTGAACAGGTTCACCTTGTATAAAGTGACGGTAAGTTCCTATTTTTAAATCTGGTTCACCCCATCCATCCATGTGCATTACAACCTGAACTTCTGGACGAAGCTTAATGTTCGATGCATTGGTTACCATTTTTTTAGTAAAACGGTGCAGAACGAATACTTTTGGAGGCAAGTTATATTTTTTAACCAAATCAGCTAAATAGCCAGTAACGTAATTAATATCAGCTGCATCATAAGTACCGATTCTTTTTCCTGGAAGAGAACCATCTTTCATTGAAAATTCTGGGTCGATTCCTAAATGTACGTATGGTAATTGTAGATATTTTTCGATGTGTGGTAATTCTGCTTTTATGGTGCTTAATGCAACTTGTAAATCTAAAAACACAATTGTATTAGGCTGCATTTTCGCGATTTTTAAAACCGAGTCAATTTGCGAATTAGCCATACGATTAATGTATTTATTATCTCTGCCAGGAGTTCCGCTAGCTACCGCTGCAATGTAGTGTAAACCTGGTTGGACTGGTGTAGATGGATCTGCTTTTTCCCAACGTTTAACTTCAGCATTTAAACGTTGCCACATTTCTTTTGGAGCATATTCGCCTAAAGCACCCATTTTTTTAGAATGCAGGTTGCCATAATAAACAACAATACGTTTAAATGGTAAAATAGCACCAGCTAAAGGAACTGGCTGATTTTTCACAGGCCATCTGCCTGTTGTATCACCGTTTGCTAATTTACGAACTAAAGAATCATATAATTTAGGATCAACAGGCTTCATTACATTTACTGTAGAATCTGTTTTCTTTTTTGTACTGTCTGATGAGAACATTTTGCCAACGCCACCACTTTTGCCATCTGAATTGCAGTTGGCAAATAAGCTAATTGCGGCAAAACCAAGTACTAAGGTACCCGCTAATTGAGGAAATTTCATAAATATGTTATAGGTTTTTAATGTTTAGACAGGTTTTCCGAATCTGTTTATGCATGAAAGTAGGATGGAAAACTGAGAGTTCAAAATAAAGTAATCAACATTTACACATTGCAGAATTTACCAAAAACACCTAAAGGAAGTTTAATGCCTGCAGTAGCCTGAAGATATAATTCGCCCGTCTCTAAATTTTTAACATTAGGGTATGATGTGCGAATTAAGTTCTCTACAATAACAGAAGAAAATCCAAGAGAATAAGTGTTTAATATTAAGAAATGTTCCTTCTCATCTAATAACTGAACTACATCTTGCATCATTTCCTGAATATGGTCTTCAAGCTTCCACTTTTCGCCATTTGGGCCATGACCGTAGGCAGGTGGGTCAAGAATAATTCCGTTATATTTTTTACCTCTTTTGAGCTCTTTTTTAACAAACTTTAAAGCATCTTCCACCATCCAACGGGTATTTTTTAAGCCCGAAAGTTCCTGGTTTTCGTTTGCCCACGTTACTACCTGTTTAATCGAATCTACATGAGTAGTTTCTGCGCCAGCTGCATTTGCAATTAAAGATGCAGCGCCAGTGTAAGCAAAAAGGTTTAATACTTTCGGTTGTGGAGTTTTAAATTTTTTAATTGATGAAGAAATAAAATCCCAGTTTACCGCTTGTTCTGGAAAAACACCAACGTGTTTAAAAGAAGTTAAGCCTAAACGAAGTTTAATGGCAACTTCATTATTTTTATATTCAACATGCCATCTATCTGGTGTTGCAGGATTTTTTTTAACCCATTCGCCAGAAGTTGCAGAGCGACCACGAAAAGTGATGTTGGCTGTTTTTTTCCATTCTTGTTCTGATAATGTTTTTTTCCAAACGGCCTGTGGCTCTGGTCTGATTAAAATAACATTTCCAAAACGTTCTAATTTTTCAAAATCCCCGCAATCAATTAGTTCGTAATCTTTCCAATGGGTTGGGGCAAGTAATTGTATCATGTGTTAATTTATGTAGTCATCATTACGAGATCCGAAGTAATCTTAATTGGTTTATTTTCAATTAGATTGCTTTTGCCTCGCGATGACGATTAAAGTTAAAACTTATCTTTGGCAGCTTTCATAAAGCGGCTGGCAAATACGAAGTCGTTAAGTTCTTTAATATCTGTATGTGCGATTTCTTTGTTACTACCTTCCCAGAATTTTTTTCCTTCGTGTAAAAAAAGAATATAATCCCCAATACCCATAACGGAGTTCATATCGTGAGTAACTACAATGGTAGTGGTTTTAAATTCTTCAGTTAATTCCTGAATCAATTCATCAATTACGATAGATGTTTTTGGATCTAAACCCGAGTTTGGTTCATCACAAAATAAATATTTTGGATTCATCGAAATTGCACGGGCTATACCTACACGCTTTTTCATTCCTCCAGAAAGCTCTGCTGGAAATAACTTGTTTTTCCCTGCCAAATTAACCCTTTCTAAACAGAAATTTACACGCTCCATTTTTTCTGCTCGTGTTTGATCGGTAAACATATTTAAGGGAAACATAATATTATCCTCAACAGTCATACTATCAAACAAAGCCGATCCTTGGAAAAGCATTCCAATTTCTTTACGAACCTCAATACGTTGTTCATAGGTCATGGGAGTAAAGTCTCGTCCATCGTAAAGAACAGAGCCCGAATCTGGCTGATGTAAGCCAACCATACATTTTAATAAGGTCGTTTTACCAGATCCTGAACCTCCAATAATTAAATTAGTAACGCCTTCTTCAAATTTTCCTGAAATACCTTTTAAAACATCGTTTCCAGAAAATGATTTGTATATATCTTTAACTTCGATCATTATAATAACAATTGAGTAACTAAATAATCGCAAACAAGAATAGAGATACAGCTAATTACAACTGCTCTTGTACTTGCCTGAGAAACTTCTAATGCTCCACCGCGAACATAAAATCCTTCGTAAGCTGGAACTGAGGTGATAATGAAGCCAAAAACAAATGCTTTAACCAATGCCACTACAATTGTATATGGATTGAAATCAGTTGTAATTCCTTGAATGTATTCTGCAGGTGTAACCGCTCCAGAAATCGAGCCACCAATATAGCCACCTGAAATGCTTAAGAACATTGAAATGATAACCAACATCGGTACCATTGTGATGCCTGAAATGATTTTTGGAAGAATTAAATAACCTGGCGCATTAATACCCATAATTTCAAGGGCATCAATTTGCTCGGTAACTCGCATAGAACCAATTTCCGACGAAATGGCTGAGCCAATTTTACCAGCCAGTACAATTGCACTAATGGTTGGACTTAGTTCCAGAATACTCGAATCTCGGTTTACAGAGCCAATAATTGTTTTTGGAATAAAATCGCTTACCAACTGGAAAGCAATTTGCAAGGTCATTACCGCACCAATAAAAGTTGAAATAATAGCGATTAACCCCAACGAGCCAACGCCAACATAATCCATCTGTTTGGCAATTTCTTTAAGATATATCTTCAGTTTTTCCGGCTTTCTGAATACTGATTTGAGTAGCAGTATATACCTGCCGAAATTGGTAAAATTCATTCCGTATGTGTTGCTTAATTTAAATGTTCAATATATATTATACTACAAAGAAACGATAAAAAAGTTGTAGGCCTTTGTTAATTACAAAAATATTCGTGGTTTTAAATATAAATATGGTTTTTTGCTTACAAAAATTAAACCATAAAAGTATGAAGGCTGTAATAACCGGAGCAACAAAAGGAATTGGTAGAGCAATAGCGATTAAGCTCTGGGAAAATGGTTACGATTTGCTACTTACGGCTCGAAATCAGCCAGAACTCGAGAAACTTCGGGATGAACTATTTGTTACTGGGAGAACAATTTTAATTTATGCGGTAGATTATGGCATTAAAGAAGAAGTCTATAAATTTTTAAATACAGCGGAGAATGAATTTGGTTTCGTTGATGTTTTAGTAAATAATGTTGGCGCTTTTTTACCAGGTAGTATGCTCGATGAGGATGATGAAACCTTTGAGAAACAGCAAAATATAAATGTAAATGCTGGTTATTATATCAGTAAGTTTTATGGAAAAAAAATGCGTTCACAACAGCGTGGGCACATATTTAACATTTGTTCGGTGGCTAGTAAGGCGCCTGTAAAAAATGGTGGAAGTTATAGTGTAACAAAAGCAGCGATGTTAAGTCTTAATCATGTATTGCGGCAAGAGTTAGCTCCACACAATGTAAAAGTAACTGCTTTTTTGCCGGGTTCAACCAAAACATCATCCTGGGAAGGAACAACGATTCCTGATGAAAAATTTGTACAACCCGAAGATATTGCAGAAACTCTATTTACCATTTTAAACTTAAGTAAAGGGGTAAATGTTGATGAAGTGCTAATTACTCCGCTGGATTTTTAAACACAAAATGAACAGCGTTATGGAAAAGAAGCTTTTTAGAAACGAACACGATAAGATGATTGCGGGTGTGGCTTCGGGGCTTGCAGATTATATGCAGGTAGAGGTAACCATAGTTAGATTATTGTTTGCATTATCTGCCATATTTATGGCTGGAGGTGGCTTGGTAGCCTATATAATTATGTGGATTATTGTGCCGGTTAACAATGACCCAGCAGCAAAATTCTCGAAATTTAATGATTACTTTAATAAAAACAACCCAAATACCCCACCATTTGGAAATGCTGATCCCTTTGCAGGCCCAGTAGGTTCGGGTAATACAAACTGGACTCAGCCTGTTAGCGATGCACAGAAAACACCATTCGAAACACAAGCGAATTTTGGTAAACTAAATAAACCAAACGATACTGGCCGTACAATTGGAGGATTAGTTTTACTTGTAATCGGATGTTTTTTTTTAATGCGTGAATTGGACTTCATTCCAGATTGGTTCAGATTCAGAAACTTCTGGCCAGTTATCTTTATCGTTTTAGGTATTAGCATAATTGCGAAATCGAAAAGAAAAAATGAATGGGCGGCCTTTCAAAACCAGCAAACTGGTAACGAGCCTAAAGCCGAAACTGTAACGGATGCAGTAGTTGTTGAGGAAACTCATATACCAAAAGACGAAAATAATTCAACACCTAATAACCCTCAAGTATAAATATTATGAAACTAGATAGATTAATCTGGGGTATTTTACTGCTTTTCATTGGCGGTGTACTCTTACTCGAAAATTTTGGCGTAATCGATTTTTACTGGCGTAACGTATGGCATTTCTGGCCTGTGTTTTTAATTATTGCAGGTGTAAATATTCTTTTTAATAAAAACAATTCGCAAACGGGCAGTATAATTTCGATAGCTGTTTTAGTTGTAACCTTGTCTTTTCTTTTCTTTAGAGGGCAGCAAGAACCTGATCGTAACTCGTGGTGGGGACATAATTTTAAAAAGGATGTTGATATCAATATAGATGATAACGACGACAACGATAATGATAGCAATGATACTGCTTTCAATCAGTTGAAATTATCTGAGCCGTTGGTAGCGATAGATAGTGCGAAAAAAACCATTCTTAATATTTCTGGAGGTGGGGTTTCTTTTAACCTTGATGGTGAAACTGCTGAATTAATTAATGCTGACATTAAGAAAAAGCATGGTAATTTCTCTTTAACTAAGCAAACTACCGACAGCACAACTGTTTTAAATTTTAAAATGGGTGATAAAAAGAATAAGTGGAATTTTGGTGATGGTGGTAATGATGTTGATTTCAAGTTGAATAAATTACCAGAATGGACAATCAACATGAAGCTAGGTGCTGGAGAGGCCGATTTTGATTTTGCAGACTATAAAGTTCGCACTTTCCGTTTCGATGGAGGCGCTGCATCTATGGATATCAAGATTGGAAATTTGTTGCCAATTACTGATGTAATAGTAAAATCTGGAGTCGCCGAAGTTAAAATAAAAATTCCTGAAGGCTCTGGTTGTATAATTAAAACAAAAACAGGTTTATCGGCAAAAGATTTCTCTGGATTTGATAAAATTAGCGATGGCGTTTACCAAACTTCGAATTATAAAACATCTACAAAAAAAATCTTTATTAATTTAGATGGTGGATTGAGTAGCTTTGAGGTTGATAGATATTAAAAAGGTTTAAGGTTTAAAGGCTGAAGGTTTAAGGCTTATATCATCAAAGCTTGTAAAACCCTAATCTTAAAATCATAAAATCAAATGAATCCTAATCTGTATACAGTAGTTATAAACGGAAAACCTCAAGGGCCATATAGCCTTTCTGAGCTTAATGATTTAAACATTAAACCAAATACGTTTATACGGAAACCAGGAATGGACGATTATAAAGAAGCTCATGCAATTCCAGAATTGCGTGAGCTTTTGGGTTTTAGTTATCAAAAAACTGCACCACAATATTTTGCTTCTTTCGATTTAAGACTGCTGGCTTCGGTTATCGATCATTTCTTGATTTTTCTAGTGTTCTGCGCAATCATTCTTTTTAGTTTTATTTTTGTTGAAGGGAAAGATCTACGAATTATGGCTTTTCTGATTCCATTGCCATCCATTTTCCTCGTTAAGTTAATTTACGGAAGCATCGCCGAATCGACTAAAAAACAAGCTACCATCGGAAAACGTTTGGTAAATATAAAAGTTACCGATTTAGAAGGAAGTCCAATTTCTCTTGGTAAATCTTTAGGAAGAAATTTTTCTAAAATATTTTCTGTAATCCCTGTTTTTTTTGGCTATTTATATAGTTTTTTGAATAAGAAAAACCAATGCTGGCATGATATCGCCGCCGATACTTTAGTTATAAAAGATAGGTTAATTTAAAACTGGTTGAATTTAGGTCATTGACTGGAAGTTGCTAGTAAACATTCAGTCATTCTATCATACAAAATTCTCTCATTCGAAATTCTATCTATATCTTTGCAATCGCATGGAAAATATTTTGGCAAAGCATGAGTTAGGTGGTGGATATTGCAACAGTTTAACGCAATATTCGAGGTTTTTAACCCGCGAAGTAAATATTGGTGATATCGCTTTGGGCGGTCATAATCCAATTCGAATCCAATCGATGACCACCACCGATACCATGGATACCATTGGAACGGTTGAGCAAACCATCCGAATGATAGAATCTGGCTGCGAATATGTTCGTATTACTGCGCCTAGTATTAAAGAAGCCGAAAATTTAGCCAATATTAAAAAAGAATTACGCTACCGCGGATATAATGTTCCCCTAATCGCCGATATCCATTTTACGCCGAATGCAGCAGAAATGGCAGCTAGAATTGTAGAAAAGGTTCGCGTAAATCCAGGTAATTATGCTGATAAAAAGAAATTCGAAAATTTAGAATATACACAAGAAGCCTATACAGCCGAATTAGAAAGAATCAATAAAAAGTTTATTCCGCTTATTAAAATTTGTAAAGAATACGGTACAGCGATGCGTATTGGTACAAATCATGGTTCCCTTTCGGATCGTATTATGAGCCATTACGGTGATACACCACGTGGAATGGTAGAATCGGCAATGGAGTTTATGCGTATGTGCGAGGCCGAAAACTATTATAATCTGGTTATTTCAATGAAAGCCAGTAATACGCAGGTAATGGTTCAGGCTTACCGTTTACTGGTAGAAACAATGGTAAAAGAAGGTATGAACTATCCTTTGCATCTCGGTGTAACCGAAGCTGGCGATGGAGAAGATGGTCGTATTAAATCGGCTGTTGGAATAGGAACTTTATTAGAAGATGGTTTAGGCGATACTATTCGTGTTTCGTTAACCGAAGACCCAGAATTTGAGGCTCCAGTTGCCAAAGCTTTGGCCGACCGATATGTTTTCAGAAGCAAGGAATCGGAAACCAAATCATCCGTTTCACAACCATCTCCCACCAAAACTTATTCTCCTTACGCTTATGCTCGAAGAATCACAGAATCTGTACAGCACATTGGAGGCCATCACCACCCCGTTGTAATGATCGATGTTTCGGCAGAAAACCTAAAAGATCCTTATTTTTTAAGTGCTGTAGGTTATAATTACAGCGCTGGTTTAGATAAATATAACCTAGCAGATCAAGCTTGTGATTTAGCTTTCTTAGGCGATAATTTACCATCATTCTCTTTCCCAGGGAACTTAAAACAAGTGTACAATTATCAAACCTGGTTAGGTTTAAAGGATAAAAATAATTGCCACCCATTATTTTCTTTAGATGAGTTTAATGAGTCAGTAGTTAAGGACGAGCATTTAAACTTCGTAGAAATTGATGCAGCGCATTTCAATCATTTATCTTTACATCAACTGATTAATGTGGTTTTTGTGTTGAAGACATCTGCAAACCATGGAATGGCTGAACAAAGAGAGTTTTTTGTTGCGCTTCAAGAGAAAAATATCCAGGTCCCAGTAATCATTAAAAGGACTTACCAAGAATATGATGCAGATCATCTGCAACTTTATGCTTCAACCGATTTTGGCGCTTTATTTACTGACGGTTTTGGAGATGGTATCTGGATTGATGCTCGGAATGCAGGTTTAGCTTTGCTTAATTCTACAAGCTTTGGTATTTTACAGGCAACAAGAACAAGAATAAGCAAGACGGAATATATTTCTTGTCCAAGTTGTGGTAGAACGCTTTTCGATTTACAGGAAACCACCCAATTAATTCGTTCTCGCACCGATCATTTAAAAGGCTTAAAAATTGGTATTATGGGCTGCATTGTAAACGGTCCTGGCGAAATGGCCGATGCCGATTATGGTTACGTAGGAACTGGTCCTGATAAAATTACCCTTTACAGAGGGCAAGAAGTCGTGAAGAAAAATGTAACTACCGCTTTTGCTTTGGATGAACTGATTGATATTATTAAAGGTGATGGCAATTGGGTAGAGAAAGAATAAATTGCTTCAATTGATGAAAGATCGATATCGTAATAACAGCTGCTCCAAAACTTTACTGGTGCTGGCAGAACTTAATAAATTTGTTTCGACAAGCTTTACGTAACAGCGATTGATTGCCTCATTCATTTTCAAATCAATAACCTACATTTGTTTTAATGAATATTCCTACTTTTCAATATATATTCAATGAGTTAAGAACATGGCTTGTTGAAAAAGATCTTTCGGGTACAGAATTAATTTATTCTTACTTTTTTATTGGATTAATTGGTGTAACATTCTTCCTTTTTATAACTATATTTTTAACCAGACAAGTATTCATTTTTGCTGTAAAAAGTGCTAAAACAAAACCAAATTGGCAAAGTGCGCTTTTCGAATTTAGAGTTTTTAGAGCTTTTGCATTAATATTCGGTGCATACATAATTTATAATGCTGTTCCTTTTATTTTTATTGATTTTACGAACTGGCTTTTTTATGCATTAATAATTTCTAAAATTTATGTGGTTTTGGCAACCATGTTTGCTATCAATGCTTTTCTTAACGCACTTGTTTCCATCATGGAATCATCGCGAAAATATGCCGACAAACCAATAAGAAGTTATAAGCAAGTTGCTAAAATCATTATCTATATTCTTGGTTTTGTATTGATTTTATCAATTATTTTAGATAAAGATCCTTTATATATTTTTGGTGGTTTCGGGGCTGTAACGGCGGTTTTTATCTTGGTTTTCCGCGACCCAATTTTAGGTTTTGTAGCCTCTGTACAAATGAGTGCGATTGATTTAGTTCGTGTTGGTGATTGGATTACGGTTGAAAAATACGGTGCAGATGGTGAGGTTACAGAAATTAATTTAACTACTATTAAAGTTAGAAACTGGGATAAAACCGTAACCATTGTGCCAAGCTATGCCATTGTAAGCGAATCGTTTAAAAACTGGCGTGCCATGGAAGAAAGTGAGGGTAGACGAATTAAGCGACATATCAATATTAAAATTTCGAGCATAAAATTTTGCGATGAAGAGCTCATTTCCCGTTTGCAAAACATCGATTTTCTGAAAGATTATTTAAAAGAAACCCAGTTGCAAATTGCTAAGTTTAATGCTGAAAATGCTGTCAATCCCAATAATCTGGTTAACGGAAAACACATGACTAATATTGGTACTTTTAGAGTTTACGCAGAAAAATATTTGGAAAGTAACCCTTTTATCAATACCGATTTAACTTTTATGGTTCGCCAGTTACAGGCAACAGAAAATGGTTTGCCTATAGAAATTTACGTGTTCTCAAAGGAGAAAGGTTTAAGGAAATTTGAAGAGGTTGCTGCCGATATTTTCGACCATTTACTTGCTGCGGTTCCCTATTTTGATTTAGAGATTTTCCAAAGCCCAAGTGGAAGTGATATGCGTGGTTTTGTAGGAAGGGGGAACGATTAGATTTTTTTTCTCATACAAAACCTGGTTCAGCTTAACCGTAATTTAAGACTTTCTGCATACTTGCATTGTATTGTTTTAGTAAACGGGATTGCAGCGATATCCTTTTATTGCAGCAGTTCGATAAACTAATAATGCTAACGTTCGCGATAAAAGATTTAGCGCAAAGCCCGACGAGCATTAATCGGTGTTACTGTTTTGGCTTTTCAAAAAACTTTTAAGAACGAAATTGCTTTAATAAGCATTGCTAAACGTAATGCTTTTCTTTTTTAAATAATGAGTAATTTTGAAAACACGAATTATGCTACTTAAATATCTGCGTTTTTTACTACTTCCGTTCTCCTTAATTTATGGTGTGGCAATTGTTATTCGCAAAAAGCTGTACGATTGGGGCGTTATACGCTCGGTTAAATTCGATTTGCCTGTAATTTGTGTAGGTAATTTAGCGGTCGGCGGTTCGGGCAAAACACCAACAACCGAATATTTAGTGCGTTTATTAGCCGATTATAAAATTGCAATTTTGAGTAGGGGCTACGGCCGAAAAACAAAAGGTTTTATATTGGCTGATGATATTGCAACTGCCGAAACCATTGGCGATGAACCGTTGCAATATCATCAGAAATTTGAAAATATAACAGTTGCTGTTTGCGAAGATCGGGTAGCTGGCATCGAAAAATTAAAGGAAAATCATGATTTAATTATTCTTGATGATGCCTTTCAGCATAGGGCAGTAAAAGCTGGTTTTAATATTCTACTCTTTGAGTTTCAAAAACTCGGCACTTTACAATTCTTGCTCCCAGCGGGAAATTTAAGAGATGTTTTTTCATCGCGAAAAAGAGCTGATGTGTTGCTGGTTACTAAATCGCCAGTTCCGTTATTGCACGTAGCACAACAAGCTTCTGTTAACGAATTACAGCCAAACCGTAATCAGTCAGTTTTACATTCATATTTAAAATATGGCCTTCTACAACATTTGTATAAGGCAGAAAGCCGTATTTTAGGTTCGATAAAAGATTATGAAGTTTTTCTTTTAACAGGGATTGCCAACCCCGAACCTTTGGTTAATGAGCTCGAAAAATATTCTAAAACCATTAAACACCTAGAATTTCCTGATCATTACGCATTCAAAGAAGTTGATATTAAGAAGCTTAAATCGACTTTTGAGGCTGGTATAAAAAAAGATAAAATCATAATCACAACAGAAAAGGACAGCAAGCGTTTAAGAGCTACTGGATTTGAAGATTTACTGGTAAATTTACCCGTATATTATTTACCTATCGAGGTTGATTTATTTGAAGAAGATAAGATTAACTTTGACGAACTTATTTTAAACTATGTTAAGAGCAATAGAAGAAACCGTTGAGTACATAAAACGTAAAACCGAAAACTTTAAACCAGAAATAGGAATAATTTTAGGAACTGGTTTGGGTGGTTTGGTTAAAGATATTGAAGTAGAGCATCAATTGATGTACTCTAATATTCCAAATTTTCCAATATCAACATTAGAGTTTCATAGCGGCAAATTAATTTTTGGAACTTTAAACGGAAAGAAAATCGTAGCCATGCAAGGTCGTTTGCACTATTATGAAGGTTACACTATGCAGCAAATTACATTTCCTATTCGCGTAATGAAAGGTTTAGGTATCGAAAATTTAATTGTTTCGAATGCTGCAGGGTCTTTAAATCCTGAGTTTAAGAAAGGTGATTTGATGATTATTGAAGATCATATTAATCTTCAGCCCGATAATCCATTACGAGGCATAATTGAAAGCTCGTTAGGCCCTCGTTTTCCAGATATGAGTCAGCCCTATAAAAAAAGTATTATTGCCAAAGCTTTAGATATTGCAAAAGATGTTGATGTAAAATGCCATAAAGGTATTTATGTAGCTGTTTCTGGTCCGAATTTAGAAACAAAGGCAGAGTATAAATACTTACGTTTAATTGGTGCCGATGCGGTTGGTATGAGCACTGTACCAGAAGTAATAGTTGCAAACCACGCAGGTTTACCCGTTTTTGCAATCTCAGTTTTAACTGATGAGGGTTTTCCTGAAGATTTACAGCCTTTCAATTTAGACGAGATTTTAGAAGCTGCAGCAAAAGCAGAACCTAAAATGACTGAAATTTTAACCAGATTAATTGCCGAATTATAAAATGCGTAGAGTTGTTCTGTTCTGCTTTTTAATTTCTTTATTCGTTGGAATAAGCGATGTTTTTGCTCAAGATTTAAAAACGAGTGTGGGTAATAATAAAGAGCTGGATTCTTTACGCAAGAAAGAAGAGGGGGAAAAGGATTCTATTGTTTACAATGCTAAATACATTAAATTCACGAAAATGGCTTTAAGTAAAGACAGTATTGTGCTTATTCCCTTAGATACATCTACTTTTAATATTCAAAATTATAGCCCTTTAATGCAACCTAAACACCCAACAATTACAACTGGAAGTATGGGGCAGGTTGCAAGGCCATTGTTATATGAGCCTTCTAAAAGAATTGGTTTCGATCCAGGTTATCATTCTTTAGATTATTATGCTTTAACACCCGAAGATATTATTTATTATCAGGCTAGAGCTCCTTTTACAAGTTTGTACTTAGTAAGTGCAGGGCAAAAGGAGCAATTTTTTAAAGGGATCCATAGTCAGAATATTAAGAAAAACTGGAATGCTGGTTTTAACTTTAATAGAATGGATTCGAGAGGGTTTTATAGCCGCCAGAGAGGGGATAATTTAAACATTGCCCTGTTTAGCTGGTATCAATCGCCTAGTAAAAGGTATAACATGTGGGCTTCTGCTATTTTTAATACGATGCGTGCTTACGAAAATGGCTCTGTTCGGGCAGATAGTATTTTTAATACTGGCTACTCAAAAATTCAGAGAGATGCTGAAGCCATTCGGTTATCAAATGCCAGAAATTTGTATCGAAAAAATACAGTTTTTTTAAAGCAAACTTATTATGTTGGCAGGATAGATAGTTCTAAAACAAACAGTTCGATTTTACCAACAAATAAAGTTACCTACACTATTGAATACAATAATGATAGTTACGATTTTACTAAAGATCAGTTAGATGATAACAGTGTTATTCCAACAGCCTTAGATAAAACTACAAAAATGACGCTTAGGCCTACTGATGCTAGTGATTTGGCTTTGGATCCTACCTTTACCAACGATTCAACACATGTTCAGCATATTAAAAATGAGTTTGTTTACAGTTTTTTTTTAAGGGCTAAAAATTCATCAGTAATTAAAAATGAATTGAAGTTGGATGCCGGGATCCGACATGATTATTATAACTATACTACGATTGGCAGAAGGAAAAATGGTAATACTTACGAAAACAGCAAATTTGGTTTCCAAAATTTAAGCATTATTGGTGCATTAGGTTATCGTTTTACCAGTAATATCGACTTCAATTTGGATGTTCAACAGATTTTTCAGGGTAGAAATGCTGGAGATTTCCTGTATGAAGCTAAAAGTAGAATTGCCCTAGGCAAAGATATTGGAAGAATAGAGTTAGGGGCTTATCTTCAAAATCAATCTCCTTCAGAAATTTTTAGTTTTTACAACGGTAACCATTTCTTCTGGACTAATTCCGATTTAAAAAACACTAAGGTTGCTAACCTATCTTTTGAGTATATAAATGATAAACTGGGTTTGCAGGCGGGTGCTAAATATTTTCTAACTAGCAACTATCTATATTTTGGAACAGGTAGTACATTAATTAAGGATTATAATATAAAACCATATCAGGAAACCTCTGATATTAGTTTAATTCGTTTAGATGTTTCTAAGAAATGGAAGCTGGGTAAATTTACAATTGAAAATTATTTAGCTTACCAAAAAACGGATAATGAAAGTATTTTAAGAACGCCTGAGTTTTATACCTGTAATAGTTTTTATGTTGATTTAAACATTTTTAAAGTTTTAAAAACTAATATTGGCTTTGATGTAAGGTACAATACATCTTATGCTAACTATTCTTATTCGCCTGCTGTATCGCAGTTTTTTGTAGGAGATGCAACTGTATTTAAATCTACGCCAGTAGTTGATGTATTCTTGAAAGCTAACTTAAAACGGGCAAATATTTTTGTGAAATATGATTATGCGAATCAAGGTTTATCCTCAACGGGATATTATACGGTAAATCGATATCCGATGCCCGACGCCTTACTTAAATTTGGCGTAACCTGGAATTTTTACGATTAATAAAAAAGCCTGTTTTGAATTTCAAAACAGGCTTTTTTACTTAAATCGTTTTTCTACAATGAATAACCGATTGTAAAACCTAATACACGGTTTCTTAATTTATCATCATTAGTTCTCGAATCTTTAGGTACTAAATTAGATATACCTAAACCATAATTTGCTCCGATTGATACTCCACTATTTAAGCGGTATGCCAATCCAAAGTTAGCTCCAAAATCAATGCTGCTTAAATCATCGCTAGTTGTACTACCAAATTCTATATCTCTATCGGTAAACGATGAACCTGCAACAGCACCATTTGTATAGGTTCCTGTGTATTTGTTTTTACCAGAAATATTGAAACCAACGTATGGCCCTGCACTAATTTGGAATGCACCAGCATCGCCAGTTGGGATTCTTACTACAGCATTAATTGGCACTTCGATAGCCATAACATCTTGTTTAAATGTTCCCGTTACAGTTGTTCCAGCTGCTGTTCCTGTGCTTTCTAATTTTGCACCTTTGTTTTGTAACGAAACGCCTGGCTGAATGAAGAAGTTATTTCCAACTCCGAAATCGCCAAATGCAGTAACGTTATAACCAACATTATTTTTGTAATCACGATCTAAAGCACCAGTACCACTGTAACTAGAAAGGTTAACACCTGCTTTTAATCCGAATCTTGCAGAGTTGCCACTCATGGTTGTTTGTGCAAATGCACCTGTTGCCAACAATAAAACTCCTGCACTTAATAGTAACTTTTTCATAATATTTTCTTTTTAGGTAAAAGATTTTTCGTTTAAGTATTTCCAGGTAAATCCTGAATTAATTAAACCTCTCATTCCAAAAGCTATGCCAAAGTATCAAGTGTGTTACATTTCGATTGCTAATTTATTGATGTACAGTATGTTTTGCGGCTCTTTCAGTAAGCTTGTTTCTTGGTATAAATGCTTCTTTTGATTCCTTAATTCTGTATAGTTAACAGGAATTATTTAGCTTTTAGCTGAAAAATAAAAAGGGAGCTAAGTTTTCTGGGGTTTCTTTTTTGCTGCTGGAAAAAGAACATTATTTAAGATTAGCCGATAACCTGCAGAATTTGGATGTAAATTTAAATCGGTTGGTGGGTCGCCAACAGCGTGTTGGTAATCCTCTGGATCGTGGCCGCCATAAAAAGTAAACTGACCTTTACCAATTTCTCCATGCAGGTATCTAACTTCTGCTGCGCCTTTGTTTTCACCTAATACGGTAACGCTTGTTTTAATCAGACTTTTTTTAAAAGCAGTTGTTTGACCCATAAACCCTTTAATAACTTTATCATGGTTTTGCGTAAGCATCGTTGGAACTAAATCCCATTTAGCAGAAAAATCGAATAAGGTAAAATAATCGTTCGATTCATTTAAACCTCGGTTATTGGTTACATCAATATCCGAAAATTCGTAATTCATTGGGTTGTTGTCCAGTTTAAAATTTTGGAAAGCTAGCGATTTGCTGTAATCAAGCTTCGATTGTGCATTTGGATCAGCAGCATCACCATCGAACATGGCTGCGCAAATATCTACGCCATCGGCTGCAAGGGCGATATCAAAACTATCCGTTCCAGAGCACATGGCAAACATAAAGCCACCACCAGCACAATACTCTTTTATGTGTTTGGCTACATCCAGCTTCATTTGCGAAACTTTTTTATAACCCATTCTTTTGGCTAAGGCTTCCTGGTTTTTAACATCTTCCTGGTACCATGTTGCATACCTGAAAGATGACCAAAAGCGCCCGTACTGACCAGTAAAGTCTTCATGATGTAAGTGGAGCCAATCGTACTTGCTTAGTTTATCTTGTAAAATATCATCGTCATAAATTACATCATAAGGAATTTCTGCGTAGGTTAATACCAAGGTTACGGCATCATCCCAGGGGAGTTTGCTTTTAGGCGAATAAACGGCAATTTTTGGCGTTTTCTCGAGCTTCACCATCTCCATATTAACGGATGGATCACTAATTTCGTTTAGTAAGTTGGTTACTTTTGCATCGGCCAATACTTCATAAGATACAGCTCTTATTTTACATTCGTCTTCAACGGTTTTATTGTATTTAATCAAAAAGCTTCCGCCTCGGTAATTTAATAACCAATCAACTTCAACTTGTTTGCTTATTGTCCAATATGCAATTCCGTAGGCCTTTAAATGATTTTTTTGATCTTCATCCATAAAAATTAATAGGGATGATGCTTTTACACCAATGCTGGTTAGCAAGCAGAAAATCAAAATGTAATACTTCTTTTTAGTCGCCATAATTACATAAAACACTAAAATACTTCATTTAGTCTGTTTCCAAAAATTTAATCGTGTTATCGATTTGAATTACCTACATTTTGCAGGGATAAATTTTTTGTTATTTTTTTGACTAGTTTATGTTTTATGTGCATTTAACTTTGTTCGTAAACCTGACAAAAGCGGCAGCCCCGAGTTTTTTTTTACGAGGGCTACAGCGAATGGCAGGGCTGAATAATAAGAAGAATTACCCAAACATTCGTTTTCTTAATATTTTTAGGAAGATAATGACATATTTAAATCTTTAAAGATGTTCTATTTATACAATTTTGTTATTTTTGCGGTTCCCATAAAAGTTTTAAAATTTTTGGGATGTTTTTAATAAAGAAAAATTGATATGAGTAAAGCAATAATAAAAACCGAAAAAGGTGATATGACTGTTGAGTTCTTTGAACAAGATGCTCCGAAAGCAGTTGCAAACTTTAAAAAATTAGCAAAAGAAGGCTTTTACGATGGTGTAACTTTTCACCGTGTAATTCCTAATTTTATGGTTCAAACAGGTTGCCCTAATTCAAAAGATGGTGCTTCTGGTATGCCTGGTACTGGCGGTCCTGGTTACAAAATCGATTGTGAATTAGATGGTGAAAACCAATATCACGATCGTGGTGTGTTATCAATGGCTCATGCAGGTCGTAATACTGGTGGTTCGCAATTCTTTATTTGCCACAGCAGAACTAATACTGCGCATTTAGATCGTAACCACACTGTATTTGGTAAAGCAGTTGAAAATGTTGATCTTGTTGATGATATCCGTCAGGGAGATAAAATTTTAACTGTCGAAATAATTGAAGATTAAAATGCGTTGAGCGTAAGGCGACTGGCGTTTTTACGCTTTATCCTAAACGCTAATCGCTTAACAAATTAAATATGAATTTAAGAGGAATTGTTGCCGTTTCGGGCAGACCAGGTTTGTTTAAACTTGTGGGACAAAATAAAGTAGGTTATATTTTAGAAGGTTTAGATGCACAAAAACTTAAAGTTGTGGCTAACATCACAAATACTAAGCTTGCATCGTTAGAAGATATTACCGTTTACGGCGAAGATGAGGAAATTAAATTAGTTGATGTTTTTACGAAAATTTCGGCTAAAGGAACTACTCCAGATACTAAAGCTGATACTTCGGTTTTACGTGCTTACTTTAATGAAGTTGCGCCAGGACATGATGAAGACAAAGTTTATGCTTCTGACATGAAAAAAATTATTGGCTGGTATAACTTAATTAAAGATTTGCCATTGTTTACTGAAGATACTCCAGAAACACAAGGTACACCTGCTGAAGTGAAATTATCTGAAGAAAAAGCTGCTGCAGATAAAAAACAGAAAGCTACAGGTGCTAAAGCTTCAAACGCGAAAGCAACTACTAAAACATCTGCTCCTGCTAAAAAAGCAAGCATGACAAGTAAAAAAGGAGTTTAATTGCTTCTTTAAAATGTTAAAAAAACATCGAATTTATTCGATGTTTTTTTATGCGCTTAAATTTAAGAGAAGTACCAAATTAGGCCACAAATTAGAGAAGATGCAATTATGCTAATCCAAAAATATTTGTCGCCTCCGCTTTGTCTGCTTTTAAATTTATATTGTCGTTTATATTTATCAAGTATCATAGCTTTTTATTTAATGATGATTTTATTAATTCAATTCCACACGATATTTAATTTTATCAACCGATAACGTTATATTTTCTATATTATGCATGATGATAGGGCTCGCCTTTTAAAATGCTGAAACCGCGATACAATTGCTCTACAAAAAACAAACGAATCATTTGATGCGAAAAAGTCATATCAGATAAAGATATCAAACCATTTGCTCTTTTATAAATGGTATCATCGAAACCATATGGTCCGCCGATGATAAAGATTAAATGTTGTACACTACCAACCATTTGTTTGTTAAGGTAATTAGAGAATTCTACTGAGCTATACTTTTTCCCTTTTTCATCAAGTAAAATAACAACATCGCCATTATTAATTTGTTTGTGTAATAGCTCAGCCTCTTTTGCTTTCTGTTGTGCCTCTGATAAGTTTTTAACATTTTTAACATCAGGTATAGCCAAAAAACTAAAGTTTATATAGTGTTTTAGACGGTTAATATATTTATCAATGCCTTCAATTAAGTATTTATCTTCTGTTTTGCCAATGGCGATAAGGGTAATCTTCATTTAATATTTACCTATATTTATCATTTTTCAATTCAAAGATAATGTTAAAAACACAAGCACAAATAATATCTACCTACAGCATAAAAATTAACGAAGTTACTGCCCAGATTAATAAAAGAAAAAAACTGGTTGATCAGCTTTCTTTAGTGCGTATTGGCTTGTTCGTTGCCGAGGTTTTGTTATTCGTTTTACTTTTAAATTCTGCTGAAGATGGTTGGAGAATGCTGATTCAAATCGGCTTAATAATCCCAGTTATTGTTTTTGCATTTGTAGTTAAAAAGCAGAGTAAGTTAGATCTTGAGATTAATTATCAAAAGCAATTATTGTGGGTTTATCAAAATGAATGGAATCAATTGAATGATATTAAAAACGGTTATGATGATGGAACTCAATTCGAATCAGAATCACATCCTTATAGTTCGGATTTAGATATTTTTGGCAATGCATCTTTATATTCTTTGATAAACAGATGTTACACCAAAAGCGGCAAAGTGATGCTCGGAAAAAATCTTTCTGAAAAAGCATCGACAGAAACAATTTTAAAACGACAGGAGGCTGTTAAAGAAATTTTAAGCAATATTGACGATACTTTCGATTTCAGAGCAAATCTACAAGGGCACGATGTAGAGAAAATTGAATTGATTAAAATACAATTGGAGCAGCAACTTGGCAACCAGCTAGCTTTTGTTCGAAATAGGTTTTTAAAATTTTATGTAACATTAACGCCCTACATTTCTTGCCTAATAATTCTTGCTGCGGTGTTTGTAAATACTATTTTTTGGAATGTGCTTACGCTTTATTGTTTAATTAATATCGCATGGAATGTTTTACAAGGCTCAAAAATAAATAAGGTTTTTTATAGTTTTAGCGGAGGTTCAAATCTTTTAAATGGCTATGCCGATGCCATACTTTGGACTGAAAACCACAAATGGAAGAATAGTTATATTTTATCATTAATTGGCTCAAATACGCCAGTAAGTAAAGAGATTAAAAGCCTGTCTAAAATTATCCAAAATTTCGATTCCAGGTTAAACATTGTAGTTGGAGTTGTTTTAAATGCGCTTTTACTTTGGGATTTAAGGTGCTGTGTTAATTTAAATCAATGGCATCAATCTTCATCAACAGATGTAATTTCAGCCCTTAATCATTTGGGCGATTTCGAGGAACTAATCTCTTTAGCAACGCTTGCGTATAATCACCAGGAATGGGTTTTTCCAAGTGTTGAAGATTCCTTTACTTTAAAAGCAGCGCAAATTGGGCATCCTTTAATATCGCCAGAAATTAGAATCTCCAACGATTTTAGTGTAGAAAATTTACCAACGGTAGATATTGTAACGGGTTCGAATATGGCGGGAAAAAGTACTTTTCTCCGCACCTTGGGCATTAACATGGTTTTAGCTTATACAGGTGCCCCAGTTTGTGCTAAGGCGATGCGTTTATCGGTGTTTTCTATAAATACTTATATGCGGATAAAAGATTCGCTTAACGAAAGTACATCTACTTTTAAAGCGGAGTTAAATCGACTAAAAATGATTTTAGACAATGTAGTAAACGATAAAAAAACTTTTGTTTTAATAGATGAAATGCTTCGGGGTACAAATAGCCGTGATAAGTATTTAGGCTCGAAAGTATTTGTAGAAAAACTTATTGCCGAAAAAACACCAGCACTTTTTGCTACGCACGATTTGCAATTAGCTGATTTAAAGCTTACGAATCAAAATACACTTCGTAACTATCATTTCGATATTACAATTAATAACGGAGAGATGATGTTTGATTACAAGCTGAAAAATGGCCCATGCGAAACTTTTAATGCTGCAATATTATTAAAAGAGATTGGTTTAACCCTCGATTAGTGAATTAGAATTTAATCACCTGTTAACATTAACTTCTCATATTTATAGAATTAAAAATATGGAATGATAAAATCTACAGATTTTGGCGAAGATTTTTTGTGGGGCGTTGCAACAGCAGCAGCCCAAATAGAAGGCACATCCGATATGTATGGTAAAGGACCATCCATCTGGGATACGTTTTCTGCCAAAAATGGAAAAATAAAAAAAGGCCATAAAATAAATGCTGCCTGCGATTTCTACCATAGGTATAGAGAAGATATTGCCTTGGTTAACGTTTTGGGGTTTAAAATTTTTAGATTTTCAATCGCCTGGTCGAGAATTCTTCCTTACGGAAAAGGAGAAATTAATCAAGAAGGCATTAGGTTTTATCATAATGTTATCGATGAATGCCTGGAAAATGGCATCACACCATATATTACCTTATATCATTGGGATTTGCCACAAGCTTTGGAAGATGAGGGCGGCTGGACAAGTTTTAGCATTAACGCAGCGTTTAATGCCTTTGTAAGTATTTGTGCATTAGAGTTTGGTGATAAAGTTAAAAACTGGATTATCATTAACGAACCTTTTGGTTTCACTTCTTTAGGATATATGCTTGGTGTACATGCACCTGGCAGAACAGGATTAAGCAATTTCTTTTCGGCCGTTCATCATACGGCTTTGGCCCAGGCTGAAGGCGGTAAAATTTTACGTGCTGAAATTAGTAAAGCAAATATTGGTACAACATTCTCTTGTTCTGAGATACTGCCAAACACGCAAAGCGATAGCGATATTATTGCAGCAAAAAGGATAGATTGTTTAATGAACAGGCTTTTTATCGAACCAACTTTGGGCTTAGGTTTTCCGACTGCAGATTGGGATTTGTTGGAGAAGTTTCAAATAGAATACGGAACGTGGCGACATATCGATCGTTATAAATTCGATTTTGATTTTATTGGTCTGCAAAATTATTTTCCACTAACGGTAAAATACAATGCTTTTATCCCAGTTATTCAGGCTTGGGAAGTTAAAGCTAAAAGTCGAAAAAAGCCGCATACAGCAATGGGTTGGGAAATTAATCCCGATAGTTTTTACAATATTATAAAGCAGTTCGCGGCCTACACAGGTGTAAAAAATATTATTATAACCGAAAATGGAGCTGCATATCATGATAAGATTATTGATGGTACAGTGAATGATGCCGAACGTATAGCTTACTTTCAATTATATTTAACTGCGTTACTTAAAGCCAAAAACGATGGTTTGCCAGTTACTGGTTATATGGCCTGGACTTTAATGGATAATTTTGAGTGGGCTGAAGGTTTTAATGCCCGCTTTGGGTTGGTTTACAACGATTTTAAAACCCAACAGAGAACCATTAAAGATTCGGGTTATTGGTGGCAGCAGTTTCTGAACATATAGTATTACAGAATGTAGCGTTTGTTTTTTATGGCTCGTTTTATATTTATATCTTATAATTATGAAAACCAGACTATTTACAAAAAGCCTTTCCGCATTATTTTTATCCATAGTTTTATTAACCTCAGCTTGCAAGCAAGAAGATCTTTATAGTTCGAAAGAAAAAGACGAGCAAGAACTGAAAATGCTTAGAGCAGAAATTCAAACAATGTCCGATCAGGTAAGTTGTGATAATCCTACAGATTGGAAAATCGTTCCTATTGGCTCCAAATCATGCGGTGGTGCAACTGGTTTTGCGCTCTATTCAATAAATATTGATACCAAATTATTTTTACAGAAGGTTACTGATTACAACTCTAAACAGAAAGCTTTTAATGTAAAGTGGAATTTAGTTTCGGCTTGTAGCATCATCATCGCTCCAAAATCTATAATCTGTGAAAATGGTAAACCAAAAATTGTCTATTAAAAAAAACACTGTTTTAAAAAGGCAGGCATAAAACATAAGACTGTTTTTTTTGAAATTATTTATATATTTTTATTTAGACTTAATCTAAATAATGTATATTTGTATCGTGGTTTAGAAATAGCACTCAACATTATATTTTGGTTAGTTTTTGTTGATTAGTAAGTCCTGTTTGCCCGCGTAAAACGAACGCGGGTAAATCAGGCGCAATTTAAGATAACATTAAAAAATTTATTTATGTGTAAAACTCTTGTTCTTGCTCAAAATGAAAATATAACTATAGCACAATGCACTAATTGTAAAATATTAAACATTTGGAGATCGGGTGTTTTAATGAATTTTTCTTTCGAGCAGTTTCATGTTTTTTACAAGGCAACCGAAAGACTTGAGTTTGATAATTACTTAGAAAATAGGCCCGATGGCAAAGAAGTTGTAATCTTGTCAACACCTTTTCCTGATATAAGTTTGGTTTTTACTCGAGAAGAATGGCGTGAGTTTTTTGAAAAAATGGAAGAAGCTTCTTATATGCAACGGGTTTATGAACTCGTACATAATTAAATTTATCAATTTCTCTTTAACAAAAAATCCCATTCTGAATTTATACAGATATGGGATTTTTTGTTTAGAATAATGAATTATGCGAATCTTTTTTTAGTCCTTTTTTTGTCTATAAACTAGCAGCTTTTGCAGCTGCATCTCTTCTAATAATATTTAATGCACCACCAGCAACAAACCACTCAATTTGCTGAGCATTGTAACTGTGGTTAACTGGAAATTGCTCTTCAGTTCCATCTGCATGGTGTAAAACCAAAGTTAAAGGTTTATCTGGAGCAAATTCTGTTAAGCCTAAGATATCGATTTTATCGTCTTCAAGAATTTTATCATAATCATCTTTATTAGCGAATGTTAATCCTAGCATACCTTGTTTTTTAAGGTTGGTTTCGTGAATACGAGCGAAAGATTTTACCAATACCGCACGAACACCCAAATGACGAGGTTCCATAGCTGCGTGTTCACGAGATGAACCTTCTCCATAGTTTTCATCGCCAACTACAATCGATCCAATGCCTGCCGCTTTGTAATCGCGTTGCGTTGCAGGAACCGGACCGTATTCGCCAGTTAATTCGTTTTTAACATTGTCGGTTTTATCGTTAAAGTAGTTAACTGCACCAATTAACATATTGTTTGAAATATTATCTAAATGGCCACGGAATTTTAACCACGGGCCAGCCATAGAAATATGATCTGTTGTGCATTTTCCTTTTGCTTTAATTAAAAGATTTAAGCCTTTTAAGTCTGTGCCTTCCCAAGGTGTAAAGGGATCTAACAGTTGTAAGCGATGAGAAGTTGGTGAAACCAAAACCTGAACATTAGAGCCATCTGCCGCTGGAGCTTGAAATCCTGCATCTTCAACTGCATAACCTTTCGGAGGTAATTCATGCCCTGTAGGTGGATCTAATTTAACCTGCTCGCCTTTATCGTTAGTTAATGTATCGGTTAATGGATTGAAACCTAAATCTCCTGCAATTGCAATTGCTGCAACCATTTCTGGCGATGCTACGAAAGCAAAAGTATTTGGATTACCATCGGCACGTTTAGCAAAATTTCTGTTGAATGAGTGTACAATAGTATTTTTTTCTGCTTTCTCTGCACCTGTTCTATCCCACATGCCAATACATGGCCCGCAAGCATTGGTAAAGATTGTTGCATTTAAATCTTCGAAAGTTTTTAAATAACCATCGCGATTTGCAGTATAACGAACTTGTTCCGATCCTGGGTTGATACCAAAATCTGCTTTTGTTTTTAATCCTTTAGAAATTGCCTGATTTGCAATGGAAGCCGCTCTAGATAAATCTTCGTAAGATGAATTGGTACATGAACCAATTAAACCCCATTCTACTTTTAAAGGCCAGCCGTTTTTCTCTGCTTCAACTTTCATCTGCGAAACAGGAGTAGCTAAATCTGGCGTAAACGGGCCGTTTAAATAGGGTTCCAGTTCATCAAGATTAATTTCGATTACTTGATCAAAATACGTTTCAGGATTAGCGTAAACTTCATCATCACCAGTTAAATAAGAAGCAATTTTGTTTGCTTCATCAGCAACTTCGTTTCTGTCGGTAGCACGTAAATAGCGTTCCATACTTTCATCGTAACCGAAAGTAGATGTCGTTGCTCCAATTTCGGCTCCCATATTACAAATGGTACCTTTTCCTGTACAACTTAAATTAACAGCGCCATCGCCAAAATATTCTACAATGGCACCAGTACCGCCTTTAACAGTCAAAATACCTGCAACTTTAAGAATAATGTCTTTAGCGGCAGTCCAGCCATTTAATTTGCCCGTTAATTTTACACCAATTAGCTTAGGGAATTTAAGTTCCCAAGGTAAACCAGCCATAACATCGCAAGCATCGGCACCTCCAACACCAATTGCAACCATTCCTAAACCACCAGCATTTACGGTGTGCGAGTCGGTTCCAATCATCATTCCGCCTGGGAATGCATAATTTTCTAAAACTACCTGGTGAATAATACCAGCACCTGGTTTCCAGAAACCTATACCATATTTGTTTGAAACTGAGGATAAGAAATCAAAAACTTCGGCACTTTCAGTTCTGGCATGTGGTAAATCTATCGCAGCGCCTTCTTTAGCCGTAATTAGGTGATCGCAGTGCACTGTTGAAGGCACTGCCACTTGCGGACGGCCAGCTTGCATGAACTGCAAAAGCGCCATCTGAGCAGTTGCATCTTGCATTGCAACGCGATCTGGTGCGAAATCTACATAATCTGTTCCTCGAGAGAACGCTTTTTTAGGATCACCATCCCAAAGGTGAGCGTATAATATTTTTTCGGATAATGTTAAAGGTCTGCCTACTATTTTACGAGCTGCATCTACGCGGCTGCCAAAGTTTGCATAAACCTTTTTAATCATGTCTATATCAAAAGCCATACTTTATATTTTAAAATTATTGTAATAACAACACTAACTAAATTAAACAATTTTAAACAAACTTGTTTTTGAGATTTGTCAAATTATGTTATTTAAAACCATTCTATTCAGTTATGTGTAAATAAAAAAGGCTATCCGAATCGGATAACCTTTGTACTTTATTAACAAAATAAATGCTTTTTTGTTTCTTTATAGTTTTGTAGAAACAGGAGTAAACTTAGTTAAGTTAATGCCTTCTACAGCGATTTTATATTCTTCGATGCTCGGAATACGACCTAAAATAGCAGAAAGAACAACCACTGGTGTAGATGCTAATAAGGATTCTCCTTTTTTACCATCTCTATCTTCTACTACACGTCCTTGGAACAAACGAGTAGAAGTAGCCATTACAGTATCTCCTTTGGCGGCCTTTTCCTGGTTACCCATACACAGGTTGCAACCTGGGCGTTCCAAATACATAATATTTTCATATTCTGTACGAGCTGCAGCTTTTGGTAATGCATCACTAAATTCAAATCCAGAGTATTTTTGTAAGTATTCCCAATCGCCTTCTGCTTTTAATTCATCAATGATGTTATAAGTAGGTGCGGCAACAACCAAAGGTGCTTTAAACTCTACCGTGCCGTTTTTATCCTCTACGTTTTTCAGCATTTGAGCAACGATTTTCAAGTCATCTTTATGTACCATGCAAGAACCTACAAAGCCTAGATCTACTTTTTTATCGCCACCATAAAAAGTCAAGTCTCTGATGGTATCGTGAGTGTAACGTTTGGAAACATCTGCATTATTCACATCTGGGTCTGCAATCATTGGTTCTTCAATCAAATCCAAATCAATAACTACTTCTGCATAATATTTAGCATTTGTATCTGGCATTAAAGCTGGCTTAATGCCCGTTTTAATTTCCTCAATACGTTTATTTGCTTTGTTAATCAATCCTTGAAGCACTTGGTTATGGTTATCCATACCTTTGTCTATCATGATTTGAATACGGTTTTTAGCAATTTCTAAAGATTGGATCAAAGTATCGTCTTGTGAAATACAGATAGAAGCTTTTGCTTTCATCTCTGCCGTCCAATCGGTAAAAGTAAACGCTTGATCTGCTAATAAAGTACCGATATGCACTTCGATAATGCGGCCTTGGAATACGTTTTCGCCATCGAACTGTTGCAGCATTTGCAATTGTGTAGCATGAACAACATCACGGAAATCCATGTGTTCTTTCATTACGCCTTTGAACGTAACTTTTACTGATTCAGGAATTGGCATAGAAGCCTCGCCAGTTGCCAATGCTAAAGCTACCGTACCCGAATCGGCACCGAAAGCCACACCTTTAGACATACGCGTGTGTGAGTCACCCCCGATGATGATTGCCCATTCATCAATTGTAATATCATTCAATACTTTATGAATAACATCCGTCATAGAATGATATTCACCTTTAGGATCGCGAGCCGTAATCACGCCAAAGTCATTCATAAACTTCATCAATTTAGGAATGTTTGCTTGTGCTTTTTTATCCCAAACCGATGCGGTATGGCAGCCTGATTGATAAGCACCATCAACAATTGGAGAAATAACTGTAGCAGCCATTGCTTCTAATTCTTGTGCTGTCATTAAACCAGTAGTATCTTGCGAACCTACAATGTTTACCTCAACGCGAACATCAGAACCAGCGTGTAAAACTTTACCTGCTGTCAAACCAACAGCATTTCTATTGAATATTTTTTCTGCAGCCGTTAAGCCTTGACCTTCGATAGATACTTCTTTTGCTGGTGCAAATACCGTCGGTGCTTCGATACCTAAAGTTTTAGCCGCAAAAGTTTGTATTTTTTTACCAAATACGATAGCGTAAGAACCACCAGCTTTGATAAATTCCATTTTTTGCGGTGTCAAAGCTTTTGAAATGTCAATTAGCTCTTGATCTCCGTTATACAATTTCTGGGTTCTTGTATTGATGGTAAGAACAGTTCCCGTTTCGATAGAATATACCTGATCTAAAATTGGCTCATCTTTTTCGTTACGGATAACGTTACCGTTCTCATCAGTTTTTTTAACCCAATTTTTAAGGTCGATACCAATACCGCCAGTAACATCAACAGTTGTTAAGAAAATTGGAGAAATGCCATTAGTACCCCCAACAATTGGAGCAATATTTACAAATGGAATATAAGGGCTTGATTTTTTACCCGTCCAAAGTGCTACGTTATTTACACCCGACATACGCGAAGAACCTACACCCATGGTGCCTTTTTCAGCCACTAACATTACGCTTTTATCAGGATGTTGTGCTTGCAAAGCCTGTATTTCTTCTTGAGCCTCTGGCGTAATCATACATTTACCATGCAACTCACGATCTGAACGAGAGTGTGCCTGGTTACCTGGAGACAATAAATCTGTAGAAATATCGCCAATACCAGCGATAAAAGTTACCACTTTAATTTCTTCAGCTACTTCAGGAAGTTTGGTGAAGAATTCTGCATTAGCATAGCTTTCTAATATTTCTTTAGCGATAGCATTGCCATTGTTATAAGCATCTTTTAAACGATCTGTATCTGCATCATACAAATAAACTTGCGTTTTTAGCACATCTGCTGCTTTTTTAGCTTTGTCGCCATTATCAGCTAAAGCGATGTCTAATAAAACTTTGATCGAAGGTCCGCCCTTCATGTGTGATAATAATTCAAAAGCAAAATCAGGTGTAATTTCTGCAACAATAGTTTCACCTAATATAATTTCTTTTAAGAACTGTGCTTTTACACCCGCTGCAGCAGTAGTACCTGGTAAGGTGTTGTATATGAAAAAATTAACAGCTTCTTCTCTGTTAAAATTATTTACATTTTTGATTTGAGCTATAATTTCACTTAATAATTCAGCTCCGTCAATAGGTTTAGGATGAAGACCTTGATTTTTTCTGTCTTCAATCTCCTGGATATAATCGTTATAAATACTCATCTTGGGTTATTTGTTTTCCGTGAAAAGTTGTACATCAAAATACAAACCTGCTTTTCACAAGAGAAATACTATTTTAGCACATTAATTTGTGGTTTTTGGGCAAAAAAATCAATTTTTTGTCCAAAACAAAAATAGCAAAAAACAACCTTTAAATATAATTTAGCTAGGCGATTAGGTAATTTGGAATTGTTCTAAATTGATAAAGTTTTACCGTTATTTATCTTTCTTTAAAGATATCGGTAATCTTTTATTTGCATAAATTTTTTATGCAAGATTGATAGATTTATATTGTTCATTAATGAACAGTTGTGTTCAGTTATGAACGCATTTTAGTAATCAATTACTTAATAATTGCGCTTTGCAAATAAATAACAATGATTATTCATAATGGCATAGCTATCGCTTAGCGCTATAACGTTGAAAAAGTGAAACCTTTTTCAGAAAAATATTTTAAAACACGTGGTAATGAATATTCCAATCGGTCAAAAGCTTTTAAACTATCATGAAAAACAATGATAGAACCGTTTCTGGTATGTTTGATCACATTTTGATAACATTTTTCTGGAGATAAATTGATATCAAAATCGCCGCTCAGCATATCCCACATTACAATTTCAAGATTTGATATTTTTGATTTGAGATTGAAAATTTGAGATTTTTTAATCCTTCCGTATGGTGGGCGAAAAAGATTTGTTTGTGTAATAGTCTGGCACTTTAGGATATTTTGAATATAGGTTTCATCATCGGTTATCCATCCTTTAAGGTGATTAAAAGTGTGGTTTCCGATTGCATGACCGCCGTTTTTTACACGTTCGAAAACGTCGGGATGTTTAGTAATATTATCACCAATACAAAAAAAAGTCGCTTTAGCATTAAAGACTTTTAAAGTTTTTAATACAAAATCTGTAACATTGGGTATAGGTCCGTCGTCAAAGGTTAAATAAATAACTTTTTCATTTCGAGGCTTATTCCATAATAATGATGGGTAATACCATTTAAGCAGAAGCGGTGATTTGACCAGGTACATTACTCAAAGTTAGTAATTGCATGGATAGATTGAAATTATTAAAGTTGTTTATATAGATTTGAAACAAATTATGAAGATGTTTACCCAAACAAAGTTTTTTACTGGTTCTGCATTATTAGTAGCATTATGCTTAGGTCAAAGTGTTAGTGCTCAGGAAGTAATAACCATACAGCAAGCTGTTGATAACACCTTAAAAAATAACCTTACCATTAAACAGGCCCAGTTTAGTGCAGCTATTAGCGATGAAAATTTAACTCAGTCTAAATATGCTCTTTATCCAAATTTGAACGCTAGTATCAATCCGAATTTAACCTTTGGCCGTGGTTTGGATCAAACAACTTTTCAGGTTACTAATCAAACATCATTATATACAAGTGGTAATTTAAGCACCAATGTGGATTTGTTTCAGGGCTTTGCGAAAATAAATAGAATCAGACAGAATAAAACACTTTTGGAAGCTGATAAAAGCAATGTAGACAAAGTTAAAAACGATTTAATTTTGAATGTTGTTACAGCATACCTACAGGTGTTATATAATACTGATTTAGAAAGAGCATCTAAAGAACAATTAGACATTGCTAATAAAACTTTAATTAGAGAAAATGCTTTACTAGATGCTGGGAATAAAACACTGGCAGATGTTTCTCAAGCTAAATCTCAGGTTGCAACTGCTGAGTTAAACTTAACAAATGCACAAAATGCCTTATCTATTTCTTACTTAACATTAGGGCAGCTAATGGAAATGCAGCCAAATCAAAAATTTGTTGTTCAGGCACCTTTAATTGATAATGTTAAAGCAGCAACTTCAGCAGCAAATCCCGAAGAAATTTTTAATAATGCTTTGAACATTTTTCCAGATATTAAGCTGGCAACTTTACGTTCTCTTGCAGCAAAACAGGCTATTGATGTTGCAAAGGGAGCTTACGCTCCATCATTAAGCTTGGGTGCGGGCTTAAATACATCATATTCTTATCAGTTTAATTATAACGGTGCAAATCCACAATCTTCTTTTATAGATCAAATTGATCAACGTTTAGGGCAAAGTATAGGAATGAGTTTGCAGATTCCTATTTTTAATGGTTTTACGGCACGATCGAGTGTTCGCAGAGCAAAAATTACTTATCAGAATACATTAACTTCTGAGCAGTTGGCAAAAAATAATTTGAACAAAGTTATTTTTCAGGCAACCACAGATTTAAAAGCAGCTGAAAGCCGTTATGGCTCAACTCAAAATGCATTTAACGCTCAAAAAGATGCTTTTTATGTAGTAGAGCAGCGTTATAATGTAGGTTTAGTAAACTCATTAGATTATAGTACAGCACAAACAAATAGAAACAAAGCGGAAATAGATTTTATCCAGGCTAAATATGATTTATTATTTAGAGCAAAAGTAATTGACTACTATTTGGGTAAACAGATTACATTTTAATAAACCAACAAACGAAATACAATAAAATATTATGAAACTGAAGCACATTTTAATTACCATTGGTGTTATCCTGGTTGTTCTTATCGGATTAAAACTGGCAGGTGTTATCGGAGGCGATAAAACCGAAAAAGTTACTGTAGAAAAAGCATCGGATAGAACTGTTGTAGAAACGGTTACCGCGAGTGGTAAAATCCAACCAGAAACTGAAGTAAAATTAAGTTCTGAAGTATCGGGTGAGGTGGTAGAACTTAAGGTAAAAGAAGGCGATATTGTAAAAGCTGGACAGTTACTTTGTAAAGTTAGGCCAGATGTGCTGCAATCGGGTTACGAAAGAACCGTTGCTTCATTTAATGCTCAAAAGGCAAGTGTTGCCGCTGCTCAGCAACAGTTAATTCAAAACCAGGCAAACTTTGTAAACTCAGAAGCTACTTATAAACGTAATGTAGAGTTATTCAACAAAAAAGTAATCTCTGCATCAGAATTTGATGCTGCAAAAGCAGCTTATTTAACTGCAAAAGCAACATTAGCAAGCGCTAAAGAAAATGTAACAGGTGCTAAGTTTACTTTAGATCAAACAGGTGCAAACGTAAAAGAAGCTGGTGCAAACCTTGCAAAAACTACAATTTATGCACCGGTAGATGGAGTGGTTTCGAAACTTTCTATCGAATTAGGCGATCGTATTTTAGGAACCTCGCAAATGGCAGGTACAGAAATTATGCGTATCTCAAACTTATCTTCAATGGAGGTTAATGTCGATGTTAATGAAAACGATATAACACGAGTTAAAGTTGGCGATAAGGCTTCGATTGATGTAGATGCTTTTTCTGATAAAAAATTCAGAGGCGAAGTAACGGAAATAGCAAGTTCTTCTACAGCTGTTGGTACAACAACTTCTACCTCGGTAGATCAGGTTACTAACTTCTCTGTAAAAATTAGAATAACAGAAGAACTATCAGGTAAACAACAATCTATTTTCCGTCCAGGCATGTCTGCAACTGTAGATATCGAAAGCGAATCATTAAAAGGTTTATCAGTTCCAATTCAATCGGTATTTACTGATAGTAAAAATAAACCTGCTGATGCATCTGCAAATAATCAGGAGAATAACGACAAACAAAAATCGAAACTTGCAGATAAAACCGTTAAACAGTTCGTATACGTTTTCGATGGCGCTACTAAAAAAGTTAAGCAAGTTGAGGTTACAACTGGTATTCAAAACGATCAGTTTATCATCGTTAAATCAGGTGTTAAAGCTGGACAAGAAATTGTAACTGGCCCGTATTCTGCCATTCAAAATAAACTTAAAGATGGTATGATTGTAGAAAAAACCTCTAAAGACCAATTGTTTAGCAAAGACGCTAAAAAGTAGTTAATAAATAATCGCAAGAAATAGTATCTTGCATTAGTGAAGGTGTAAGATTTAGGTTTAAGGCAGTAGCTAAAACCTAAATCTTACACCTTTTACCTTTAACATTTTTTATAAAACATGGTACCAAAAATAGCAATGATTGGAGGCGGAAGCTGGGCTACTGCCATTGTAAAAATGCTATCAGATAATCTGACAGAAAAAGAAATTTATTGGTGGATGCGTAATGGCGAAGCTATCGAACACATTAAAAAGTTTAAACATAATCCAAACTATCTTAGTTCTGTAGAATTAAAAATAAAACCAGATAATATATCAACTGATATTAATTGCATTATAAATGCAGCTGATTATATCATTTTAAACGTTCCTGCGGCTTTTTTAAAAGACACTTTGGAAAGTATTCAACCTGGTGATTTAAAAGGCAAAAAAATTATTTCTGCAATTAAAGGCATCGTACCTGAAGACAATCTTATTATTGGCGAATTCCTGCACGAAATTTACCAGGTTCCTTACCACGATATTTTAGTGCTAAGCGGGCCATGCCATGCAGAAGAAGTTGCTTTAGAAAAGCTTTCCTATCTAACAATTGCCTGTACCGATATCGGCACAGCATCAACATTTGCTACTTTTTTAAATACAAGATATATTAAAACCAACGTATCTGATGATATTTTTGGAACCGAATACGCAGCCGTTTTAAAAAATATATATGCCGTAGCAAGTGGTATTTGTCATGGTATTGGCTACGGAGATAACTTTCAAGCTGTTTTAATTAGTAACGCCATTCGCGAAATTAAACGATTTGTAGATGCCGTTCACCCTATAAACCGCGATATAAAAGAATCAGCCTATCTTGGCGATTTGCTTGTAACAGCTTATTCTCAATTTAGCCGCAACCGTACTTTCGGTAATATGATTGGCAAAGGCTATACCGTAAAATCTGCTCAACTCGAAATGAATATGATTGCTGAGGGCTATTATGCTGTAAAATGTATGCATATTAAAAATCAAACTTATGATGTCGATATGCCGATTAGCAAGGCCGTTCATCGTATTTTGTACGAAGGTCGTTCGCCGCAAATCGAAATGAAATTGCTTGCCGAGAAGTTAAATTAATTTTTGGAAATCAGTTTCAGTATTTCATCAGTTGCAACAGTCCTTCTTTCCGCTTTATTCCCGATAAAAAAGCCTGTGCTATATTTAAGCACTCCATAGAAATGGAAAAACAAATGCTTCAATCGGGAGATACCGCTTCAATAAGGTTTATAAAAAACAGATAATGCTCATAGTTAAAACAAAACCTTTTAACGTGTGTTATTCGTTAAATAAATATAACCGTTATGAAAAATAAATTTGCAATAGGAATGTTAACACTCGCATTATTTGGCGGTTTAACACTAAGCGTAAACGCACAAGAAAAAAAGAAAACAGAAGTTGGAAAAGCATTACAACATACAGGAAAAGCGATTGATAAAGGGGCTAAATCTGTAGGTAATAAAACTGCAGAAGTTGCTGTAAAAGGAACATCTAAAGTTGGCGATAAAACCTGGAAAGGTAAAATGGCTCCAGATGGTTCGGATGTTTACATCAATGCTAAAAATGAAAAATATTACGTAAATTCAAAAGGAGCTAAAATTTGGTTAAAACCAACCGAAATTAGAACTCGAGTTGAAAAGAAATAATAAGTTTAGTATCACATAAAAAAAGTAGCCCAATACGGGCTACTTTTTTTATGTGATAGTTTTTTTTAAATTTTAAAAGTGTAGATGCTGTTAATTGGTGATATGTTAATGGCTGGAAATTCTTTAGATAACTCTACATTGTTGATCATCAACTTTTCAATTATGGTATTATTCACTTTTAGTTTAACTTCATAAACTATACCATCACCAAGTTTTAAATAAAAAGTGTCGATGCTTTTAGCAAGCGTTCCTATTTCGTAAGAAACCAACTGATAATCGGTAACCTTTAAGTCGTTGGTGTAGGTAAAAGGTTGGTTAATTCCAAAATTAAGTTGTTTAATTACATTGTTGGCATCTTTGTAATAAAACTGAATTTTACTTTTATCAAAATACCTGGTTGTTGCTGAATTGAGCAAATCGGCATTAGCACTGTTCTTAATTAGTAGGCTTAATATTGGTTGAGGCAATATAGAACAAGCGCATAGACCACCGCCTCCAACATCCATTTTTTTGCAACCTAAATTGACGATAAAAATCAAAAGGAATGCAGCAAGAAATTTCTTCATATAAATTTAGTTTTGGTTATCTTCTTAAAACGAGTGGGTTAACTGATTCGCTACAATATAAGGAAATAGATTTTTGGGCAAAAAAAATCCCACCAATAAACAATTGATGGGATTTAATATTTTATGTTCAAGATCTATACAATCATTCCGTATAAATCGAAATCTTCAGCTCTGTCTATTTTAACGTTAACAAAACTTCCATTAGCCGCATAACCTGTCGTTGCATCAATTAAAACTTCATTATCAACTTCTGGCGAATCAAATTCGGTTCTGCCAACAAAGAAATCACCTTCTTTCTTATCAACTAAAACCTTAAAAGTTTTGCCAACTTTTTCCTGGTTGATATCAAATGAAATACCTTGCTGAATTTCCATAATATCATCAACACGTTGTTGCTTTACTTCATCAGCAATATCATCAACTAAAGTATGTGCATGGGTTTTTTCTTCGTGCGAGTAGGTAAAGCAACCTAAACGGTCGAATTTGGTTTCTGCAACCCATTCTTTCATTTCTTGGAAATCGTGTTCAGTTTCGCCAGGGTAACCACATATCAACGTTGTACGCATGGCAATATTTGGAACTTTATCTCTAATTTGGTTTACCAAATCGATGGTTTTTTGTTTAGTAGTACCACGGCGCATCGATTTTAACATATTATCTGTAATGTGCTGTAAAGGCATATCCAGATATTTACAAATGTTGTCGCGTTCGTTCATAGCATCTAAAATTTCCATCGGGAAACCAGAAGGGTAGGCGTATTGTAAACGAATCCATTCAATGCCTGGAACATCAGATAAACGACGCATTAATTCATCTAATTTACGAACTCCATAAAGGTCTAATCCGTAATAAGTTAAATCCTGGGCAATTAAAATAAGTTCTTTTGTGCCATTTTTAGCTAAAATCTTCGCTTCATTAACCAATTCCTCCATTGGTTTGCTCAAGTGTTTTCCACGCATTAGCGGAATCGCACAAAAAGAACAAGGACGGTTGCAGCCTTCGGCAATTTTAAAATAGGCAAAGTGAGATGGTGTAGTTAGTAAACGCTCGCCAATAAGCTCATGTTTATAATTTGCACCCAACTCATGTAATATATTTTGTAAATCATTGGTGCCGAAAAAAGCATCAACGTTTTTAATTTCAGATTCTAATTCTGGTTTGTAGCGCTCAGATAAGCAGCCTGTAACAACCACCTTGCCAATTTTTCCAGCTTCTTTTAACTCGCTAAACTGAAGTATGGTATCGATAGATTCTTGTTTCGCATTGTCAATAAAACCACAGGTATTAATCACGACAATATCGTTTTTACCCATTTTATCAGATTCGTGAACAACATTTAGATTGTTGCCACGTAACTGGCCCATTAATACTTCCGAATCGTAAATATTTTTTGAGCAACCTAATGTAATTACATTGATTTTAGGTTGTTTAACAGCTGTTTTACTTCTTACTACTTTAGTATTCATCTTTTACACTTAATCTTACTTTTATTTAAACAAACTATTTACAAACTCTTTTTTATCAAAAAGTTGTAAATCGCCTATTTTTTCTCCAACGCCAATGTATTTCACTGGTATTTTAAATTGATCTGAAATCCCGATAACTACACCACCTTTCGCTGTTCCATCTAATTTGGTAATGGCTAAAGCATTTACGTCTGTCGCTTCGGTAAATTGTTTACATTGTTCAAAAGCATTCTGACCTGTAGATGCATCTAAAACCAGTAAAATTTCGTGAGGAGCATTGGGTACAACCTTTTGCATTACCTGTTTAATTTTACCAAGTTCGTTCATCAAGCCTATTTTATTATGTAAACGACCAGCCGTATCTATAATTACAACATCTTCGCCATTAGCTACTGCCGATTGTAAAGTATCGAATGCTACAGAAGCTGGATCAGAACCCATAGGCTGCGCTACAACCCGAACACCAACACGCTCACCCCAAAGTTTTAACTGATCAACAGCTGCGGCACGAAATGTATCGGCAGCACCTAAAACAACTTTAAGATTTGCTTCTTTTAATTTATGTGCCAGTTTGCCAATAGTTGTGGTTTTACCAACACCATTAACACCAACCACCATAATTACATAAGGTTTATGGTCGCCATATTCGAACTGGCGGAAATCGTTACTGTTATTTTCTGATAGCAATAATTGAATCTCATCACGAAGCAAAAAATTAAGTTCTGATGTATTCAGGTATTTATCCTTCGAAACACGTTCTTCAATTCGTTTAATAATTTTAAGCGTAGTACTAACGCCAACGTCAGAAGTTACCAGTACTTCTTCCAAATTATCCAGAACTTCATCATCAACAGAAGATTTTCCTGCAACAGCTTTGGTTATTTTACTAAAAAAACCATCTTTAGTTTTCTCTAAACCTTTATCTAAAGCTTCCTGAGCCTCAGGTGCAGTTTCTTTCTTTTTGAAAAAATCGAATAAGCCCATATCAAAATTTTATATAACAAAAAAAGCCCTTCCGGTTAATACGGAACGGCCTTTAATATTTTTATCAATATTAAAAAATATTAACCTTATTTAGATGCGATAGCATCTTTTACGTGGTCGTTGTGTACGATAAGTTCTTTGAATGAGTAAGCACCAGTTTTTGGTGATTTAACCATTGTAATTACTTTCGAATATTCTTTACCTGTACCTGTTTTAAGGGTTGCAACTACTTTCTTTGCCATGTTCTTATAATTTTAATTATTGAGTTAAAGAATGTTGAAATGATAGAATTTAAAATTCGCTCATTCAATCAAACTATCGTTCAATTATTTTATCTCTTTATGTACGGTTACTTTTCTCAACACTGGATTGAATTTCTTTAATTCTAATCTCTCAGTAGTGTTTTTACGGTTTTTGGTAGAAATATATCTAGACATACCCGGCATGCCACTTTCTTTATGTTCAGTACATTCTAAAATAACCTGAACTCTGTTACCTTTTTTTGCCATTTTAATATAAATTGTAAACTGTTAATCTCAACAGTTAATGTTTTTTACAAAAATCCTTTTTTTACGAAACGGTTAATTGCTTCGCTAATACCCACTTTGTTAATGGTTTTAATCGCTGATGTTGAAACTTTCAACGTAATCCAACGGTTTTCCTCAGGAATGTAAAATTTCTGAAGTTGAAGGTTAGGATAAAATTTGCGTTTGGTTTTAACGTTTGAGTGAGAAACGTTATTACCTACCATTGCTTTTTTTCCTGTTAAATCACAAACTCTTGACATGACTTGTAAATATAGTTGTTAATATCTTCCGCTTAATTTTTTTAAGAGTGTGCAAATATCTGAATAATAATTGAAAACAGCAAGTGTGTTGCTAAATATTTTTAGATATTTTTAAAATAGTTGAGGAGTATTGATTTTGATACGATTTCACCATTTCAGCTTATTATTATTTACTTAAATTAGCCGATACTAACAAAATATATAAACGAGCAATGCAAATTACATCTTTTAAACAATACGAAGAAGATTATAAAAAAAGTGTAGAAAACCCAGAGCAGTTTTGGGGAGAAGTAGCTCAAAATTTTCAGTGGCGTAAACCTTGGTTTAAAGTCTTATCCTGGAATTTTGAAGAGCCCAATATTAAATGGTTTGAAGGTGCAAAATTAAATATCACCGAAAATTGTTTAGACAGACATTTAGCTACAAACGGCGATAAACCCGCAATTATTTGGGAACCGAATAACCCAGAAGAAGAATCGGTAACCTATACCTATAAAATGCTTCACGAACGTGTTTGTCGTTTCGCAAACGTATTGAAAAGGAATGGTGCTAAAAAAGGCGATCGTATTTGCATTTATATGCCTATGGTTCCAGAATTAGCTATTGCTGTATTAGCTTGTGCTAGGATTGGGGCAGTTCATTCGGTTATTTTTGGTGGTTTTTCTGCTAAATCTATTGCCGATAGAATTAACGATTCGCAATGTAAATTAGTTATTACCGCCGATGGTGCATACCGTGGAAATAAACAAATCCCTTTAAAAGATGTAATTGACGACGCATTAATTGGCTGCCCGACAGTAGAAAAATGCATCGTTTTAACACATGTCCGCACGCCAGTTTCTATGTTAAAAGGAAGAGATGTTTGGTGGGAAGATGAAGTAAAACACGTTAACGATATTTGTGAAGCGGAAGAAATGGATGCAGAAGATATGCTTTTCATTCTTTATACTTCTGGCTCTACAGGTAAACCTAAAGGCGTTGTGCACACTTGCGGTGGCTACATGGTTTATGCGGGTTATACTTTTTCAAATGTTTTTAATTACAAACCAGGTGAAGTTTATTTCTGTACGGCAGATATTGGATGGATTACTGGCCATTCTTATATCGTTTATGGCCCACTTTCGCAGGGTGCAACTTCGGTGTTATTTGAAGGCGTTCCAACTTATCCAAGTCCATCTCGTTTTTGGGATATTGTAGAAAAACATAAAGTTAATACTTTGTACACTGCGCCTACAGCAATCCGTTCTTTAATGAGTTTTGGCGAAGATCCGTTAAAAGGAAAAGACTTGAGTTCAATTCGTGTTTTAGGTTCGGTAGGGGAGCCTATTAATGAAGAAGCATGGCATTGGTTCGATGAAAAGATTGGGCACAGCAAAGCTCCTATTGTAGATACCTGGTGGCAAACGGAAACTGGTGGGATTATGATTTCGCCAATTGCAACCGTAACGCCAACTAAACCAAGTTATGCTACATTACCTTTACCTGGCATCCAACCGATTTTGGTAGATGAGAATGGTACTGAAATAACAGGTAATGGGGTGAGTGGAAACCTTTGTATTAAATTTCCATGGCCAGGTATGTTGCGTACCACTTATGGCGATCATGAGCGTTGTAAGCAAACTTATTTTGCAACGTACGAAAATATGTATTTCACTGGTGATGGTTGTTTACGTGATGAGGATGGATATTACAGAATAACAGGCCGTGTGGATGATGTATTAAATGTTTCTGGACACAGAATCGGTACGGCAGAAGTTGAAAACGCAATTAACATGCATGCTGGAGTGGTAGAAAGTGCGGTTGTAGGTTACCCACACGATGTAAAAGGGCAAGGTATTTATGCATTTGTAATTTATCCTGAAATGCACGGTGATGTCGATTTGACTAAAAAAGACATTTTGCAAACAGTTACAAGAGTAATTGGTGCCATAGCAAAGCCAGATAAAGTTTTGTTTGTTACAGGTTTACCTAAAACACGCTCAGGCAAAATTATGCGTAGAATTTTAAGAAAAATTGCCGAGGGTGATACTTCAAGCCTGGGCGATACCTCTACTTTGTTAGACCCAGCTGTTGTTGAAGAGATTATTGAGGCGGCTAGGAAACTGTAAAACTTTTAGTAGAAGAATATAATAAAAATGACCTTTGCCACTACAGCAAAGGTCATTTTTATTATAGATAAATTAATTTATTAATACCCTGGGTTTTGGACTAATGCTTTATTAGCAGATAATTCGCGATCAGGAATAGGGAAAACTAATTTTGGATCATTGTATGAAAAAGCACCAAGAGAACGTTTTGTGCGTTTGTAATCATGCAATCTGAAGCCTTCATAGTCTAATTCTTTTTCTCGTTCGTTTAATATTATAGCTAGCGTTGGTATTACTGTACCTAAACCCGCTCTCGCCCTTAGCATATTAATATCACTTGCTGGAGAGGCCCCGATCGTCGCGCCTAATCTGAAATTGCATTCGGCTCTAATTAAATATTGTTCGGTAATGCGTGCTACTGGAATATTTCCAAAATAATCATACCATTTTTTTGTAAATAAGCCTGTTTTAGCTCCAGTGCCTGTATAAATCAGATCGGTTTGCCTTTTATCGCCAGCTTCAAAAGAGTTATAAAAAATAGTATTAACATTTGCATCTCCGCGACCTACATTACCCCCAGTTGAATTTTCATAACTGGCATAAAAAGTTGCCAATCCATCATTTGAAGAGCCAGCATTACTTTGCTCGTTCTGTGGAATCTCAAAAATGCCCTCGCTTGAATTTCTGGTTCTAAATGGGGCTTCTAAAGAGTTGGTTATTAAAGTATATGGGCTATTAGTAATTATGTCGTTTGCAAGATCTCTAGCCAAAGCATACTTTCCTTCTTGCAAATAAACTCGAGCTAAAAAAGCCATTGATGCATATTTTTCATTAACAGCACCAAGTTTGGTGATTGACAACTTGAGGTCGTTTTCAACCGCTGTATAAACTTCATTAATTGTACTTCTTGGAACACTCGTTACAATATCACTAGTTGATTGTACTGCTTTTGTTATTATTGGAACACCGAGCCCTGAATTAGCCCCAGCTGCGTCAAAAGGCTGGGCGTAAAGTCTTACTAATTCAAAATGCATAATCCCTCGGATAAATAAAGCTTTACCCTCAATTGTATTTTTAGTATCTGCATTACTTACAACTCCAGTTGCGGCAAGTACCGTATTTGCTACATTTATCGCTTTGTAGGCAGAAACCCAAGTCCTTAATACATCTGCATTTGTAGAAATTATTGCCTTATTAGAAATATCCCTGTAGGTACTAAATGAACCCGTCCAGTTCAAATAATTATTGCTCGCATAAATATCTGGAAGAAAAATAAGATTTGTACCATATAAATCTCCCGTAGCTAATACTGTGTAAGCACCTATAAGAGCATTTTGAACGTCTGCGGTCGTTGATAAAGCTACATCTGAAGAAATTGATTGTTTTGGCTCGATTTCGAGCTGCTTTTTACAAGAAGAAGCACTTAAAATAAGAAGACTCGCGGCCAGTATATTTTTATAATAATTTTTCATAATTCTAATATTTATATCCGTTAAAGTCCAATATTTACTCCAAAAGTTATCGTTCTGGCCTGTGGAGGCGTGTAAAAATCATGTCCAATCTGAATATTGTTTGTTTGAAGAGAAGAACCAGCAGGAGTATTTACCTCTGGATCATATCCCTTATACCCTGTAATGGTAAATAGGTTTTGTGCCGATGCATAGATTCTTACATTCTGTAATTTGTATTTTGTTATAAACTCTTTCGGCAGGTTGTATCCAAAAACAACGCTTTTAACCCTTAAATAAGATCCGTCTTGAATATATCTCGATGAAGGCCTGGTCCCGTTTGCAGAATCAAATCTTGGCTGAGGGATCATTGTAACTTTATTTGTAGGCGTCCAATAATTTAATTGATCAATTGTTTGATTGTCGAAATAATCGCCATTTGCAGATTGAAAACCGCCTGCCATGTTGTAGATGTCGTTGCCCTTAACAAATTGTGTTTGAATATCTAAATCAAAATTTTTGAAGGAGAAATGATTTCCTAATCCACCATAATATTTTGAATTTGGATCTCCAATTTTTTGATTTTGTGCTGTATTGTAGTTATTTGTTGTTGCTGTGCGACTTGCATCAATATAATAAAGTGCATCGCCGTTGTTTGCATCTACACCTGCATATGCCTTGCCATAAAAATATCCAAATGGCTCGCCTTCTGCAATCCGTCCCAAGAATCTACCGCCAGTAAAAATTGGCTGGCCATCTACCAAACGAAGAATTTTGTTTCTATTGAAGGCGATATTGAATGATGTACTCCATTTAAAAGCGCCAATAAAGTTTCTCGTATTCAATGAGAATTCTAATCCTTTATTCTGCATATCTCCAATATTCTGAGTGATGGAGGTAAAGCCATTTGTTGCCGCAATTGGTACATTAAGCAATAAATCTGTAGTTTTTTTCTTGTAAGCTTCAATGGTTCCTGTAATTCTGTCTGATAAGAATCCAAAGTCTAAGCCTAGATTAAAGTTAGAGGTGTTCTCCCATGTCAGATTTGGGTCACCTAGCTGATTAGGAAGTGTACCAGCGGTACCTGCGTAGTTAACACCACCATATAATGTTCTAGATGCAAAATTTCCAATTTCTGCGTTTCCTGTTAATCCGTAACTCGCTCTAACTTTTAATAAACTTAGCCAAGAGCTGGATTTTAAAAAATCTTCATTCGTAGCAATCCAGCCTACTGAAGCCGCTGGGAAGGTTCCATATCTATTGTTAGAACCAAATCTTGATGAACCATCAGTTCGGACAGAAGCACTTACCAAGTATTTGTCATCATATTTATAGTTTACTCTGGCTAGATAAGATACGAAAGAGTATTCGGTTTCGAATGAACTTCCTGCCGAGATCGTAGCTGCACTTGCAATTTTCACAAATCTATCTGAAGGGAAACCTGTTCCAGTAACTGTTCCATATCTAAATTTGGTATCCTGGAAAGTAAAACCACCCAATACGTTTAAGCTGTGCTTTTCATTAAATACTTTAGTGTAGTTTAAAGTGTTATTCGTGTTAAAGTTGATTGACTTAGCATTGTAATCATTTCCATATCCACTGGTGCTACCACCATCTTGCGTTTTCGAACCCAGATATTGTTCCTCTTCCAGACTGTTAAAATCAAAGCCATATTCGCTTCTAAAAACTAGTTCTGGTGTGATTTTTAAACTCGCATATGCATTAGCAAAAGTTCTATATGTAGTAGATAAATTGCTTCCATTAGCAATATCAATTAGTGAATTGTAATAAACCGTATTATTATTCAGCTCACTAGATGCATCATATATGGGTTGAATAGGAGGCAATGCATTTAACTGAAGAGGATTTGAAAATGCATTATCAGTAGGAATACGATAGTTGGCAACTTTAGAAATATTAATTGCTCCACCAACATCTAAAATTTTAGAAACTGTATGATCCAAGCTCATTCTGCCACCTGTACGCACATAGCGGTTACTTACTATAATTCCATCATTATTGCTGTAATTACCAGAGATTAAGAAGCGGGTTTTAGCATCACCACCATTTATATTTAGGTTATATTGTTGTACATGCCCTTTTCTAAAAGATGCGTCTACCCAATTCGCATCAGCAGTACCATCCCAGTCATTTGTTCCAGTATAATCGGCCCATAACTCAGAAGAATTATTGTAGCCATCGTAACCAATGTTTTTGAAAGATTCCTCCATTAACTGTTTGTATTGCGCCGCATTTAAGAATTCTCCTTTTTTTGTTGGATCACTAAAGCCAGCATAGTAGCCAAAATCTATATTGGTTCTTCCCTGTTTACCTTTTTTTGTAGTGATTAATACAACTCCGTTTGAACCTCTGGCACCATAAATTGCTGCAGATGCCGCATCCTTTAAAACCTCCATTGATTCAATATCATCTGGACTAATAGCAGCTAATGGATTATCTGCTTCTGTGTAAGTTCCCAATGCATCGCTCACAATAGGAACTCCATCGATTACGAATAATGGCTGATTGCTGGCCGAAATTGAAGAAATTCCTCTAACCCTAATTTGAAGAGCTTGCCCTAGTTTACCACTGCTTGAGTTGATAAATACACCAGGAGCCTTACCTTGCAATGCACTTTCTATTGTTGTCAAAGGTCGGTCTTTCAAGTCTGCAGCGGTTACTTTTGCAATAGATCCAGTTACATCACGTCTATTTTGCGTTCCATAACCTACAACAACTACATCAGATAATATTGTGTTTTCTTCGACTAAATTTGCATTAAGAGATGAACCTGTAATTGGCATTTCTTTAGTTTTAAAACCAAGAAAAGTAAATACCAATACTTTGGCATCTTGTGAAACACTTAATTTATAATCGCCAGTTGCATTTGTTTGTGTACCTGTTGAAGGAGAACCTTTCACGTACACACTCACTCCAGGGAGAGGCTCGCCTGCGCCCGAAGTTACTTTTCCGCTAATTATTCTGTCTTGTGCAAAAACAGATGCAATAACGCAAAAGGATAAAAAGAAACTCAAGAGTAGTTTTTTCATCAAATTGTTGGTTTTAGTTAGTAATGGTTGAATTGAATATAACCCTAATGTAACAAAAATATAAACAATAGCGGTGTTGTTTTTACTGTTAGTATGCTTTTTTATCGATTATTTAAACAATAAACATGCTGTGCTGTTACTATTATACAAAATCAATATTCAAAACATATAAATAATTAAAGAGATGGATAAGTTAGAATTAAAAGGAAAATGGAACGAAATAAAAGGTAAAGTAAAACAAGCCTACGGCGATTTAACCGATGATGATTTAAAACACGAAGAAGGGCAGGATGATGAATTATTAGGCAAGCTTCAACAAAAAACGGGTAAAGGTCGCGATGAGCTCGTAAAATGGATTAACTCATTATAGAAAATTTTTAAATTATAAACAGGCAACTACATCATAGTTGCCTGTTTTGTTTTGGTGTAAATTATCCAATTATACCTCAATTATTTTATTTAGATTTAGGCACATCCCTCAATTATTTTATCCAAATAGAGAAATTGAACCTAAATTTGATATGATTAAGGCATTTAGCTTGCTGTTTTTATACACTAGTTTCTTCACTTTTATAGCTAAAGGAGTAGAAGATGTTAAACCAGGTATCTCATTTTATTACCGCCAACTCGATAATAAGAATGGTTTATCTAATAGCTCAATAAATGCAATTCTTCAAGATAAAGACCAATTACTCTGGATTGGTACCTGGGATGGATTAAACCGTTACGACGGATCTAAATTTAATGTTTACAATCATAACATTGATAAAGCGGAGAACAGCATTGGGAGTAATGTTATCCAATCGATAAAAGAGGATAATAATGGCAATATCTGGATAAATACTGTTGGTGGTATTTCTAGATACAATAAAAGAATGGGTAAATTCAATCGCTACTTCTATCGTAATACGATAACACAAAAAGTAAGAGAAAATGAATACGAACTCGTTGTAAATTCGAATGGAGATGTTTTTTGTTATTCTGCCGAAGGCCTGTTAAGTAAGTATAACACTAAAAAAGATACGTTCGAATACTACCAGAGATTTAGAACAGAAGACCGTATTGTTAAAATGTGTTTTGCTGGAGATATTCTTTGGTACCTTAACAAAAAGGGACAACTAATTGCCGCTAAAACTAATTCTAATAAGCTTTCTTTTGTTAAAATTTACGAAGGAAGCCATGGAATAAATAATTTTTTTATTGCAAATAATCAGATTATTTACACCTCAAATAATGATACTCATTATAAAATTGGCCCCGATTTTAAAACCCAGCCAATTTCGATAGCATCAAAAAAAATTAAAACAGTTACCTACTATCAATCCAATTATATAGTAGCGTGGGAAAATCAAGGAATAAGTGTTTACAATAAGGATTTTAAACAAACTTCTTTTCTTGAAAAAGAAACTAAACCTTTAGAAAATTTAAAAGTTACAGCACTCACAGTAGGATGGGATCAGGTTTTGTGGCTGGGAACCGATGGTAATGGCTTGATTCAAATTTATCCGAAAGAAAATTTATTCGGCTTGCTAACGCGGATTAATGGAAATGTAATTAATAAGCCAATACGGGCATTTGCCGAAGAAGGGAACAATTTGTGGGTTGGCACAAAAGGAAATGGCGTATTAATTTTCGATAATTTTTGGAAAGTGCAGAATGAAATCGCTAAACCAAAGAAAATAGATTTAAGCACTGGATTAGAAAACAATTCAGTATTTGCGATAGAGCGAGGAAAAGACCAACTCATTTATATTGGTACGGATGGAAAGGGAATTTCTGTTTACGATCAGAAAACTGCTAAAACCATACATTGGAAAAATATTAAAGGAACAGAAAAGCTCCCTGATTTTAAGTCTGTTTATACTATTGTTCAGGATAAAGACAGCTCGGTTTGGATGGGGACAAGCGGTTTTGGATTGGTGCGCCTAAAGCTTCAAAGAAATATCGATGCTTCAATTTCTGTAAAAAGTTTTAAGCAATATTATTCGTCTTCAACTGAGAAAAGCGGACCAGTTAATGATATAATCTACGCTTTGGCTCAAGGCAAAGATGATCGGTTGTGGATTGCCTGCCGATATGGAGGTTTAAGTGTGTTAAACAAAAAAACAGGATTATTTAAAACATACAAAGCTTTTGGCTATGAAGGTAGTTTATCACATAGTGATGTTTTGTCGTTATTTTACGATAAGCAAAACCGTTTATGGATTGGTACAAGTTATGGCTTAAATTATTTAAATCATGCCGAATCGCTTAAGAAAAGTCCAAAATTTATTAAAATAACAATGGATAATGGCTTGCCAAATAATACCATTCATGCCATTCAGGAAGACGGTTCGGGAAATATTTGGTTAAGTACAAACAAAGGTTTAGCCAAGTTAAATCCAACAAATAATACGATTGCAAATTATCAGGAAAGCGATGGTTTGCAAAGTAATGAGTTTAGTGATGGAGCCGTTTTTAAAACGAAGAATAATTACTTGCTTTTCGGAGGTATTTATGGCTTTAATTATTTTATGCCTAAGTATATTACCGAAAATAGCAGGCAATCAAATCTTTTGATTTCTGATTTGCAATTAGGTGGTCGCGAATTTCAGAACAATCAATATCTAATTATTAAAGCGAAGCAGCAACAAGCAGAAAGTTTCGATTTAGAACGCAAAAGCAACTTTTTTCAGTTTTCTTTTAATGCACTAAATTATTTCAATTCGGCAAAAAATGAGTTTGCGTATAAACTAAAAGGATTAGATCAAAACTGGCGATATACTGGTACTGACGGCAAGATTGCTTATTATAACATTCCGCCAGGCGATTACGATTTGTTGGTTCGATGGAGTAATGGTGAAGGGGTTTGGACAAAAGATATCCCAGCTTTAAAACTCCATGTAAAACAGTATTTCTGGCTTACTTATCCAGCTTATGCATTCTATCTACTTTTATTAATTATCGGTGGCTACGCTTTTCACCTTTATAGAAAAAATAAACTGGAGATGAAATTTAAGCTCGAAAGAGAATATTTATTTAGGCAAAAGGACGAAGAGGTACATCGCCAGAGAATTAATTTTTTCACTCATATTGCTCATGAAATTCAAACCCCATTAACCCTAATATTAGGTTCGGTAGAGCATTTTATGCAAAAGCGTAATATGCTGGATAAGCCTGTCGATAAGAATTATTTTTTATCACTTGTACATCAGCATACGGCTAGATTAACTTACCTGGTACAACAATTATTAGAGTTTAGGAGAGCTGAGGCTGGTTATTTAAAACGAAACGACGATTATTTCGACATTACTAAACTATTGAATAGTTTAACACAGTTATTTATACCTCTGGCAGAAGAACAAGGGCAGAAATTTACTAGAAATATTCAAAATGGAATAGCTGGTTTTATTGATAAGGATAAATTTGAGAAAGTGCTTTTTAACCTATTATCGAATGCTTTTAAACATGCAGGTAAAGCACAGCAGATTATCTTAACCGTTAATTATAATCAAGAAACTGAAATATTAGAAGCCATTGTAACTAACTCTGGCTGCAAGTTAAAAGAGCAAGATTTAGAAGATATCTTTACCGAATTTCATGTAGGTGAAGAAAATCAGTTTGAGAAGTTTAGTACAGGCATTGGCTTAGCCTTTACCAAAGAATTAATTTCGGTAATGGATGGAGCTATTAATGTTTCGCTACAAAAAGAATGGATTACTTTCAGCTTTAAACTAAAACTTAAACAGGTAATAGAAGGCAAAGAAAATGAGGTGATCGCGTCTGCACCTTCATACTTATTCGAATCTATCTTAAAACCATATCAAAACGAAGTTGCAGAATCTACTGAACAAAATAATAAAATGGCCTTAATAGATGATTTGCAGAAAAAGTCAGAATATAATATCCTTATCGTAGAAGATGATGCTGCCTTACGTTTCCTGATCAAAAATATTTTAAAAGATCAATACAATGTTTACGAAGCGGAAGATGGGCTTTCGGCTTTAAAATTCCTCAAAAATAATACGCCAGATATTATCATAAGCGATGTGATGATGCCTGATATGAATGGATTGGAGCTTTGCAAACATGTTAAAACAGCACCTGCTACCTGCCATATTCCTTTTATTATGCTTTCTGCAAAAGGTACAGAAGAAAATAAATCCGAAGGTTACGAAACAGGTGCTGATGCTTATATTTCAAAACCTTTCCACATCAATTATTTACAAATGAGGGTGCGTAAGCTTTTGGATTACCGAAACCGCATGAATCATTTAATTAAAGATCGGAATATTAATAACCAATTTGTTGAGGTTGATTTAGAACAAGGCGATAAAGAATTTTTAAATGCTTTAGTAAAAGCGGTGGAAGATAATTTAGCCGAAACTGATTTAGATGCATCAAAATTAGAAGATATTTTGTGCATTAGTAAAATGCAATTGTACCGAAAACTGAAAACTTTAGCCGGTATGACTCCATCTGAATTTATAAAAAGAATAAGGTTAAAACATGCTGCGGTTTTACTGCAAAACTCAAAACTAAATGTTTCCGAAATTTTCTATTTAACTGGTTTTAACAACAAATCTTATTTCTTTAGAGAGTTTAAAAAAATCTATCATCTGGCGCCAAATGAGTATCGGCAAAAGTATCATGAGCCATCAGCAACAACTGAAATAATTTAACTAAAAACCACCTCAAAACTGCTTTTTGTAATGATAGTGAACTAAAATGTAATTATAGTATACTCTTCTTGCGCATTTCCAGGTATATATTTGTAGTACTAATCAAATATAAATCAAATGAAAAAAAACAGACGTATCTACGCATCGCTGGTTTTCTTGTTTCTAGCCATTACGGGTTTTACAAGTTATGCGCAAACTAAGGTTACGGGTAAAGTTACTGATGAAACCAATCAGCCTTTGCCAGGAGTAGTAGTAATGCAAACCAATACTCAAAACAAAACCTCTACCGATGAAAGTGGGGTATATGTATTAACGCTTCAGCCAGGTTCGGCTCAAACTTTAACATTTTCTTATATTGGCTATAATGCCACAACCTTATCGCCAGCTGGCGGAAGTTTAAATATTTCTTTAAAGCCCTCCTCGCAATCTTTAAATGATGTTGTGGTAGTAGGATATACTTCTCAAAAGAAAGCATCTATTACAGGTTCGGTTGCTACCGTTGATATGAATGATTTACAAAAAACCAGAATTGTTGATGTTGCACAAGCATTACAAGGGCAGGTTGCAGGTGTATTTGTAGCTGCAAATACAGGTGCGCCAGGTGATGGAATAAAAATTAGGATTAGAGGCGAGGGAACATTGGGAAACAATGATGTTCTTTATGTAGTAGATGGTGTTCCAACCCGCGACATCTCCTTCTTAAATCAAAGTGATGTAAAATCGATGACGGTTTTAAAGGATGCAGCAGCAGGTGCAATTTATGGTTCGAGAGCGGCAAACGGGGTAGTAATTATAACCACTGTTAATGGTAAAAAAGGCAAGGCTAATATTAATGTAGAATATTTTGCTGGTTTTCATCAGGCAACAAATTTGCCCGAAATGTTAAACGCCGATCAATATTTAACGGTTAAAGACAGAGCCTGGCACAATACCTTGGGGAATGCAGCCAATGCAATTAGTCCTTATCAGGCAGCAAGAAGTAGAACTGATTTAGCCGATACAGATTGGTTGAATGAATTGTTCGAAACTGGCAAGTCTAAAAATCTGCAGGCATCTGTTAATGGTGGATCTGATGATGTTCAATACCTTATTTCAACAGGTTATTATAAGCAAGATGGAATTGTTGTTCAAAACCACGATGGTTATGAGCGTTTCAATTTCAGATCGAACGTAAACGCAAATGTTACCGATCGCTTTAAAGTAGGAACAAATCTTCAATTGAGCTTTGCCAAACAAGATAAACTGTCATCAAGCGGCGATGTTCCTGGTGTAATTAGACATGCTTTACTCCGTCCTCCAGTTTTAGGAGTTTATAAAAACGTAACTGATCCTACTTATTCTGCATCAAATCCTTTTACCGATTTACCTTTTTATACGGGTAATAACAATGGTTGGGATAAGAACTTTGAATTCAGTTCGAACCCTATAGCTATTGTTAATTTTACCAACGATAAGAGAAAAACGTTTCAAACTTTTGGTAACATATACGCCGAATATGCTTTTTTAAGTGATAAATCTCTAACTTTTAGATCAAGTGTTGGTGTAGATATCAGTTTTTCTCACAATAAAAACTTCGCTCAGAATTTTGGCGATGATAACGATAATAATCCCGACGAACTGTACCCAGGAAAAGGCAGAAATAATAAACCTAATAACCTAGATGAAAACAGGGGTGAAGTAATGAATTTTACTTTTACCAATACCTTAAATTATCAAAAAACTTTTGCTCAAAAGCATAACGTAAATTTCTTATTGGGTGCAGAAAATATCTCAAGTAAATCATCAGCAATTGGTGGTAGCCGACAGAATTTTGATAAAAGCTCTTCAGGATTTCAGTATTTAGATTATGGAAGTTTAACTAATATTTACAATTCTGGTTCGGCAAGCGAGTTTAACCTGGTTTCGTTTTTTGGAAGTGGTACTTACAATTTCGATAACAAATACTTTGCTACGGCAACATTAAGAGCTGATGGTTCTTCTCGTTTTGGCCCGAGTAATAAATGGGGTTATTTTCCATCTGCATCTGCAGGATGGATGGTTTCTAACGAAAGCTTTATGAAAGACGTTAAGTGGATCTCTGAACTAAAGTTAAGAGGAAGCTGGGGCCAGGCAGGTAATCAGGAAATTCCAAATAACACCTATCAAACATTAGTTTCAGAATCAGGAGGAATTGTTAATGTCGTTAGATATGGTAATCCTGATGTTAAATGGGAAACTACAACGCAAACAAACTTTGGCTTGGATTTAGGCATTCTAAAAAATAAACTTTCATTTACAGCCGATTATTTTATTAAAAAAACGGATGATATCTTGTTAACTGTTGGTTTGCCAGCGGTTTCGGTTGGGGTAATCGATCGTACCTATGTTAATGCAGGCGAGGTTAGCAATAAAGGCTTTGAATTTGGTTTAAACTTCCAAAACCGAGATCACGCCTTTAAATACAATGTTAATGCAAATATTGCTACTTTAACTAATCGGGTTAATAAGCTACAAGAGTTTGTTAAAAACATAAACGATGATCAGACTCATACCAGAACAGCAGTTGGCCAACCTATAAACTCCTATTTTGGTTTGTTATTCGATGGCATTTACCAAACTCCAGCCGAAGTAACCAGTCATTTATTTTCAAATGCAAATGGTGCTTTACCAGGTGATATTAAATTCAAAGATTTAAACGGTGACGGACAAATTAATGCGGATGACAGAACTTTTATTGGTAACCCAGTCCCAAAATTAACCTACGGTTTTGCTTTTTCGTCATCATTTAAAAAATTCGATTTCTCGTTCTTACTTCAAGGAGTACAAGGTGTAGATCGATATAATGATTTAAAACAGATTATCAACTTCGATAGCCGTCCGTTTAACTCGATGACCTCTGTTCTGGATAGCTGGAATGGCCCTGGAACAAGTAATACGCTACCTCGTTTAACCTTTAATAATAATGGTGGCGGTAATGTATCGAGTGTTTTTGTTGAAGATGCATCCTACTTAAGGTTAAAAAATATTGAAGTGGGCTACACGTTCGATGTGAAAAAAATTGGTGTAAAAAATGTAAGGTTATATGCTTCTGGTCAAAACTTATTCACGGTAACAAACTACACGGGTTTAGATCCAGAGTCGACTTCTTTAATAGATAAAGGAACTTATCCACAATCAAAAGCCTTTATCGTTGGTTTAAAAATTAATCTGTAAATCTTTTTTGCAAAAGTATTATGAAAAGAATATTATTTATATGCCTAATGTTTTCTTTGATTACATTGGCGGGTTGCAAAAAGCAACTTACTACAGAGGCTGTAGGTTTAACAACTCTAGAACAGGTTAATTCTACACCAACTTTAGGTACAGTAGAAAACTCTGTTAATTCGGGTTATCAATTATTATCTAATCGATTAAATATTCTGGCACAATGGGATTGGGCTGGAGGATTAGTTTTTCAAAATGACCTGGTTATGCAGGATATTGCATCCGATGATATGGAAAAAAAATGGAATCCTGATGGAGACCAACCCTGGATGGATGATGTTAATAATTTCACCTTTACATCTACTAATGGTGGCCCAAATGGCTTATGGAAGTACGATTATGAAGGAATAAAACGGTTAAATATTGCTATTGAGTTGTTAACTAAATCGGATATAGAAGCCATTACAGGCATTACAACTGCTCGCAAAAATCAACTTCTTGGCGAGGCTTATTTCCTAAGATCTTATTATTATTTTTCATTGGTAACCAATTTCGGAGATGTTCCATTAATTCTTAAACCTGTAAGCACTTATCAGGAAGCATTTGATGTTGCTGTGAAAGCAGATAAGAACGCAGTTTGGGATAAAATTAAAGCTGATTTAACCGTTTCAAAAGGCTTATTACCAAATGCCAAATATAGTTCGGCTACCGAAAAATGGAGAGCAAATAAAGGTTCAGCTATTGCGCTACTAGCTAAAGCAGCATTATACACAGAAAAATGGGCCGATGTTGTTACTAATGTAAATGAATTGCAAGCTTTAGGTTTTTACAGCTTAAACGCTAATTACTTCGATAGTTTTAACCAAGCTAAAGAATTTGCAGAGAACGAAGATATTTTTGTTTACGATCATCAAAGTAATCAGAATCCGTTAAAGGGAAATGGAATTTGTGCACCATTAGGATGGGGTTTCTTTGCACCAAGTACAGATTTTTTAAATGCTTTTGAGGCAAACGATCCCAGAAAATTGTACACAGTTGATGTTCCAAATCAAAATGTAAATAAGTTATTAGGTAGCACAAATGGATCTAATAAAGGAAACGATGATGCTGCAAATAACAAAATCTACATTAGATATGCTGATGTTTTACTTTGGAAAGCCGAGGCTCAAAACGAGTTAGGACAATTCGCTGACGCCGTTGCAATTATTAATCAAATTAGGGCAAGAGCCAGAAGCAGTGTAAGTGCAACTGGTTCTTTACCGCCGGCAGGTACTTTAGCCGATAGAGCATCATCAACAGATAAAGCAACGATTAAAGATTGGCTAATCTCCGAGCGAAGAGTAGAATTAGGCTTTGAATCACAAAGAATGCTTGATCTTAAACGTTGGAAATTGGCTAAATCAGTAATGACAGCTAAAGGGAAAAACTTCCAGGATAAACATTATTTGTATCCTATTCCACAAGGTGAAGTTGATGCATCTGCAGGAACTTTAAAGCAAAACCCAGGTTACTAATAGCTAGATAATCGTTGTTTGTAAAGATTAAATCTCAAGCAACGATTATCTGCAAATATTCTCATACATACTTTTCAAATCATTTTTTAAATGGTAATGGAAAACTATTTTCTTAATATTATGACAGATACCGCAAAAAGATTTTCTCAGAATCCAATTTTATCTCCAAAAGATTTAATTCCAAGTAGACCAGGTTTGGAGATTGCCTGTTTGCTAAATCCTGGTGTTTTTACTTTTCAAAATAAAACCTGGTTACTTATTCGGGTAGCCGAGCGTCCTCAACAAAAAACAGGCATTATTTCCTTTCCAGTTTTAAAAGGCGATGGAATTGAAATTATCGAAATCGAAGAAAATGATCCCGATTTGGTAGCTGACGATCCTCGGGTAATCAATTATAAAGGTGCCGATTATTTAACCACGCTCTCGCATTTACGTTTGGTTTGTAGCGATGACGGAATTAACTTTTATCAACCTGAAGGTTATCCTTTACTGCAAGGCGAAGGACCAGATGAGGCCTTTGGGATAGAGGATTGCCGTGTAGCTTTAATAGAAGATACTTATTATCTAACCTTTACAGCTGTTTCGGAGCATGGCGTTGGCGTAGGAATGCGAACAACTAAAGATTGGAAAACTTTCGAAAAACATGGAATGATTATTCCGCCACACAATAAAGATTGTGCCGTTTTCGAAGAAAAAATCAATGGGAAATTCTATACGCTTCATCGCCCGAGCAGTGTCGATTTAGGCGGTAATTATATTTGGTTGGCCGAATCACCTGATGGTATTCATTGGGGGAATCATAAATGCATCATTAAAACCCGCAAAAATAATTGGGATAGCAAGCGTGTTGGAGCTGGTGCAGCACCTATAAAAACACAAAAAGGCTGGCTGGAAATTTATCACGGCGCAAATGCAGAACATCAATATTGTTTAGGTGCATTTTTGATGGATTTGAATGATCCATCTAAAGTTTTGGCGCAAACAGAAGAACCAATTATGAAACCAGTTGCCGAATATGAATTGTCAGGCTTTTTTGGTCAGGTGGTTTTTACAAATGGTCATATCATAAATGGCGATGAACTAACCATTTATTATGGAGCAGCAGACGAATTTGTTTGCGGTGCAAAATTCTCTATCACAGCTATTTTATCTCAATTAAAATATAACCATGCTGAATAAACTCAAATCAGAAATTACACATTTCAAAAATCAATCCTATAATTTTAGAATATTAACGCTAACCAATTTAATTTACAGCGTTGTACTTCCAGTTATCGATATTTTCGTTGCCGCGTATGTAATGCGAAGTTCTAACGATCCAACAAAAGTTGTTATTTATCAACTTACCATTTACACAGGCATTCCCATTACATTTTTCCTCAATGGCTATTTACTTAGCAAGTTTTCTATAAAAACACTTTACTCTTTGGGGATGATGTTAAGCGGTGTTTCGATGATGGTTATGATGTCGTTAACAACATTAGATAATACTGGAATTGGTATTGCTGGTTTAATCATGGGCATGTCGTTCGGTTTCTATTGGGCAAACAGAGATTTTCTTGCACTCGCAATAACAAACGATGAGAATCGCAATTACTATTATGGATTGGAAACATTCTTTTATACAATTATTGCTGTTGTTATTCCAGTTTTAATTGGCTGGTTTATCGAATTTAACGCAGCCGATGGAAATGCGCATTTGGCCTATAAAATTGTAACTGGTTTAGTTTTCGTAGTAACCATTCTGGCCTCTATAATGTGTTTCAGAGGGAACTTTGGTAATCCAACTGAAAAGAAATTCGTTTATTTTAAGTTCGATCCATATTGGTATAAACTACTTAGGTTGGCAACTTTAAAAGGGCTTGTTCAGGGGTTTTTGGTTACCGCACCAGCCATGTTAATTATGTTGTTGGTTGGTAAAGAAGGTGCATTAGGTACCGCTCAATCGATAGGGGCAATAATTGCTGCAATAGCCATGTATATTATCGGCAGAAATACATCTCCAAAACACAGATTGTATGTTTTTGGGGCAGGTTTATTGCTCTTTGCAATTGCCGCTGTGATCAACGGAATCTTATACAGCAGTTTTGGTGTAATCTTATTTATGTTATTTTTATTACTTGCCAAACCTTTGTTAGATTTGGCTTACTTTCCTATCCAATTTAGTGTAATCGATATTTTAATCAAGAAAGAAAAACGCAGCGAATTTGCTTACATCTTAAATCATGAAGCAGGTTTATATATTGGCCGTTTAACTGGTGCGGGTACTTTTTTAATTTTAGCTTATTGCTTCTCGGTAGAAATTGCATTGCGCTATGCCATTGTTATAGTGGCTATTTTGCAACTAGCTTCTTATTGGGTTGCAAAAGACATTATAAAACAAGGTAAATTAGAAGATGCAGAGCAAGCGCCTATTTTAAGTAATGAAGAGCCAGTTGTGATTGCACCTTTATAGTCGGCCACAATATAGAACAAAAACCCTTAACCAAATTTTATGAGATTTATATTTAAGATACTTTTCGCACTTACATTATTACTAAACGTTGGCATTGCTCAGGCGCAAATAAAACAACTCAGATTGAGTAGGGTAGATGAAATGGCCGATTTGCCTCAACCCCTAAAAATCATCGATTGGAAATTGATGGCACAAAATTTCGATAAAACCATTTACGATTTTAATGCTAAAGGCAAGTATTGGCCAATGATTTGGATGGATAGTACCCATAAAAATTTTAATCAACCAGTAATGGGTATTTATACAGCTGTTGGCGATGTTAGACAGGGTAAAAATAATAAAGGAATGTTTCACGAAGCGCTGGCTAACATGGGTGCCGTAATGGGAGCCAGCTTAATCGGGATTGATAAAAGCAAGCAAAATGGAATGAACTATCCAGCTATGCTGAAAAACTATTTTAACCGTGATACCAAATGGAACATTATGATGAATAATACGGCTCCAGAAGTTGCACTTTTAGGTGGTGGTTATGGCAGAGATTGGTGGTATGATGTGTACCCTAATGTATTGTTTTATGCAATTTGTGAGCAATATCCTAACGAAAAGGATTTCGATTGGATTGCAAAAAGCATTGCTGAGCAATTTTATAAAGCCGATTCTATTTTAAACGGGAATTACAATTATTCTTACTTTGATTATGGACAGATGAAGCCGATGAAAAACCAGATTTGTGCACAACAGGATGCTGCTGCTGGACATGCCTGGGTTTTGTATGCCGCTTATAAAAAGTTTGGCGATAAGCGTTATTTGCAGGGTGCAATTAACGCAATGACCGCCTTGGAAAGTAATAAGATTAATCCAACTTACGAATTACTGATGCCTTTTGGCGCTTATCTGGCAGCTAGAATGAATGTAGAACAAGGAGCCAACTTTGATGTTCAAAAACTTTTAGGCTGGACATTCGATGGCACCGCTGTTTGCCGGGAAGGATGGGGCGTATTAACTGGTAAATGGAATGGATATGACATTTCTGGGGTGGTTGGCAGTACGGTAGATCACGGTGGATATGGATTTTTGATGAATACCTTTGATGCGGCATGGCCTTTGGTTCCTACCGTTAGATATGATCCTGCTTACGCTAATGCAATAGGGAAATGGATGCTGAATGCGGTTAACGCCTCCCGTTTTTTTTATCCGCAATACATGCCAGCAAACCGACAAACAATTCCGCAATTCGCTGCTGTAACAAAAGGTGTTATTGCCTACGAAGGCTTTGCGAAAACATCTACGTTTGATACACTTTACATGGATAAAAAAGGTCCCGTAGCACAGGGTGATGGACCAAAGTGGGTACCTGGAAAAAACCCAGATGTTTCTCAGTTTAGTGTTTATGGTAGTGGACACGTAGGTATTTTTGGTGCCATTGTAGAAAAAACAAATATTGAAGGTGTTTTGAAATTAGATGTTTTAGCAACAGACTTTTATAAAAATAAGGCTTACCCAACTTATCTGATTTACAATCCTTACAATTTGAATAAAACCATTAATTATAAAATTAAAGGCACCGAACGGGTTGATTTGTACGATGCTGTTGCCCAAAAATTCATTGCTAAAAATGTATCTGCTACAATTAAATTAACCGTTAACAATAACAACTCTGTTTTAATTGTCGAAACACCAGCTAATAGCAAAATAACAAACGCAAATCATCATTTACTTGCAAATGGTATCGTAATCGATTACCAAAATAAATAACTTATTTATATTAAAATAAAAAATGCGTCCCGATTTTGCGGAACGCATTTTTTATAATTTGGTTTATTAAATTCTAATAGCCGAAAATCTGCTCTAATGTTAAAGTTGTAACATTTCCAAACTTCTGCATATCTTCTAATTTCACTTTTTTATCAGAAGCCACAATTAAATAAGAATAAGGTTTGTTCGCAACCTTTTGATCGTGAAATCCTTTAATATTATCGAAAGTAATGGGCTTTAAACCTTTGTATAAGTCAACTCTCGAATCATAATCGTAACCCAATTTTTTATCTGCAAAATAATAGCTGAAAATACCATCTTTGGTTACTCTGTTTGATTCCAGATAAGTTAAAACATTAGCTTTTGCACCATCAAAAGATTTATCACTTTGTGGCAAAACATTTAGCAATTCATTCATTCCATTAACCGCATCAGTCATTTTATCGGCCTGGCTACCAACATAAGCAATCATACTGTATTGTTTGTCTGCTTTATCTGGCGATTGATAAGTAGCGTAAGTTGAATAAGCTAAAGCTTTCGACTCTCTAATGGTTTGGAAAACAATTGAACCCATACCACCACCAAAATAGTTGTTAAATACTTCGATATTTGGTCGGTCGGTTTTGTTATATAAACCAGTATTTCTTAACCAGCGAATTTCCGATTGAACCATATCATAGTTTGCGAAATAAACACGGTTACTATCCTGAACAGTGTAAGTGTAAACTTTTGCAGGAGCAGCTGGGGTAAATTCTTTAGCTAAAGCATGTTCTTTTTTAATGTCAGCAGTAAAAGCGTTTACATCTTTTGGTCCATAATAAGTAATTACATGTTCATAATTGCTTAAGTTTTTCAAAAGATAGATTAAATCTTCAGCTTTCATGTTCTTAACATCATCGTTAGAAAGTACATTATTGTAAGGATTTAAACTACCATACTGTGCATAAGAAGTTAAACCAACCATAATTTGGCCTTTATTTAGTTTATTGTTTTCTCTGCTTTTTAAAATGGTATTTTTCAAATCTGCCAAAGCTTTTTCATTAGGTTTTACATTAGCAAAAATGTGCTCTACCAAACTTACAGCTTTATCGAAATTCTCTTGTAAACCACTTATGTTAATGGTTGTCGTTTCTGTACCAACATTTAAACTATAAGTACAAGCAATGTTATAAAAAGCTTTACTAATGTCTTCAGCACTATATTTATCTGTACTTAAAAATGGCAAATAACTCGCTGCATAAGGCAATAATTTATAGTTATTGGCACCATGATTAAATCTGTAGCTCATTCTGAAGATGGAGTTATCGCTGTTTTTAGTTGTCAATACTTCAGCAATGCCAACCTTGCCCATTACAATATCCTTTTTATAATCTAAGAACTTTGGTTCCATTGGTTTAACAGGAGCCTCTAAAATACTTTTTACAAAAGTAGATGCTAAGTTGCCATTGGCATTTATTGGTGTAATGGTTGGTTTCTCAACCTTAATTGTGTTTTTATCTTCACCTTTGTGCTTAAAGCCAATTACATAATTATCTTTAAAAAAGGTATTGGCAAATGCAACAACCTGCGCTTTTGTAATTTTCGAAGCGTCATTAATTTCACTTAAACTTTTATCCCACTTTGTCCCGCGATTTAAAATAAATTCATTCGATAAGTTTTCAGCTCTGTTGTTATTGCTGTCAAATGCTTGTAAGAAACTTAATTTTAAATTCGCAACAATTGCTTTTAACAATTCATCATCAAATTTACCAGCTTTTAAAAGGTCAACCTGCTCTAACAATAATTTAGAGGCTTGCTCTAAACTTTGCCCCTGACGTGGTTGTGCTGATAAATTAAAAACACCATAATCTTTCATTTGCTGGTAGCTTGCGCTTGATCGTTGTGTTTTTTGTTGCTTATTTAAGTTAATATCAATTAAACCAGCCTTGCCATTAAATAAAATGCTTTTAATTAAATTAAGCATAGTGCTGTTTGGCGTGTTTTCGGCATAACCACGGTAATAAATTTCTACCATTTCTGCACTTGGGCCATTAACTTCAACCTTTTGGATTTTAGTTAACGGTTTTTCTGGAGCAGGGTTGTAAAGCGTTACAGGTTTTGCAACCATATAACTAAAGGTTTTATCCACTTTTTTAATCATTTCATCAGGATTAAAATCACCTGTGAAAACGGCAGCCATGTTATTTGGTACGTAGTATTTGTTATAGTAGTTTCTAATTTCGACTAAAGAAGGATTTTTTAAATGCTCAATAGTACCAATAGTTGTTTGCTGACCATAATTATGAACTGGAAATAACAACTCCATCATGGCTTCATCCAACTTGTTAGGATCGCTATCTAAACCACGGTTTTTTTCTTCGTAAACCGCTTCTAATTCAGTATGAAAAATACGGAAGATAGGCTTGCGGAAACGCTCACCCTGAATCGCTAAAAACTTATCTACAGCATTAGATGGGAAATCTTCATTGTAAACGGTTTCTTCGTACCAGGTATGTGCGTTAGATGAATTACCACCAATGCCCGACATCATTTTGTCGTATTCATTTGCGATGGAATAGTTTGAAGCTTCTCCTGATGTTTTATCAATTTCTTTATAAATTTCTTTACGTTGAGCGGCATCAGTTGTTTTGTTATACTTTTCGTAAAGCGCATCAATTTTATCCAAATAAGGTTTTTCTTTTGCCCAGTCTGCGGTTCCGAATTTATCAGTGCCCTTAAACAAAAGATGTTCCAAATAATGTGCTAAACCTGTTGCGTTTTTCGGATCGGTATTGCTACCCGCCCTTACGCTCATTCTGAATTGAACATTTGGCTCCTTATTATTTGGAGATAGGATAACTGTCAATCCATTTTTAAGGGTATAAAAACGGGTCGATGATGGATCGTTGGTTACATATTTGTACGTATAACCACCTGAAGTACCCGTTTCCCATTTATAGGTTTGCGCTTTAACCAGCGAACCTGTAAGCAGAAAACAAGCTAGAGTTAATAGTTTGTTTTTCATTTATTTGATTTTGGTTTATAGGTGTAATTCAGTATTAAAAGGAACTTGGATGTGATACTGAATAATGTTAAATAAGTTAATTATTCAAATATATATTGTTTCTACTATCGAATGAAATGCTTTTTTAATTTGAGAACTAAAAAAATAGGAATGAAGGATTTTTCAGCATATAAAATTTAGGATTATTGCACCTTAAATTTAATATTCTGTATTTTTACCGAATGACAAAGCAAAGTACAAAACCCAATATTTTAGTTGTAAATGATGATGGTATAACAGCTGCAGGAATTAAAAACCTGATGGAAGTTATGCAGGAAATTGGTAATGTAGTTGTGGTAGCACCAGATAGTCCGCAAAGCGGAATGGGGCATGCCATAACCATCGGCAAACCGATTCGCTTTGATAAGGTCGATTTATACCCTGGTGTAGAAATGTACAAATGTAGCGGCACACCTGTAGATTGTGTTAAAATCGCTGTTAATAAAATATTTAAGGGTAAAAAGCCAGATTTATGTGTTTCAGGAATAAATCACGGATTAAATAATTCCATAAATGTACTTTACTCAGGTACAATGTCGGCTGCGGTTGAAGGGGCAATTGAAAAAATTCCTTCAATCGGATTTTCTTTAGATGATTTTGCCGCAGATGCTGATTTCAGTCATACAAAAAAGTTTATTAAAAACATTTGCGAACAGGTTTTAGCAAACGGTTTGCCAGAAGGCACACTGTTAAATGTTAATTTCCCGAAAGGAGATAATTTAAAGGGGATAAAAATTTGCCGACAAGCCAATGCAAAATGGATGGAAGAATTTGATGAAAGAAAAGATCCGTACAACCGCCCATATTATTGGTTAACAGGTGTATTCGAAAATTTCGATCATGGAGAAGATACGGATGTTTGGGCTTTAGAACATGGCTATGTTTCAATAGTTCCAGTTCAATTCGATTTAACAGCTCATCATGCTATACAAACTTTAAACAGCTGGAATTTTGAAGGCTCAAAGCAATCAAAAACTGATGCTAAACCAAGTAAAGTTTCAGCACCAGATGGCTTAAACCTTGGTTAATATCAAAATGAATAATCAATTAAACAAGCTGAATAACTCGGTTTGGATAGGTTTAGGCATAGGTTTATTAATACCAGCTTTACTTTGCGCTGTTGCCTGGTATATTATAAATCATATTGCTTATTTATCGAAAGCCGATTTGTTATATATTGGAGGAATAGCGGTTAACGCATATTTAATGCAATACTTCTTCAAGCATAACAAAGAAAATATAGGCCGTGGAATACTGTCGGCAACGTTTATATGTGCATTTGTGTTTTTTGCTTATAAGGTTTTTTAAATTGGAAAAAGTTAAATGTAAAATGCACAATCCTGAATTCAGACCTAAAATCAGGTTCCATTTTTCGTGCTGTTTATCTCTTGTCCATCATACATCTAATATCATCCATCATTAATATGAAATACTACTTAGTAGCTGGCGAGGCATCAGGCGATTTACACGGAGCCAATTTAATGAAGGCGATAAAGGGAGAGGATTATAATCCTGTTTTTAGGTATTTTGGCGGCGATAAAATGCAGAACGAAGGTGGCGAACTGGTTAAACATTATGCCGAGATGGCTTTTATGGGTTTTACCGAAGTGCTTTTAAACCTGCGTACCATTTTTAAAAACCTTAAAGGCTGCAAGGCTGATATTCTTGCCTGGAAACCAGATGTTTTGGTTTTAATTGATTTTCCTGGATTTAATTTAAAAATTGCAGAATTTGCAAAAGCCAACGGAATAAAAGTTTGCTATTATATTTCTCCAAAAGTTTGGGCCTGGAACCAAAAACGGGTTTTAAAAATTAAAAAAAATGTAGATCATATGTTTTGCATTTTACCATTCGAAGTAGATTTTTATAGCGAGTGGGGTATGAAAGTAGATTACGTTGGCAATCCGCTCCTCGATGAAATTGCTCAATTTAAACCTGAGGATAATTTTAGAAATAAGCACCAGTTAGGCGATAAAAAAATTATAGCCTTGTTACCTGGAAGCAGAAAACAGGAAATAGAGCGGCTATTACCAGTTATGTTAAGTGTAACAGAAAACTATCCTGATTACGAATTTGCAATTGCTGCGGCACCAACTTTTACCGAAGGCTATTATCAACAATTTACGGGTTCTAAAAAAGTTAAACTTTTATTTAATAATACCTACAACCTTTTGCATAATGCGCACGCTGCAATTGTTGCTTCAGGAACGGCTACTTTAGAAACCGCTTTATTTAAAGTACCGCAGGTTGTGGTTTATAAAGGAGGTACAATTTCAATTGCAATTGCAAGAATGTTGGTGAAGATTAAATTTATATCGCTCGTTAATTTAATCGTAAATAAAAAAATAGTAACCGAGCTTATTCAGGAAGACTGTAATCCACTCAAAATAAATGAAGAACTCAATCTCATCGTTAATGGAGAAGGTAGAAAAAAAATGTTATCCGATTATGATCGTTTAATAGATTTGATGGGAACACCAGGAGCATCAGAAAAAACGGCGAAGCTTATTGTTAAATACTCAAAGCAGTAAGTTTTAAGTCGATTAATCTCTTTGAAAATGCACAGAAATCAGTAATACTGATAATTTCTTTTTTTTAATTAGTTTTGGTTGATCACTAAAATCAATCTTATTCATGAAAGCCCTTTCTATAAAAGATATTGCACAGAAAGCAAATGTATCAATAACTACTGTTTCTTTTATTATTAATGGAAAAGCGAAAGAAAAATCTATTAGCGAAGCCGTTATAGAAAAGGTAGAAAAAATTATAGAGGAAAGCGGTTATAAGCCCAACCAAATTGCCAGGAGTTTAAGAACTGGTAACACCAATATTATTGGTTTAATTGTAGAAGATATTTCGAACTCCTTTTTCTCGAAAATTGCACGACTTATAGAAGATAAAGCCTATAAACGAGGTTACAAAATTATCTATTCGAGTACAGAAAATAATATAGCGAAAGCGCAGGAATTAATAAATATGTTCAAGTCTAGAAAAGTTGATGCATATATTATTTCACCAGTTAAAGGCTTGGAAACCGATATTCAGGATTTAATAAACGATGAGAAACCTGTTATTCTGTTTGATAGAAATTTACCCGATGTTGTAGCTAACTATGTTGGGGCAAATCATTTCAGCGCCTCTTATCAATCAATAGAAAATTTTGTGCAGAATGGTAGAAAGAATATCGCATTGGTAACCACAAATGTCGATGTACTACAAATTACTGAGCGTTATGAAGGCTACAAAAAAGCTTTATTAGATTATGGTTTACCATATAATGAAGATTTCGTTTTAAAAATTCACTTCAATCAGGATGAAGCAGAAACCATCAGCCAGATTAAACAGTTATTAAGCGCTAAAAAAGTAGATGCAGTTTTGTTCGCTACAAATTATTTAGCCATTAGTGGGCTAAAAGCACTTAAACAAATCAATAAACAAATCGGGGATGACTTTTCAGTAATCGCATACGATGACCATGAAGCATTTGAGCTGCATACTCCAGGAATTTCTACCGTTCAACAGCCTTTAGAAGAAATAGCAGAGACCGTTATTAAATTGATTCTAAATCAATTGGCTTCTAAAACCAAATTACCTATCCAAGAGGTAATTATTCCCGCCAAGCTTATTATCAGAAATTAAGATTTAATGAATTTTTAAGGTTGTAACATAGTTTTTACAACTAAATCGATTTACTACTCGTTTAAAATCTTTATCATTGGCGTAGTAAAACGATTTACTGTAACCAATAGTATTTATGAGAATTTCTAAGAGCCTTAGCTCTATGTTAACTACAACATATTCTACCGTGGCAGATTTACCTGCTCTTTTTTATTAATATCAAAATATTTAATCCAACATATAAAGTTTAGAACAGGCACGCATGCCATTACACGCTATAAATTCTAATGATGAATCAGACATCGGATAAGAAAGAATAACACTAACAGGAATACAACATAACTAATCAATTTAAAATTTAACAAAACCGCTAATGAAAATTAATTTACTCAAAATTACGGGGCTATCTGCTGCAATCATGTTGCTGAATGGCCCTGCGTTTTCAATGAATTCAGAGTGGGAAGGAGCGAACGGATTCTTGAATACGAACAAGCTATGGCAGCAAGTTCAAACGCAAAAAATTATTACAGGAACTGTGCTAGATGAAAAAAATCAGCCTGTACCTGGTGTTGGTATTAAAAACCAAAATTCGGGTAAATCTGCTATTACCGATGCCGATGGTAAATTTAGCATAGAAGCAAACCCAGCTGATGTTATTCGCATTACTTACATCGGTTATCAGACCCAAAACATTACAATTAGTAATCAAAGTTCTTTAAGTATCAAATTGCAGGAATCTTCTGATACTAAATTAAATGATGTGGTGGTAGTTGGTTATGGAACACGTAGCCAACGAGAGTTAACATCTGCAATTACTAAGGTAGATACCTCTCAATTCAGACAAAGTGGTGCTAGAAACGCACTTGACTTATTGCAAGGTAAGGTGGCGGGTTTACAGATTTCGAGAAATAGCTCGAATCCTAACTCTGGTGTAGCCATTCAACTTCGTGGTGTAACCTCAATTTCAGGAACATCAACTCCGCTGATTGTTATCGATGGAATTCCTGGTGGTAATCTTGATCTTTTGCAGCAGGATGATATCGAATCATTCTCTGTACTTAAAGATGGTTCGGCTGCTGCAATTTATGGTACAAGAGCTAACGCAGGTGTTATTTTGGTAACAACAAAAAAAGGACGTAAAGGCCCATCTCAATTTAATTACAATGGTTATGTAAAGCACGAAACTTTGTATGAGCGCCCTGATTTTATGAACGCTACGCAGTTTAGAGAAAAACTTGCCAGTGGACAATATACGGCAAAGGATTATGGCGGCGATTTTAATTATTTCGACGACATCATCAATAAAGATAACCTAACAAATTACCACAATTTATCGGTTGCTGGTGGGGGTGAGAATTCTACGTATCGTGGTTCATTTACCTATAATAAATTTGATGGTTTTGCTAAGGAAAATAGCCGCGAACAATATCAGTTTAGAATGAGCTTGGTGCAAAAAGGTTTTAAAGATCGTGTAACAGCAGCATTTAACGTAGCATCAAATATTAACAAGGCTAATCTTTTAGGTGGTAGCGGTTGGGAAAATGTTTTAACAAAAAACCCTACCGAATCTTATTACAATCCAGATGGATCTTATTTATTTACAAGAAATATCACAAACGAAGTCGCTCGTTTAGCACAGGAGACGAATAAGAGAAGTCAACAAACTTATTCTGTAGATGGTAAGATCGATATCGATATTTTTAAGGGATTAAAAGCATCAACTTTCGTTGCATACCAAAGAAACCAGTATGTTGATAATCAATATCGTTCTTTAGGTAGTCAGAACTCTGTAGAGAATGGCGATGCTCCAAACGGTGGCTACGCATATAAAGGAACCAGATTAGAAGAGAATTTCAATTTTGAACCAACGATTGAATATTCAAAATCGATAAATGAAAAGCACCGTTTAACAGGTATGATAGGTTATTCTTATCGCTACGAAGTTAACGAGGAATTCAGCGCAAACAATAGAGGTTATACTAATGATATTTTCGAAGAAAACAATTTAGGAAGTGTGCCAATTACTGTTAACAGAGTTGGCTTAGCTAGTAACAAGAACGATAATACCCTAATTGCATTGTTTGGTCGTGTACACTACACGTTTGATGGTAAAGTTAACTTTGAGGCAGTACTAAGAAGAGAAGGCTCTTCAAGATTTGGTGCTAACAACAAGTGGGCAAGTTTTCCCGCAATTTCAGGATCTTGGGAAATTACTCGTGAGAAGTTTATGGAAAGTGCCAAATGGCTTAATTTCTTAAAAATTAGAGCGGGTTATGGTGAAACGGGTAACTCTGGATTTGCTAATTATGCTTCATTAGTAACATTAGGCACAGGAAATCTTTATCCTTTCCCTAATGGAGAGTGGTTGCAAACTTATGGTCCATCGCGTAATCCGAATCCTAACTTAAGATGGGAACGCAAACGTGAATATAATTTAGGTTTAGATTTTTCGATGTTTAACAACAAACTTAGTGGTTCAATCGATGTCTTTAAACGTAATATTATTGATTTACTTGATACTTATACTTCGCCACAACCGCCATTTGTTCAAAGTACTATTTATACAAATGTTGGAACAATCTCTGCAAAAGGTTTAGAATTGACTTTGAATTATGAAGCAATAAAAAGAAAAGATTTTAGCTGGAATATAGATTTTGCAGGCAGTACTATAGATAACAAACTGGATACCTATTCGAACGATGAGTACAAGCGAGATATGAAAGAATTTGGAAGCATCGGAGGAGCTGGTGCTCTTGGTAACGCATATCGTACATACGAAGGACGCAATATTGGTGAATTCTGGGGCAAGCGTTTTGCTGGTTTTACACCAGATGGTAAGTGGTTATTTACTAATCGTGCGGGTCAGGCAGTTCCTAATGCTCAAATAAATACTTCCCCTTTCCGCGATCAAACAGATCTTCAGCTGTTAGGAAATGCGATTCCAAAATATTATTTATCTCTAGGTAACTCTTTTACTTACAAGCAATTTGATTTAAGAATTTTCTTAAGAAGTAAGCTAGATTTTGACATTTTGAACACAGTAGCCTTATCGTACGGAAACAAGTATGGTACACAAGGTAATTTATTAAATAGTGCCTTTACTAAATATTCAGAAGTGAATGATACATATATGTATTCTGATTACTATTTGGAAAAAGGGAGTTTCTTGAAGCTTGATGAGGTAACTTTAGGTTATACTTTTAAATTTAAAGATAAAGCTTTCCGCAGTTTACGTGTTTATGCAGTAGGACAAAATCTTGCATTATTGACAGGTTATTCTGGAAATGACCCAGATTTAGTTCAGGACACTGGATTAGGGCAGGAAATTAACGGACGTAGTCTTGGTATTGATACAAGAAGCCCTTACCCGACTACCAGACAATTCGTTTTCGGTGTTAATTTTGGATTTTAATATTTAAAGAGAGATGAAAAATTTAAAAAAAATTATATTGTCATTACTTATTACATCACCTATTTTATTTAATGGATGTACCAAGTTAGACGAAAATATCTATAGCTCATTAGTTTCAGATAACTACTATAACAATAAAAATGAGGTTTTATCTGCAGTTTTAAGACCATATACTCACGCTAATGCATGGGCAACACCTTCTGGCCAAGATGGCTGGTGGAGACCCTCAGAACTTTCGGGTGATCAATTAGCCTGGCCTACCAAAGGGCGTCATGGTGAGGATGGTGGTAAATGGAAACGTTTACATTATCATACCTGGTTAGTTGATGATGGTCCTTTAAATAACGCCTGGTCATTAATGTTTGGTGGCGTTGGATTTTGTAATGATCCTATCGAGAATTTAGAAAAACGTACGCTAGCCCAAATGGGAATAACACAGGTAGATAAGGATGGTTATATTGCTGAACTTAAACTTTTAAGAGCGTATCACTATCTTAAACTAATGGATCTTTTTGGTAATATACCAGTTGTAACTCAAGTGGGTATACCTGCTAAACCTGAAACAAAACCTCGTGCTGAAGTTTTTGCTTTTATAGAGAAAGAAATCAAAGATAATATTGATAAGGCTCCTAAGCTTTCTAGAAATATGATCGGTCGTATGTCTCAGGCTGGTGGATATGCAATGTTGGTAGAGCTTTACTTAAATGCTGAAGTTTGGACCGGCACCGCACGCTGGGACGATTGTATTGCTGCGGCGAATAAATTGATTAATAGCGAAGCTGGCGGCCAGAATGGTACAATGGCGCTTGATGTTAACATTACTGATCAGTTTAAATCCACTAATGATTTATCTAAGGAAGTAATTTTCTCTATTGCTTACGAATTTAGAATAGCGAACTCGCAACCTTCGTGGACAGGAGAATTTTTCCACTTTCAACAGGATCGTATTTATGGCGGATCTAGAAATGGAAACAATGGTGTAGTTATGGTTCCAGGTAACTATACTAAATATAATAATTCCGATTTACGTAAAACAACATGGCTATCGTTTGGACCTCAGGTTCGCTTTGATAATGGTCAGCCTGCTCTTGCTAGTGGGGGTAATGAGTACGATGGTTCACAAATTAACTTTGTAGATGAAATTCGTCGTGCTAAAGTAAATTCAACTGTATCAAATATGAGTGAAGGTGAAGAGAATAGTGGTGTTCGTTTCAATAAATACAAATTAGGTAACAATGTAGCTGGTATTGTAAATGGTTCGCCAGTAGCAATAGATTTAAACTATAACTGTAACGATTGGAATTTGTATCGTTTAACTTGGATTTATTTTGCTAAAGCAGAAGCCATCATGCGTAAAAATAATGGTGTTGCAACTGCCGAGGCTGTTAAGTTAATTAACGATTGCAAAATGCGTGCTTTCTCTACTGCTGACTGGGCTGCAAATGCATACACGCCTGCTACTTTAACAATGGATGAACTTTTAAATGAAAGAGGACGCGAATTTGTTTTTGAAGGTTTCAGACGTGATGATCTAATTCGTTTTGGTAAATTTACTACAGCAACCTGGTGGGATCATACACCATCCGCTGCTTTCAGGAATACTTTTCCAATTCCTTTAGTTCAAAGAACACTAAACGAAAATCTTAAACAAAACCCAGGCTACTAGTTAGCAATCAATATTAAAGGTGCTCGTTAGAGCACCTTTTTTTTGTTAAACAAATTATCAAAAAGTATATCTATTGTAACTCACATATTACACTAGTCAATATGCTAAAATGTCGTTTTTTTATTAATATTGAATTTAGTAAAACGTTTTACTAGTCGTGCTTTTTCAAGCAGGTTATTTAGATAAAAAAACAAACATAAATGCTTTTTAAAGTATAACTACAGCAGATTTATAGCTTTACCAATTCCCTGAAAAACTAACCAGTCAAATACTATATTATGAGAAAATATTTTTTATTATCTGTGTTTTGCGTGTTTTCTTTTATAAAGTTAAATGCTCAGGATAAAGCTCCGGCATATCCCTTAATTACTCATGATACTTATTTTAGTATTTGGTCTGTTAGTAACGAACTAAATCAATCTGTTACCAAGCACTGGACGGGCAAAAATCAATCCTTATCAGGTGTGCTAAAAGTTGATGGCAAGTTTTACCGCTTTTTAGGTGCCGAATCAAAAGAATATAAAACCATTCTACCAGCTGCCGATGAAGTAAATTACCAGGCAAAGTATTCATTTTTAAAACAAGCCGACAAATGGAATGAAATCGCATTTGATGATTCTTCCTGGCAAAAAGGAACTGCACCCTTTGGCGATGATAAATCGGCTAAAACCAAATGGACAACAAACGATTTATATTACAGAAGAAAATTCTCTATCGCGAAATTAACAGCGGGAAAAAAATATTTAAAGCTTAACCACGACGATGATGTTGATGTATCATTAAACGGAAAGAAGCTCTATCAAAAGGAAGGCTGGGTACACGAATTTATTTATATCCCAATTGAAGAAGGCGCCTTAAAAACAGGTGAAAATTTATTAACCATCCATGTTAAAAATAACGCTGGTGGCAGATATCTTGATGCAGGAATTGTTGAAGAAATCCCTCAAAAATCTACTATCGCCTTAGCAAAACAAACAAATGTAAAGGTAGAAGCAACCGCAACTAAATATAATTTTGATTGCGGTGGGGTTAATCTGGAAGTTACTTTTACTTCACCACTTTTATTAAATGATATCGCTTTAACTGCAAGACCAATTAGCTATATCAGCTATGCTGTAAAATCTAGCAGTACAAAAACACACAAAGTCGACTTGTATTTTAGTGCATCAACCAATATAGCAGTTAACACGCCAGATCAGGCAGTAATGGCTAAAAAAAATACGGTTAAAAATCTTTCAATTCTGCAAGCGGGAACCGTAGAACAACCTGTTTTACAAAAGAAAGCCGATGATTTAAGAATAGATTGGGGCTATATGTATGTTGCCGTTCCTGAAAAATTTAAGGCAACGCAATACATTAATAAACAGGCCGAAAGTTTAAACAGTTTTTTGAGTGGTAAATATCCTGCATCAAAGGAAGTTTCACGTGCAAAAGAACTAAATTTAAGCAGTATAATCCCTTTTGGAACAATCACGCAAAATAAGGTTGAAAAATATTTAATGATTGGCTACAATGATCTTAAATCAGTTGAGTACTTTGGAGAACAACTTTTGCCAATATGGAGAAAACCAGGTGGCCATTTTGAAGACCAGTTAGTAATTGCTGATCAGGACTACAAAACAATAATGGCAAAATGCAATGATTTTAATCTGCAACTTTATGCTGACGCAGAAAAGGCGGGTGGTAAAGAATATGCAAAACTTTGCGAATTAGCTTATCGCCAAAGTATTGCTGCACACAAAATTGTATATGCACCAAATGGCGATATTTTATTTCTGTCGAAAGAAAATTTTAGCGGTGGCTTTATCAACACGGTTGATGTAACCTATCCATCGGCACCAGAATATCTATTGTATAACCCTGAATTACTTACAGGTATGCTAAACGGTATTTTTTATTATTCTGAAAGTGGAAAATGGAAAAAACCTTATCCAGCCCACGATTTAGGAACCTATCCCTTTGCAAACGGCCAAACTTATGGTGAAGATATGCCTGTTGAAGAAGCAGGTAACATGGTTATTTTAACTGCTGCAATTGCTAAAGCACAGGGTAACGCAAAATATGCGCAAAAACATTGGGCTACCTTATCGGTATGGGCCGATTACTTATCTAAAGAAGGTTTCGATCCTGCGAATCAGTTGTGCACCGATGATTTTGCCGGTCATTTAGCCCGTAATGCAAACTTATCAGTTAAAGCAATTGTGGCTTTGGGTGCTTATGCTCAAATGGCCCAGCAATTGGGTAAACCCCAAGAGGCGGAAAAGTACAGAACAATTGCTTTGGATATGGCTAAAAAATGGCAGCAAATGGCCGATGATGGCGACCATTACGCTTTAACTTTTAACGATAAAAATACCTGGAGCCAGAAATATAACCTGATTTGGGATAAGTTATTAGGGTTGAAATTATTTCCTGAAGCAGTTTATAAAAAGGAAATAGATTATTACCTAACCAAGCAACATACCTTTGGTCTTCCTTTAGATAGTCGCAAAACCTACACAAAATCGGATTGGATAATTTGGACTGCAACTTTGGCCGATAATCAGGCAGATTTCAAGAGCTTTATCAAGCCTGTTTATAAGTTTGCTACAGAAACAGAAAGCAGGGTACCGCTGAATGATTGGCACGAAACTACAACTGGCCTTAAAGTTGGTTTTCAAGCCAGAAGCGTAGTGGGAGGCTATTTTATTAAATTATTAGCCGATAAATGGGGAGTAAAGAATTAGAATTAATTATGCTTTATCAAGCAGGTTAATTAAAAGTTGATTATTAAGATTAGAGAAGAAAATATATCATTTTCTTTAGCAAATAGAATAAAATGTCTTTGTTTATCAGTTGATAAATAAAAACTACAGGTATTAATTTAAGATAGATATAGAATATAGACAATGGAAAAACCTGTTGCATTAGGTGTAGATATAGGTGGTTCGCATATTACGGCCGCACTAATAGATTTGGAAACAAGAACAATTATTCAAGATACATTAAAGCGAAGTGCCGTAGATTCTCGGGAAAGTAAGGAAGTTATTTTATCGGCATGGTGTGAAGTAATAAATAAAGCTTTCAAAAAATCAACCACCACAACAAAATTAATAGGTATTGCAATGCCAGGCCCTTTCGATTATGAAAAGGGCATTTCATTAATAAAGGATCAAGACAAGTTTAACACACTTTATGGTGTAAATATTAAAGAAGAATTATCTAAAAGATTGAATGTAGATACCGAAAATATCCATTTTATAAATGATGCTGCTGGCTTTTTGCAAGGCGAAGTTTTTGGTGGAGCGGCGAGAGGAAATGCAAATGTACTCGGTTTAACATTAGGTACTGGGTTGGGCTCGTCTTATTGCGTTGGTGGTGTTGCTAAAGATGCAGATTTATGGAACTCTGAATTTATGAACGGTATAGCCGAAGATTACCTTTCTACACGCTGGTTTGTTGGTCGATATAATCAATTAAGTGGTAATGAGGTGGCTGGTGTAAAAGAATTAACTGCATTAACCGCAACAGATCATAATGCAACTCGTGTATTTATGGAGTTTGGTTACAATTTAGCACAATTTCTAATCCCGATAATTAAAAAATATAAATCAGATATGGTGATTGTTGGAGGAAATATATCAAGGGCTTTTAATGCTTTTTCGCCCGAATTAATAGCAACCTTAAAAGGCAACGAGATTTATACAAGTATTAAGGTAACCAAACTAAAAGAACATGCTTCGCTTATCGGTGCGGCAAGTTGCTGCGATCTTGATTTCTTGAAAGAAGGTGGCGAACCAGAAAGTAAGAAGATTACTAATTAAAGGTTAAAAACCTTTTTTTAAACACATACTAAAACCATTTAGTAAATAAATTGAAGTAATGAAATTTATCAAACTAAAAATAAGCAGTACAAATAAAAACTTAGGATAGCAAAAATATACAACAATCGTTTTAAAATTATAATTCTGAATACACATGAAAAAACTAACATTACTAATAATTCTATCTACAATATTAATTCTTCCATTCTCTAAAGTACGAGCGCAGGAAGTAATTAAGAAGAAAGGCTATAGCCTAACTTTCGAAAGCAATTTTGCAGCGTTAGATCCGAAATTGAAAAAACGTTTAATCGAAACGTTTTTCATCGTTTATCCAAAGCTAGCTAAAGAATATAATCCAAACACTTTAAAAGCAGTTACATTTTTTGTAGATACCGCCTATAAAGGTGTTGCCGCAACAAGTAACGGTAAGGTAACTTACAGTTCAATCTGGATGGTAAAACACCCCGAAGATATAGATGTGGTTACCCACGAAGTAATGCACATTGTTCAGGATTATGGTCGTAGTGTTGGGCCAGGTTGGTTAACCGAAGGCATTGCAGATTTTGCACGCTCTAAATTTGGTATCGACAATGCTGGTGCAAAATGGGCGCTGCCAGAATTAAAACCAGAACATACTTATAAAAACAGCTATCGTATTACGGCTAGGTTCTTTACCTGGATTGAAAAAAAGGTAAAACCAGGAACAATTAAGGCTGTAGATGCATCTTTAAGAGACCACACCTACACGGCTGATATTTGGGCTAAATTAACAGGTAAAGATTTGGATGGACTTTGGGCAGATTACGTTAAAAATCCACAACTTTAAGAAAGACATTTGAATGTTTTTGTAAGCAGATAAGAGAAAACACATAAACTGAATAATAAAATATGAGAAAACTATTTATTGCCTTGTTAAGTTTTGCGGCAACTGGAAGTTTCGCACAACAGGTAGGCAAAATCACCGATCCAGTTGAATGGGTGAATCCTTTAATGGGAACCCAATCCAAACCAAGTTTATCAAACGGTAATACTTACCCAGCAGTAGGTGTGCCTTGGGGTATGAATATGTGGACCCCACAAACAGGAAAAATGGGTGATGGCTGGGCATACACCTACGATGCTGACAAAATTCGTGGTTTTAAACAAACACACCAGCCTTCACCATGGATGAACGATTACGGTGCTTTTTCAATTATGCCGGTAACAGGTAAATTAAAATTTACTGATGATGATCGTGCAAGTTGGTTTAGCCATAAAGCAGAGGTTTCAAAACCATATTACTATAGCGTTTATTTGGCCGATGCCGATGTTACAACCGAAATTACACCAACTGAAAGAGCTGCTCAATTCAGGTTTACTTTTCCTAAAACGGATAGTTCTTTTGTAGTTGTAGATGCTCAAAACAAAGGTTCGTATATAAAAATCTTCCCTAAAGAGCGTAAAATTATAGGTTATACCAGTAAATACGCTCGCGGGCCTTTACCTAAAAACTTCAAAAACTATTTTGTAATTTATTTCGATAAAGATTTTTCTATTGCAAAAACTTGGAGTGGTAAACAATTAAATGATGATTTAGAATTAACAAGCGACCACACAGGTGCAGTTATTGGTTTTAAAACTGCAAAAGGCGAAAAGGTTAATGCTAAAACAGCATCATCATTCATAAGCTTTGAACAAGCAGAACTTAATTTAAAAAGAGAACTAGTAAACGATGGTTTCGATGCCACAAAAGCAAAAGCAAAAGCAGTTTGGAATAAAACATTAAGCAAAATTGCTGTAGAAGGTGGTACAATCGACCAAATGAGAACTTTTTACTCTTGCTTGTACCGCACTTTATTCTTCCCTAACAAATTATATGAAGTAGATGCTAAAAACCAAATCGTACACTGGAGCCCGTACACTGGTGATATTAAACCAGGTTATATGTTTGCAGGTACAGGTTTCTGGGATACTTTCAGAGCTTTATACCCATTCTTAAATCTTGTTTATCCATCGATAAATAAGGAAATGCAGGAAGGCTTAATTAACGATTATAAAGAAGGTGGCTGGTTACCAGAATGGAGTAGCCCAGGTTATGCCAATATTATGGTTGGGAATAACTCGGCTTCGGTAGTATCTGATGCTTATATTAAGGGAATGCGTGGTTACGATATCGAAACCTTATGGCAGGCATTAAAACATGGTGCTAATAACGAAGGCCCAATGGCAGCAGTTGGCCGTGATGGTGTTAAATATTATAATGAATTAGGTTATGTGCCTTTCGATGTAAAAAAGAACGAAAATGCAGCAAAAACTTTAGAATATTCTTATGATGATTTTACAATTTATCAGTTAGGCAGAGCTTTAAATAAACCTGCTTCTGAAATTGATATTTATAAGAAAAGAGCAATGAATTATAAAAATCTTTTCGATCCTTCATCAGGTTTAATGCGTGGAAAAAATCAGGATGGAACTTTCCAAAGCCCATTCAGTCCGTTTAAATGGGGTGGGGCCTTTACCGAAGGAAATAGCTGGCACTACACCTGGTCGGTTTTTCAAGATGTTGATGGTTTAGCAAAGCTGATGGGTGGTCATGATAAGTTTGTAACCAAACTAGATTCAGTTTTCTCTATGCCTCCAGTATTTGACGAAAGTGCTTATGGTGGCGTAATCCACGAAATTCGTGAAATGCAAATTGCAAACATGGGTCAATATGCTCACGGAAATCAACCAATTCAACACATGATTTATTTATATAACTACGGTGGTGCGCCTTACAAAACTCAATATTGGGTTCGCGAAACCATGGATAGGATGTATAAGGCTACACCAGATGGCTATTGCGGTGATGAAGATAATGGACAAACTTCTGCATGGTATGTATTTTCGGCAATGGGCTTTTATCCGGTAACTCCTGCAACAGATCAATACGTTTTAGGTGCTCCATTGTTTAAAAAGGTAACCTTAACGTTAGAGAATGGTAAAACTGTAGTAATTAATGCGCCATCAAATAGCGATAATAATCGTTACGTACAATCATTACAGCTTAACGGAAAACCTTATTCTAAAAACTGGATTAGCCACAGCGGTTTACAAAAAGGTGCAGTACTTAACTTCGGAATGTCTGCAACACCAAACAAAACCAGAGGTTCAAATCCTGTAGATTTTCCTTATTCGTTATCAACAGAAAAATAATTTAAGAATAATCATACTGAGCTTGTCGGATCAATTAATTTCGACAAGCTCAAATTGAAAGAGATTGGCGTAGCTTAATTAAAAAGGTTAACAACCAAATAAACATCTAACAAAACCAAATATTATGAAGATTAACGTCTTAAAAGCGGGTTCAACAGCCTTAATATGGCTCGTTGGAACTTGTATGGCATTTGGCCAGCAATCCAGTATTCCACTTACAGATTTATCAGCATTTAAGGAACCAGGAAATTCCTGGACTCTTGTAGGTGATGTTACCGTTGATATGAATATTGTTAATGCCGTAAAAAGTACAAAAGGTACAGGCATTTTACTGAATACATCTACCCCCAAAAAACCAGGTTTCGATTTATATACCATTAAAGAATATGGTGACATGATTTTGGAACTTGATTATCTGGTTGCAAAAGGTGCAAATTCAGGTATTTTCCTTCAAAGTAATTATGAAATTCAAATTGAAGATTCGTGGACATTAACTAACCCGGTTTCATCAAGTAATGGTGGTGCCCATGAACGCTGGAATAATGATAAACCTGAAGGAGAAAAAGGTTTCGATGGTGTCGCTCCACGCCAAAACGTAAGTAAAGCCCCTGGCTTATGGCAACATATTAAAGTTGTTTTCCAGGCGCCAAAGTTCGATGCTTCAGGTATAAAAATCGCAAATGCGAGATTATTAAGTGTTGATTTAAATGGCGTTACGATTCATGAGAATGTTGAATTAACTGGCGCAACTCGTGGTGGCTTCGGAACTGAAAAAGCTTTAGCTCCGTTACGTATTCAAGGCGATCAGGGTACTGTAGCTTTCAGAAATATTTCTATCAGTGATATCCCGGTTGCTCCAGCTCAAAACGGCCGTCGTGGTGGTGGTGGCGATCCAATTTATGTTGATGCCCCTGTAAATACCATGATTCGTAGTTTCGTTGATGTGTTACCTGGCGTTCGTTCGGTACATGCAATTTCGGTTGGTGGTGCACAACAAACCGCTTACAGCTACGATTTAGATAACGGAACATTATTACACGGCTGGCATGGTGGTTTCCTGGATGCTACTCCAATGTGGGATGGTCGTGGAAATGGAACCTCACGTCCCTTAGGTAGCGTAACCCGCTTTACTTCAAAACCAGTTTTAGCCATTTCAAAATTAGCAACACCAGAAAGTGCATGGGTTCCTGATACTGCTGGTACAGGTTTCCGCACAAAAGGTTATGTAATGGATAGTCAGGAACGTCCTGAATTTAAGTATATCATATACGGAACTAAGGTTACAGATGCTGTAAAAGTTATGGAAAACGGACAAGGTTTAACCCGCGAAGTAACAATTGAGCAGCCTGCTAAAGATCTTTATCTCCTTTTGGGTGAGGTAAAAGATCTTAACGAAGTTTCGAAAGGTTTATATCTGGTTGATGATAAAGCTTATTATTTGCAATTTCCAAATGGCGAAAAACCAATTGTTAGAGATGCAAACGGTAAAAAACAACTGATTATTCCTATCGGAAGCAAATTAAATTATTCTATTTTATTTTAATCTGATTAACGATGAGATATACATTTAAAACACTTGCAACATTAGCTTTGAGCTTAAGTTTCTCAACGCTTTTTGCTCAGGAAACACCAAAAGAAGAAGATTTTTTCAGAATAAATAAAGTTAGAGTTCCTGAAGGACCAATATTAGAAGTTGGTGGCTTGGTTACTTTACCAAATGGCGATTTAGGAATTTCTACCCGTAGAGGAGAAGTTTACATTGTCGAAAATCCGACAAGTACAAAACCTTATTTCCGCAAATTTGCCAGCGGGTTACACGAAATATTAGGTCTTGCCTATAAAAATGGCGCACTTTACGTTGCTCAACGTGGCGAATTAACCAAACTGGTTGATAAAAACATGGATGGCAAAGCCGATGTTTATGAAACGGTATATGCATGGCCGTTAAGCGGGCACTACCATGAATATAGTTTCGGACCGAAAATAGCTGCCGATGGAACGTTTTTAGTAACGGCAAACGTAGCTTTTGGAGATGAGGAGTGGTGGAGAGGCGAAAGTCGGGTGCCGATGCGTGGTTGGGCGATGAACATAACAGAAGATGGAAAAATGACGCCCTATGCTGCGGGTTTCCGTTCTCCTGCAGGTATCGGAATGATTGATAATCAATTCTATTTCACAGAAAACCAGGGAGACTGGGTTGGTTCTGGCGGTTTATGGAAAGTTAATAAAGGCGATTTTATGGGGCATCCTGCAAGTTTAAGGTGGACGGGCAGATCAGATTCTCCTGTTAAGTTAACTTCTGATTTCTTCTATTCAAGTATTGATGAGCGTAGAATAAAAAATGAGCAAGGCCGATACATCAAGCCAGAAAATCGTGTTAACGAAACCTTTAAAACACTTTTCGATATGAAAAAGGTTTTTCCTGAACTGAAATTACCTTCTGTTTGGTTACCATACGGAATTTTAGGAATCTCTTCAGCTGAACCTGTTAAAATCCCTGAAAATACTTTTGGTCCTTTTGCCGGGCAAATTTTAGTTGGCGATCAGGGTATGAGTATCATTTCAAGAGTTTTCTTAGAAACGGTTAAAGGCGAAGAGCAAGGCGCTGCTTTCTTATTCAGAAAAGGCTTCCGTTCGGGCGTTTTAAGATTGGCCTGGGGAACTGATGGATCATTATTTGTTGGCGAAACAAATCGTGGATGGGGTTCGGCAGGTGATGCAAACGAAGGTTTAGAGCGCTTGGTTTACAACGATAAAGTTCCTTTCGAAATGAAAGCGGTGCGTTCAATGCCCGACGGTTTTGAAGTTGAGTTTACTAAACCTGTTGATCGTAAATCGGCTGAAGATTTAGCTTCTTATGCAGCTGAAAGCTTTATTTACAAATATCACCCAGTTTATGGTTCTCCTCCAGTAAATACCGAAACTTTAAAAATTAATGGCGTTAAGGTATCAGAAGATGGCATGAAAGTGCGGTTAATCATCCCAAATCTTCGTCAATATTATATTCATACGTTAACATTAGATGGTGTTCGCGATAAAGAAGGATTTTATTCCCTTATTCATCCTGTGGCTTATTATACCTTAAATCAAATTGCTGATGGTGAAAAGTTATCAATGAACGAGGTAAGTACAAAGAATTCTGAAGCAGGTCCGAAAGCATCAGCAACACCTGTAAAAGGCTCGGCGAAACCTAAAGCAGGTACAGGAACTAAACCAGAGGCCAAAGGAGCTACAGCGACAACGCCTGCAAATACAACTGCAGCGGCGAAAGTGCCAACTTTTAAAGAAGTAGAAGGATTGTTAACAAAAAGAACTTGTACAGCATGCCACAATCCAACTAAAAGACAAATTGGACCTGCATTTATAGAAATTGCAAAACGTAAATATTCGCCTGAGAAAATTGTACAGTTAATTCATAATCCGCAACCACAAAATTGGCCAGGCTATTCTACAGAAATGCCACCAATGCCTCAGGTTACCAAAGCCGAAGGTTTAAAAATTGCTGCATGGATTAACTCATTAGATAAGTAAAATAATAAGTTAGTATAAGTTTGGTTAAAACGGTTGATGGAAACATCGGCCGTTTTGTTTTAAAAAAGGATAGAGAGAAAATGAAGAGAATCTTGTCATTAATAAGTTTAAGCTTATTAATCTGCTTTGCAGTGAATGCACAGCAAAACGGTAAAATTTCGGGTGTAGTTATCGATGCAAAAAATATAGCAATTTCTGGCGTAACAGTTCAGGTGTTAAACTCGAATTTAAGTACGTTAACCAATGCAAACGGAGCGTTTGAATTTAATAATGTTCCGGCAGGAAAAGTAAGTTTAAAATTTACGGCAATTGGTTATGCATCAGTTGTAAAGAACACTAACATAAATGAAAATATTGGTGTTGTATTGGCCGAAACCAATTTACGCTTGGATGAAGTAACGGTTTCTGCACAAAAAACAGATGAAAAGATTCTTAGCATACCAGCAGCAATAACGGCATTTTCTGCGGCTAAAGTAACGGATTATCGCATTCAAAACACACGCGATTTATCAGCAATTGTTCCAAATCTTTACAGCAGCAATCCAGGCGATGGTCGTAATGTAATCTCAATAAGAGGTATTGGTACAACGTCTTACGATCCAGCAGTTGCTACATACATCGATGGCGTAAATCAGTTTGGTTTAGATACTTATATTGCATCGTTATTCGACGTAGAACGTATCGAAGTTTTACGCGGTCCGCAAGGAACTTTATATGGCAGAAATGCAATGGGCGGTGTAGTTAACATCATTACCAAACAACCAACTAATACCACCAGCGGATTTGCAAGTGTGGATCTTGGTAATTTCGGTCAGCAGCGATATAGCTTAGGCATTCGTTCTGCTTTAATTAAGGATAAACTATTTTTCGGCGCAGCTGGGCTATTTAACAAGGCTGATGGTTTTTATACAAATGAATTTAACAATTCGAAATTTGATAAACTTCATGGCTTTTTAGGGAATTATTATTTGAAATTTTTGGCAAGTGATAAGTTTGCTTTAACCTTAAATGTAAAACATAACGAAAACCGCAATAATGGAACGTTTCCACTTGCAGGCTCGGTAAACGATGCCTTAGAAAATCCATTTAAGCTAAATCAAGATGCAACCACTCAAATGGTTGATAATTTGTTTAATACATCGTTAACAGCTAATTATACTGGCAATGTTATAAATTTCAGTTCTCAAACCGCTTACCAATCTAATTACAGATATTATAAGCAACCAATTGATGGAGATTTTTCTCCGATTGATGGTGTTTCAATCATAAATAATTATGGTAACGATTGGAATAAAATTCGGGTTTATACGCAGGAATTTAAATTAAGTTCGCCAGCAGCAAGTAACTCTAAATTAAAATGGGTAGCTGGTTTGTATGGTTTTTATCAAAAAAATCCTGTAAAACAGGGCACTTACTTTGGTGCTGATGCCGCTTTTGTTGGTGCGCCATTTCCGTTTTTCACAAGTTTAAATACCAATACGGGTAAAAGCTATGGTGTTGCGGCTTATGGCCAATTAACATATGCGCTAAGCGAAAAACTATCTGCAACTGCAGGATTACGCTACGATTACGAACATAAAAAACAAAGCGCACTTGGCGAGTTTTTGATGGATGGAATGGCACCTGCTATTTCGCAAAATGATACAACTGCCAAAGCAAGCTTTAAAGCTTTTTCGCCAAAGGTTAGCCTGGCATATGCCATTACCGAAGAAAACAACAATATTTATGCAAGCTACAGTAGAGGATACCGAGCTGGTGGATTAACGCAATTAGGTTCTGATCCATCTGCATTGCCGTTGGTTGCTTACAAACCAGAATACAGCAATAATTTTGAAATTGGTTCGAAAAATACTTTTTTAGATGATAAACTGAGTATTAACCTAACTGCTTTCTATATAAGATTAACAGATGCTCAAATTCCAGTTTTAATTTTACCTGATGCGGTAACCATTACCCGAAATGCAGGGAAATTGACAAGCAAAGGGCTGGAATTAGAGCTATCAGCAAAACCCGTAAAAGGCTTAAGTTTCGATTATAATTTAGGTTATACCGATGCAAAATATACGTCTTTACAATTGCCTAAAGACGGTGAAACAATTAATTTGGACGGCAACAGACAACTTTACACGCCAGAATTAACATCGATGTTTGCCCCTCAATACAGCTATGAGTTGGATAAGAATTCAAGATTAAACCTTGTTGCCCGTGGAGAGTGGATTTTTACAGGAAATCAGTTTTACGATTTAGGCAATCAAATCGAACAGAAAGGATATAATCTTTTTAATGCTAAGTTAGGAGTTACTAATAAACGCTTTGACTTATTTGTTTGGGGAAAAAACTTGGGCGATAAAACTTACATTGATTACGCTTACGATTTTGGAGCCGCTCACCTTGGTAATCCACGCACGTACGGCGTAACTTTAACAGGGCGATTTTAATTAAGAAAATGATAACGAAAAAGGTTGACAGCGATGTCAACCTTTTTCGTTTAAAACCCTTTTAAAAAAGAAATGGAGATTCCGCAGTTGCAGAATCCCCATCATCTAAATTAACGCTCTCACATACATTAACGCTAGATTTAGGATTTATTGCATCGACCTAAAATTTTTTTATTTACCAATCTTTACACTAATCCATTATTTCTGTAAGTCTGTCGTTGAAGAATTAACTATTTTTACTTCATGGAAGCCATTGATAAAAGCAAAAAGGATGCAGAAAAATTAGCTGCGGCTAAAGAAGCGGTTAAATTTGTCCGAAATCATGACGTAGTAGGACTAGGAACAGGAAGCACGGCAACCTTTGCCATAAAAGAGTTAGCTGAAAGAATTAAAGATGGCCTGGAAATTAAAGCGGCAGCAAGTTCAATAAAAACAGAAGAACTGGCCATTTCTTTCGGAATTCCGATTTTACCGCTCGAAACTTTAGGCACTATAGATATTAGTATTGACGGAGCCGATGAATTTACCGAAACCCTTAACTTGATTAAAGGTGGCGGTGGCGCCCTATTTAGAGAAAAAATTATAGCGTCGCTGAGTAAAAACGCAATTATCATTACAGACTCTTCTAAAAAAGTAAATTTACTCGGAGCTTTTACTGTTCCAATCGAAGTTATTCCATTGGCTTATCAATATGTTTTTAATAAAATTGAAGAACTAGGCGGAAAAGCAACGCTTAGAGTTAAAGAAAGTCAGAAATTTATTACCGATAATGGAAATTACATTATTGATGCAGATTTTGGTTTAATAAACGAACCTGCCCAACTTGCTTCTCAACTTAACCAGATTGATGGAATATTGGCTCACGGTCTTTTTATCAATTTAACAGCTAAAATCATTATGGCTAAGGGAGATCACATCTTGACTTTTCAATAGAAGATTTGCTGATATTAAAACTAATATAACTGTATAATAATGTCGATTCCTAAAAAAGCTATACACTAAAAACAGTGTATGGAAACAAAAGAAACAGCATTAATTTATTCATCTCGGACCAGTAAACAACAAAAATTTGATAAGCGTCTAATTTCGCATATCGTTAGCCTTGTTGAGCAGGGAGTACCCCGTAAGGATTTAATCCTGGAGTACGGCATGAGTTCAAGATCACTTGAAGCCTGGCTATTTCAACATGGTTATCGTAGTGGAAATAAGTCTTATACAGAATCTGAGCGTCGTTCTGTAGTACGTGCTATAGAGTCCGGTATGAGCTTAAAACAAGCACGTATTTCATTCAATATCAGTAGTGCTTCATTGATAAATCAGTGGATCAAGAGATTTAAGCAGGAAAATTCCGAACTTAGAGATTTCTCATCCTTAGATATGTCAAAGAATCAGCAGACACCAGAAACATCCGAATCCTTAGAACTCCAAGCCTTGAAAAAGGCTTTGGCAGAGGCTAATCTGAAAATCAGGGCATTGGATAC
>NZ_BAABAK010000011.1:0-350206 GCF_039537385.1 Pedobacter ginsengiterrae
GTTGGGAGTGCAAAGGTAGGAATCTTTTTTAAACTTCCAAATAAAATAATTTTTATTTTTTCGTTTGTTTTAAAGGTTAATCATTATCACTCATCTCGCTCGCTAACAACCCTTATTCCCAGTCTTTCATTTTTTCCCTCTTCCTTCCGAAGCGGGATGCAAAGGTAATAATATTTAGCATTCCTGCAAAGCTTATTTTAAAATAATTTAAGCTCCTTTTCCTGCCCTACAATACCTCAAACATCTTTTCCCTTCCTTCCGAAGCGGGATGCAAAAGTAGGAAAATTATTCACTCCTCCAAAGCCTGCCCCGCTTTTATTTGTTAACACCACACTAACTCCATGAAGATCAATAAGAAAAAATGAAAACTTTTTTAAACCTGGTTTGTTTGGCTGGGCGTCTGGATGCTAAATGTCGGGGGACTGAAAAGCATTTTGTTACCTGTTGCACGAATTTTAACCATCTAAGAAGTCTTAGAACATCTAAGTTGATGGCGGATTAGTTTGCACTTTGTGGGTTTTAGCCATATATATAGATAGGACATTTATGTTAAAGGCGGATTTAGTTATATGGTGCACAAATTTTAACCAGCTAAGAACTCTTAGAACATCTAAGTTGATGGCGGATTAGTTTGCACGTTGCGGGTTTAGCCATATATATAGATAGGACATTTATGTTAAAGGCGGATTTAGTTATATGGTGCACGAATTTTAACCATCTAAGTAGTCTTAGAACATCTAAGTTGATGGCGGATTAGTTTGCACGTTGCGGTTTTTAGCCATATAAATAGATAGGACATTTATGTTAAAGGCGGATTTAGTTATATGTTGCACGAATTTTAACCATCTAAGAACTCTTAGAACATCTAAGTTGATGGCGGATTAGTTTGCACGTTGCGGTTTTTAGCCATATCGATAGATAGGACATATAGAAGGTTTACTCGTATTATGTATAGCAGGTAGTATATATATGAATGCCAGAAGTTGAAATTATAGTTTTTACAGATGATTAAGAGGGTTTCGGGGGAATGGTAGAAAATTAAATAACATCGATTAAAGGGGATTTCGAAGTTAATTAGTTGAGGATTCTAAAGTTGATGAGGGAGACAGCTGTATTCGGGCAAAGTTTCTTAGTTGACCAGAGATTTTTTTGGCTAGGGTTAACAGGGTGATAACAGGGTGTAAACTCGGTCAGGACTCGGTTACAACAGGGTCAGTAACCCTGTATAAAGCCTGTGTTTACCCTGTCTAAATCCTGATGACAAATGGGGAATTATCCGCGAAGGTTTTAAATGGCTATAAAAGGTGGTAGCGGGATTGAAGCCAAGAGATTTTTTCGGCTACTTATTAGAACATAAGTTATCAGAATACTTTTTTTGATATAATAAGAATTGCAGGATCTACAACCGTGCAACCTGGCCTTTGAAATACTAGCCAGAATGAATTAAACCCGACCCTAATGGAAAACCCGCAGGATGAAGTAACGATGAGATCGGCACACACCCTAACCGAGGATTTGGAATGGAGGGCGGGACTGCAGAATAATAGTAGAACAAACGTTGATTTACATATAATAAAACTATATGTTAAAAATTGTTAACTATATATATGTACTGATTTGCTTTCCATAGCTTAGCGCAGAATTGTTTTTATTGATGTTATCGTATTATTAATTATCTTTGCAGAATGTTTAAAGTTAAACACTTAATTATTTTAGTATTTGTTGCCGCTATTGGTATGGCGGGGTGTAAAAGTCGTTTCGAAAAACTTAGGGCTAGTAATGACGTTGCTAAAAAATACCAGGAGGCTATTAGATTATATAATAAAAGGGATTTTAGTAAAGCATTAGTGCTTTTCGAAGATTTATCTCAGAAATATCGCGGACGTGAGCAAGCTGAGGGTTTGAACTTTTATTACGCCAATACTTTATATAAATTACAGGATTATACTACTGCAAGATATCAATTTAAAAGCTTTGCCGACACTTATCCTGCGAGTAAAGATGCAGAGGAGGCTCGTTATATGGCAGCATATTGCTACTATTTAGAATCGCCAACTTTTTCTTTAGATCAGGAGAATACGTATAAAGCTATTGATGCATTGCAATTATTTATCAACTTATACCCAACAAGCGATCGTGCTGTGGCTGCTGCAAAGTATATTGCAACGCTTAGAGGTAAATTGGAAGATAAGGCCTTTGAAAATGCGAAAATGTATTTAACTACTGGCCCGAGTAATGTAGAAAATTACAGAGCTGCAGTTATTGCGTTAAAAAATGCACAAAGAGATTACCCAGATATTAAATATGCTGAAGAAATGGATTTTCTAATGATCAAATCTCAGTATATGTATGCTAAAAACAGTATCCCTGTTCGTCAGGAAGATAGATATAATGAGGCTACCGACTTATATAATGAGTTTACACAAAACTACCCTAAAAGTAAGTTTACCAATGATGCTAAACAGCTTAAATCAGATATTGAATCTGGTATAGCATTTAACAAACAAGAAATGGCTACTTTTGCTGCCGACCAGGCTAAGTATATGGAAATGCTTAAAAGAACAGGCAAAATTAAAGACACAATTTCTGCAAAGCCAATTAAAGCAGATAACACAAATATTAAAAACAAGTAACACATGAATACTAACAAACCTGCTGTACCAAATACAACAATTACTAGAAATGTACGCGATTTAGATAAATCAACTGATAACTTATATGAGTCTTTAGTTGTTATTGCTAAGAGAGCAAATCAGATTTCGAATAACATGAAAGAAGAATTGCATGGTAAATTGGCAGAATTTGCATCGAGCAATGATAACTTAGAAGAGATTTTTGAAAACCGTGAGCAAATTGAAATCAGCAAGCACTATGAGCGTATGCCTAAGCCTGTTTTGGTTGCAATTGATGAGTTTTTAAACGAAAAAATTTATCACAGAAATCCTTCAAAAGAACAAAAGTAAATTGCAAAGCATGGCGTTTAGGGCATGGCGTTAATATGCATACGCTCTGGCTCTTTGCATTATAAAGTAATGCGTTTACGCTATGCTGAAAAATAAAAATATAATCCTTGGCGTTTGCGGTAGCATCGCAGCATATAAGTCGGCATTTTTAGTTCGGCTTTTAGTTAAAGCTGGTGCAAACGTTAAGGTTATCCTTACCCCCGATGGTGCTAATTTCATAACACCACTCACCCTTGCTACGCTTTCTAAAAATCCTGTTTATACACAATACTTCGAAGAAGAAACTGGGGTATGGAGCAACCATGTAGAACTTGGGCTTTGGGCTGATTTAATAATTATTGCCCCAATTAGTGCCAATACTTTAGCTAAACTTTCTACTGGAATATGTGATAATCTGTTAACTGCGGTTTATCTTTCTGCCAAGTGTCCTGTTTATGTAGCACCCGCTATGGATTTGGATATGTGGAAGCATGAAAGCACACAACAAAATATTGAGCGCATAAGCAGCTTTGGCAATGTTGTTATTTCGCCAGGAAATGGTGAACTAGCAAGTGGCTTAGTTGGAGAAGGCCGAATGGCTGAACCTGAAGAAATTGTTTCTTTTCTTGACAATGCCATAAAAAAATCGATGCCTTTGTTTGGCAAAAAGGTTATGGTTACAGCGGGACCGACTTACGAAGCCATTGATCCAGTTCGTTTTATTGGAAATCATTCTTCAGGTAAAATGGGTTTTGCCATTGCCGATGAACTTGCAAGTTTAGGTGCTGAGGTAACTTTAATTGCAGGGCCAACTGCTCAACAATCAAATCAAACCTTAAAAAGAATAAATGTAGTAAGCGCTTTAGATATGCTAAATGCCTGCAACGCTCTTTTTAATGAAACCGATATTACAGTAATGTGTGCAGCTGTTGCAGACTATAAGCCTAAAACCGTAGCTAACCAAAAGATTAAAAAACAAGACGGCGATTTTAACTTAGAATTAGAGAAAACAACCGATATTCTTGCGTCATTAGGAAAAAGTAAAAAACCGAATCAGATATTAGTTGGCTTTGCTTTAGAAACTAACGACGAAGAAAATTATGCGAAAGGCAAACTGGAAAAGAAAAATCTAGATTTAGTTGTCTTAAATTCGTTAAACGATGCTGGTGCAGGATTTAAATCAGATACAAATAAAATTACTATTTTTAACAAGGCTTTAGAGAAAACGGTATTCGAATTAAAATCGAAAACTGAAGTTGCGAAAGATATTTGCGAAGCCATTTTAAAAATAATATAATGATAAAAAGGATTATTTGTTTGCTATTGCTTATTGGTTTTGGAAAACTACAGGCACAGGAACTTAATGCAAGGGTACAATTATTAGCGCCCCAGGTTTCGAATATTAGCAAACCTACACTAGATGCCTTACAAAAAACGATTCGGGATTTTTTAAACAACAATAAGTTTACGAACGAAAGCTATAAGCCACAAGAACGCATTGACTGCAATTTTGTAATTACGATAAACTCCTGGGATGGTGGTTCTGGTTATACGGCCGAGGCTCAAATTCAAAGCAGTCGCCCTGTTTTTAACAGCACTTACAACAGCACACTGCTAAACATGAGCGATAAAAATTTCGACTTTAGCTTTAATGATGGCTCCGTAATCGATTTTTCTGACCAGAATTACATTTCGAATATCAGCGCTCTGCTAACCTATTATGCTTATACCATTATTGGTTTAGATAAAGATAGTTTTAGTAAAATGGGCGGTACTTTTTACTTTAAAAAGGCTCAAAACATTATTAATCTGGCACAAGCTTCGGGTAATGCTGGCTGGAGAGCGGCCGATGGGTTACGCAATCGTTTCTGGTTCAATGAAAATGCGCTAAATCCAATTTTCTCTGAGCTACGCAATTTCATTTACAATTATCATTTCTCTGGTTTAGATCAATTAACGGATAACGATAAAGGACTAATGCCGATTGTAAACGCACTTTCTTCCTTGCAACAAATGGATAAACAGAAGTTAGGTTCAATTTTTCCAAATGTGTACTTCGCAACAAAAGCCGAAGAAATTACCAATATACTTTCAAAGTTAAATACCCAGGAAAGAATGAAGGCTTACAATATGCTTTCAGAAATCGACCCAGCAAATATTGGCAAATACGAAGGTTTAAAACAGAATTAATTTCTGCTTGCAACACTTAAAATCTCTTAAATGATGAAAAGGTTTTTGTTTCTTACTGTTTGCCTTTTTCCATTAAGTTTATTTGCCCAATCATCTTTCATTATTCGTGGCTTTGGAAAAGGTTTTAAAGATGGTGATAAGATCTTTTTAAGCTACAGACAAAGTGGTCAGATAATTGATGATTCTACTATAGTACATCGATCTACATTCGAATTTAAAGGAAGCACTAATACAAAAGTAAGAGGCTATTTATCCAGAAACAACAACCCCAGATATGCCGAAGATCTATCTGATTCCTTTAGCATTTATGTTGAGGCAGGACAAATTACTCTAAATTCTATCGATACTTTGAGTAACTCAATCATCTCTGGAACACCATCAAATAATGATTATGCAGAACTTCTTAAAGCATTAGGTCCGCTTAATAAGCAAATGAAAAAATTAAGCGATGCTAATAAAGAATTGAAAGATACGGCATTACTAAATTTGAACAAAACAAGATTAGAGGCTGCCTATTATGATACATTTCCCATTCAATTTAACTTTATAACTAAGCACCCAGATTCTTATGTAAGTCTACTTACTTTAGGAAGTATGGCTCGATCATCCAAATTCTTACCACAAGTAGAACAAAGTTTTGCCAAGTTAAGTGCCAACCTTAAGGCAATGCCAGAAGGCAAGGAAATAATCAGAAGGATTAGTGAAGGCAGAAAAATTTCAATAGGCATGCCAGCAAAGGATTTTATACAAAATGACATAAATGTAAATCCAATTAAACTCTCTTCTTATCGAGGTAAATATGTTCTGGTTGACTTTTGGGCGTCATGGTGTGCTCCTTGCAGAGCAGAGAATCCAAATATTTTAAATATTTATAAGCAATACAATTCTAAAAACTTCACTGTTTTAAGTGTATCTATTGATACAGATAAAACGAACTGGCTGAATGCTATAAAGGAAGACAAACTTCCGTGGATGCAGGTTTCTGATCTTAAAAAAGAAAATGAAGCGGCTAAACTTTATGGTGTTACAACAATACCTTCTAATGTATTAATCGATCCTGATGGAAAAATTATTGCTAAAGATATTAAAGGAAAAGAGTTACGTGATATGTTGGTTTTGTTATTAGATTCAAGGTAAATAACCCAAAAGCAATTACTTTTTTAATTAGCCCCGACAAACGCGAAAATACTTTTGGTTACAACAACTTAAACGCTTGCAGACACCGTAACCAAAAGATTGTAGTATTGGCGGGAACGAGCTTACAAAAGAACCACAGGTTTTGCGCTTCAAATAATTTTATTAAAATCGGTAAGGCAATTAAGTATGTCCTTATTAAATTATAACGAATTACCTCCGAGCAGTTTTTCAAACTCCCCTACTCCGCAAATAATTGCCTAAAATTACATGCAACGTTTTCGATAAAACAACGTCTTATAGCAAACAATACACGTTTTCGTTAAAAATTTGTTAAAACATTTTGATATTACGAATAACTTCGTACATTTGAATACGAAATAATTCGTAGAACTGTAACATATGAGCAATAACAACATCAAACCAACAGAAGGCGAAATGGAGATCTTACAAGTACTTTGGCAAAAAGGCCTTTGCACAGTTCGGGAAGTTCATGAAGCTTTAGATAAAAAAGATTCTGGTTACACAACCACCTTAAAATTAATGCAAATTATGCATGAAAAAGGAATGGTAGAAAGAGATACCAATCAGAAAACACATATCTACAAACCGATAGTTAATCAGGATAAAACTGAAAAACATTTGGTAAATAAAATGATTGACAATGTGTTTAATGGTTCGGCGGCAAGATTGGTTATGCAGGCTTTAGGTAACCATAGCGCAAGTGCAGATGAAATAGACGAGATAAAAAAGTATTTAGAACAATTAGAAAAAAACAACTAATATGGAAACTTTAGTACAACAGTTTATCAAAGCATTCGGCTGGAGCATTGTTAACTCGCTTTGGCAAAGTGCCCTAATTTATGGGGCTTTGTTTATCGTATTACTTAGCTTACCAAAACTTGCAGCGAAGTATAAGCACAACCTCGCTTTTGGAGCAATCGTTTTAATGTTTGCCTTCTTTGTTTACAATTTTGTTAGTCATATTATAAAAAATATGCCGACTCAAAATGCATTGTCTGGAGTACAAAAGTTAGAGGCTTATCAATACTTTAATAATTTGCCACAAAGTTTTAGCAGCAAAGCTGAGCAATATTTCCCATTAATAATTATATTCTACCTGATTGGTATTGCACTGCAGTTATATGTTATTGTTAAAGGTTACAGTAAACTTTCTAAATTAAAAAAGGATAGCCTGAGCGCTATTCCAGCGCATTGGAAAACCATTTTCGAAACTGTTACGGCTAATTTAAAAATTAATAAATCTATCCAGTTTCATTTATCGGCTATTGTAAATGTGCCATTGGTAATTGGGTATTTAAAACCAGTTGTACTCTTCCCTATTGCATTGGTTAACCAATTAGACAACGATCAGGTTGAGGCCATTCTCATTCATGAACTATCACACGTTCGCAGAAACGATTTTCTACTAAACCTAATCAAAACCGCGATCGAAACCTTCTTGTTTTACAATCCGTTTGTTTGGATGGCCGGTAAATTTATACACATTGAACGGGAGCATGCTTGTGATGATCTGGTTCTTAAAATAACTGGAAAGCCACTAAACTATGCGCATGCCCTGCTAAAACTAGAACTACTTAAAGACAAAACCAGTCCAGCTTATGCATTAGCTGCTACTGGCAAATCGCAAAATTTGTATCAACGTATTAAAAGAATAACCAACATGAAAACAAATTATTTAAACGCCAAACAGCAAATGGCAGCGCTAACTTTAGGTGTAGCATGCTTATTCTCAATCGCCTGGATTAATCCTACTGCGAAGAAAAACACGGTAAAAAAAGAAATTAAACATAATATCCTTGAACTTACTGCTGTTGCAGACAACGGTAAAACAGTTGTATTTATGGATACGACTAAGAAACGAAAAATAAAAATTGTAACCATTGATGCAAATGGCAAGAAAACGGAGTACAATTCGGTAAAAGAAATGCCAGATAGCTTGAGAAAAGATTTTTACAGGGACGAGCTTTTTGCTGGTAGAAGAGCTTTCATTTATAAATCAGATTCGTTATTTGAATATAAAGATTCGTTATTAACTAGAAAAATGTACAATGAGTTCCATTCGCCAGCTGCCCAGTTGAAATGGAAGAAATTTGGAGAAGATGTTGCAAAAGAATACAGCTCGCCAGAAGCTCAGGCAAAATGGAAAAAGTTTGGAGAAGATATTGCAAAGGAATATGGATCACCTCAGGCGCAGGCTAAATGGAAAAAAATGGGTGATGATCTAGCAAAGGCATACTCATCTCCAGAGGCACAGGCTAAATGGAAAAAATTTGGAGAAGATGTTGCCAAAGAATACAATTCGCCAGAAGCACAAGCGAAATGGAGAAAAATGGGCGAAGATATGGCGGCCAAAATAAACACACCAGAATTTAGAGCGCAGCTAGATCGGGCCAGAATTAAAGCTTCAACGAATGCTCGTCTTAAAGGCTTATCAGAACTAACAATAGTAAGAGGTGATACTGCGTTTGGAGGTTCAAATAACAAACTTACTGGTCCAGACGGCTCTGTATTTTATTTCAACAACTCAAATAGCAAACTTAGACAAAGCGAAGAATATAAAAAGTTGAAACAAAAATTCGACATGGAAGTAAAAGAACTTAAAGAAAAAATGGAGAAACAGGAAAAGAAAGAAAAACCTGAGCAGCTTGAATTGAAAGAACAATAAAAAAACCAAACAAATTATAACCGACAGCGAAGATTTATCTTCGCTGTTTTTATTTTCGGCCATTGTTAAAATAACTTTTTAGTATTTTTGCTTAGGTATGCTACAAAAACTTTCCATTCGTAATTACGCATTAATTGATAGTCTTGATATCGAATTTGATAAAGGCTTAAACATAATAACTGGTGAAACTGGTGCTGGAAAATCCATCATTTTAGGTGCGCTTTCTTTAATTTTAGGTCAAAGGGCCGAAAGCAAGTATTTCTTTAATCAGGATAAAAAGTGCGTAATAGAAGGCACATTTTTATTAGCTGATGAAAATTTAAAAGTGCTTTTCGAGGAACAGGATTTAGATTTTTTTAACGAAACCATTCTTCGCCGCGAAATATCTATCGATGGAAAATCACGTTCTTTTATAAACGATACGCCAGTAAATTTATCGCTTTTAAAACAAATTGGAGAAAAGTTAATTGACATACATTCGCAACATGCCACACAAGAAATTAACAATGCCGATTTTCAATTGTTGATTGTTGATTCTCTGGCCAACCACAATGCCCCTTTACTTCAGTATCGATCAGGTTTTAAAAAGCTGAAGCAAGATACCAGCCGTTTAAAAAAATTAACCAGTGATGCTGATGAAGCAAGAAGTAAACAGGATTACGAACAGTTCTTATTTAATGAATTGGAACAGGCAAATTTAAAAGAAGGCGAGCAGGAAGAGTTGGAGCTTGAACTGGAAAAATTAACGCATGCTGAAACGATTAAGAGGGCATTAATTACGGCCTCAGGATTATTAACTGAAGCTGAACCTTCGGCCATGCAACTTTTGAAAGAAGCACAGCTACAACTTCAAAGTATAGAAAAATTCGACTCGAATATTAATGTGCTTTACGAACGTTTACGTTCATCAATTATAGAAATTAAAGATATTGCCGATGAAACTTCGGCCATTGAAGCCAACACAATTCATAGCGCCGATCGACTGGAACTTATAAACCAGCGTTTAGATTTACTTTATTCGCTTCAACAAAAGCATCGGGTTGGTGGCAACGCAGAATTACTGGCCTTGCAACAACAATTGGAAAATAACTTGAACCAGTTATTATCGTCTGATGAAAACATTGAAAAGCTGCAAAAGGAAATCGAACAGTTAGAATCTGAATTGCTTAAACAAGCAAACCAGCTTAGTGCTGGACGAAAAAAAGCAATAAAATTAGTAGAAGCGCAAACCGCTCAAACTTTAATAAAGGTTGGTATGCCAAATGCTAAACTAGTATTAGCTCAAAATCAATTATCGGAACTGAACAAAGATGGTTTGGATGAGATTAATTTGCTGTTTACTGCAAATGCGGGTCAATTACCTGCTCCTGTTAGTAAAGTAGCATCGGGTGGAGAGCTTTCGAGATTAATGTTATCCATTAAGGCATTATTAGCTAAACACACAGCACTCCCTACCATTATTTTTGATGAAATTGACACAGGGATTTCTGGAGAAACAGCATTAAAAGTTGGCGAAGTGATTTCGGTATTGGGAGCAGATATGCAGGTTATTTCCATCACCCATTTACCTCAAATTGCTGCAAAAGGCAAGTCGCATTATTTTGTTTATAAAAATGATGATGGCGGAAAAACCACTACAGGAATCAGAAAGTTAAAGCAGGAAGAAAGAGTTAATGTAATTGCAGAAATGTTAAGTGGTAGAAATCCTGGTGCTTCTGCAATAGAAAATGCGAAGGAACTATTAAATTAATTTTCTTCATTAACGGTTTTTTTAAACCTCTTTTATAAACTAACAAATTAGTTTATATTTGTTTTAATGAAAAGAGCGTTAATATTTTCTTTGCTTGTATTTGTCGCCACGATCACATTTGCGCAACAAGCTTTTATGCTTTCGGGCGCAGTTAAAGACAAAAAAGGAGAACCGCTCCCAGGCGCAGGTGTATACGTTAGTGGTTATAAAATTGCTACCGTTGCAGATAACAATGGTCGTTATAGCTTAAGTTTAAAACCTGGAAATTACGATATTCTTGTACAGCTAATCGGTTTTAAAGCTTTCAATAAGAACATTATAGTAGCCGATAAAGCCTTAACATTTGATTTTGTTTTAGAAGAAGATGCCTTCCAGCTTCAGGAAGTTACCATTAAACCAGATCCAAACCGAGAAGGATATATCAGAATGTTTACCGATTTTTTTATCGGGACCACGCCAAACGCCCAGCTTTGCAAAATTATTAATCCAAATGTTCTCATCATTGATTATAGCAACGACGATGCTAAGCTAACGGTGAAAACCAATCAGTTTCTAATAATCGAAAACCAGGCTTTAGGTTATCGGGTAAAGTATCAGTTAAATAATTTCGAGTTTGATAATAAGAGCAGAATCATTTATTATGAAGGCTTTCCTTATTATGAAGATTTAAAAGGATCGAAAGGGAAAATGAAAAGATGGGCTGAAAAAAGAATTGAAGCGTACCATGGCTCAACACAGCACTTTTTTAATAGTTTATATGCAGGAAAATCAAAAGAAGAAGGTTTCGAAATTAACAAATTAATTAGACAGCCAAATCCAAATAGGGCACCAGATAGCCTAATTAATGCCAATATTAAAAGATTAATGCAGGTTAAACAGGCTTTGAATGGTACAATAAAAATTATGGCTGGCGATTCTCTTAACTATTGGAGCAAGCAAAAAAATGCTCCTGCCACAATCGCCATGCTAAACAGGCAACAGGTTAATACCGATACATTAGTTAAAACGTATAACGAAAGTATAAAATCGATTAATTTTAATGATGTACTGTATGTAATTTATAAAAATGAGCGTGAGGCTTCCAGTTATGCCAACCGAATTGGGCAATCGATATCCAGACCTTTAGACATGCCCGATTATCAGGTTTCACTTATAAATTTACAGGTTGCTCCTGTTTATTTTTATGAGAATGGCGGCACTTACAATCCACGATCTATGTTGTATGAAGGCTATTGGAGTTGGGAAAAAATTGCAGATAGCGTGCCGCTCGATTATCTTCCACCAAAGCAAAAACCCTAGAATGTTAAAATTGTTAAAATCCAATAAAAGTTTTAACAATTATTATTCCATTTGGCTACATTCGCTCTCATGATTAAAAGCGCTTTTCTGTTTCTGCTTTTCTGGGTTTTTACAATGAGTGCTTTTAGCCAGGGAACTTTTTCGATAAGTGGAAAAGTTAGAGACAATGGTGGCGTATTACCTGGTGCGGGCGTTTACTTAAGCGGCTATAAAATTGCTACCGTTGTAGATAATAACGGTAACTTTAGCTTACCAAACCTTAAACCAGGGAGTTATGATTTATTGGTTCAAATGGTTGGATATCTACCTTTTTCTAAAAGTGTAATCATTTCAGATCAATCGGTACAGGTTGACCTCCTTTTAAAAGAAAATACATTTCAACTGAATGAAGTTACCATTAGAGCCGATCCAAACCGAGCAAAATATATAAAGCAGTTTACAGAGTATTTTATTGGAATTACACCCAATTCCAAGCAATGCAAAATTTTAAATCCGCAGGTTTTAAATGTAGATTTTGATGTTACTAAAAGCTTATTAACCGTAAAAACTACAGAATTTTTAATTGTAGAAAACAAAGCCTTGGGTTATAGGTTAAAATATATGCTTGATTATTTTGAATACAATAGTCGCACACATATAATTTATTTTTCTGGTCACCCATTTTTTGAAGAATTAAAAGCTTCGGCTGCCAAAAAGAAAAAATATGTTGAAGCCAGAGAAACGGCATATTACGGTTCGTCTCAACATTTTTTCCGTTCACTTTACGAAAATAAAAGTAAGGAAGAAGGATTTCTGATTAACAAAATTATAAAAACACCAAATCCAAATCGTTATCCAGAAGAGGTAATTAACGATATGCTTGTTAAAATAAAAACACTTCCCGAAAAAACAGGGGTAAGAAAAGTTGCAGGCAAGATTGATGGTGGCCTGCTTGAATTTTGGACCAAGCAAAAAGAAATGCCAAGGTTTATAGATAAATTTAGTCGGGCAGATGTTAATCCTGATACGCTTGTTCACGATTACAATAACAATTTAAGGTGGATCAATTACACAGATGCACTTTGTGTTCAGTACACCAAAGAAAAAGAATCTCTTGCTTATTCTAATACAGGTTTTTGGATTTTCCGTCCGCTTGATGTGCCTGAAAATGAAATCTCAGTTATAAATTTAAGTCAGGGTCCAGTTCGTTTCTATGCAAATGGTGGAGTTTACGATGCACGCTCTATGCTTTACGAAGGCTATTGGGCCTACGAAAAAATAGGCGATATGGTGCCGATGGATTATATCCCGATAGGAAAGAAATAGTTACTATGCGCTTTTTCTACTGGTAAATACTTCTACACAAATTATTAACATCTGCATAAAATTACTAAAAATATTAGTAATTTTATATTATGGTTAATGAGGACGAAAGCACATATTTTAAGGGAAGAGGCGCTCAATTTAACCCGCACAATAAATTTTTAAAAGATGCCTACGTAAAAGAGCATGATGAAGGGATTGATGATTGGGAAGAAAGTGATCACAAAACAACTTTTCTCTTCGAAAACTCGAAAACCATTGTGAATAAAGTTGATAGCCCTGATGTTGGCATGGATTATTCATTAAATCCTTACCAGGGTTGCGAACACGGCTGCACTTATTGTTACGCCCGTAATGCACATCAGTATTGGGGTTACAGTGCAGGCTTAGATTTTGAGCGAAAAATAATCGTCAAAAAAGATGCTCCTATCCTATTCAAAAAGTTTCTGGAAAAGAAAGGTTGGGATGCTACCACAATTTCTTTATCGGGCAATACAGATTGTTATCAGCCAGCTGAGAGAAAATTCAGGCTTACCCGCCAGCTTTTAGAAATCGCACTGGAATATAAGCAGCCAATTGGCATGATCACAAAAAATTCGCTTATTCTCAGAGATATTGATATTCTGCAAGAAATGGCTAAGCTTAATTTGATTATGGTTTATTCATCAATAAATAGTTTGAACGATAAACTAAGATTAGCTATGGAACCAAGAACTGCAACGGCAAAACAACGTTTAAAAGTTGTAGAAGAGTTAAGCAAGGCTGGAATTCCGATGGGTGTAATGGTTGCGCCGTTAGTTCCTGGATTAAGCGACCATGAAATTCCTACGGTTTTAAAAGCAGTTGCTAACGCGGGCGCCATTCGTGCAGGTTATACAATTGTTCGTTTAAATGGCGCAATTGCTCAAATTTTTGAAGATTGGTTGCGTAAAAATTTTCCTGATCGGTTTGATAAAGTTTGGCATATGATACAAAGTTGCCATGGTGGTAATGTTAACGACAGCAGATTTGGCGATCGAATGCGAGGCGACGGCAATATTGCGAAAATGATAAGAGATAGTTTTCGGTTACATTGTCGACTTAATGGTATAAATACGAAGGATATATTTTTGGATAGAAGTCAATTCAAAATCCCCACCGATCAAATGTCATTATTCTAATTTTATTTGTCAGTTAGTTGATTAAAACTTAGTTTTAAAAATGAATATTGCTTTAATAACTTACGAAGATAAAGGTGCTTATGATAGTCCGACGGTTGAAAGTGAAGATGATAAACTCCTGTTATTCTTAAAAGAAAAAGGTTTAAATATTGAAACGGTAATTTGGAATGATGAGCAGATTAACTGGGAAAATTATCAGCTTGCAATATTAAAATCGCCATGGGATTATTTTGATTTATATGAAGACTTTAAAAGTTGGTTGAATCTCCTGGAAGGAAAAAACATCAGACTGTTAAATCCGATTGATATTGTTAGATGGAATGCCGATAAACATTATTTAAAAGAAATTGAGTTGGCTGGATTGAATATTACACCTAGTATTTTCATTAACAATAGCGACGAAATAAATCTTAATGCTTTTTTTGAAAAGTTTAATACCGATAAACTTATTGTAAAACCTTGCGTTAGTGGTGGTGCTAAAAATACATTTAAAGTTACAATAGATAATGTTGAGGCGGTTAATGAAAAACTAAGTTTGCTTATTCAAAATGAGGATTTTATTATTCAACCCTTTCTCCCTGAAATTTTAGAAAACGGCGAATGGTCGTTTATTTTCTTTAATGGCATTTATAGCCATACTTTAGTTAAAAAAGCAAAACAAGGAGATTTTAGAGTTCAACCCGCACATGGGGGTTCTGTACATATCCAAAACCCAGATCAGGCTTTAATAGAAATTGCTGCAGAATATGTAAAGCTTTTCGCTAAAGATTGCCTTTACGCCAGGGTTGATGGCACATTCGTAAATAACCAATTCTTACTAATGGAATTAGAATTAATCGAGCCTTTTTTATTTTTGAATACTGCTCCTCAAAATTATGAGAATTATTACAATGCTTTAAAAGCATTAATCTAGATAAGTAAACATTTCATGGCCGTAGCAGCCATAGCCATGAAAACTTATTGCCTGCCAAATTCCTGAGTCCAGTATTTGCCATCTTTGGCAGCACCCATTTCCTTGAAATTAGCATTCATAATATTTTTGCAATGCCCTTCGCTGTTTATCCAGGCATCGAAAACAGATTGTTCCGTTGGTTGTCCTGCGGCAATATTCTCTCCATAGGTTGTCCACTTGTAACCAGCAGCCGTAATTCTATCTCCAGGATTTTTGCCATCTTTAGAAGTATGATCAAAGTAGTTATTGGCATTCATATCTTTACTATGCGATAATGCAGCGGCCGCTAATAAATTATTCCAGGTTAATTTAGCAACAGGAGGCATAACCGTTGTACCACAGTTACAACCAGCAATTCGCTTATCGTTTACAAGTTTTAATAAAAGATCGTTGTTTAAATTTGTGGTAACTGCAGCACCATTATTAATTGGAGGGATCGTTTCAACGTCAATTGCTGTCTTTTTACAAGCAGTAAAAACAATGGTAAAACCAATCATCAGGATAAATATCTTCTTCACAATTCGGGGTTTTGTAACGAAAATACGTAGTTAATTGGTAAAAAAAGAATTTGCTGTTTATTTTCCAACAAGATGGCACAGACTTATTACTCACTACTAACCAGTTATTTACAAAAATGTAAGTTTACCAATACAGTTATTAATAACCACCTTAAGCAAAAAAGCTCCAGATTTTCATCTGAAGCTTTTTCGATTTATTAATTTGAAGAATCTTCTTTTTTAGGTTCTTCTTTTTTCTTCTCGCCCTTTTTATGAACGATGCTAATTAACTCTGTTGTTTTATCATAATCAATTTCTAAAACATCACCTTCGGTTAATTCGCCTTTCAAAATTTCTTCAGCAATTGGATCTTCCAAATATTTCTGAATAGCTCTCTTCAACGGACGGGCACCAAAATTACTATCAAATCCTTTATCAGCGATGTAATCTTTAGCATTTTCAGTTAATACGATTTCGTAACCTAATGTATGAACGCGACCGAATAAAGCTTTTAATTCAATATCGATAATTCTGAAAATTTCATCTTTACCTAAGCTGTTAAATACAACTACATCATCAACACGGTTTAAAAACTCTGGCGCAAAAGCACGTTTTAAAGCACTTTCAATTACACCACGACTGTGAGAATCTGCCTGATTTGTTTTTGCTGCAGTAGAGAAACCAACACCCTGACCAAAATCCTTCAATTGGCGTGCACCAATATTAGATGTCATAATGATAATCGTGTTTCTAAAATCTACTTTACGACCTAAACTATCTGTTAACTGACCTTCATCTAAAACTTGCAATAAGATATTAAATACATCAGGGTGTGCTTTTTCAATCTCATCCAATAAGATTACAGCATAAGGCTTTCTTCTAACTTTTTCAGTCAATTGTCCACCTTCTTCGTAACCTACATATCCTGGAGGCGCTCCTACTAAACGAGATACCGCGAATTTCTCCATGTATTCACTCATGTCAATCTGAATTAGTGAATCATCACTATCAAACATGAAACGAGCTAATTCTTTTGCTAATTCTGTTTTACCAACACCAGTTGGGCCTAAGAAAATAAATGAACCAATTGGTTTTTTAGGATCTTTTAAACCTGCTCTGGTACGTTGGATGGCTTTGGTTAATTTCTTAATCGCATCATCCTGACCGATAATTTTCTCGGCCACTTTATCGTACATGTTCAATAACTTAGCGCTATCTGTTTGGCCAACACGCTGTACAGGAATCCCTGTCATCATGGCCACAACTTCAGCTACATTATCTTCAGAAACTTCGTAGCGCTTAGTTTTAGTTTCAGCTTCCCATTCCGCTTTAGCTTTATCTAATTCTTCAATTAAATTTTTCTCTGTATCGCGAAGTTTGGCCGCTTCTTCATATTTCTGACTACGAACAACTTTGTTTTTCTCTAACTTAATATCTTCGATCTTAGCTTCGATATCGATAATGTTTTGAGGAACATGAATGTTGGTTAAGTGAACTCTCGAACCTGCTTCATCTAATGCATCAATTGCTTTATCTGGCAAGAAACGATCCGAAATATAACGAGAAGTTAAAGTAACACAAGCCTGAATCGCTTCATCGGTGTAGGTTACGCCATGATGTTCTTCATATTTATCTTTAATTCTGGTTAAAATTTCTACAGTTTCATCAGGAGTAGCTGGTTCTACCATTACTTTTTGGAAACGACGGTCTAATGCACCATCTTTTTCGATATACTGGCGATACTCATCTAAAGTAGTTGCACCAATACATTGAATTTCTCCTCTCGCTAAAGCTGGTTTAAACATGTTCGATGCATCAAGCGAACCCGATGCGCCACCTGCGCCAACGATTGTATGAATCTCATCAATAAATAAAATTACATCAGTAGACTTTTCAAGCTCGTTCATTACAGCTTTCATACGCTCTTCGAACTGACCGCGGTATTTTGTACCAGCAACCAACGATGCTAAATCTAAAGTAACTACACGTTTACCGAAAAGCACACGCGAAACTTTACGCTGCACAATACGCAAGGCTAAACCTTCTGCAATTGCCGACTTACCAACTCCTGGCTCTCCAATTAAAATTGGATTGTTCTTTTTTCTACGAGATAAAATTTGCGAAACACGCTCAATTTCTTTCTCCCGGCCAACAATCGGGTCTAAACGACCTTCTTCTGCGGCCTTCGTTAAATCACGACCGAAGTTATCTAATACTGGCGTTTTAGATTTTATATCAGAAACCTTTTTAGGCGCCGTAAAGCTTTCTTCTTCGCGATAATCATCATCACCACCTGTCGATGCGCTGTTTGAAATATCGTCTCTGAAACCGTTTTTATTTACTTCAACTTCCTGTTTAAAAACATCATAAGTAACCCCGTATTGCAACAAGATTTGTGAGGCAATGTTATCATCATCTCTCAAAACCGACAATAATAAATGCTCGGTGCCAATTAAATCGCTTTTAAATATTTTAGCTTCTAAGTAAGTAATCTTTAAAACTTTTTCTGCCTGTTTGGTTAATGGTATATTTCCTAAATTTACGGTAACACTCGATGTACCGCGAACGGCATCTTCAATTGAGCGGCGCAATTTACTGGTATCAACCCCTAACGATCGTAAAATTTTTATTGCCATACCATCGCCTTCGCGGATGAGGCCTAATAATAAATGTTCGGTTCCAATGTAATCATGCCCTAAACGGAGAGCTTCCTCCCTACTAAAAGAGATTACATCTTTAACCTGTGGTGAAAATTTTGCTTCCATAATACCTTTCTTAACAGCTCGCCTCTAAACTATAAAATTAATTATAAAAAGCGACCTTACTGTTTTGTTTATTTTATCAACAATTGCGCCATATAGGTGGATAAACAGGCTTTCGGATATCTAACTACCTAAAAATTACTCTATGAATAGCATTCAAACAAATAATTACTCGCTTAAATATATCTACGTAATAACTGTTTCGTGGGTTTTAAAACAAGTTAAAGTCTAAAGCATAACTAAAACTACCTTATTTGTCGTCTAATTGTAAGGATTTATTCTGGTTATTTTACTGACAAATTGTTGCTTTTCGACTATGCAATTTACAGTTTTTGACAGAAAAATAAAAACAAGCTGACATCATTTAACATATTACAACGTTAAAATCTATATGCTTTTAGAAAATCTACTAACCTAAATAAATATTCATACGAAAGAAACCCTTAAAAAGTTGCTATTGTTTTAGAAAAGCAGTGTAGTTACTAATATTTATTGCCAGTCCCGCTAACGTTGTAATCTTTTGCGAATGGCTCAGGGAATTTATTGGAAGATTAACCAAAGTATTTTCACTTATATCGGGTTACTATACCCAAGCATATAAAACCATCGCGTTTCGGCGGGTGAGACACCAGCCGATAGGTAAATATTAACAAAAGTATTTTCACTTATATCGGGCTACTATACCCAAGCATGTAAAACCATCAGGTTTCGGCGGGTGAGACACCAGCCGATAGGTAAATATTAACCAAAGTATTTTCACTTATATCGGGCTACTATACCCAAGCATGTAAAACCATCGGGTTTCGGCGGGTGAGACACCAGCCAATAGGTAAAGATTAACAAAAGTATTTTTACTTATATCGGGTTACTATACCCAAGCATGTAAAACTATCGGGTTTCGGCGGGTGAGACACCAGCCGATAGGTAAATCTTTTGTGAATGGTATAGGTTATCTGTTGGATCCTTAACATTCTGGAGCAATATGCTCCTGTTTTTTACTTGTTAATGTAGCCCCTGCACTGGCAATAACAACTAAACCGACAGCAAGCCATTCGTAAACCGAAAGATACTCATGCAAAAATATAAGGCCAGATAAGGCCGCAGCAGCGGGCTCCAAACTCATTAAAACACTAAATGTTTTTGCTGGCATTTTCCGTAGGGCATTAATTTCTAAGGTAAAAGGAATAGCACTCGATAGTAAAGCCAGGGCTAAGCCCGAGAGTAAAAAAACTGGTTTTATATTCAATAAAAGTCCATCCCAAATGGCTACAGGAAGCACTAAGGCAGAGGCAAATAACATGCCTATTGCAACTGCTTGTCCGCCATCCATTATTTTAGAAATGCGGCCACCCATAACAATATAGCCAGCCCAGAAAGCTCCAGCCAGTAGCGCCAATAAAACACCGATTAAATCTACACCATTATTACTCCATGGCGCAATTAATGCAATTCCCGCCGCAGCAAGTATTACCCACAAATAGTCTAAAATGCGCTTCGAACCCGTTAAAGCCAAAACCAACGGACCGATAAACTCTAGTGTAACCCCCAATCCGAGCGGAATTCTGGCAAGTGCTAAGTAAAAAATCAAATTCATTGCTCCTAATGTTAAACCATAAAGGGCAACTGCTTTCCATTGTGCTGATGTTAAATTTTTTAAATTGGGCCTATTATAAATGAACAAGATGATAGCAGATAAGCCAATCCTTAATGCAGAAGTTGATGCAGCGCCCAAAGCTGGAAAAATTCCTTTAGCAATTGCAGCCCCACCTTGCACACTTATAATAGATAGTAAGACAGCAGGTACTGGCGGAATTGAAAGGTTTTTTTTATTCTTAGTCATCAATTAAGGATTTCTGCAAAAGTAATCTTTTTGAATGAGCCTAAAATGTTTATTTAATTTATGGATTTACTGTTACGGTCTATCAAAAATGGTGTTATAATAGTAACCATTGCAAGGAAACATAATAAAGAGGCTTTTAAAAGCCTGAAAAGATATTTAACTACTCTTTAAATGACTAGAATTTAGCTTATATTTGAGTATAAACTTACCTCATATGCTATTATTTGCTGCTCCTTTATATTTTATAGCCTTTATTGGCTGGTTAATTTATGTATCTTTAGTAAAGAAAAACATCAAGCAGAACATGCAAATGGTTTACATTGGCTCTGTTTTTAGCGTAATCTGGATCGCTATTATATTCCTATCCATTTAAACGCAAATCCTGGCAATTCGTTAATCTCTTTATCTTTCTCGAAACAAGTTTCCATTTCATTTGAAATTAAGCATCTTTGCAAAAACAAAAATTTCACAATGTCTGACGAGAAAATAATATTTTCAATGGCTGGTGTAAATAAGATTTACCCACCACAAAAACAGGTTTTAAAAAATATTTACCTTTCATTTTTTTATGGCGCTAAAATTGGCGTTGTTGGTTTAAACGGCTCTGGTAAATCATCTTTACTTAAAATTATTGCTGGTTTAGACAAATCTTACCAAGGTGAGGTTGTTTTTTCACCAGGTTTCTCTGTTGGATATTTAGCTCAGGAACCTATTCTTGACCCTGAAAAAACTGTACGTGAAGTTGTTGAAGAAGGGGTTGCTGAAGTAACTGCAATTTTAAAAGAATACGAAGAAGTTAATGAAGCTTTTGGTTTAGAAGAAAACTATTCTGACCCCGATGCCATGGATAAATTAATGGCTAGACAAGGCGAATTGCAAGATAAAATTGATGCAATGGGTGCCTGGGAGCTGGATTCGAAGTTGGAAAGAGCAATGGACGCTTTAAGATGTCCTGATCCTGAAACTAAAATCGGTGTATTATCTGGTGGCGAACGTCGCCGTGTTGCGATGTGCCGTTTGTTGCTTCAAAAACCTGATGTTTTATTATTGGATGAGCCTACCAACCACTTGGATGCTGAAAGTATCGATTGGTTAGAACAGTTCTTACAAAACTACGAAGGAACTGTTATAGCAGTAACCCACGATAGATATTTCTTAGATAATGTTGCAGGCTGGATTTTAGAACTCGACCGTGGTGAAGGTATTCCATGGAAAGGAAATTACAGTAGCTGGTTAGAGCAAAAAGCAAAAAGATTAGCGCAAGAAGATAAAACGGAAAGCAAGCGTCAGAAAGCATTAGAACGGGAGTTAGAGTGGGTACGTATGGCTCCAAAAGCCCGTCATGCAAAATCTAAAGCTCGTTTAGCCAACTACGATAAGTTAGCATCGGAAGATGGAAAAGAAAGAGAAGACAAATTAGAACTTTTCATTCCTGCAGGACCGCGTTTGGGTAATGTAGTTATTGAAGCTACTAACGTAACGAAGGCTTATGGCGATAAGGTACTGTTTGATAACTTAAACTTCTCCCTTCCACCAGCAGGTATTGTAGGCATTATCGGCCCGAATGGTGCAGGTAAAACTACTTTGTTCCGTTTAATCACTGGTCAGGATCAACCCGATAGCGGAACTTTCCGTGTTGGTGAAACCGTAGAATTAGGTTATGTAGATCAAATGCATAACGATTTAGATGCTGATAAAACGGTATATGAAAATATTACGGATGGTTTAGATAATATTCAGTTAGGTACAAAAGCTGTAAATGGCCGTGCTTATGTTTCTAAATTCAACTTTAACGGTGGCGATCAACAGAAAAAAGTTGGTATTTTGTCAGGCGGTGAACGTAATCGTGTTCACCTGGCGATTACTTTAAAGAAAGGTGCTAACGTACTCTTACTCGATGAGCCTACCAATGATATCGATGTTAACACTTTACGTGCGCTGGAAGAAGCTTTAGAAAACTTTGGAGGTTGTGCGGTTGTGATTAGTCACGATAGATGGTTCTTAGACCGTATTTGTACGCACATTTTGGCTTTCGAAGGTAATTCTGAAGTGTATTACTTTGAAGGTAACTATTCTGATTACGAAGAAAACAGAAAGAAACGTCTGGGTGATGTTGCGCCGAAACGAATTAGATACAAAAAATTAAACTAAAAAAAACGCCCGATGAGAATCGGGCGTTTTTTTTATCTATTTTCCTATAGTCTTTTTTATCGCGGCATCGGTTACAACTTCCATAACCTTATAGCCAGCCAAATTTGGGTGAACACCATCTGTCGTATATTCTGCCTTTTGACCATTTCTTTTATCAACCAAAGGGGTAAAATAATCTAAAACAGTAAGGTTTTTGGATTCAGCGTAATCTACGATAGCTGCATTGAGAGCAATAATTTGCTCTGCTGTTCCTTTAAGCGATTTATTCCAAGGGTATTCGTAAACTGGCAGATATTTACAAAGAATAACTTTTATATGATTTTTTTTGGCCAATTCGGCCATTGATTTAATGTTATTGAGAATTGTTTCATTCGAAACATGCCCTCGATTTCCCGCCAGATCATTGCTACCCGCTAAAATAATTACAGCTTTAGGCTTTAAATTTATCACATCCTGCCTGAAACGGATTAACAACTGTGGCGAAATTTGTCCGCTAATTCCTCGATCTAGATAAGCATTGTTACTAAAATACGCTGGATCTTTTTGCTTCCAGAATTCAAAAATAGAACTCCCTAAAAACACCACACGCTTCTCCCCCTTTTTAGGAAGACCAACTAATTCGTTTTCTTTTTTATATTTTGATAAAGCCGCCCAATCATCAGAAAAATCTTCTTTCGTATTTTGTGCATGTAAACTGCACACGCTTGTAACGAGAATAAATAGGGATAATATTATTTTCATTTTTTAATAGAGATCCATTTGTCAAATCAATGATATGCAAAACCTATTGCGATAAACTCAGCCTGACAATCAAATTGAGAATTAACAAGATTTAAAAAATCTACAGAGGTTAAATTATTTATTTTTTCTCTTCTCTTGGGCCTCTTTTATAAATAACCAAACCGTTTAAGAAATTACGTAAAATCTGATCGCCGCAGGGCTTAAAATTTTCATGGTCGTCGTTTCTAAATATATCGCCTAATTCGGCTTTTGTTACTTTAAAACCAACCAAATCACAAATGGTTATAATATCTTCAGTTTTTAAAGAAAGTGCTACTCTTAGCTTTTTTAATATATCGTTGTTACTCATGTTTAATCAATGAATTTTGAATAATTAGATAATCAGATATCAGGCTTAATTACCTAACTTGTCACCCAATTTATTTTAACCTTTAACCTTTAACCTTTAACCTTTAACCTTTAACCTTTAACCTTTAACCTTTAACCTTTAACAAAAAACCTAACTTGCTACTTCGAGTTTTAGTTTTTTACCCTTTATTTTTTCGCCGCTTAATACCTTTAAAAGTTTATCAACTTTATTTCTTTTAACGGCAATGTAACTTGTTGTGTCTTTTACCTCGATAAGTCCCAGATCTTCTTTATCCAAGCCACCTTTTTGCAAAAATAAACCAACAATATCAATCTTGTTTATTTTATCTTTTTTACCATGAGCCAAATAAAGCGTTTGCCAATCACTAACTTCAGGCATTTTATATTTTTCGCCTAACTTTTCCTCTTCAATGTTTTCTGGCAGATATTTATAATGCTCCTCATTAGTTAAAACCGCATAAGCAGTGCCTTTCGCATTCATTCTCGCGGTACGCCCATTACGATGAATGTAGGCGTCTTCTGTGTAAGGAAGTTGATAATGAACGATGTTTTCTACTTCAGGAATATCAAGGCCTCTGGCCGCCAAATCGGTTGTAACTAAGATTTTGTGGCTTCCGTTTCTAAATTTCAGCAAAGCCTTTTCTCGGTCAAACTGCTCCATGCCACCATGAAAAACATCGTGCTCCAAGCCATGTTCAAAAAGTAAATCACTAATTCGGTCAACCGTTTCGCGGTGGTTACAGAAAACTAAAGTATTCTTGTTTCCAATCTTACTCAGCAATTTAAATAAAACATCAAGCTTATCAGCCGCTGTTGGCGCAACAACCTTTTTTAATTTTAAATCGGGCTTTACTTCTGCATTTTTAGAAAAATCAACTTCAACAGGATTATTTAATTTAACAAAGGCAGGAATTTCTTCCATTTTCGTTGCAGAAGTAAGTATTCGTTGTTTTAACGATAAAAGAGAACCGATGATGTACGACATATCCTGTTCAAAGCCAAACTCAAGCGATTTATCAAACTCATCAAGAATTAGGGTTTCAACGAAAGATTCATCAAAATTCTGATGTTCCAAGTGATAGGCAATTCGCCCAGGGGTCCCTATTAATACAGCGGGCGGATGCGCAAGATTGTTCTTTTCTATACGAACAGCATGGCCGCCATAACAGCAATTCACTTTAAAAGAAGTGCCCATTTGCTTAAAAACCTGCTCTATTTGCAAAGCAAGCTCACGCGATGGCACCAAAACAAGCGCTTGTACACCTTTAATGTCGGCTTTGAGGTTCGACAATAAGGGCAATAAAAATGCTAATGTTTTACCCGAACCCGTAGGTGCTATTAAAACAACATCTTTGCCAGCTTTTGCTGCCTTAAGCGATGCATTTTGCATATCGTTAAGGGCAGTTATATTTAATCTTTTAAGCGCATTTTCTATCATTACGCCAAAGATAATCATTTCTCTTTGTTGCTATCTACCGAAGATTTAATTAGAACTTCAGAAATCTTGTTTTTAATCTTTTTAAAACAGAAAAATTAAATCTTTTTTCTAATAACATTAACATTCTGCCTCTTTGCGACATAGAATTCGTAACTTTCTCAGTAACAGCATCAACCGATGAAATAATGGTTTCTGCAAGTTCATCTGCAAATTTATTAGCACGACTTTGTTGTAATAATTGAAGTTCCTGGATTAATTCAGCTTTCATAATAAAAAACGATTTGGTTAACTAATAGTAAATGTAACGTTTAGTAAACTGAAATTGTTGTAAAAAACACCAAAATAACCAACAAATTACATTTAACCTGTTGATAACTAAGTTTTTGTTAGCAAATAAACAATATCGACTTAACAAGGATTTAATTTTTAGCACTTATTTTTATAAAAACCTGATTACCATTTGTTAACCTCAAAAAAAAACAATGTATGACATGGAAAAAATTTAGTGGCGAAGTAATCCAATCTTCTATCCTGGAAGAAATTGAACAAGCAATTATCAGAGAAACAGAAAATGGTTACAAACTTAAAGTCTGTATCGGAACCGATTCGCAGGTTAAGGGTTTAATAACCGATTTTGCGACTGTAATCGTATTACTAAGAGAACATCATGGTGGTTTTATGTACATCCACCAGGAAAAGTCAAATCAACAGGTAAGTATTAAGGAAAGAATGTTAATGGAGGTGCAAAAGTCTATTGAAACAGCCTATTCCATTTGCGACTTGCTCGATATCTATGATGTAGCCCTCGAAGTACATGCAGACATCAACACCAATCCATCGTTTAAATCGAATAAAGCTTTGAACGATGCAATGGGCTATATCTTAAGCATGGGCTTTATTTTCAAAGCCAAACCCGAAGCTTTTGCAAGCTCCACCTGCGCCGATAAAATGGTGCATTAACTATTTAAACATATTATGGAGTATCTTTAAACCTTAACTTATAATGGAAGAGATACTCCTTTTTCATTTTAAAATAAAAACAACAAAATAGCTTTTCGGCTGTTGTGTTTTAAATTTATAATTTGAAAACTTATCGTTTAGAATTCTCGCAAAAAATACCAGTTGATTTAGATACAGCCTGGAACTTCTTTTCATCACCACTTAACTTATCTGAAATTACACCAGATGATATGACTTTTGATGTGACTTCACCGATTTCAAAAGATGCAAAAATGTACCCTGGTATGATTATTACCTATAAGGTTGCACCTTTATTGGGGATCAAATTAAACTGGATGACAGAAATTACCCATGTAAAGGATAAAGAATATTTTATTGATGAGCAGCGATTTGGTCCATTTGCTTTTTGGCACCACAATCATCATTTCGAAGCCATTGATGGTGGTGTTTTGATGCACGATATTTTACACTATGCCATTGGTTGGGGTCCAATTGGATCTATTGCCAATAGTATTATTGTAAACAATAAAATAAATGGAATATTTAATTTCAGATATAAAAAAGTAGAAGCCTTATTGGGCAGGCTCTAAATCCTGGCTACCATTTTTTAGTCGATATTGTTTCCGCCTTTTTTTTCGGTTTCTCCGTAAGGTTAGTCGCAAGTGCTTTCTTAAAATTTTCAGCAAGCTTAGCTGCCTTTGCATAAGTAGCCTCAACAATATCCTTCCATTCGCCAGCATTTAGTTTGCCTGGCGTTTTTTCTAAGGGGGTTGCAATTTTGGTAGTTGCAACGTAATTACCATATCGGTCACGTCCGTATGGAATGTACTCAAATTCGCTTAACCAGAACCTATATTTTTTATCCCTTGCTTCGAAGCTGAACTTGTAATTCACCTCTCCGCTTGGGTGTCCTGCCACTAAGATTGTTTTATCTATTATCATTTTACCCCTAGCAAGCATTGAGGTATCGGTTGTGCTTTCTGTGTTGATCGATTTTTTATAAAGATTAAAAAAAGAGGCAGCTCTTAACATCAAGCTATCTTTATTGGTTGTTTTCGTATCCACAACCTCATAGTAAATATATTTACCATTATCATCTAATGGAAATTGCTTTTGCTGGGCAACAACATTTAATGAAGCAATCGTTAATAATAAAATCAAACTGTATTTCATATTGGCAAATATTTACTAAAAAAATAAAGGTAATAAAAAGCCTCTGGCTTAAAAGCCAGAGGCTAGTTTTCGAAATTAATTATTTCTTAAAAAGCGTAAACAGCTGCTAAAGAGAACTGACCTGCATTAGGCGCAGCACCTCCTGTTTTATTAAAGAATGGTTTATCACCATTGTGATCTAATCTCACCTCAGGAATAAAAGTTAAACCGCCTGATTTAATATTAGCTGTAAGCGTTAAGCCCGTGTAAGATGTGCCTTGCACTGCACCAACATCTTTTGTTTTGAAATACTCCCCTCTTAAACCTAAAGTTACTGCTTCGGCAACAGCAATTTGAGGATACAAAGCAACGCCTGCGTAACCGCCTGCATCATCAGCCATATCGTAATTAGCTGCATTTAAACCCAATTTAAAAGATTTCGTAATTTGATATGAAGTTGTTAAATCTTCGATTGTACCGTAACCATAAGGATCTGCTCCAGATAATACATTTAAGTATGCCGTCCAACCTTCAACAGGCGAAATCATTAACTGACCGCCAATGCTCGAAACACCTCGGGTTGCACTGTAAACATTCCAATCGTTAAATAAACCAGCCATTAAACTCACTTTATCAGAGAATTTATAGGTTGCTTTAATACCTGCATTCTGGAACGGACCATTTGTAAACAAGTATGAAGTTGAATAGTTAAAGTTTCCAACTGGCGAGATCACCTCATAGCCAATAAATGTTCCCATGTAACCTGCAGTCATTGAAAACTTATCCGAAAAATCATAATTCACATATAAATTCTGAATGTGGAATGATGAACCTCCAGCAGCAGCATCTGGAAGAGATTGTGTTTGACCACGGGGACCGAATGAAATTTCACCAACAAACGATGCTTTTCCAGTTTTTTTCTTTAAAACCAAATCGATCATCCCTAGAGAAACTGAATTATGGTCAGAAACGAATGATGTCGGAATATTAGATCTTTTAGCAAAATCATATTTATAATAGGTATCTACAGAACCTGAAAATTCAAGTGGAGACGTTGGCGCCTCTTGCGCCAGGGCACACGTAGTGCTTGCTATACTAAATATAGCGGTTAAAAATTTCTTCATGTTTGAGCTTATGAAATGGGTTTAGATATAAATTACTTGTTCTTAAAGGGCTTCCTGAACAGGACTATTAGATGCAACATAAGCTGCTCTTTCATCCACTAACAAGGTACCTTGAGAATATTTTTCATCATGTTGAGATGCATCAAGACCAATTTCTTCTTCCTCATCAGATACTCTGATTGGGTTGATTAAGTTGACTAGTTTGAAAATTACGAATGATACAACAAAACTAAAGATGATTACAATTACAGCACCTTTTAACTGTGTTACAAAGAATGCAGGGTTACCGTAAAACAAACCATCGGCACCAGCAGCATTTACCGTTTTGGTAGCAAAAACACCAGTTAACAACATACCAACAATACCACCTACACCATGACAAGGAAATACATCTAAAGTATCATCTAAGCTTGTTTTTTGTTTCCATGAAACAACAAGATTTGAAACTACTGCCGCAATAGCACCAATAAATATACTAGAAGGAATACTTACAAAACCTGCACCAGGCGTAATGGCAACAAGACCAACAACGGCACCGATACAAAAACCAAGAACCGAAGGTTTTTTACCTCTTGCGACATCAAAAAACATCCAAGATAAACCTGCCGCACCTGCAGCCGTATTAGTAGTTAAGAAAGCAGAAACAGCTAAACTATTTGCACCCAATGCAGAACCCGCATTAAAACCGAACCAGCCAAACCATAATAAACCTGTACCAATTAATACGTAAGGAATATTAGCAGGTGGAACTTCTTTATGCTCCAGGTGAGATTTTCTACGTTTTAACACTAGCGCACCAGCTAAAGCCGCCATACCAGCAGAAATGTGAACTACTGTACCGCCTGCAAAATCTAAAACACCCATTTTAAACAAGAAACCTTGTGGATGCCAGGTCCAGTGTGCCAATGGTGAGTAAACGAATATGGCGAATAAAACAATAAATAAAATGTAAGAGGTAAAACGGATACGCTCTGCTACTGCACCTACTACTAAACCAGGTGTAATAATTGCAAACATTAATTGAAACACAGCAAACAAAGAAAGCGGAATAGTTAAGTCCGATCCTCCTTGAAGGTGTGGTGCGCCTGAATTTACACCTTTAAAAAATAAGAATGTCGAAGGATTTCCAATAAAACCACCTATAGTATCGCCAAAAGCTAAACTGAAGCCTACAACAGTCCATAGAACCGTAATTACGCCCGCAGCTACTACACTTTTAATCATAGTAGAAAGAACATTTTTACGATGAACCATACCACCATAGAAAAATGCAAGTCCTGGTGTCATTAAAAATACAAGTGCCGCAGCAATTAAGATAAATGCCATGTCTGGCCCACTGTACTTTCCTTCATCAAAATTTGGAAGTAATGGAACAAATAGTGCCAAAATTGCGAAAATTATCAAGATCACAAATGGAGCATACTGTTTAACTAAAATTTTACCCATAGTTTTAAGTTTTATTTTGTTTGGTTGATTAAATAATAGAAATAACTAAAATTATTTCAATAAAAGTACAACATATTGTACTTTTTACACCACCAACATTAAATATTTTAACAAAAACAGAGAATTTTTATAAAACAGAACAAAAAATACATCAATAATTGAAATTAATTAAAAAAAGCAGAGTTATGAACAACTGTTTTTACCAAAAACAAAATAACAAAATACGATACAATTGTATTATTTTACCTATATTTTATGAGAAATTAGCATTCAAAACTTCATAAAAACAAAAAATCTCATGAAATTTCATTAGATTCTATCAAAATTATATAAAATTTTATTTTTTTAGCTAAAATATGCTGAACCTTGAACAACGCCTCTTTTTTCAATTTCTTTATCAATATAGGTTTGAATTGACGATTTATTAAGCCCCCAGTTTGGCGCAATTAATAAATCCCAGTCAGAAATACCAAAAAGTCTTTGTATCACAATATCTGGGCGCAATAATGGAATTAACTCACAAAGCAGATCAGTATATTCCTCTAAAGTAAAAAGCTTAAACGGTTCTTTTTTGTATTTAACACCCATAATCGAGCCTTCTACAATATGTAAATGATGAAACTTTACAAATTTGATTTGAGGAAAGCGGTTAATTTCGTGAATGTAACCCAACATCATTTCTTTTGTTTCCCAAGGGAAACCGAAAATTGTATGCACACATAAGTCAAGCTTGCTATTTTCTAAAAGCTTTACAGCCTCAACAAACTCACCATGACTGCAGCCTCTGTTAATTTGATTAAGGGTTTCATCGTAAATCGACTCCATTCCCATTTCCAAATCAACATCATACCGATCGGTGTAACTTTCTAACAAAGCAACTTTTTCTGCATCGATACAATCTGGTCGGGTACCTACTGAAAAACCAACTACATCTTCTGGATTAACAGAAAGTGCCTCATCATACATCATCTTTAAATAATGTACAGGTGCATAGGTATTGGTATTGGGCTGAAAATAAACTATAAACTTATCTGCCTTATAAAAATTCTTTCCACGCTCCATACCTTTTTCAAGCTGTTCGCGGATTGTAGGCATTTTTCGAGAAATTTCTGGCGTAAAAGAATCTACATTACAATAAGTACATCCGCCATAACCTTTACTCCCATCACGATTCGGACATGTAAATCCGCCATCAACAATAGTTTTAAAAACCCTTTGCCCATTATACTTTTCACGCAAATGCGTGCCGTAATTTTTATATCCTTTTATTCCTAAATCAACCTGTGTTCCCATTGGCTGCAAAAATACACAATAACTATCGAGATTTGAGTATCAAGCAAAAAGACTTATATCAAGATTACAAATGCCTTATCAATTTTAGTTCGATGTTCACTTATCAAGAACTAAGTTTACTTACTTATTAACCTATAATTTCGTCTATTGAATTTATTGGCGTTGTGCGATGTTTGGGTAATCGAGGAACTGCTGTTGAATTTTGCAATTTCACCTCACCACTGCAAACGGCGAAGCCCTCATTGAGGATAAACCCTCGCTGGCGCTTTTCTGTTTATTTTTTACGCCTGTAATAAAGTTGCGTTAAGCCTGTTTCAAATGCTTTGACTTCGATGAATTCAAGTATTTGCTCAGGTCTTCCATCTTTAAAAAGTCTTGTTCCGTTGCCTAATAAAACTGGTATAACCGAAATTATTAGCTCGTCTATTAAATCGTGTTTCAATAGTTCATTTATTACTTCTGCCCCACCGTCGCAGTAAATATTTTTTCCTTCTTCTGCCTTTAATTGTTTAACCAATTCAGTTATGTTTCCGGTATAAAAAATTGTTCTGCCTATCTGCGGCCTTTCAGTCCTTGTAATCACATAAACATCTCGTTTTCCATTGTCGTAGTGAGATGAGCCAATTTCTTTAAGCACATAATCATAGGTTTTTCTACCAATAATAAATGTATCAATCGTGTCCGTAAATTCTGCATAGCCATAGTCTTCGCCTTCCTTTTCAACAAGTTTCAAGAAACTAAGGTCGTTGTTTGGTTTTGCAATGTAGCCGTCTAAACTTGTTGCAATAAAAAGTGATATTTTTCGCATCTGTTTTAAATTTTAATGGTTACGCAAAAATACTTTTTAACAACAAGTTGCACTTTGTAAAAATGCGACAAATTAAAGTAATGATGGTGGGAGACCAGTATTTCGCTTGATTTCATTGCTAAGATGCGAATGGTCGTAATAGCCACATTCAAATGCAATATCTAATAAGCTACCATTTTGACTTGATTTTTTGATTAAACTTAAAGCATTCTGAAAACGAATAATGTTTGAATATTCTTTTGGCGAAAGTCCGATGAGCTTTTTAAAATTTCGCTCTAATTGTCTTACTGTAGTGAAATGTTTTTTTGATAGCTCGTAAATACCAGTTTGTCCACCTGTTGAATGAATATCATTAATAACGGATTGTAATTGCTTGGTTTTTGTTTTTATTCTTTCAGAATAAAAATGGTCGAAATAACTGAATGGATTTTCTAATGTTTTATCAACATTAAATGAATTAGATTTTTCAAATTCAACGGTGTCATTGGTCAGCTCATTTTGTGAAGTATAGTTATAAAAATTTGCAAAGGTCGCAGGTTTTAGACACACACCTGTTAAATGCGTTTCGTTATCAATAAAGCTGTCTTTAAATGAAGTCATTGCTCCAACTACATAAGTTTTCCCAAACTCCATTATAGTTGATCCGTTGTCAGTCAAACAAGCATCTCCCAAATTCATTACAATGCCCGCACAACCATCTGGAAAAACCCGTTCCCATTGTCTTTCAACTTCGTTTCCTTTCAGTTCCCAATAGAAATGAATATAGGGCTCTAATTCTTCGCAAGGTTTTATTTTTTTGTACTTCATTGGTTTCTGAGGCGTTGTTGGTTACGATAGCCTTTTTTGGCTTTCCGAGTGTGGGCAACCGAAGCACAAATCTTCAATTTTGTACAAAAGTTGAACCGAAGAACTGCCGTTGAACTTTGCAGTTTCGCTATTATTGCAAACGGCGAAGCCCTCACCTAAGGTAAACCCTTATTGTGCGTTCGTTATTTTTTAGCTTTATGTTTTTCCAAATTTCTTTTGCCCAATCAAAATCATTCTTTTCGTCAAAATAAATGGCAATTTGTAAAACTTGTTTGTCAATTATTGAAAACCCATAAAACCCTTCTTGTCCTGCGCTAGGCATTTCGCAACCTAATAGAAAAAAAGAGAAACATGCAATAATAATGAAGTATTTTAATTTATGCATTGAGTCGTTATTTAATTACAGCCAACGTTTTGCACGTTTAAGTTGAGCCTAAAATTACTTGCACCAAATGCCCAAAGCACTAATCTAAATAAATGGCATGAAATTTTCGTGTTCTTACTTCGCCCGAGGCTTAACTTAAACCTGTTGTTAGGTGTAGTACTTTTAATCGGGTATTTTGATAAAGGCTTGTTGTTTGATAAAGTCATTTTCGTCAAAATCACCAGTTACATTATAAGAAGTAATTGATAATCCATATTTCGAATTAAAATAGTCGATTTTAAAATGTTTTAAATTAATACTAGTGGCATCCATAGAAATCTGGACGTCATCCATTTTAAATTTTAATAGTTCTTTGTTTGTTTTCAGAGCTATTACATTTCCATCTACTGAATATTTAGTACAATTGTATTCGCCACCTAAACCAGAAGAAAACATGGAAAAATATTCTATTTCAATAGTCCAATCTTTCCACTGTCTTACTTCTTGCTTAAAGGGTTGAGTTTTCTGAAGTCCTGCGCCTTGAACCAGACATCTAACCGAAATTGTGTTTCTATCTTTCCATTTTATCCAAAACGGATAGTTATTTCCGAACCTTAAGAAATCTCGGGAGGAATAGTTGCAGTTTTTATTAAACGGAATAATTTGAATAGCTGTAAATCCCGAACCAAAAGCCATTGAGCTTTCTATGAAATATCGATATAAAGTAAATTCATTATTTGGCGAATTTAGCTTTTCTCTGCTCTTAATTAATGAACTGTCAATGCTGTTGTCACAACCGAGCGTTAATATAATCAACAGAATTGGTAGAAGGTTTTTAATCATATGGTTTGTATTCGGTTGTATTACACCTAACGTTTCGGGGCTTTGCGATGGTGGGGCAATCGAAGCAAAAATCTTCAATTTTGCACAAAAGTTCAATCGAAAAAATACCGTTGATTTTGGCACTTCAGCCCGCCTGAAGAAAAGCCCTTGTTATAGCGCGTTTTTCTATTCAAACTGTTTGTCAATTTGTTCTCTGTCATAGTCAAGTATCCAGTCATTATGTTTCTTGTAAATTGGTCCTAAGGCTTCTCTGTCAGCCGAAACAATGTCAAGTCCCCTGTCGTCATGTAAGCTCCCCTGTTTTTCAGACCATTCAAAAGTATAATTTTGTCCTCAAATTTCCTGCAATAGATCTATAGGAGATTTGAAGTTCAATGCCTGGTGTGGTCGATGGTAATTGTAATCCACCATCCATTCCTCTACTTTCTCCCTTACATCATCCAGGGAGTGAAATATGTAGGCATTTAACAATTCTCTTCTGATGCTTCCATTCAATCTTTCAATATATGCGTTCTGCGTTGGCTCTCCTGGCTGGATAAAGACTAGTTCAACATTGTTTTCCTTTGCCCATTCATCCAACTTATGTGAGATGAACTCTGGCCCGTTATCCATTCTTATTTTTTTTGGGAGCTCCCTATATTGTTTTAGTTCATCCAAGGCTCTTATAACTCGCAATGCCGGAAGTGAGTAATCTATCTCCATATTAAGCATCTCTCTGTTGTAATCATCAGCGATGTTTAACAGCCTAAATTTCCGTCCATTCCAAAGTGCATCACTCATAAAATCCATAGACCATACCTCATTTACCGTTTCTGGCACGAATAAGGGTTTTTTGACTCTTTGTGGCAGCCTTTTTTTTGCCCCTGCGGCGGATATTAAGCCTCATTGAAGTATAAATCCTATAAATCTTTTTATGGTTCCATTGAAGCCCTTTTCGACGCAATCGGTAGTAGCACTGCCAGAAGCCTATGGAAACGTGCTTTTCAACAAGAAGTGAAAGCGCATCAACTACTTCACTGTCATCGCGTCGTTTATGTTGATAATAATGTTTACTTCGGTTCAATCCAACGCATTTACAGGCCTGACGATGGCTAATCCTTTTTACCATTTCATCCACTAAATCCTTCTTTTCGTCAGGCGTTAAAGCTTTTTTTCTACAGCCTCCTTGAACACTTCATGCACCAGGCTAAGATTCGCATACATTTTCTTTAAACGTGCATTTTCTTCTTCCAGCGCCTTTAATTTCGATAGTTCTTTGACTTCCATTCCGCCATACCTTTGGCGCCATTTGTAAAAGGCTGCAGTGCTAATTCCTAATTCTCTGCAGAGATCATGCACGTTTTTGCCGCTCTCATGTTCCTTGATTGCTTTTACAATCTGGGATTCCGTAAACTTGATTCTTTTCATATTACCAATTAAAATTAATAGTTTTTCTAATAGCCTCGCTGCGATCGGTCTAGAATTCTACTTTTAAATGGTCTGAATTTTGGGAAGTGCTCAACGCATAACGTTCGGCGGCTTGGCGAAGGTGGCGGATTAGATAAATTTACTAAAAGATTGGAAAGGTTGAAGAAGAATTCTCCGCCACTTTTGCCAAACCGCTGTTATGTGTAGGCCATGCATGTTAGTCAATTCCAAGGTCTTTGGTAAATGAACTGTCCAGAAAAACTTCAAAAGGACTTACTCCAATTTTCTGAATTGTAATTCCCATAACAGCAATCATAACTTCATATTTGTCTTGAATGTGATTTCTGTCAATAATTTTTTCGTAGTTTACAGCAGCTAGAAGATCAATAAACCTGTCTAAGGTTGTAAGTTCAAGATTGTCTTTTTGCGGAAGTATTCGGTCAATAAATTCCCCCAATGCCCCGGCTGCTAATGGTTCTGGCATTTCCAACTTTGTTTCCAAAGAAATCCTTTTCCAAGTGTCATGGTCCTTTACTGGTATTTGCTGAAATATGTTGTCATGTAAGGTCATGGAAAAGTTAATGCCCAGTTCAACAATGGAATTTCTAAATTCACTTAAAAGCTTTTCTTTTGTGTCAATTTGCTGGTGCGAATATTCTACTTGGGTTGAAATATATTCTATAGCGTCCTGTACAGTTGACATTTTAACAGCTTCTTTATCGGGGATTTCAGTATTGAAATACTTTTCCCATTCCATAACTAGTTCTATGCTGTCAAGTCCCATATTGTCTATGAATTTTGTATTTAAATGTTGGTTTTGCTGTTGGTATGGGCTTACATATAACGCCCCGGGGCTTTACGAAGTTGGCGGTTAAGTTAAATTTCTATGCAATCTAACAGGTTGAAGATGAATTCCCGCCAATTTTGTAAAACCCTTGTTATATGCAGCTTACCTCTTTACCTTGCCGAATTCGTAGAAATGATTTTTATCTTTTCCTGAATAACTGTTGATGACTTTAAAAGTTTCTGGGTCAGCGTTGACCAAAATTTTATTCTTATTGATAACATATCTTTTTGTTTTACCCCAGTCTTTATCAATGGGTACAAAATGTTCGATGTCCTCAAGTTTTAAAGTGTCATAGCCATGCACCAAAATATTGTCAGCTTTCGACCATGGAAAAGTAAGTAACTTTAGCTTGCTGTAATTGATGCCTTTTATTGCACAATTATTAATGTCATTATAGAAACCAAAAAAATAGACGGAGTCTTTGTCTTTGAAAATATAGTTTCCTGCAAATTTAAATGTATTGGGATCAATATCTCTTATAGGCTTACCGTCTATGTAAAGCTTGTTTTTATCTCCACCAAATTCAAAGTCGCAGTCACAATCAAATTTTAATTCTTTAAAGGTTTTAGCATCTGCTCCTTCAATTAATTGTTTTCCTTGTCCAATTCCAATTCCCTCGTTCCAATATTCATAAAATACTTTTCCCTTCTCAACTTTATAGCCGTGTTTACAGCCAGTAAAGGTTATAAGGGCTATTAGAGAAATTATTGATATGTTCTTCATAATCCAAAAAAGTTAGTCAAATGGAACAGTTTGCTCTTGCTAGTTATGCACCCAGAGTTGCATACAACGTTTCGGGGCTTGGCGAAGCTTGGTGGCTCGAGTAAAGTTACTAGAAAACTGGAACGGTCAAAAAAGAACTTCCACCAAGTTTTGCTAAACCCTTGTTAGCAGAAGTTTAGCTTAAACTGTTGTATCTCATCATAATCTTCAATTCCTAATAAATCTATTCCTCTCAAAAAAGGAATTTTATTCAGCTTTATTGCTGAGATAATAAAAGTGCGAAGCTCCCTGTATTGACTTTTAACTGACTGTTTAAAGAATACTCTGTTGCTTGTGCCATCTTGATTGATATACTCTACATAGTTATTAATCCCTTGAGATAGGCCTGGACTAAAAGCTGATCCTCTAGACCTGGTTTGCATTCCATGATAATCTTGGATTTTGATATCTATTTTATTTATTTCATTCAGTTTAATTTGCTTGTCATTAATTTTGAAGTAATCTTCACCGAATTCTAATTCGCCATTATACTTTCCGTTTAAGGGCCTATATTTCCACAGACCAACTAAAGCCCAGTAGCCTGATAAGGCTACAATAGCAACTAAAATACTCAACCTGCCCCAATAGACTAAGTCATTGGATTGGGCATAATTATCTGTTAAAAAAAATATTACAATAGCTAAAAACCATAATGAGTATATTATGGTCTCATTAGAAACAAAATCTTTTTTTTTGCTTGGTTCAAATATCAAGAAGCTATGCTTTTCCATTTTGTTATTACTCCTGTAAGGTATGCACCCTGTATTTCTGCTAACACCTGGCTTTGCACAACTTAAACGTTTATTGTCGAATATAAACGTTTAAGCTTTCTTCTTATTTATAAAAGCATAAACAGGAACGCCCAACAAAACAATCACAAGTCCAGGCCAGGTATATTGTTGTTTATAAATTAAAAGCAAAATACAGAAGGCAGCACCAATTAATAAATATACGATTGGAGTAACAGGATATAACCATGTTTTGTAAGGTCTTTCCATATCAGGTTTTTTAAACCTTAAATAAATCACACCAAAAACTGTAATCATATAGAACAATACAATTACAAAAGAGATCATATCTAAAAGATTACCATACTGACCGCTTAAACACAAAACTGAAGCCCAGATTCCTTGCATCCAAAGTGATTTTTCTGGAACTCCGTTTTTATTATTTTCAATAGCTGCCTTAAAAAACATACCGTCTTTTGCCATGGTTTGAAACACCCTTGATCCAGCAAGTACAATCCCGTTTACACAGCCGAATGTGGAAATCATAACCAACACAGCCATTATAATTGTGCCTAATCCTCCTCCAAAAATCTGTTCAGAAACCACAACGGCAACTCGATCGTTAACAGCAAAAGCAATCCCATCTCTGTTTAAGCCATTTAAATAAACAAAATTGACTAACAAATAAAGGATCATTACTGCCGAAGTACCCAAAACCATCGAACGCACGACATTCTTTTTGGGATTTTCAATTTCTCCCGAAACAAAGGTTACGTTTTCCCAGGCTACACTAGAAAATACCGAACCAACCATTGCAGCTGCAATTCCACCCATTATCGTCATTCCAGAAATAGATTCCCATCCAGATTTGGTAAAGTTTCCGCTAAAATCTGTTTTTAGATTATTAAAAGCACTCCATCCAAAGCCCATATTTTCACTCCAGAAATTGTTTTTCACTAAAAGAAAACCTAAAATAATTAAGCCAATTAAAGCTATAATTTTTGATCCCGTAAAAACATTCTGCAACAATTTACCGCTCTCCACGCCTTTTGTATTAATATAGGTTAAAAGCAAAATAACCGCAATAGCCAGAATCTGGATCCAGGTAATTTTATAACTACCACTTTGAAAAATTGGAGCAGCATCGTTTAATGCTGGAATTAGATAGGCTGTAAATTTACCAAAGGCAACGGCAACAGCTGCAATAGTACCTGTTTGAATTACCGTAAACATACCCCAACCATATAGGAAGCCCATCATCTTACCGAAAATCTCCTTCAAATAAGTGTATTGCCCGCCTGCTTTAGGAAACATGGAAGAAAGTTCGCCGTAAGAAATCGCAGCAGCGACAGTCATTACGCCTGTTATGATCCACACGACAATTAGCCAGTAACCAGACCCTAAATTCCTCATAATATCAGAACTCACGATAAAAATACCGCTTCCGATCATCGAACCCATTACCAGCATTGTAGCATCAAAAAGACCTAATTTTCTTTTAGAAGGTTCTTTTTCCTGTAGTTTTTCCATTTTTTAGTTTTGTTTGGTTTGGTGTTTAGCTTTAGTTTGGGCTAATTTATTTAAAAAAAACAATTCAGCGCATCTTGCATTGTATCATTTTAATCGAATAAAAAATATTTTATTCATGTTATTAATTTTTCCCAGACGAGTAATCAGTAGTAATTTATTTATTATATTGCTAAACTAATAACCAAAACTAAACGATTCAGTATCCTCACATTAAGTACTAACCAAACTTAAAATGTTATGAGCTGTTGAGTACTGAATCAAGAACTCAAAAACCAAATATTAACTATGGATTTTTTACAAAACAATTTAATTTATGCAGTTCCGGCTTTAGGCCTTATCGGAATTATTGTAATGATGTTTAAAAGCGCCTGGGTAAGTAAGCAAGATGCTGGTGATGCGAATATGCAAGAACTCGCTGGTTACATTGCCGATGGGGCAATGGCCTTTTTAAAAGCAGAATGGAGAGTATTAAGCATTTTCGTAGTTTTTACTGCTGCACTTTTAGCATACTCTGGCACCATTACCGAAATTAATGGTGTACCCATGCATTCCAGCTGGATTATTTCCATATCCTTTATTATAGGCGCTGTATTTTCGGCTACAGCAGGATATATAGGAATGAAAGCCGCAACTAAGGCTAACGTAAGAACTACTCAGGCAGCCAGAACCAGTTTAAAACAAGCCTTAAAAGTTTCCTTTACTGGCGGAACGGTAATGGGTTTAGGTGTTGCAGGATTAGCCGTTTTGGGTTTAGGTGGATTATTCATTGTCTTTCTTTCTTATTTCAATGTGATCGGGACCGATGGTACCGTGAGCGTGTTAAATATGAAAACAGCTATCGAAGTTTTAACAGGCTTTTCTTTAGGAGCAGAATCAATTGCTTTATTTGCACGTGTTGGCGGTGGTATTTATACAAAAGCTGCCGATGTAGGTGCAGATTTAGTAGGTAAGGTTGAAGCAGGGATTCCTGAAGATGATGTACGTAACCCGGCAACAATTGCAGATAATGTGGGCGATAACGTAGGTGATGTTGCGGGTATGGGTGCCGATTTATTCGGTTCTTATGTGGCAACTATTTTAGCAACGATGGTTTTAGGCCAGGAAATTACGGTTACCGATAAATTTGGCGGCATGTCTCCTATCCTCTTGCCAATGGTAATCTGCGGATTAGGAATTTTATTCTCAATCATTGGAACCTGGTTTGTAACCATAAAAGATGAAAAATCGAATGTTCAAAATGCATTAAACCTTGGCAACTGGTCTTCGATCGTTATTACAGCAATTGCATCTTTCTTTATTGTGAAATGGATGTTACCTGAAACTTTAAGTTTACGTGGTTACGCATTTTCGAGCATTAATGTTTTTTATGCAATTATTGTGGGTTTAGTTGTTGGTACAATTATGAGTATTGTTACCGAGTATTTCACTGCAATGGGCAAAGGCCCTGTTAATTCAATTATACAACAATCTTCAACTGGCCATGCTACAAACATCATCGCAGGTTTATCGGTAGGTATGAAATCTACGGTTATTCCAATCTTAGTTTTAGCTGGTGGAATTATGGCCTCATATCATTTTGCAGGTTTATATGGAGTTGCTATTGCTGCCGCAGGTATGATGGCGACCACAGCTATGCAGCTAGCAATTGATGCTTTTGGTCCGATTGCAGATAATGCTGGTGGTATTGCGGAAATGAGTCAGTTGCCACCTGAGGTTCGCGAACGTACGGACAACTTAGATGCCGTTGGTAATACAACTGCTGCAACAGGTAAAGGTTTTGCTATTGCATCTGCTGCGCTCACTTCATTAGCACTATTTGCCGCTTTTGTTGGTATTGCAGGCATTACAGCTATCGATATTTACAAAGCGCCTGTTTTAGCAGGTTTATTTGTTGGTGGAATGATTCCTTTTATATTTTCAGCACTGTGTATTCAGGCTGTTGGAAAGGCCGCTATGGATATGGTACAGGAAGTTCGTCGCCAGTTCCGCGAAATCCCTGGAATTATGGAGTATAAAGCAAAACCAGAATATGAAAAATGTGTTGCCATTTCAACCAAAGCATCTATCCGGGAAATGATGATGCCAGGAGCAATCGCTTTAATTACACCAATTATTATTGGCTTTACTTTCGGACCAGAAGTTTTAGGAGGCTTACTTGCGGGCGTAACCGTTACTGGTGTGTTGATGGGGATTTTTCAAAGTAATGCTGGAGGAGCCTGGGATAATGCCAAAAAATCTTTTGAGCAAGGCGTAATGATTAATGGGGAAATGTTTTACAAAAAATCAGAGCCACACAAGGCTTCTGTAACAGGAGATACCGTTGGAGATCCCTTCAAAGACACTTCTGGACCTTCGATGAACATTTTAATTAAATTAATGTCTATCGTTTCATTGGTTATTGCGCCATATATAGCAGTTAAGGCGGTTACAAATGAACATAAGCAGGAAATTCGTAAGGAAATCAGAATTCAGCAAAAAACTGATGGATCAGGCAATACAATTATCGATACTTTAACAAATACAACCGACACTTTAACGCATTAGTTGTAAAAACATAGATATAAACAAATGATAAAGGGGGTTTTAACAAAAATCCCTTTTACTATTTCGTAATTTTTAATTAGGTTTACCGCTTATTATCATAAAATCAACAAACACAAAAGACTAAACAACTTATGAATCTTAAAAAGCCCATTGATGTGCTGATAGCAGAGTCTGCTGAAAGTGGTGAGGGTACACTCAAACGTACACTGAGCAGTACGAGTCTCGTAGCTCTAGGTATAGGAGCTATTATTGGCGCAGGTTTATTTTCTTTAACTGGTATTGCCGCAGCTGACCATGCTGGACCTGCCGTAACTTTATCATTTGTATTAGCTGCAGTAGGCTGTGCTTTTGCAGGATTATGTTATGCAGAATTTGCATCTATGATTCCGGTAGCAGGTAGTGCATATACTTACTCTTATGCTACAATGGGTGAGTTTATGGCTTGGGTTATTGGATGGGACTTAGTATTAGAATATGCCTTAGGTGCAGCCACTGTAGGTGTTTCATGGTCGGGATATTTTAATAAATTATTGCATGAATTTGGCTTGGAAATGCCGCTGTACCTCACAAAATCATTTGCAGAAGTTGATGGCGGAGGTATTAATTTTCCAGCGGTAGTAATTGTTTCATTACTTTCATTAATGTTAATACGCGGTACCAAAGAATCTGCAAGTCTTAACAATGTTTTAGTAATTGTTAAGGTTACAGTGGTGATTGTATTTATTGCGCTAGGTTGGAAATTCATTAACCCAGCAAATCATACACCTTATATACCTGCAAACACAGGCGTTAAAGGTGAATTTGGTATTTCTGGTATTGCGGCAGGTGCTGCATTGGTATTCTTTGCTTTCATCGGTTTCGATGCGGTTTCTACGGCAGCACAAGAGGCTAAAAATCCACAAAAAGGAATGCCAATTGGTATATTAGGCTCATTAGTGGTTTGTACAATCTTATACGTTTTGTTTGCACACGTAATGACAGGTTTAGTGCCTTTTACAGTTTTTAAAGGTGATGCTTCTCCTGCCGCTACAGCATTTAAAGTTACAGGATATACCTGGTTGCAAATGGGTTTAATCATCGCAATTTTAGCAGGTTATACTTCAGTAATATTAGTAATGTTAATGGGTCAATCTAGGGTTTTCTATACAATGTCTAAAGATGGGTTATTACCTAAGTTCTTTAGCAGTATCCACTCTAAATTCAGAACGCCATTCAAAACAAACATATTTTTTATGTTCTTTGTGAGCATCTTTGCAGGATTTGTACCAGTTACAGATTTAGGTCACATGGTATCAATTGGTACTCTATTCGCATTCTCATTAGTTTGTATCGGCGTAATGTTGTTACGCAGAACAGATCCAGACAGACACCGTCCTTTTAGAACACCTTGGGTACCTTTTGTACCAATTATGGGTGTAATTGTTTGCGTGTATTTAATGTCTTCACTTCCGTTAGAAGCTTGGATTAGATTAGCCATTTGGATGGCAATTGGTGTAGCCATTTATTTCTTCTATGGAAAAGGAAATTCAGTTCTTAGAAACAAAGGAAAGGTTGTTCAACCAGTTGACCCTCCTAAGCCAGAATTATAATTCTAAAGAAATATCTTTTTTAAAAGCCCCGACAAAATCGGGGCTTTTTTCATATTAAATAATTGTTAATAATTTATCTTTGCAAAAAAGATCAGATGAGTCATCCATTTTCATTGTTAAAAAAATACTTCTTTACCATTATTCTTATCGTGCTGTTTTCAGCCCAGGCGTATTCGCAAAGAACCATTAACGATGTAATGGATTCCACTACAGTTAATCATTTGTTAATTATTTCCAAAAAATATGGTTCACTTTCTTTTAGTGGGTATTTACAGCCTCAATTTCAGGTTGCTCAATCGAATGGTACACAAGCCGAATACCAGGGCGGCAATTTTGGCGAATATACAAGCAATCGCTTTCGACTAAGAAGAGGGCGTTTACGTGCAGATTATATGCTTTTAACGGATGAAGGTGCGCCATCTACCTATTTCGTGCTTCAATTTGACGGGACAGAACAAGGGGTTGCGATCCGCGATTTTTGGGGCCGTTACTATGAGAATAAATGGAAAATACTGGCCGTAACATTCGGTTTATCTGGTCGCCCGTTTGGAAATGAACTGCAATTATCTTCCTCTGTACGAGAAGCGCCAGAACGCGGCAGAATGTCGCAAATTCTAATGAAAACAGAACGTGATTTAGGGGCTACCTTTACCTTAAATCCAAGATGGAAAGATGCTAAACTTAAAAATATTTCATTGGATTTTGGTATTTATAATGGACAGGGATTAGCGGGTTCAGGAGAATTTGATAACAGTAAGGATTTTATTTTTAGGTTAAGCCATAAGCCTTATAAATTTAAAAATATCCCGCTTAGTATAGCAGGAGGAATAAGTACACTTCAAGGCGGCTTAAATCATAGATTACCTGTGAGCTATAGAATGCAGAAAATTAACGATTCATGGCAAATGGTAAAAGACTCTTCCGCTTCAACCATAAATAAGGTTGCACCAAGAAGGTATTATGGTGCTGATGTTCAATTATCAACCAATACAAAAAGCTGGAAATCAGAGTTTCGGGCAGAAGTAGTTTCTGGATTGCAAACGGCCACAGCAACAACTTCAACAACACCTGGATCATATCCTGTAGATAATAAATCGATCGCACTGCCCTATTATACGAGAACCTTTAACGGTGCATATTTTACCTATGTACAAACGCTTAATAGTACAGATAACCAAATCATCTTCAAATACGACTGGTACGATCCAAATTCAAAAGTAAAAGGCATGGATATTTCAGCCGCTCAGCGTTTAACTGCTGCAGATGTAAGATTTGATACTTTTGGATTTGGCTTTTTACATCACTTTAATCCACATTTTAAGGCTGTAGTTTATTATGATATAATTAAAAATGAATCAACGCAGATACCAGATTATACCGCAGACCGAAAAGACAATGTATTTACTTTGAGAACGCAATTCTATTTCTAATAAATTAATAACGTTTTAGAACAAATTGCTATACCTTTGCTTAAAATTGTTACGCTATGAAATTCGATTTTATGAAGTTCGACTTAAGTCAGATTCTATCGACAACGATGGTTCTTTTTGCTATAATCGATATTTTAGGCGCAATTCCAGTAGTAATTGAGTTACGCAGAAAAGCTGGTCATATCGAATCAGAAAAGGCTTCTCTTGTTGCTGCCGGCTTAATGATTTTGTTTCTTTTTGTTGGCGAATCTTTACTTAAAGTAATTGGTTTAGATGTTGAATCTTTTGCAATTGCAGGTTCATTTGTAATTTTCTTTATTGCAATGGAAATGGTTTTAGGACTCACCATTTTCAAGGAAGAAGCTCCGGAAACGGTTTCAATTGTTCCTTTGGCATTCCCCTTAATTGCGGGAGCAGGCACAATGACCACGCTGCTTTCCTTAAAAACAGAATATCATACTCAAAATATCCTGGTCGGGATTATACTTAATATCCTGTTTGTTTACTTCGTTTTAAAAAACACCAACAGACTCGAAAAATTATTTGGAAAATCGGGCCTAAACATTCTTAGAAAAGCCTTCGGTGTAATCCTATTGGCTATAGCCATCAAGCTATTCAGAAATAATACGGGCTTGTAAGTAGCAATATAGCAAGGAAGATGTTGCATGGAGAATGTGTATGTTCTAGTATCGGTTGGTGTCTCACTGACCGAAAAACTAAGATCTATAACAAAACTTCCTATGGTGTCTCACCGACCGAAAAACTAAGATCTATAATAAACCCCAACCATCTAATCTGTATCCTCATTACCTACCTGTTGGTGTCTCACCGACCGAAAAACTAAAAATCCATAACAAAAACATCCTATCGGTTGGTATTTCATCAACCGAAATCTAAAAATCTGTAACAAAAATTGCGTATATTGATCTAAACAATAAAGCTATTATGAAAAGCTTTGAAGAATATACCGTTATTATCGGGGCAATTGCTGTTTTAATTGAAGCAGTAAAATACCTTAAAAAAAACCTCAAATCCTGGTTTGAGCATTCTTAGGTTTTGATTAACCTGGCCACAAACATCGTGTCAGCATTTTCAGTGTAACCTTTTATTAATTCCATCGATTCTAACTCAAGTGGTAAATTAGTTGTAATGTGCTTGATAACTTCTTCGTTTTCGGCAGCAAAAGCCGAGCAGGTAATGTAAATTAAAGGCTTTCCAGGTTTCAAATATTTAACAACATTTTGAACGATGGTTTTCTGAATTACCGAAAACTGATTTATTTTCCGTTCTTCAAAGAAAGTTAACATTTCAGGAGTTCTGCCCCATGTACCTGAACCTGTGCAAGGCGCATCTAGAATAATGCCATCAAACTGGTAGTGATGTAAAATCTGCTCATTGTTCTGCAATAAATCAAGTTCTTTTTTATGGTACTTTTTAATACCAGCCAATCTAAACCGTTCATCGAGATTCATCAGTACACTTTCACGTAAATCACTGACCAACAACTCCACAACAGGCTCTAAACTATGCAGCAACAAAGATTTGCCGCCCGATGCAGCACAACAGTCCCACCATTTATCCCACTTGTTAGGCTTAAAATAACTACCTGTATGCTGAGATGATAAATCTTGTACCTGATAACTTCCCTCGCTTAAAATAGTTTCGAGTTTAGTACCATTTGGTAAGGCTAGTGTGGTATCCGAAATCACATTAACCTCCACATTTTCTGCTTTTAACTTAGCGGTAACTGATGAAGCATTTTCTGCGGAAACCCTGATAAATAAATCAGGTTGCACAAAAAATGATTTGTAGAATTCTGCTTTATCAATACTTTCTGATAAATGGCTATTGAAGGGGTAAACTTCTTCCAACTTAAAATCGGGGTATTTAGCGGAAATTAGTTTTAGCTTTTCAGTTAAAGCAGCTGTTATTTTTTCACTTAAATCAGGCAAGTTTTTCTCAACAATCAGACTTAAAGTATCATGACAAAGAAAATCAGCTACGCTTAAACGCTCTTCATTAGTTAATGGAGAGAGCGCTTTCCCTAATCTAAAAAAACTATATAAATGCCTGGTCGCCCACCTTCTATCTGAAGAGCCCATTTGTTTGTTTTGCTTAAAGTAAGCTGGCAAAAAGCGATGTAAAGGCAAATTTCCATCGTAATTTTGTAAAACCTGTTCAAAAGCCCTGATCTGGTGTTCAACTCTCATGCATTTAATTAATAAATTTTACTCAATAATATTTAAGGCAAAGTTTTTATAGCGCAAAAGCATCAGGCTCGTGTTAATATAGCCATATTGCTCATCATGGATAAAAGTGAAATTATTTTGTAAGCCCTTATATTTCTCTTTAGTTAAATATTCCAGGTAATCTTCGCCATATGAAGCTAACACCTTACCGAAAAAGTAAGCTACATCGAAGCCTTTAAATGCATATTCTCCTGGCTCAAATCCATATCTGCTACGATATTTCTTTACAAAACTGATCACATTCGAACTCTTATAATCAACCTTATAAGATGAACTGATTATGGTATTTAAATCCTGAAGTTTATCGGTTGGATAATTCTGTTTAGACCACAGTGGGTGCCCGAACAAATTAATGTTGTAACCACCAGAGGGTAAATTCTTCAACTTATAAAGCTTTTCGATAGTTGGTAATACAAAAGCCCGATCTGATGAAGTGATTACCACAACATACTGCTTTCCCTTAATCATTCTGGTTTCGAAGGTAAAAGCCGAAGCGTATTCCTGTACAACAAATTTATTGTTGGTTTGCGCCTGGAAGTAACTTCGTAAAGGATTAGCAAACTGTTCGTCTTCCGTTTTCTTCGGGTTAATAATTACAATAACTGTATTCGAAGGATTATAGGTTTTAGCAATATAAGCAGCTATTTTTTTCGAGTGTAAACCAATGTTGCTCACAACCGATATCAGATTTGGGTTATCAAAATCAGAAGGCTGCGAAGCTGCAAGAGGAGAAACAACGGCAACCTTGTTCAACTTGGAATAATTGGCTATGTATTTTAAACCATCGGGAAAAACTGGTCCTACAACTAAGTTGCTCTTTTTAAAATTTTCGTTTTGATAAAGAGAACCGATCCGTGCATTATTATCCTGGGTATCAAAAACATTAAGTTTAAAATTTAATCCAGAAGCAGCAACGGAATCCAAACCCATTTTAAAGCCTTGGTAAAAATCGATAGGCATAGCATATTTTTCTGCTTCAGCCTTACTCATCGATCTTAAATTAACTTCGTTAAGTTTAAATGGAACAAGAAGCGAAACATTAGCTTGAGAGAATTTTTTAATGCCTTTTTTCTCAGCTGTTTTCTCTTTCTCCTCAGTTTTTTTAGTTTCTGTTTTCGGGGTTAATACCTTAGGCGAACAAGCGCCTAAAATCATGGTAATTAATACCAAAAAACAATAATTCTTATTCAATTTCATACCTATCGTTTTTAACAAAATATGCCAGCAAAGTTTATTCCACATTGCCGGCATAATCATTTATTTTATGCAGCCCAGATCGAAAACCCAGGCTTAAAGCTCGAATGAATTATTCCCACTCTATAGTTGCAGGTGGTTTAGAGCTGATATCGTAAACAACTCTGTTAATACCTTTAACTTTATTGATGATTTCGTTAGAAATTTTTGCTAAAACAGGATAAGGCAAGTGACACCAATCTGCAGTCATACCATCTACTGATTCTACAGCACGAAGCGCAATTACGTTCTCATAAGTACGCTCGTCGCCCATTACCCCAACCGACTGTACGGGTAAGAAAATTGAGCCCGCTTGCCAGATTTTATCGTATAATCCAGCGGCTTTTAACTCATGCATGTAAATTGCATCAGCATCTTGTAATATTGCTACCTTTTCTGCGGTAACTTCTCCTAAAATACGAATACCCAAGCCTGGTCCTGGGAAAGGATGACGGCCTAAAATCACATCATCAATTCCTAATGCTTTACCTACTCGGCGAACCTCATCTTTAAATAATGTTTTTAAAGGCTCAATTACTTTCAATTTCATGAAATCGGGCAAACCGCCCACGTTGTGATGCGATTTAATAGTAGCCGAAGGACCATTAACGGATATGGATTCAATCACATCAGGATAAATTGTTCCCTGACCTAACCAGTTTACACCAGTAACCTCGTGTGCTGCATCATCAAAAACTTCAATAAAAACGCGACCAATAGCCTTGCGTTTGAACTCAGGGTCAGTTAAGCCAGCAAGCTGACTTAAGAAACGATCCTTAGCATCAATTCCTTTAATATTTAAACCCATGTGCTTGTATTGCTCCAGCACCTGACTGTATTCGTCTTTACGTAAAAGGCCATTATCAACAAAAATACAGTGTAAATTTGCTCCGATAGCTTTATGTAATAAAACCGCAGCAACACTGCTATCTACACCGCCTGATAAACCTAAAACAACTTTATCATTACCTAAAGTTTCCTTTAATTCGGCAATTGTAGTATCTATAAATGCTGCCGAAGTCCAGTCCTGACTACATCCGCAAATATCAACAAGGAAATTTTCTAAAAGAATTTTACCGTCGGTGCTATGTGTAACCTCTGGGTGAAACTGAATCGCATAAGTATCAGAATCTTTAATATGATAAGCTGCAACTTTAACACTTTCTGTGCTCGCAATTAATTCAGCATTAGCTGGCATTTCAGTAATGGTATCGCCATGGCTCATCCAAACTTGAGAATCGATGTTAATGCCTTTGAATAACTTGTTCTCTTGGTTTACAAAGTTTAAGTTAGCACGTCCGTATTCACGGGTTGAAGAAGCCTGAACATTTCCACCAGATTGTTGAGCAATATATTGCGCACCGTAACAAACCGCCAATAAAGGAAATTTTAAATGGAAATTGCTCAGATCTACCTGAGGCGCATCATCCTGACGAACAGAATAAGGACTGCCTGAAAAGATAACGCCTTTTACGTCAGCGGTATTAATTTCAGGAAGATTGTTGAATGGATATATTTCACAGTAAATATTCAGTTCGCGAACTCTACGGGCAATGAGTTGTGTAAATTGCGAACCAAAATCGACGATAATGATTTTTTCTTGCATCCGCAAAGATAGAGAAAGAAAGGGAATTGTTAAATTGTTTTAATGTTATTTATTCCCAAATTTAAAGTAAGTTACCTGTTATTATTAGCACGCTATCGATGGTTAATCTTCATCCTAATAATTTGACCTTTTAACGATTGAACAATTGATCAGCTAACCTAATCCTCAATCAACTTCACTTCAACCCCAAACTTTCTTAAAAAATCTACTCCTTCATCGCTTGGCAAGCCTTTGTAGGCCGCATAAGATTTAGAATAATAGACCACTTTAATGCCTGATGATAAAATTAATCTGGCACAAGCAATACAAGGAGATAAAGTAGTATATAACGTACAACCCTCTATTTTGGCTCCATTTTTTGATGCATATAGGATGGCGTTTTCTTCTGCATGTAAAGCTAATGAACAACTTCCCTTACTATCTCTCGCACAACCATGCTCTGGCCATTCTTCATCACAATTATGTGTTCCAGCTGGCGGACCATTATAACCGATAGAAATTATGCGGGTATCTTTAGTTAAAACGGCTCCCACGTGCGCACGAACGCAATGAGAACGTTCAGCCAGCTCAGTGGCTAGATTCATAAAAATAGAATCGAAACTTGGTTTATTGGTCATGTATTGAATTAAAAAAGCCACAAAAGCTTACGCTTCTGTGGCTGCAAAAATAGTTTATTATATTTTAATGACCGCCAGAAATTTTTTGGTCAAAACTTATTCCTTGAGATCTTAATATTCCGCTAACTTTCCAAGCGTAAAATGCTAAATAAGCGAAGCAAATAATACCTACTATATAGCTATATTGAATACCCGTAAATTCTGATACGACACCTTGAAGCCAGCTGATGATACCTCCACCCATAATCATCATGATTAAGAAACTACTGCCCTGACTAGTATGCTTACCTAAACCACTTACTGCTAAAGTAAAAATACAAGGCCATAAGGTACTGCAGAACAAACCAACACTTGTAATGGCGTAAACACTAACCATTCCTTTTGTAAGCATACCAATTAATAAAGCTGCAATTCCTATTGCTGAGAAAATTAATAACATTCGTGCAGGGTTACCTTTACTTGCCATATCTGCAGCAATTAAAACTAAAATAATCAAGCCATAAACATAGAATGGAGCCAAATCGTGTTTAGCAATTGCATTTACAGCTAAGAAGATCCCAAATGCTAAATATGGAGCAATAAATCTTAATACTTTTTGAGTACTTACGTTATCGGTAAAAGCTTCAACAGCACCAGTCCATCTACCAATCATCATACTTGCCCAATAAAGCGAAATATATGGTGCAATGTCTTTAATTTCAAATCCAAGGTCTTTTTCCATGTAAGCAGGCAAATTACTTGCCGTAGAAACCTCTACACCTACATAAACAAAAATAGCAATCATACCTAATACCAGTTGTGGGTATTTTAAAGCAGAGCCTTTAACCGATTTATCATCTTCTCCCGAAGCCTCTACTAAAGTAGGTCGATCAGGCAAAGAAGACATTTTTAAGAATACGGCAACTGCTATGAATGCTACACCTAAAATTAGGTAAGGAATTTTAACACTTTCAACGCTTATATCTGTAGTTGCATTTGCCGCAGAACCAAATATGGCAAAACTTACTACTAATGGACCAATTGTTGTTCCGAAGTTATTAATACCGCCAGCTAATGTTAAACGCTGAGAACCTGTTCTTATTGGACCTAAAGCAATCGCTAGTGGATTTGCAACAGTTTGTTGTAGGGAAAAACCTAATGCAACAATAAATAAACCAGAAAGCATTAAAGGAAAAGAATGAAGATTTGCCGCTGGATAAAAAAGTAAAGTTCCAAGGGCAGAAATTACCAAGCCAAGTGCTAATGAATTTTTATAGCCTAACTTATTAACAATATCTTGTTTCATTAAAACAGAAATTCCATTGTAAATTAAAGCTCCAACGGTATATGCAATGTAAAATGCCAATGAAACCAATTGACTTTCTGCTTGTGATAAATCAAAAGCTTTTTTAAATACTGGAATTAAAATATCATTACTGGCGGCCACAAAGCCCCAAAAAAAGAAAACGGTAACTAAGGGTATAAACTGCCCCCACTTCGTTTGTACTTGTTCTTTGCTCATTTTTTAAATTTAGTTTTAGTGGGGCTAAACATAATTAAAAAAAAATTAAAAAACGGTTATTTTATGCAAAGCACCCAACAAAAATAAAGTTGATATGTTTAGCTTTAAATTGCATATTCGCATATTCATAAAACACACAATGCATGTTTGAAGCCATATTGTTGGGTATAGGGGCAGGGATTATTTCATCGTTTTTAACAGGGCCGGTTTTTTTTGCAATGATAAAAACCAGCATCGAGAGAGGCTTCAAAGCAGGCTTTTCTTTAGCCGTAGGTGTAATTATTAGTGATATTGTTTTAATTGCTTTAGTACTATTCGGTAGTCAGTTTTTTGATTATAAAGCAAGTTTTGATAAATACGTTGGTCTTATCGGCGGTGTATTTCTACTCGCCGTTGGCGTGTATTACCTCGTTTCTAAAATCACGGTTAATTACGATAGTTCTACACTAAAAAAAGTAAGTAAGCGAGGTTACGTTTTAAAAGGCTTTTTAATGTGCATTCTTACACCATCAACCCTTATGTTCTGGATTATTGTAAGCGGCATAATTTCGGTTAAGCTTAACAATATGTTAAACGAAAAGTTGGTTTGTTTTTTCATTGCAATGGCTACCCAGCTCTCTATAGATGGCGCCAAAAGCTTTTACTCGAGTAAACTCCGTTACAAAATCAAAGAAGATTCATTAAAAAAACTGAATAAAATAGCTGGCGTTATTATCGTTTTCTTCGCGATATGGTTATTGTACAAAACGTACATTCAGTTTTACGCTTAAGAAAAATAAGGTTGATATTATATTTGGTAGAATTAACTCGAAATTTTCAAAACTTTTAGAGCAAGAAGGTGTTATTTACTATTATTAATCATACGGTTTTTCTGTATTTTTGATAAATTAATCATTCTCCTATGAAAAGCGAATTTATCTATATCCCCTTCAATAACTCAAATGAAAACTATATTGAAGAGATGGCCAATCTTTCAAGCAATTTATTTCATGTAAGTACGGATGTTAGTTCCGACAAGAAATCTTTGCAAATAGAATCAGAAAATCAAAATCTAGTATCAGTCATGGTCAATCCAGTTTATGCGATTATTACTAAAGTAATTGAAAGCGATCTGGCGAATGAAATCTATGAAATGATCACCGCTAACACAAAGAAGTTCTGCAACTAGTTTTCCTAATGCAATATCGTCAACCGGTATCGGCAAGCGATCTCTTCATTAGTAATATTTAAAAAATAAGCACAAAAAAATAGCTCATATAAAAATATGAGCTATTTGTATTTTATTTAGAATTAAAGCTTTTTAATAAGCTCTTTGATTATTTCCTTCTTTCCAGTTAACAAAAGCTTTGTTTACAACCTTGTTACCACCAGGCGTTGGATAGTTACCAGAGAAATACCAGTCGCCCTTGTTTTTCGGACAAGCAATATGTAAATTCTCTAAACTTTGGTAAATCACCTCAACTTCTGCTACAGTACCTTTAGGTGTAATAATCTGCGCAATCTTAGCCGAAATTTCTTCAGGTGTAAAAGGTTTGTAGATTTCTTTTACATGGTTAACAATTTCTTCCTTTGGAAGGAATAACGAAGCTTTACATTTTGCATAAACATCTTCAATAACCTGCCACATACCCCTTTCAGTTAGCAACTGAATTGCGGCGTCGAAAGCTACAAACTGCCCCATTCTACTCATATCAATACCGTAACAATCAGGGTAACGAATTTGAGGTGCCGAAGAAACGATAATAATTTTCTTGGGATGAAGGCGATCTACTATCTTAATAATACTTTGTTTTAATGTAGTTCCACGAACAATCGAATCATCAAGTGCAACCAAAGTATCCTGGTGGTTATTGATAATTCCGTATGTCGTATCATAAACATGTGCAACCATTTCTCCACGATCTGCATCCTGGGTAATGAAAGTACGAAGTTTAACATCTTTAACAGCTAGTTTCTCTACTCTTGGCGCCATAGAAAGTAATTCATCAAGCTCGGTATCGCTTAATTGTTCTTTTCTATGTAAAAGTGTATCTTTTTGATGGTTACGAACATATTGCTGAACCCCATCTACCATACCAAAAAAGGCCACCTCTGCCGTGTTGGGTATAAACGAAAATACGGTATTCTTTAAATCATGACCAACAGCATTAAGCACCTGGTTGCACAATAAACGACCTAATTGCTTGCGCTCGCGGTAGATTTCTACATCGCTTCCTTTAGAGAAATAAATACGTTCAAATGAACAAGATAATCGCTCGGTAGGCTCACGAAACTGCTCCATGCTCACCTCACCATTTTTCTTGATGATTAAGGCATGACCAGGATCAATTTCCTTTACATCTTTAAACTGAATATTAAATGCAGTTTGTAATGCAGGTCTTTCTGATGCCGCCACAACAATTTCATCGTCGTAGTAATAATAAGCTGGGCGAATGCCTGCAGGATCACGCATGATGAAAGAATCACCATTACCAACCATACCACAAATCGAATATCCACCATCCCATGTTTTAGCCGAGCGACGAAGAATGTTTGCAATATCTAAATTATCAGAAATCTTATGCGTGATGGCTACGTTATCGTGTCCTTCTTTTTTATACTGATCAAAAAGGTCTTGATTTTCATCATCTAAAAAGTGACCAATTTTTTCTAATACCGTTACGGTATCAGCTTTTTCTTTCGGATGCTGTCCCAACTCATACAATTGCTCTAATAACTCATCAACGTTAGTCATGTTAAAGTTACCTGCAATAACCAGATTACGGGTCATCCAGTTGTTTTGCCTTAAAAAAGGATGGCAGTTTTCGATACTGTTTTTACCATGTGTACCATAACGCAAATGGCCCATTAACACCTCGCCGATAAAGCTAACGTTGTTTTTGAGCCATTCTGTATCCTGCATTAATTCAGGTGTGTTTTCTTGAATATCAACGAATTTGCCTTGAACATATTCGAAGATATCTGCTACCGCATTCGAAGCCATGCTCCGGTATCGGCTTATATACCTACTGCCAGGTTTCATATCTAACTTAATGGTTGCAATACCTGCGCCATCCTGGCCTCGGTTATGCTGTTTTTCCATTAAAAGATATAATTTATTAAGGCCGTAAAGTGCTGTACCGTATTTCTGCTGGTAGTAAGAAAGTGGTTTTAACAGGCGAATAAAAGCGATTCCGCATTCGTGTTTTATCTGATCACTCATTGTGTGGGTTTGAAGCCGCAAAGTTATCCTTTTAAACCATAGCTACCTAAACAAAAATGTTTTCTTTTGTCACAAGTAGGTTAATTTGAAATAAACTCAAAATGAAGCTATTGTAAACTTGAACCTATAGTATTATCTAGAATCTTTCTAAATAATTTGGAAGGTAAGTGTAATTTATACACCTTTGCGCTAAATTAGAATCAGTCTAAATTGAAGAAACTATACATTTCATTATTATTAGTTTTGATTTGTTTCGCCGGGATGGCGCAAATTCGGAACGTGGTCACTGGAAAACTGGTCGACCCTCAAAATAAGCCATTAGAGCTTGTAAATATTAAGGTTATAGAAACCAATCAGTATGCAATAACCGATAAATCAGGTGTTTTCAGGATAAATGGTTCAGAAATCAATAGTATTTTGACGCTGGAATTCTCCTATATCGGTTACCAGAAATTGAGAGTTCCTGCCACAATAAAAGCTGGAGAAACCAATCTTGGAAACATCGGCTTAAAAGTATTGGATTTGAGTTTAGAGAACATTGATATCAATGCCAAGAGAAATTATACTGGACAAAGCAACTCTTCTTTGGTAATCAATCGGGATCTAATTGAGCAAATACCAGCATTGAGTGTGAATGATTTATTAAATCAGATTCCAAACAGGAAAATTACACCTCCATCATTACAGAACATTCAAAATTTAACACTTCGTTCTGCATTTGAGCCTACCACGTCTGGTAGAGATGCGTTTACACTAAATAATTCATTTGGTGTGGCCATTATTGTTGATGGAAATAACATTAGCAACAATGCGAATATGCAAGGCTACAATCCTGGTTTAAGAGGTTTAGGCGCTACAAGTATTAGCAGCAACAGCTATGGTTTAACAGGAACCTCATCTACCAGCTCTTATAGCGGAGATTTTGCTTATGGAGGTACCGATTTAAGGCAGATACCAGTTGATAACATTGAAAGTATTGAAGTTATTGCAGGTGTAGCTTCTGTTAAATATGGAGACCTTTCTGATGGAGCGGTTATTATCGAAAGGCAAGCAGGTAAATCTCCTGCGTATGTTCGTATGCAAATAAGAGATAATGCGACATCATATAGTTTCTCTAAGGGCTTTGCATTAAGTCCAAAATTAGGAAGTTTTAACGTAGGCCTTAATTATGTAGATTCTTATGCCGACAATAGGGATAAAATTAAAGCTTATAAACGAATCAATACTAGTGCAATGTGGACTAATAGTTTTGGTCGTGATAATAGATTGAAAAATACATTGAGCTTTGATTATGGTAGAAATTTAGATGGCATTAAAAAGGATGATGACGATCCTACCAGTAGAATAGTAAGCTTTAACAGTTGGAATATGAGCGTTAGTAATCGTTCGAATTATAGACTAAGTGGTTCTTTCTTAAAAAATATTGGTTTAAACTTAAGATATGGCGAATCTCATCAGCGAAGCTATACGGAACAATTTGTTAATAGTCCTTACATTTTATATAGTAATGCAACAGAAACGGGCTTGGTTAGCGGAATTTACGATAAGGGTATTTACACCGCAGTAAGCGATGTAGACGGCAGACCAATTACGGCTTCAGCACTACTCGATTTTAGTGCTGAGTACAAAACAGGTAATCTAAATCATTACCTTAATTTTGGCGCAAGCTTTTCTTACGCAGCAAATAAGGGGTTAGGAAGACTTTCTGATCCAGCGAGGTCCAGAATAGGCTTCAATACTACAGGAAACAGTTTATCCAGCGGTCCATCAGAGCGTTATTATGATTTTGCCCTGGCCTACGCACAGAAAGATTTTGGCTTATATGCCGAAGATGTATTTAGCTTAAAAGTAGGTGGTCGGGATTTAAACTTCAGAGGTGGATTAAGATTAGATGGCCAGAATGGGTTTGTAACTCTATCTCCACGTACCAATATCAACTATCAGTTAACGGATGATTTTAGGTTTGGATTTGCCTATGGTTTATCTGTAAAATCGCCAGGTTTAGGACAAAGATACCCTGGTCCAACATTTGTTGATGTTCCACTTATTAATGCTTATAACGGAAATGCTAATGAAAGTGCGAGTATTTTCTACGTCCGCAGATATGATCCAGATGGCAGCAAATTAAAATCATCAAAAGGGCAAACTTTTGAACTTTCAGGTCTATATAAAATAACAGATTATCAATTATCATTCTCTGTGTTTCATAAACTAAATACACAGGGCTATAATACCGTGATTGAAAGAGAGATAGTTACACTCCCTCAATATTCCTCTACTTTAGTTCCAGGAAGCCAACCATTAATTACACAAAATGGAACAAAAAGATTTTTACTTACACATAATGAGTTCAACAACGATTTAAGGTCAAACAACCAGGGTTTTGATGTGATTCTTAATACGCCCAAATATGAGGCAATTTCTACATCTTTTAGTGTTAGTGGTGGTTTATTCAGATCGAGTTATCAGGAAACCGGACCAAGAGCGGCAGGACCAACTGCTGAAGATACAACTTCCCCAGATTACCCAATAACTGGTCTTTATGCGCCACGTAAAAAGACAACTTATTTTAGCTCAGGAAGAGTTACCTCATCAACCCACATTCCTGCAATAAGTTTAATTGTACAACTTACGGCCGAATTTAGCTTCTTAAACAAAACGATTTATAATCAAAATGATGGTGTTCCTTTTGCCTACTATACCAGGGATATACAATATGTTGAAATAACAAATCCAGATCCTAACAGTAAGGTATATGGTCATTTATTCATTCCACTAAATGAATTAACAACCGATAATCAGTATAGAATTTATTCCAATTATCACCTTAGCTTAGCAAAGGAAATAAAAAAACGATTCAAGTTTGCTTTCAACGCCTATAATTTTTTGAATTATCAGCCACGATATCAAAAGCCCAACAGCAACACGGTAAATGCTCCAAATGGTGCGCCAACATTTGGTATCGAATTATCTTTAAAACTTTAACAACGATGAAAAAAATTGCATTACTAGTAATTATAGGATTAATGTTTGGTTGTAAAAAAAACAATCAACCCGATGTATTACCAACAGATTTGAATGTAAAAGTAACTTTCGATCTTGCAAACAGTGGTTATACCTTTCCTATATCAAATATCACTGTTAGAATAAAAAGCTTAACATCTGGCAGATTTCTATCTATAGCTACCAACGATAAAGGTTTAGGGAAATTTAATAATTTACCCGCAGGAAGATATGATGTTGATGTAAGTTATACAGTTTCAGCTGCCGATTACACTTCAATCACAGGAATCATTACCACAAAGCCCGTTACATTTAATGCTGCCGAAAAAAATAAATTGGTTAATAAAGATAATTCTGCTGAACTAACATTGAACCTAAAAGCAGGTGTTATTGGTACTTGGTTAGTAAAACAAGTGTATTATGCTGGTTCAGACAGAACGCTAGGTGCGCTATACAGAGATCAGTTTATTGAAATTTACAACAACACAAACGAAATTATGTATGCCGACAGCCTATACATCACCGAAATTTGGGGCAGACAAAGTTCAACAAACACTACCTATAATTTACAAGCAAATGGTCAATACGATTGGTCTAAATCTTTAAACATGATTAGCACCAATGGTGATCCAAATACCGATTTTATTTATGCAAAAACACTTTGTATGATTCCAGGCAATGGAAAAACCCATCCCGTAAACCCAGGTGAAAGTATAGTGTTAGCTCAAACGGCTTTAAACCATAAATCTCCATTTGTTGGAACAGATGGTGTAACCATTTCGGTCCGTAGTCCTGAACTTACAGTTGATTTAAGCAAAGCCGATTTTGAAGCCTATTACGGATCTTTTTTAACAAAACCTCTGGATTCTGATATTGATAACCCTCTTGTTCCAAATGTTGAAATATTATCTTACACGGGTACGGATATGATTTTAGATAATACAGGTCGAACTGGTATTGCTATTTTCAAAGTAGATGGAACACAAATTGTTAAAAACTGGCCAATGTACAACGAGCCCAGTAAAACAACACCCTCTTCTACTGCTCGCAAATATTACCAAATTCCATCCAAGTATATTATCGATGCTATGGAAATTCAGCCAAATGTAGCTTCAGCAAGATTACCGAAAAAACTAGGGGCAGATTTAGACGCTGGTTTTGCTTTTGTTCCTAAAGGAGCATACACTTCCCAATCGGTGATTCGCAAAACAGAAAAAGTAGAAAATGGCAGAGTTATACTTAAAGATTCAAATAATTCGACTGAAGATTTTGACTTCTTAGATATTGCTTTACCTCGGGCTTTTAAATAAAATAACCAACAAACACGCACTATTATAAATACATGAGAAAACTCATCATATCATTATTGTTATTGTCAACAATCTCTCGGCTTAATGCACAAACTAAAGATGATAGTTCACAAAATCAATCTTTATTAAGCAAGAGCTATTCAATAGATTCAGCTTTGACACAACTCTACCGATTTGCTAAAAATAATCCATTATTTATGGAAACAATGATGCCAAACAAATTCAATAACCTTACGGTAAAATACAATTTAGATAAAGGTCATTATATTCCAGTGCAGGGAGCATCTAAAACACAGGGCATATCATTATTTAGTGAGGCTAAAACTACTTTAGAAAAATTTCATCTATACGGTGCATTCACTTATCAAAGAACAACTGAAGATAGTACCCGTTGGGCGCACCAAACAAGACAAGCAGGTTATGTACCTTATTATTTTGGCTCACAAAAAAACAATCATTACGAGCGCTCAATTTATAAAATTAATGCAGCCGTGAGCCGAAAAATGATTGGCAATAATCTTCCTGTTTCACTTGGGCTGGATTATCGGATTGGAAATCATTTTAGCAATAACGATCCACGAGGAGATATTAAAGATTTTCAGTTAAATCTTAACCCTGCAGTTGGTTATAATATTTCTAAAACAATTTTAATTGGCGTAGGCTACCAATATGGATATGGCAGAGAACAAACAAAAATAGGATACAAAAATAGTACATATACAGAAAATACGGTAGCCCCAATTTATATCAATTATTTAATGACAGGTTACAGCGGAGCGCAACAGGTTCAACAAACAAATTTGCTTAATTACGATAATAATCAAGATCGCCAGTTTGCTAAAATATTTGCCAACTACACATTAAATTCTAACAGCAGTATCGCTTTAACATTGAAAAAAGGCAAAGAATCACAGCTTTTTAAACGAAACATATCAGATGCGGTAGGATATAATAAGTTTATGACTTACAGTATTAAAACCTCATCCGCAGATTTAATTTGGTACAAAAATATTGGCAAAAATGAACTTAATGTTGCCATTAACTATAATTATGATGAAGGCTGGGCTTATGACAATGCACTTGCTGGTATTAATTACATTAATGATATTGAAAACTATGGTTTGAAATTAAATTACACAGCAAAAGGAAAAGATGGACTAATCAACAACATAATTTTTGGCGTTCAAAGTACCGACGACATTAAAAAAGACGGAAATTATTTGGTTGACATTGCTTACCGAAGAATTAATTTTAATGCAGGTTGGGGATTAAATAAACAGTTGGGTAAAAACCGAAGTTTTGGCGCTGATTTTAATGCTAGATATAGCTTAAAAGCTTCATCACATATTATTGCTCCATTAGAAAATGAAAATATTTTCTACAACTATGTCATGTATCCCGATTATCAATTTAACGCCTCTAACAATTATAGTTTAGGATTATCGGCCGATTACGCTTTCCCTTCATATAAAGGAATACAGACTTCGGTAAAAATATCAGGCAGTTATACGCAACGGGTTGGTAATTATATAGATTTACAAAGAACCATATTTAACACGTCTGGAAAAGACCGTTTTTCTTCCAATATCAGCCTAAATCTGTATTTTTAACCCATGAATAAAGTTTTTATTGCGCTTGCTCTAATCCTCACAGGATTAATTTTATTTTCATTTCAATCTTCAAATTTTAATAATGATGATGACTTGAGCATAGATAGCTTGCGTAAAGTTTATTCGAAACCAACCAGCGAATGGCCCAAACCAACGGTTGATCAAGGTGCCGTTTTTGAAGAGTTGGGCGAGCTACCTCCTACCCCTGTTGATGTAAAAAATGATTCCGTTAAAAAGGTAATCGAACTTGGAAAAATCTTATTTTTCGATCCCCGTTTATCAGGCTCAAATCAAATTTCTTGCTCAAGTTGCCATGCACCAGATTTGCATTGGGCAGATGGTCGCCAGGTTTCTATCGGTCACGATCACTTAGCAAATATCCGCAATGCGCCATCCTTAGAAAATGTTTGGTTCTACAAAAAGCTGTTTTGGGATGGTAGAGCAAATAGTTTAGAAGAACAAGGCGAAAGTCCGATAGGTGCGCATAACGAAATGCATCAGGATACAAAAGCGCTAGCCAAAAAATTAAGTAAAATTAAAGGCTACAAGCCATATTTTACCGATGCCTTTGGCGATGCAAAAATTACAAATCAAAAGATTTTTGAAAGTCTTGCAACCTTTCAACGTAGCATAGTAAGCAGAAGAACTGCATTCGATCGTTTTCTGGCAAAAGATAAAAAAGCCTTAACCGATCAGCAAATTGTAGGCTTGCATTTATTTAGAACAAAAGCACGTTGTATAAATTGTCACAGCGGTCCGCTTTTTACCGATAACGAATTTCATAATGATGGGTTAACTTACTATGGTCGTAAGTACGAAGATTTGGGCCTTTACAACGTTACTAAGAAACCAGAAGATGTGGGTAAGTTTAAAACACCAGGATTAAGAAATGTAATGAAAACAGCCCCATGGTTTCATAACGGGTTGTTTCCAGATATGGATGGCGTGATGAATATGTACAATATGGGTATGCCAGTGCAAAGGGTTAAACCAGAGCAACTGAATGATCCTCTGTTACCCAAAAACGATAAGCTTTTAAAAGGCTTAAGATTAAGCAATGCCGAGAAAGATGCATTAGTTTCATTTTTAGAAGCATTGTCTTCTCCAACCGTTCTAATAAGAGTAGAAACTCTTCCACAGTAAACCCGAATTTATCGTCAGGCTGAATTTATTTCAGCATCTTAATAGAAATGGATAAGTGTGAAATAATTTCAGGTTTAAGGCATAAGCTTTAAGTAAGAGGAAATTGCTTACTAAGTAAAAGTTTGGAACGTTTAACACTTCCCAGATAACCGCATACCTATTGCATACATAGGGCATGCCTAAGGCATGATGATTGCATTTTAAGGCATATGTTATGCAAGCATACAAATATTACATTTTGGCCGATTTCAAATCCTCACCAAAAAAGATGGAAGCATGTTCATCAAATGCTTTGGTATCGCCACTGGTATAAAAAGATTTTCTACCTGTTCTTGCCAGTTTTACTTCAATCTCAGGGTGTCTTTCTAAATAATTAACCAAACTACCAGCAACAATTTCACCCTGTGTTAAAATGCTTATATAATCAGGAAAAGTAGTTTTTAGTTTTGGTAATAACAAAGGATAATGTGTACAGGCTAATAAAACACAATCAATATCATTGGCCTGTGCCAGTAATGAATCGCAATATTCTTTAACAAAAAAATCTGCACCCGTTTGAAGGTGTTCATTATTTTCGATTAAGGGTACCCACATTGGGCATGCCTGCTGGTGAACCTCTATTTCGGGAAAAAATTTATTAATCTCTAACAAATAAGATTTGGAGTTAACGGTTCCTCTTGTACCCATAACCCCCACCTGCTTACTCGTTGTGTAATTACCAATAACTTCTGCTGTCGGCCTGATTACGCCAAGCACCCGATGATTTGGATATTTTGAAGGCAAATCCTTTTGCTGAATGGTTCTTAAGGCTTTAGCTGATGCCGTGTTACACGCCAATATAACAAGCTCGCAACCGCTTGCAAAAAGCCACTCCACACATTCTAAAGTATATTGATAAATGGTTTCAAAAGAATGATCACCGTAGGGAGAACGGGCATTATCACCTAAATAAATATAATCGTATTGAGGTAACTTCTCTGCAATAGAGCGAAAAACCGTCAATCCTCCATATCCTGAATCGAAAATACCTATTGGTGATGATTGTTGCATAGCGTAATCTTTTGCTAATTATTTCGTGCTGAATTGTTAGCAATTAAACAATGTAGCAATTTATTTCCAAGATAAATCTTTCAAACAAAAAAGCGGAATTAAGTTGAACTTAATTCCGCAGTATTTTAATGAGCTAAAAAAAGCTTTCGCTTTAAGTGCTTAAATTATTTTTTAGGAGCTGCTGGTTTTGCTGCAGTAGCAGTAATACCTAATTTAGTTTTTACTGCACCTGTGATATCGTCACCACCTTCCCAGAAAACTAAGTTGTTACCACCTTGTCCGTTAGCAATATCAAAAACGTATGCTAAACCTTTTTCTTTTGCAATTGCAGAAATAGCTGTAGCTACTTTACCTTGAATTGGCTGAAACAACTCACCTTGTTTAGTACCTAAATCTTGTTGAGCTTTAGTCTGTGCATCACCAATACGTTTTTGTAAATCTTGTAATTCAGTTGCTGCTGTTTGTAATTCTTTATCAACAGTTTCTTTATTTGCTTCGCTACGCGTTTTTTCTTTAGCTTGTGCTGCTGTTAATTTAGATTGATATTCTTTAATCATCACATCTATTTCAGCTTGTTTAGTTTTACTTAAATTTTCTAAAGTAGTTTGTGCGGTCTTAGATTCAGGTAAGTTTGCAAATACCTCTTCAGAATTTACGTGACCAATCTTTTGCTGTGCATTTGCCATATTCGCTGTAAACAATAAACCTGCTGCTACAAAGAATACGTTAATTAACTTTCTCATGTTTTATTTTACTTTTTATTTTTTTTAATTGTTTTTCCTAATTCAAAGGGGCGAATATACTAATTATTTACAGTCCCTGGTTTGTAACCTAATTTTACGATAACATCATTACTAACATCGTAACTGCTGCTTGCATAAATCATCATGGTAGCTTCACTACTTTTATCAAAAATGAAATCAAGGTATTTCGCTTTTGCAATCTGTTTAATCACATCTGCTACTTTTTCCTGGATAGGTTTGATCAGTTTAGTTCTGCTTTGGAAAAGATCTCCGTCTGGACCAAATTTCTGACGTTGAAATTCTTTAGCAGCTTTTTCTTTCTCGATGATTTCATTTTCACGACGTTTACGCATATCATCAGTTAACAAAACCTGGTCAGCCTGATAAGCTTTATACATCCTGTCGATTTCACCAAAGTTTTGATCAACCTGTTGTTGCCATTGTTTAGAAGCTACTTCTAACTGGCTTAATGCAGATTTATATTCGGGCATGTGCTTTAGAATATACTCTGTATCTACATAAGCAAACTTTTGGGCAAAAGCGCCAAAAGTTGTGCAAAGTAAAAATGCGATAAAAAGGTACTTTTTCATTTGTGTGTGTATTTAATGATTAGTTCTAATAACCTAAGCTTTTTATAAACTCAACTTACTTTGTTTTATTGCATAATTAATTATTTTTTTAATCATAAACAATTAAAATCCGCCTAATTGTTGTGCAATACTAAAGTGGAACTGGCCTTTATTTGCATCTGGTAAACCAGGAATTGCATCGAAACCATAACCATAATCAATACCCAGTAAACCAAATATTGGTAAGAAGATACGTGCACCAACACCAACCGATCTTCTGATATTAAAAGGGTTGAAGTCGTTAAATCTATCCCAGGTGTTACCACCTTCAGCAAATGCTAAAATAAAGGCGGTAGCTTGCTGACTTTTAATTACTGGATAACGTGCCTCTAAAACATATTTAGTGTAAATCGGGCTACCTGATGTTTGCGCCTGATTAGCATTTGCGCCTACAGGAATAACGGTATTATTCGCGTAACCACGCATCGCGATTAATTCAGAACCTTGTAAGAAATCAAATCCTTGCATACCATCACCACCTAATTTAAATCTTTCGAATGGCGATTGGCCAACACCGCTGTTGTACGAACCTAAGAAACCGAATTGTGCCTGAGCTTTAATTACAAACTGCCCGCCAACACGTTGGTACCATTGAGAATCGAACTTCCACTTGTGGTACTCTGTAAATCTATATCTCGTTTTATCAGAAGCTGTAGCATAATTCACATTGTTAAATAATGAATATGGTGGTGTTGCCTGAATGGTAAAACGCAAGAATGAACCTGATGTTGGATAAATTGGCGAATCCCTTGAATCACGGCTAATCTCTTGTGATAAGTTAAAGTTATATGAAGTACCAGTAGAGAATTTAAATCCTGGGTAATTTTGAAGAATATACTGTTGGAAACTTAAAGAGTGACTTAACTGGAAATAGTTATCTGGCCAGTTTAATCTTCTACCCAAACTTACTGTTACCCCATTTAAACGGATTTTGTAATAATTAGGATTACTAGAATCGCCAATACCACTCGATTGTAATGAAGTAAATGCACTTACACCAAAGCTTACTGGTTTCTCACCACCAAACCAAGGTTGAGAGAAAGAGAAACTATACGATTGGTAATATTTACCATTGGTTTGACCACGTAAACTTAATTTTTGTCCATCACCTTTTGGAAGTGGTTTATAAGCTTTAAGGTTAAATAAATTTCTTAAAGAGAAGTTATTAAAGGTTAAACCTAATGTACCGATAATACGGCCACCACCAAAACCACCCGATAACTCAATCTGATCAGAAGGTTTTTCTTCTACAGCATACTCAATATCTACTGTTCCATCTGCAGGGTTCGGACGAGGGGTTGGTACTGTTTTTTGTTCGTCAAAGTTACCTAAAGCACCAATCTCACGAACGGTACGAATTAAATCACTTTTGTTAAATTTCTGTCCTGGCTTGGTACGAATCTCACGTAAAACTACCTTATCATTAGTAATGGTATTTCCTTTTAAGGTAATACGGTTGTTGGTGTACTGCGGACCTTCATAAATGCGCATCTCTACATCAACAGTATCATTATAAATTTTAGTTTGAACTGGATCAATATTGAAAGTTAAATAACCATTATCAGTATATAAACTGTTAATATCGCCACCATTTTCGCCACCACCATTTATTTTTTTATCTAATTTATCCTCACTAAAAACATCACCTTTTTCGATACTTAAAACTTTATTTAAGATATCAGTGCTGTAAATTGCATTTCCAGCCCAGGTAATTTTACCGAAGTAATATTTTTTACCTTCATAGATATCCATTTTAATATTAACCTTTTTACGGTTATATTGATAAATGCTATCCTTTAAAAGTTCTGCATCGCGGTAACCCTTTTCATGCAGTTTGGCAATCATTTTAATTTTATTCTCTTCGTATTTTTCCTTACTGAATTTACCAGATCCCCAAAAACGCCACCAGGCAAACTGCTTCGGATTTTTAAGGTACTTTCTTAACTTAGCAGCTTTGAAATCCTTATTTCCAGTAAAATCAATGTGCTGAACTTTAACACGATGTCCTTTATCAATATTCGCCTCTAAAACCACACTGTTTTCAGAGTTTGGATCTTTACGCGTTGTGTAATTTATTTTAGTGAAGAAATAACCTTTATCTAAAAGGTATTTTTTTACAATTGCAGAAGTTGTGTTGTATAAGTTATCGTTAACGATTTTACCTGTTTTATCATTCAGCTTTTCTTGAATAGCTGTTTTTTCCGATTTACGAACACCTTTTAAATCAATTGAGCTTAAACGAGGACGTTCAACAACTTCAATTTCAAAATAAACGGTATCCTGAACAAATTTTTCGATATTTAATTTAACATCATCAAACAATCCTTGTGCCCAAAGTGTCTTAATAGCATCAGCGGTTGCTTCGCCTGGTAAAACAACTTTATCACCTTTTGCTAATTTGGATAAAGTAATTAATACCTCTTTATCCAGGTATTCAGTACCAGTAATTTTTGTACCACCAATGATAAATTCCTTTGGACTAAAATAATCGAGATCTAAGCCACCAACCTTCAATGAAGGGGTTGCCGGAGCCTGACCTTGTGGACGTATTTGAGCAAAGGCCGGAGCGGCTAAAACTAATAGGATTAAAACTTGAAATATTCTTTTCATTAAAATAATTTGTTCAGTAATGGCCACGAAGGTAACAATGTTTTACAAAGCAAAATTGCTTTATTTCCCATACCTGTTAAGTGGTTACATTTATCGTATAAAAGTGGCGCTAAGTTAATTTAAACGCTTGTTAAAAAGTGTTAAAAGAAAAATTAGTTTAATTGTTCGCTAATTTTACCAAAACGTCGTTCGCGTTTTTGATAATCAACAATGGCTTCAAAAAGATTTTCTCTTCTGAAATCGGGCCATAAAACATCAGTGAAATAAAACTCTGTATAAGCCATTTGCCAAAGCAAATAATTACTTATACGGTGCTCTCCACTCGTGCGGATCATCAACTCAGGATCTGGAATATTTACAGTTGTTAACTTAGACGAAAACAGATTTTCATCAATATCATTAATATCAATTGTATTATCTTTTACTTCAGCCGCAATTTTCTTTGCTGCATTTACAATTTCCCATTTAGCACTGTAGCTTAAAGCCAGCGTTAATGTGCATTTCACATTATGTGCTGTTTTATCCATAGCTTCTTTCAAATCATCTATACACTCTTGTGGTAACGATTCGATGTTGCCAATCGCATTAAGCTTAACATTGTTTTTGTTAAGTGTTTCGGTTTCCTTGTTTATGGTCGAAATCAGTATTTGCATTAAAGCATCAACTTCTGCTTTCGGACGGTTCCAGTTTTCTGTCGAGAAAGCGTAAAGTGTAAGGTATTCTATACCAACCTCTACACAGCCTTCTACAATATCTTTTACCGAAAGTACGCCTTGTTCATGACCAAAAACTCGCATTTTGCCCTGGCCTTTTGCCCAACGGCCATTACCATCCATAATAACGGCAATGTGCTTTGGTAGGCGGCTATAGTCTATTTGTTCTTTAAATCCCATTAATTATGTCAAAATCAGCTTAAAAGGAATAGCATTTTGAGGATACAAAGGTAAAAGATATGCCAACACTAACAAATAGATAAGTGTCTCTTTTTCTAAAATCTCCTCTTTGTACTCCAGCGGCACCAGTTTGATGCAATGAAGGATCGGATAAATTAAGCCCAGGGTTGTTCCCAACGTACACTGGATTTGCTGGATAAACACCGCTTACATCGTCCAAATAATCAGTAAACGCAGTTCTGTAGCCAAGTTCTGTAAATATGCTCCAGTTATCCTTGTAATTATACCTAAACCCGCCACCAAATGGAATGGCAAGTGCTGTATTTTTATACCCGTTTTCCTGCCCTTCGGTACCTAAATAATCTAATCGGTAAGTTTCTCCCTGGTATTTTATTTTCGGTTTAAAGTTTATAAAACCTATACCTGCAAACAAATACGGTGTAAACCTTCTGGTGCCATCATTTATTGCGTAGTCGAAAAAATTAAAGTCGATAATTGCACTACCTTCATTTAATGCGGTTTTAAAGCTTAGGTTACGTTCTCTGAACTGCTCATTACTTGAATTTGCATCATTGGCCTTAATTTGCCCATAATTGTAATTAAACCGAAGCCCGAGGTACGAATTAAAGTTGCGCTTTACAAAAATACCTGCATTAACCCCACTAACCTGAACTGGGTTATATTGATTTAAATCGCCAACATAACCTGCTCCACCTGCAGAAACACCAATTTCCCAAGCGCCCCTAAACGACTGTGCACGGCTTAATTGAGAAAATGATAAGATAATGAGGATGAAAAGGATAGGTTTGTTTATCGCCATACTTAGTAGTTACGGGTATCGATGCCCCATAATAATTTATTCCTTAACGTACTTAAGTAAGTTTCATTGTTAAGACGAATAAGATTTATGCAAAAGTCGGCTTTTTTAATGGTAATTTTTACCGAGCGTTCTACTGTTACCGTTCTACTATCGCAGCTTACCAGAAATTTCGATTCTCTTGCCTCTACTTCAAAAGAAAGTGCATTATCATCAGGCACAACAACTGGCCTTACATTTAAATTATGCGGCGCAATTGGGGTTATTACAAAATTCTGAGAATCGGGGTAAATAATTGGTCCACCGCAGCTTAATGAATATGCTGTAGAACCCGTAGGCGTTGCAATAATTAAACCATCAGCCCAATAAGAGTTAACAAATTCACCGTTCATAGAGGCATGAATAATCATCATTGCAGAGTTATCACGACGGTGAATCGTAATATCGTTCAAGGCAAAGTTTTCCTCCCCAAAAAGATGGTTATCAGATTCTAAACTTAAAAGAGAACGTTCATCTATAGTATATTCACCATGAATTAGTGCTTTTAAAGCCGATTCTATTTCATCTTTATTAATACTGGCTAAAAAACCCAATCGACCGAAATTAATACCTATTACTGGAATACCCGAATCTCTAATCAAAGAAAGTGTATCCAATAAAGTGCCATCTCCTCCTAAGCTTAATAAAACATCGGCATGTTCTTTTAATTCTTTGTGGTTATGGAATATTACTGTGTTAACTGGAATCTTAATTTTGCCGTGTAAGGAGTTTTTAAACTTATGATGGAGAACAGGCTGTACATTATGCCTTTTTAAATGGTCGAAAACTTCTTGAACATAAGGTAACACGGTGTCATTAAAGTCTCTTCCGTAAATTGCAATCCTCATAATAAATTTAAACGTTTAAATAGTTCATAAAAGAATCAAAACGTTCTTGAGAACCATCATCAATTTGGGTATTGTTATAAACTTCTTTAACCTGATAATCGTAACGTTCGAAAGAAGCGACCAAGGAAGTAATTTCAGTTTTATTTACTTTCAAAGTGATTTCTAAACGAGTAGAATCTTCGAAAGAGCTTACATATGATGAAAGTATTTGTGCATTATCAGCCTCGACGATTTGCGCAATATGTGCCAGAGAGTTATCCCGATTACTGATTTCGAGTACAATAATTCCACCAGGCTCATTAACGGCATACAATTCGGCAACAGAGTTTATAATGTTGTTAATAGTGATTAAGCCTGTATAATTTTTCTGTTGATCCAAAACAGGTACAACAGTTAATTTTAGCGAACCTAATAACCTGATCACATCGTAAGTGTGTGCGTTTGTAAAAACAAAGGCATTTAATAGGTTTACCGAAACCTCTTTTACTAAAATATTATAATCGTGTATTTCCAACAAATCATCTTCGGCAAGCAAACCCAAAAACTGACCATCGCTAACCACAGGGATATGCTTAAGCTTAAACTCGTTCATACGATCTAAAGCTTTTTGCAGCGTGTCGTCCGTTTTTATAGGCGCTATTTCATTCGATATGATTTCTTCGGCAAACATTATTTTAATAATATTCTATCTAAAAACTTCTCTAAATATCCGTTAAATACTTCAGGATGCTCCATCATCGGTGCATGTCCGCATTTATCTACCCAGTTTAATTCTGAATTTGGCAATAGTTGGTGAAATTCTTCTGCAACTTCTGGTGGTGTAACTTTATCGTTTTTACCCCAAATTAATGAAACAGGTATTGTTATTTTCGATAATTCCTTAGCCATATTGTGTCTTATTGCAGATTTGGCCATGGTTAAAATTCGAATTACTCTCGATCTATCGTTAACGGTTTTAAAAACATCATCAACAAGTTCTTTAGTTGCAGTGGCAGGATCGTAAAAAGTAAATTCTACTTTTTCTTTTATATAATCGTAACTCTCTCTTCGAGGGAAAGAGCCGCCAAAGGCATTTTCATATAAGCCAGAGCTACCCGTAAGCACCAAAGCTTTAACAAATTCCTGATGAGCAACAGTAAAAACCAAACCAACGTGACCACCCAAAGAATTTCCAACAAGCACAACCTGATTCAGGTTTTTAAATTTCAGAAAACGATGAACATACCTGGATAATGCTTTAACCCCCAGTGTTAAAATTGGTAAATCATAAATTGGAAGTATAGGAACAATAACACGATATCGATCTTTAAATTGATCTAAAACAAGCTGCCAATTACTCAATTCGCCCATAAGGCCATGCAATAATACCAGCGTTTCGCCTTCTCCAGCTTCGATGTATTTAAATCCGTCTTCTTCTATTACCTGGTATGTCATATATAATAAGTGGTATTGTGTTACTAAGTTAGTAGAGTAAAATTAAATTTTCGCATTTATATGCCATTTTTCTGAAATAAAATCAGAAACGGTATAAAAACATTGATTAAAGTACCAAAAACGAATATTATCAATGATCTATTCCGAATTGGTATTAAAATAATACTACCCGCTGTGTTTTTTTAGCTTTAAGCTCTGTACAGCTTAGCCTAGTTTCTCTTTCACTATTTCAGCAATCAGTTTTCCATCGGCTTTGCCTGCAAGTGCTTTATTAGCCATGCCCATAACTTTTCCCATATCTTTAACTGATGTCGCACCAGATTGTTTTACAACATCTGCAATAATTGCTTCAACCTCTGCACGATCTAATTGCTTAGGCAAGAACTGATTAATTACTTCAATTTCTTCTTCCTCTACCTGATATAAATCTACACGATTTTGCGATTTGTAAATATCAGCAGATTCTCTACGTTGCTTAATTAATTTTTGAAGAATCTTAAGTTCTGTTTCTTCAGTAATTTCTTCTGATGCACCTTTTTCGGTTTTAGCAAGAAGAAGAGCAGCTTTTATGGCTCTTAATCCTCGCAATTGGGCATCGTTTTTAGCCAACATGGCCTTTTTTATTTCCTGATCTATTGTATTTGATATCATTTTTAACCTCAAAACCCAAAAAATGGGCATTCCTAATATTAGTTTAAAATAAAAAAATTATAGTGTTATTCCCTCTCCGTACTAATTCCCATCCAGGTAACTAGGGGGTTCTATTTATGATTGTGCCAGTAGCTTGTGCTGATGGCATAATTATCATATCATTTATATTTACGTGCTTCGGTCTGCTTACTACATACCAGATTGCATCAGCAATATCATCGGCAATTAATGGTTCAAAACCTTCGTATACTTTTTTGGCTCTATCTTCATCACCTTTGAAGCGAACAATCGAAAATTCGGTTTCTACACTACCTGGATTAATTGCCGTAACTTTAATTCCATGTTGCAAAAGATCTATTCGCATCGCTTTATTTAGCGCATCAACCGCATGCTTACTTGCGCAATATACATTTCCGTTTGGATAAACTTCTTTCCCTGCAATAGAACCTATATTAACGATATGCCCCGATTTGCCTGGAATCATCCAATTGGAAACAATTTTAGTTACGTAAAGCAAACCTTTCACATTGGTATCAATCATGGCATCCCAATCATCGGTATCCCCTTGATTAATTGGCTCAAGCCCCCGGCTAAGCCCTGCATTATTAATTAAAACATTTACCTTTTTCCAATCTTCAGGTAAAGCTTCCAGCGCAGCTGATAAACTTTCTTTCTCCTTCACATCGGCTAAAACCTGTTTAATGGCAATACCATATTTAGCTTCCAAATGATGAGCCGTTTTCTCTAAACGATCAGCTCTTCTGGCAACTAGAACTAAATTATAACCATTTTGAGCGAAGATATGTGCGCTAGCCTCTCCTATACCAGAAGTTGCGCCCGTGATTAAAGCTATTTTAGACATTTGATAAAATTAAAAAAATGCAGCTTGTTTTAAACAAGTTACCAATTGCAACAAAGGTAAGTTTTTTTGGTTTGCCAGTCTACTCGAAAAACAAGCTGAATGTAAAATGACGTAGCTTCGCTTTATCTAAAGGATTAGCAAAGGCTGTATTGTCATGTTGTATAATATCATTCATCGAATAGGAAACTTTTATTTCGGGCGACATTTTAAAATACTCGAAATATAAATCAAAGCCGATACCTGTTTCGTAAGAAAGGTAATTCCGCTTATTTTTTAAAAACTTATTAATAGGTGTTTCCCCTTCATCGAAAGTTTTCTTTTTAGAAGCGATATCGATTGAATATTTTGCACCACCAAGCCAATAAGCTCTGAAATTATTTAAACGATTTGATTTTATCTTTATCGCTAAAGGAAATTCAAACATGGTAGCCTGAACTTTTTTATCAATGGAGGTTTGAAAGCCAGCAGGAATAATTGAAGTGTTAACGGGTTGAGCTACTTCTGGAGCAGGCTCATATTCGTAACGCATCACGCGGTCGCTAAAAATTAATGATGGTGTGGCACGCAAATCAAAGTTTTCTGAAATCCTTCTGTTTACAACAAAGCCTAAACCAAAACCAACTGATGGCGGACTTGAAATGGCACGCATAGGTTGGGTAACCTGCTTACCATCAAAAGGATCGAAATAAGGATTACGCCAGTTGGCAGCCTTTAAAATTTTATACTCGGCAGAAATGTATTGAAAGCTGAAGCCAAAATGTAAGTCTTCATCATCTACCCCACCGCCCCAATTTTGAGCAAAAGTGATTGTAGTAACCAGTAAAAAGGAGATGATGAGGCTTAATTTTTTTATCATTTAGTACCCGTATAAATCGAACTTATTCCAAACGTTAAAATTCTTTGTTTGGTACTTTTGAAACCTACTTTTTCCATCAAATTGGTAAAATCAGCTCCATCAGGAAAAGCTGCAACAGATTCTGGCAAATAAGTGTAAGCTCGGTGATCTTTAGAAAACAGTTTTCCAAAGAAAGGAGTAACCTGCTTAAAATAGAAACTGTATAATTGCTTAACAGGGAAAACCTTTGGTTTAGAGAATTCGAGGATAACCATTTTACCACCTGGTTTTAAAACCCGAAACATATCCTGCAAACCTTTTTCCAGGTTTTCGAAATTACGCACACCATAGGCACAAGTAATTGCATCGAAAGTATCGTCGCTAAAATGCAGCCCCTCAGAATCGCCAACCTGAACGGAAAACACTTCATTTAAGCTGCGATCGTTGATTTTCTTTTTAGCCACCTCTAGCATACCTTCAGAAATATCCACACCAATAACTTTTTCAGGATGAAGTTTTTTGATCGCTTCAAAAGCAAAATCGCCCGTTCCGGTAGCAACATCAAGCATAATTCTTGGATGTATAGAAACCAGTTCCTTAATTGCTTTTTTACGCCACAAAACGTCAATACCTAAGGAGAGGAAATGATTTAAAAAATCGTAAGTACCTGAAATGTTGTTAAACATAGTTGCAACCTGCTCCTTTTTAGTTGCATTTTCTACTTGATATGGAGTGATATTCTGATTCATGATATTGGCAAAGATAGGTTTATTGTTTAATTGTTTTAATCGGTGAATTGTCAAATGCGAAACAGATAATCAGTTAAAGAATTGAAACGCTTAACCATCCTCTCAAAATTACTACCTTTGCAATATGATTATCAAAACGGCAACATTTGTTTGCAGCAACACCCAGATCTCGGCTTTGCCGGCACCAACTATGCCAGAATATGCATTTATCGGCCGTTCAAACGTAGGTAAATCTTCTTTAATTAATATGTTGGTTAACCATCATGGTTTAGCAAAAACATCGCAACGTCCAGGTAAAACCCAGTTAATTAACCATTTTTTGATTAATCAGGAATGGTATATTGTCGATTTGCCTGGTTATGGTTATGCAAAGGTTTCTAAAACCAGTAGAGAAAAATGGGAAAAATTTATCCGAGCTTACATTACGAAAAGAGAGAGCTTACAATGTATTTTCGTGCTGATTGATAGCCGTTTAGAGCCGCAACAAATTGATATCGAGTTTTGCTATTGGTTAGGCGAAAAGCAAATTCCTTTTGCTTTGCTTTTTACCAAAGCAGATAAACAAGGAATGAATGAATCTATAAAGAACGCCAATGCCTTTAAGAAAAAGCTTGGCGAATTTTTCGAAGAAGTACCAGCAAGTATTATAACTTCTGCCGAAAAACATACGGGGAAGGAAGATGTTTTGAACTTCATTTATGAAGTAAATAAAGATTTTGTTAAACCCATTATTACCAAGCAGTTTTAAAATTATTGGCTCCCAAAGCCAGATATTATAAAACACCGTATATATTAAAATGAAAAAATACTTTTCACTCGTATTATTCGCACACTCTATTTTTGCTTTGCCTTTTGCTATGATTGGCTTCTTTTTAGGTGTAACAACAACAGAAAATCCTTTTCAATGGCAAAAACTAATACTGGTTTTGCTTTGTATGGTTTTCGCACGTAATTCTGCGATGGCTTTTAACCGCTATCTGGATCGAAACATCGATGCAAAAAACCCGCGGACTAAAATGCGTGATATCCCAGCAGGTAAAGTTTCGGCAAATGAAGCGCTGATTTTTGTAATAGCAAACTGTGTTTTCTTTATTATAGCAACATTTTTCATTAACAGCCTTTGTTTTTACTTATCGCCTGTTGCCCTATTTGTTGTTCTTTTTTATAGTTATACAAAAAGGTTTACCTCTCTTTGCCATTTGGTTTTAGGCTTAGGTTTATCGCTTGCTCCAATAGGCGCTTACATTGCAGTAACAGGTCAATTTGCTTTGGTGCCAGTTTTATATTCGTTTGCTGTATTATTTTGGGTAAGTGGTTTCGATATTATTTATGCTTTGCAGGATGAAGATTTTGACCGTGAAGAAAATTTACATTCCATACCATCGGCCCTTGGCATAAAAAATGCACTTAACGTTTCTGTTGTGTTGCATATTTTCTCTGCTGCCTGCGTTATTGCACCGATATTTTTAATGCCCAATTCGTTTAGCTGGGCTTATTATATCGGGGTTGCTTTCTTCTGCTTTGCCTTAACTTATCAGCATTTGCTGGTAAAGCCAAATGATATAAGCAAAGTGAATAAAGCATTTGCTACTACAAACGGAATGGCATCGGTAGTATTTGCATTGTGCTTTTTAATTGATGCCTATTTAAGAACTAAATAATAGAATTTTGGATAAGTGGATTAGCATTTTGTGTTAAAAAACCTCATCCATCATTCAATAATTATAATACTATGATTATAAATAAAAAACCAAGAACATATATCCCTAACGATTTAAAAATTAGCTGGGAGAGCTTAGAACCACTTTTTGCAGAGTTACAAAATCGTGAAATTAAAAGCGCTGATGAACTTGAACACTGGTTAAAAGATCGTTCGGAGTTAGAAGCTGCCCTGGAAGAAGATTTCGCCTGGCGCTACATAAAAATGAGCTGCGATACTGCAAACGAAGCCCTGGTAGAAAGTTTCCAGTACTTTGCTACAGAGATAGAGCCTAAAATTTCGCCCTTATCAAACGAATTAAATAAAAAATTTAGCGATAGTCCATTTATGGATGATTTGGATAAAGAAAAATATTTCGTTTACAGCAGAGCGATTAAAAAAGCTTTAGAACTTTACCGCGATGAAAACATCGAATTGTTTACGGAATTACAGGTTAAACAGCAAAAATATCAGGGCATAACTGGTGCTATGAGCGTTGAAATAAACGGACAGGAATACACCTTAGAACAGGCTTCGATTTTTGTTAAAGATTTAAACCGAGAAGTTCGTGAAAATGCCTGGAAAACCATTCAACAGCGTAGATTGATTGATAAAGATGATTTAAACATCTTATTTGATGAGTTGATTAAATTACGGAATCAGGTTGCCCTTAATGCAGGATTTGAAAACTATCGCGATTATATGTTTCAGGCTTTAGGCCGTTTTGATTATACGCCGCAAGATTGTTATGATTTTGCCAATGCGATTGAAAAAGAAATTGTTCCGATTTTAAAAGAACAGGCAGAAAAACGCCGAGAAGCTTTGGCTTTAGAAACTTTAAAACCTTGGGATTTAGAGGTAAGTGTAAGTGGTAAGCCTGCTTTAAAACCCTTTAACAGCGGAGCTGAATTGATTGATAAGAGTATTGCCTGCTTTAATGCTATCGACTCAAAACTTGGCGATAAATTGGCGATAATGAAAGCCAATAATCTTTTTGATGTAGAAAGTAGAAAAGGTAAGGCACCAGGTGGCTATAATTATCCATTAGCAGAAACTGGCGCTCCATTTATTTTTATGAATTCGGCGAATTCGCTTCGCGATTTAACCACTATGGTTCATGAAGGCGGTCATGCAATACACACTTTCTTAACTGCAAATTTAGAACTTAACGATTTCAAACACTGTCCTTCAGAAGTTGCCGAATTGGCTTCCATGAGCATGGAATTAATTTCTATGGATAACTGGGATGTTTATTTCGACAATCCAGAAGATTTAAATCGGGCTAAAAAAGAGCAATTGGCTGATGTTTTGAAAACTTTACCGTGGGTTGCAGTCATCGACCAGTTTCAGCATTGGATTTATACCAATCCGAATCATACTGCAGCAGACCGTGAAGAAACTTTTAAACAAATTTATAATCGTTTTGGAGCAGGTTTTGCAGATTGGGAAGATTTACAGGCTCAATTTGGAAACGTTTGGCAAAAACAATTGCATTTATTCGAAGTTCCTTTTTACTACATAGAATACGCAATTGCCCAGTTAGGTGCCATTGCCGTATGGAAAAACTACAAAGAAAACCCTCAAAAAGCATTAGAGCAATATTTAGCTGCTCTTTCATTAGGTTACACCAAACCAATGAACGAGATTTACGAAACCGCTGGTATTAAATTTGATTTCAGCGCAGAATACGTAAAAGAATTAGCTCAATTTGTTAAAGATGAATTAGAAAAACTAGGTTAATACAACATAATTACGAGTAACGAGCCGTAACATTAAATGTTACGGCTTTTTTTAGCTCAATATATTCCTATAAAAGGTTTACAGTTTCATAACTTTTAAAATAGGCTTATCACAAAATTATACCGCAGTTCATTCGGATTCAATTGTCATATGTCCGAACTAAATCCGAATCAACTCCGATTAAGACCCGTACTAAAGGTTAAGATGAACTTAACCTATGTCTTATCCTTATATAGCTATACAGGTTATTGATTTAATTTTGAATTGACTATACATCCAAATTTGGTAATTCTGTGTGAACTATACATTTGTGTTTTGATCTGATTTATATTTTTTAGGCTTCCACCTTTTTTTCAGTTCTCCCTGTTTAATGCTGTTTCTTTTGTTTCCATACACTGTCTTTAGTGTATAGCTTTTTTAGGAATCGACACTATTCGACGCTTTCTTCATTAGAACATCCGGGCAATTTGGTTATTATTTTTTAGTTTTTGTAAGTGTTGTTAAAAAAAATAACACTGTTTAAAAAGGCGATTTCTTTTTAAAAGAACCTGCCTTTTGTGAAAATTTGTTAATAAAGTTAAACATTGTTAAAAAGAGCTGTTTCAAACACCCAATGATTTAGTTTCGTGTAATTAATCCTCAGATCAGGAAACTAATCATCACTACTAAACTGCTATGAAACGAATCGCTCTGTTTTTCATATTACTTTCTGCTATATTATTTATTGATGTACAAGCTCAGGATACCAGAGGTAAGATTTCTGGCTTGTTAATAAGCGAAAAAAAGAAATCAATTTCAGCAGTCATTACAATCAAGAGTTTAAAAGATTCAACATTTATTAAAACGACAGTTTCGGATGCTACGGGTATTTTTTATTTTGAAAATCTTCCTATAGCTACCTATTTGGTATCGGTTAAGGCGATTGGTTTTCAAACAGTTGATGTTAAAATCGAAATTAGCGCTACGCAATTGTCAGTTGATAAAACACTTTTGCTTACTGAAGAAAATATAAATTTAGGCAGTGTTAATATTTCAGGCAAGAAACCATTAATTGAGCGGTTTAGCGATAAAACAATAATGAATGTAGAAAACAGTATTGTTGCAAGTGGAAATACAGCGCTCGAAGTGCTTGCTAAAATGCCAGGGGTTTCTGTTAATCAAGATGGGATTATTAACGTTAAAGGAAAATCGGGTGTTAATGTTTTAATTGATGGAAAAACTACTTATTTATCAGCTGAACAGCTAGTAACCAGACTTCGTTCTCTAAGCAGCAGTGAACTCAAATCAATCGAGTTGATTACTAATCCATCGGCTAAATACGACGCCGAAGGAAATGCAGGTGTAATCAATTTAAAGCTTAAAAAAAATACAGGTTTCGGTACAAACGGTAATTTAGATTTAGGATTTGGCTATGGCAAAAACCCTAAAAGTAATGCGGGAATTTCACTGAATCATCGAAACAAAAATTTTAATATTTTCGGTAATCTTGCTCATAACAATAACAAATACCAGGAAGATTTAGATATTAACCGCATCACAAATAACGGCATATCGAATACTTTTTTTCATCAGTATAATACACAAATCCGTTCTTCTCATAACAACAATTACAAAGCTGGCATTGATTATTTTATTAATGAGAAAAATACAATTGGTTTTTTAACCAGTGGCTACTTTAATAACGGGCACGAAAAATCGAACGGTATAACCGATATTGGTACTAGTTTTATAAAAATAGATTCCTCTATTGTAGCTGATAACCCTTCTAAAAATAAATACCGAAATCAAGCTTATAATTTAAATTACAAATCGATTATTGATACGCTTGGGCAGGAATTTTCTGCTGATTTAGATTACGCACAATATCGAAGTGAAGAACAAACCGTTTATAATAACTATTTTTCAGATGTACTTGGAAATCCTTACAAAGCTCCGTTAACTTTTAGAAATTTAACACCATCCTTAATAAAAATAAAGGCGGCAAAAATTGATTATGTTTTACCTTTGGATACTGCGACAAAACTAGATTTTGGCTTAAAAAGCAGTTGGGTAAGTACTGACAACGATTTTCGATTTGAAAATTTTGTAGCTTCACAATGGCAAAACGACTTAGGTAGAAGTAATCGTTTTATATATGATGAAAACATAAATGCAGCTTATACAAACTTCAAGCACGATTTTAAAACAACGAGTATTGAACTTGGTTTAAGAGTAGAACAAACCAATTCAAAAGGTAATTCGGTTAATGAGCAAAAAGTAGTTAAACGACATTATTTCGATTTCTTCCCAAATTTTTCTCTAAATCAAAAGTTATCCGCAAACAACGAACTTGGATTTTCATACAGCAGAAGGATAGAAAGGCCAGATTATAAATCGTTAAACCCTTTTGTGTACTTTGTCGATTTGTACACTTTTAGTCAGGGAAATCCATTCCTAAACCCAGAATACACAAACTCTTTTCAACTTTCTTATAACTATAAAAAAGAGCTTAATGTAACTTTTGGATACAGCATTACAAACAATTTAATTCTTGATGTGCTCTTGCCTGACAACGTTAAAAAAACACTTTATCAAACCGTACAAAATCTTGATAAACAATATGCTTACGACTTAACTATTGGGTATCCAACTACAATAGGTAAATTTTGGAGTATGGATAATACGATAACGAGCACTTACAATCAAATCAAAACATCCGATTTAGGCGGGAATAATTACGATCGAAAAAAGGTAAATTTTATTTTGAACAGCAACCATAATTTCGTGATCGGCCCATCTATTTCTGCCGAACTTTCAGTCGAATTTGTTTCCGCACAGATTTATGGAACTTATGCCATTAAGCCATATTATGGAATAGATTTCGGCTTAAAAAAATCATTCGCTGATAAAAAATTGAATCTAAAATTTGCCCTTAATGATGTTTTTGATACTCGCAAAGCCAGAATAAGCAGTGCTCTTACTGATTTAAATTATAATCTTACTCAGAAACAGGAAAGCAGAATTTTTAGGTTGAGCCTAGGCTATACTTTTGGCAGCAATGCAATTAAAGCGGTTAGGGAAAGAAAAACCAGCGTTACTGATGAGGAAGGGAGAATTAAATAAGTTGTAAAAAAATATAGTCCGTTTGTTTTCGCAGATTTACGCAGAAAATAAAGATCATAACTACCAAGATCTTTCCCACAGACATCCGAAACCTGCACAACAAAAAACCTAAACCTCTTCTTCCTTTTTAGTTTTCATAATTAAAAACATTACTAAAACAGAAAGTATAATCATAACCAGGTAACTATGACTTAAATTCAATTCATCCTTCGCTGGAATTAAATTCACGATTGCGTAACTCAAAAAAGAAACAATTACATAGGTAATTCCACCTGTTAAACCGCCAGCTATTCCTGCATTTTTAGGAAACTTACTTAAGCAGAAAGTAAAATAGTTGTTAAAGGTAAAACCTGCTCCAATATGAATAATAAATGCAAAAAATATAAGCGACCTGAGGTTGGAAATAAAATTGATGCTAATCATCATTAAAATCACAAATACTACCTGCAATATCGAATTAATCATCAATCGCTTAAAAAACGGCTTATTAATCGTTGCCTTACCAATAAAACCACCAACCATCCAGGCAAAGCCTAAAACAAGCGAGCTATAGCCTGCAACAACTGGCGAATAGTGTAATTCATGTTCAATAATAAATGGCCCTGTCATATTGTAAACCATTACCATACAATAGGCCAAACCAAGCATTACAATTCCTAAAGTAAAACTGGTTGTTTTTATCATATTTATATAGATGCCAGTAATTTTTTTGAGCTGAAATTCGGTAAAATGTTTAAGTGTTTCGCCGCTGAATACAAATTCTAATAACGCAAATACCAAAGCAAAACCTGCCAAGAAGTAAAAGTTAGATTCCCATCCAAAAGCAGTTTGAAGATACCCGCCTACAAACGGTGCTATTATTGGCCCTGTTGACCAAATAATAGAGAATAAACTTAAATAGTGTTTAAGTTGATCGCCAGAAAATAAATCTACAAAATAGGCTCTTTTAGCAACCACAATTGCCCCAACCGAAAGCCCATGAATTATTCGCATTAAGTAAATCAGATAAATATTATGTGTGATTGCAATGATTAAACTTGCTGCAGCAAAAATCAGCAACGCATACAAACCAATTTTATAACGTCCGAAGCTGTCTAAAACACTGCCAATAAATAGCTGTGCTACGCCATAGCTGATTAAGAATATACTCAGCGTTAATTGCACCTGAATATCACTAACCTGCATTTCGCCAGCCATTGTTGGTAATGATGGGATATAAATATCTGTAGCAAAACCAGATAGTGGAATCAACGCAAAAGCCAACAAGGTAGAAATCCCTTGGTTCTTTTCTTTAATATATTTTATGTTATTAATTTCTACAGCGGGCATTTTTATCTTTATTTAAAATCAAAGATCGACAGAAGTCGATTGGGTAATCAAGGAGGCAAAATTAGTCTTTTGCTTTAAACCGAAATTATGAAAATCAAAGAATTAGTTTTACAAAACAAATATTGGCCAAATTTGACTTTCAACCTATATTTAGGGCTTTTTTAAATTAGAATTTTCAGTCTTTTTATCGTGTGATGAAATTTATATCTTGCTTTAAACGTTTTTAACTGATATTTTTTTAAGTTTGAGGAATACAACAACCAAAACAGATGTTCGAAAAGCTATTCAGAAAGAAATCTATCTCCAAGATATTACAAGATGCAGCAAAAGGCTACGGCGATCATGAAAGTTCCTTACATAAAACACTCGGTGTTCGCGATTTAACCGCCTTCGGTATTGCAGCAATTATTGGAGCTGGAATTTTCAGTACAATTGGTAAAGCCAGCGCTGATGGTGGTCCTGCGGTAATATTTTTATTTATTTTTACTGCGGTTGCTTGTAGTTTCGCGGCATTTGCTTATGCAGAATTTGCTTCAATGGTACCTGTTTCTGGTAGTGCTTACACCTATTCGTATGTTGCATTCGGCGAATTAGTTGCATGGATTATTGGCTGGTCGCTCATAATGGAATACTCTATTGGTAATATAACGGTTGCTATTTCCTGGTCAGATTATTTTACTGGACTACTTTCCACCATAAAAATCCCAGCCCTCGGTATTGAAGGCATCCATGTTCCCGATTGGATGACAATGGATTATTTAAGTGCTTACAACGGCCATAAGCATGCTGAAGCACTTTTAGCTGCTGGAAAAAACCTTGCAGATTTAGATACAGCAACAGCTCTTGCTAATAATGCATGGCTTACCGCTCCAAAAATAGGAAGTTTTCATATTGTTGCCGATATTCCCGCATTAGGTATAATTATCTTGATTACCTGGTTAATTTACCGCGGAATGAAGGAAAGCAGAAATGCCAGTAATGCAATGGTTGTGGTTAAACTTGCCGTTATTTTACTAGTATTAGCTGTTGGTGTTTTTTATGTTGATACAAAAAATTGGGATCCATTTGCACCTAACGGTGTTTCTGGTGTATTAAAAGGTGTTTCTGCAGTATTCTTCGCTTATATAGGTTTTGATGCAATTTCTACAACTGCCGAAGAATGTAAAAATCCACAACGCGATTTACCCCGCGGCATGATGTGGGCAATCATTATTTGTACCATTCTTTACGTTGCAATTGCTTTAGTTTTAACTGGAATTGTAAAATCAGATACTCTAGCGGTTGGCGATCCTTTAGCCTTTGTATTCGACCAGATAGATTTAAAATTAATGAGTGGCATTATTGCAGTTAGTGCCGTTTTTGCTATGGCTAGTGTACTTTTAGTTTTCCAAATGGGGCAACCCCGCATCTGGATGAGTATGAGCCGTGATGGTTTACTACCAAAATCGTTCTCTAAAATTCACCCAAAATACAAAACACCTTCATTTGCTACAATTGTGGTGGGTTTCGTTGTTGCTGTTCCTTCGCTTTTCATGAATTTAACTATCGTAACCGACCTTTGCTCAATAGGTACTTTATTTGCCTTTGTGCTGGTTTGCGCAGGTGTTTTAGTTTTACAAAACCGACCAGATGTACAGCGAGGTAAATTCAAAATCCCATATGTAAACAGTAAATTTATTGTTCCCATCGGTTTAATTGCAGGCTTAATTTTTGCTTTTACACAGTATGGAAAAGAAACAAAAGCATTCTTTTTTAATTCTCCTAAAACGGTTCAAACGGTCAACTTTGTTACTTCATTAAGTGGTGATGAATTGAGAATTGTAAAAGAGGAAATCATTAATAATGCAAAACCACAAATCATTTTAAGCGATAAGGTTGATGCTGAATCTTACCTAAGCAATTTGCCTGCGGATAAATATCAACAGTTTATTTCTGCATCTAAGGTATCCATAGAAAAGAAATACGAAAGTGGTTGGAGCTTGTTTAAACACAAAATACCAATGTGGATTTTTATCTTTATTTGTATAACAATTTCTTTTTACTGCGTTACTAAAAATTTATCCTTAATACCTGTTTTAGGCTTAATCAGCTGCTTATATATGATGTGCGAGCTTGGCATATCTAACTGGATTGGCTTCGGCATTTGGTTAGTTATTGGCTTGGTTGTATATTTCGCTTATGGCTTTAGACATAGTAAGTTGGCGAAAGAAAACGCTTAAAAAATTCTTATTTGTTTTGGAAATGAATGACAAGTTCTTAGTGGCGGACTGTAGTCCCGCTATTGCTAATAGTCCTCATTCGTACCTCATTGCGGGCTATTTTGCTCTATCGGGCTTATAAACAAAGGCTTTTGCCCAAAAACCTGAATGTAAAATCGTTTCGGTCGGTGAGACACCAACCGATAGATAAAAGATCTTGCAAATACGATGGGAATGATGAGTTTAATAAATTCTAAACCTTTTTCTTTTTAAACACAAATACGGTTAAAATAATTAATCCAACTCCTGAAAGTATAAGATAGTATTCGCTATGAGCTAAGCCATTAACCTTTGCTGCTGGACCAGCAATAAACAATACTATTGCTAATATTATTAAAATATTTCTCCCCATTATACAGGTAATCTATGTAACTCAATATCATCAGGCGTAACGAAAATTAAAGGAACTTTCTCTACATCAACGTAGCTACTATCCAAACCAAAACTTCGCTCTTCAGATAAGCTCAATTTTTTAAGGATAAAATAATAATCCATTATAGTACGCTCGTATAAACTCAGTTTAGTGAATTTAGATAAATGTTTTTCTAAAAGAACAAAACGGAAATCACCTGCAATTTTATGTTTATTTAAAGAAGTATATTGACTGGTAATATCTACTTCACCATTTCTAACTAACTCTTCAACTACCTTACGGTATAGTAAGTTTACTCTTTGCTCAATTCTGAAACCTAGTTTAAAATCGATACGAATTAACTTCCCTGGAATTAAGAATTCAACTTTATAATCTAATGTATAAGGCTCATCCATTACATCAACGTGCACTAACCAATAAACATCGGCACGTTTTGGCTCTTTCTGAATAATAGAGTAAATAATTTTAGATTCTATTTCCGTTTTGAAGTTTGCACTTGTTAAATAAACCAATTGAGATGAATATTTCGGCACCGTTTCATCGGCGCTCAGCTCACTTAAAATATCATAATAATCTTCAATCTCAACATACTTAACGAAACGATTTTTAATTTTTCTGGCTACAAACCAGCTCCACATCACGGTAAAAAGTACCGAACCAATTAAAACCGTTAACCAGCCACCTTCTGAAAATTTGTGTAGGTTACTGAATAGAAATGTACCTTCGATTACAACGTAAACTGAAATAAAAATGGCAATTAAATACTTTGGAAAACGCTTACTTCTTAAATAAACACTAACCAAAATTGTTGTCATCAACATCGCAATTGTAATGGAAAGCCCGTAGGCGGCATCCATTTTCGAAGATTCTTTCCAGAAAAAAACAATACTACAACAGCCCAACCAAAGCATCCAATTAATGGATGGAACATAAAGTTGTCCTTTCGAGAGTGATGGATAAACAATTTTAATTTTTGGCCAAAGGTTCAAACGAACCGCTTCAGATATTAACGTAAACGAACCACTAATTAAAGCCTGACTGGCAATTACCGCAGCCATAGTTGCCAGAATAACCATCGGAATCTGAAACTGACTAGAAATAATCTGAAAGAAAGGATTCATTTTAGAACTAGGAATAAAAGTACCTTCGTTTTGCAAGATCCAAACACCTTGCCCTAAATAATTCAAAATCAAAGTTACTTTAACGAAAATCCAGCTGATTCTAATATTATTTCTTCCACAATGTCCAAGGTCTGAATACAATGCTTCTGCCCCTGTTGTACAAAGAAATACGCCACCTAATATAACAAAGGCTTTACTGTTGGTAACCAATAAGTGAATGGCGTAGTAAGGATTAAGCGCACGTAAAATGCTTAAATCTTTAACAATGAACAATACCCCTGCAACACCTAAAACAGTAAACCAAACAAACATTACAGGACCAAAAAGTTTACCAACCAAATTGGTTCCGAATTGCTGAATAATAAACAATAAGGTTAAAATTGCAATTACAACAGGTACAACAGGAACATCAAATTTATTGGTTAAACCCTCAATTGCAGATGTTACAGTAATACTTGGTGTAATAACACCATCAGCCAGAAGTGCACAACCACCCACCACAGCAGGAACAATTAGCCATTTAGCTTTTTTTCTTACTAAAGAGAATAAAGAGAAAATACCCCCCTCACCTTTATTATCAGCTCTTAAAGTGATAATAACATATTTGATGGTTGTTTGTAAAGTAAGGGTCCAAATGATACAAGAAAGTACGCCCAGTACGATATCATTAGTTATCGAACCAGGATCTGTAACCAATCCATGCTTAACCCCTAAAATAGCTGTAAAAATTGCATTCAAGGTGTATAAGGGCGAAGTACCGATATCTCCGAAAACGATACCTAAACTTATTAAAACCCCGCCTGCGGTTAACGCATTTACATTCTTATTATTTGACACTTTGTTAATTTTTTAGTGCGGCAAAAGTAAACTAACTATAACAATTTAACAACCAATTTATTGTGTATTTTAAACACTATATAATTGCAATTTTAATATATACTAAAAAAACTCGAAATAGGCCAGCTAAAACGTTTTTTCTAGAAAGAAAATATGTGCATACGTAAAAAAACAAAATTTATTGTTAAATTGTGTTAAATTATCGCTTTTGAACAAAATGTTTAATTTCTTTGTTTTAAATTGATACATTTGCTACATAATTTGATGAAACTCTACCCAAAGATAACGCTTCTTTTAAAACTTGCCTGCATTTTGTGCATAGCAATGTTTTGTGGCATAAATTCTTGGGCTCAACAATCTGATAGCATTCGCATTAGCCTTAAAACAAGAGCTAAAAAAACAAGCAAAATTCCTGAAATTAAAGCCAATATTCAGCCTTATAAACCACTGTATATGTCAATTAACGGTGGTAGTATGTTTGGTACTTATTCTGCAACTAATAAAAGCACAACTGTAGCGACTAAAGATAAACTTCTAACAATTGTTAAAATCTATCCAAATCCAGTAGAAGACCAGTTAAATATCATTATTTCTTTAAACAGAGATACGCCAGTAAATATTAAAATTATTGATCTTTTAGGAAACGAAGTAGTTACTTTGGCTAACGAACGCCTAAATGCTGGCGAGCAAACTAAAAGCTTTGCAATTCCCAGCCGTCTAAATGCAGGCATCTACTTTTTAAAAGTTGCAGCAGGCGCAGAAACTCAGGTAAAACGAATCTCAGTTTTATAACACCGTTTTCTTTTCTATTTTTGAATGATTGAGATTTTTCAAATCTAATCTATTACTATAATTTATTTATATGAAGATAATAGCCATTGGCCGTAATTATGCCGAACATGCAAAAGAGTTAAACAATCCTGTTCCAACAACTCCAGTAATATTCTTAAAACCCGATACTGCACTTTTAAAAGATAATAAACCCTTTTACCACCCCGACTTTTCAACCGACGTTCATTACGAACTTGAAGTTGTTTTAAAAGTATGCAAAGAAGGCAAGCACATTGCGGAAAAATTTGCATCAAATTATTATGATGAAATTGGCTTAGGCATTGACTTCACCGCTCGCGATATTCAAAGCAAGCATAAAGAAAAAGGCTTGCCCTGGGAACTTGCTAAAGCATTTGATAGTTCTGCGCCTGTAAGTATATTTTTACCAAAAACAGATTTCGAAGATTTATATAATTTGAATTTCGAATTGAAGGTTAATGGCGAGCAACGCCAGAATGGTTATACTAAAGATTTACTGTTCTCGTTCGAGAAGATTATAAGTTTTGTTTCTCAATACATCACTTTAAAAAAAGGCGACCTTATTTTTACTGGCACGCCTGAAGGTGTTGGCAAAGTGAATAAAGGCGATAAGCTAGAAGCCTGGTTAGAAGGCAAACAACTTTTAAATTTTGATGTAAAATAAATCGAATGCAAATAAAATCAGGTTTTAATTTTAAGTATTACGTTACTCTTTTTTGTTTTTTAATTTCAGTAAGTCAAACTTTTGCTCAGCAAATATTCAGCAATAATAAATATCCGTTAACTTATTTCCGTCAGCCTTTAGATATTACACCCCCTGCCCTTGCAGGCTCTTTTGGAGAAATCAGGGCAAATCACTTTCATTCGGGTATTGATTTTAGAACCAATCAGAGAGAAGGTTACCCTGTTTATGCTATCGCAGATGGCTATATATCGAGATTAAGAGTACAAAATAGTGGTTTCGGACAAGCGCTTTACATTATTCACCCTAACGGATATACTTCTGTTTATGGACATTTACAACGCTTTGCGCCAAAAATCGCAACGATTGTCAAAAACCTAGAGTATGAAAAGAAGTCATTTGAAATTGACGAATTCCCGAATGAAACTCTGATTCCTGTTCGCAAAGGCGAAGTGATTGCTTGGTCTGGAAACCGCGGCAGTTCTGGAGGCCCACACTTACATTTCGAAATCAGAGATACAAAAACCGAGGAGACCATTAATCCTCAATTTTTCGGAATTGACATTCCAGACAATATTCCTCCCGTAATTTACAGTTTGTACGCTTACCATCTAAATGGAAAAGTGTTTAATGAAAACACAGCTAAGCAAGCAATCCCAATTTCTGGGGCAAGTGGGAATTATAAGGCAACTGCACCTATTAATTTAACTGGTGAAGTTGGTTTTGGCATTGTAGCAACTGATAAACATAATGGTTTATCGGGCACAAATGGCGTTTATTCGATCCAGTTAGAACTGGATGGAAAAATAATCTACATTTCAGCTTTGGAAAGATTTGCTTTCGAGGATAGTAAAGGCATTAACGCACACATCGATTATCCTACCTTTTTAAATACCAAAAGGAGCATACAAAAAAGCTTTGTCGAGCCTGGTAATCCTTTAAAAATATATAGCAATTTAGTTAACCGCGGGCATATAAATTTCAATGATGGCCAACGCCATGAACTGCGTTACACCATTACCGATTCGAAAGGCAATGCCTCTATTTTGCAATTTATAGTTAATGCAGGCAATGCCCCTATCGCATCGCCAGTTGTGGCACCTGGTATAATTTATCCCTACAATAAGGTTAACGAATTTAATAGCGATGAAATAAAAGTTCTTCTCCCTTTAGGAACTTTATATAGTGATTTAAACTTTGCTTATAAAAAACTTCCAAAACCTGCTGGCAACTCTTGGTCTGCAGCGCATCAGATTCACAACCGTTATACACCGCTTCATACAGGTTTCAATTTATGGATAAAAGCAGATCATGTTCCAGAAGAACTAAGAGCAAAGGCACTTATCGTTAACACCAATGGCTCATCACAAGGTGGAGGTTTTGACGATGGCTACATAAAGGCAACACCAAAAAATTTCGGTAGTTTTTACATCGCTATCGATACAATTCCTCCACGAATAGTGCCTGTAAATATTTCAGAGGGAAAAAACATGGCTGGTTTATCTAAAATATTTTTCAAAATCAGCGATAACCTTTCTGGCGTAAAAAGTTTTAACGGCTATTTAGATGGAAAATGGGTTTTAATGGAATTTGATACAAAAACAGCAACACTTTGGCATAGCTTTGATGAGCGTACAACTCCTGGTAAACATACGTTGGAACTGGTTGTTGCAGATCTGAAAGATAATACCAAACGCTATTCTGTGTCATTTTTCAGATAATTTGAGGCAATTACTAAACCGTATCATAGGTTATATTGTTAAATTGCACATCAATCATTTTATTATTCAAAATTCAATCATTTATATATGGCAGAGTTACAAGAAGGTGATTTAGCACCTGAAATTACATCTAAAGATCAAAATGGCGCATTAGTTTCTTTAAACGATTATAAAGGAAAAACGGTTGTTCTTTACTTTTACCCGAAAGATGATACGCCTGGATGTACAGCTGAAGCCTGCGATTTCAGAGATAACTATCAAGGTTTGCAGGCAAAAGGAATTGTAGTTTTAGGCGTAAGTGTTGATGACGAAAAATCCCATCAAAAATTTGTAACCAAGCATAGCTTACCATTTACATTACTAGCCGATACCGACCAAAAAATTGTAAATGATTATGGTGTATGGGCAGAGAAAAACATGTACGGTAAAAAATATATGGGTACCGTCCGTACCACTTTTATTATTGATGGCGAAGGAAAAATTTCGCACATCGTTAAAAAAGTTGACACTAAAAATGCAACACAACAAGTACTCGATTTAATCAATAACTAATTATGATATAGCAAGTAAAATATTAACTTTGCTATGTAACAACAACCTCATATTTTAATGAAACATACAATTAAAGAGCTAGAAGATATTGCCTCTCAAATTAGAAGAGATATCGTAAGAATGGTTCACGGATGTCAATCTGGTCACCCGGGCGCTTCGCTAGGATGTACAGATTTTTTTACCGCTTTATATTTTGAAGTATTGAACCACAAAACGGACTTCACGATGGAAGGTAAAGGGGAAGATTTGTTTTTCCTTTCAAACGGACACATTTCTCCAGTATGGTACAGTACACTAGCGCATGCTGGTTATTTCGATAAAAGTGAATTGGCAACTTTCCGTAAGTTGGATTCGAGATTGCAAGGTCACCCAACTACACATGAGCATTTGCCAGGAATCCGCATCGCTTCAGGTTCATTAGGTCAAGGTTTGTCTGTTGCCATCGGAGCTGCATTAGCTAAAAAGTTAAACGGCGATAAATCTTACATTTTTGCCTTATTGGGTGATGGAGAGTTACAAGAAGGACAAAACTGGGAAGCGGCTATGTTTGCGCCTTTCAATAAAGTTGATCATTTAATTGCTTCAGTTGATTATAACGGACAGCAAATTGATGGACCAACCAGTAAGGTTCTTGCTTTAGATGATTTACAAGCAAAATTTGAAGCTTTTGGATGGCACGTAATCAATACCGACGGAAATGACATGCAAGCTATTGTTGAAGGCTTACATTATGCTAAAACCTTAACTGGTAAAGGTAAACCAATCTTAAACTTAATGAGCACACAAATGGGTGCTGGTGTAGATTATATGATGGGTACACACAAATGGCATGGTACAGCTCCGAATGATGAACAATTGGCAGCGGCTTTGGCACAATTACCAGAAACATTAGGGGATTATTAAAGTGAAAGTTTAGCGTTTAAAGTTTAAAGCTGAAAGGCAAATGATTATAACGAAGAACAGAAACGAAAACAATAAATTAAGAAATTGTGAAAAAATATACATACACAGAGAAAAAAGATACACGTTCGGGATTCGGTGCTGGCTTACATGAAGCAGGCAAGAAAAACGAAAACGTAGTTGCATTATGTGCCGATTTAGTCGGATCGCTTAAAATGGATGCCTTTATTAAAGATTTTCCTGAGCGTTTTACTCAGGTTGGTATTGCAGAAGCAAATATGATCGGTATCGCAGCGGGTATGACCATTGGTGGTAAAATTCCTTTTACAGGTACTTTTGCTAACTTTTCTACTGGTCGTGTTTACGATCAGATTCGTCAATCGGTAGCTTATTCAAACAAAAACGTTAAAATCTGTGCATCTCATGCTGGCTTAACTTTGGGCGAAGATGGTGCAACTCACCAGATTTTAGAAGATATAGGCTTAATGAAAATGTTGCCAGGAATGGTGGTTATTAATCCATGCGATTACAACCAAACCAAAGCTGCAACAATGGCAATTGCCGAGTATGAAGGTCCTGTTTACTTACGTTTTGGTCGCCCAGTAATCCCAGTGTTTACAGATCCTGATCAAAAATTCGAGATTGGTAAGGCCTGGATGGTTAACGAAGGCACCGATGTAACTATTATTGCGACTGGCCACATGGTTTGGAAAGCAATCGAAGCTGGAGAAAAATTAGCAGAGTTAGGTATCGATGCAGAGATTATCAACATCCACACGATTAAACCTTTAGATGACGAAGCAATCTTAAAATCAGTTAAAAAAACTGGCTGCGTGGTAACCTGCGAAGAGCACAATAAATTTGGCGGTTTAGGCGAAAGTGTTGCTCGTTTATTAACTACAGAATTACCTACACCACAAGAATTTGTAGCTACTAACGATACTTTTGGCGAAAGCGGAACACCAGATCAATTAATGTCTAAATACGGCTTAGATGCGGTAAACATTGTTGAAGCTGTTCAAAAAGTTATTGGCAGAAAGAAATAATAATCAAAAATAAACGCCTGTTAAATTTACTGGGCGTTTATTATTTGAAAATGAGCGTACAGAAGTATTTGGCAAATTTGTCCCGCCATTCGCTGTAGCCTGCAATTGATGAAAAATCAATTACAGGGCTGTCGCTTCTGTCGGGTTTAGAAACAACATTTCTGTGCAAACTACGTTTAGTGTTTTTGCACAAACCGCAGTTAATAAACCTGATTGAAGTGAAAAGCCCGCAATCCCGATTTTCTAGGGAGCGGACTTGTAACGAAAAGCAGGGCTGCATAAACCTAAGAAATAAGAACTTACATTTTCTAAAAATATAATGAGCTTTTTGTTAAACGGTTTTTAAAAATGGCCGAAAATTAAAACCCTATTAATGAAACAAGTTGAAGATGCCGAAATTCTTGCAAAGTTTGCTGTCGAGAAAACTCGAAACGAGGCATTTAACTTGCTTTTAAAAAAATATCAGCAAAAAATTTATTGGCACATACGTCGTTTGGTTTTAAATCATGATGATTGTGATGATCTAATTCAAGAAGTTTTTGTTAAGGTTTGGAAAAATCTTGATAAATTCAGAAGTGATTCTCAGTTATATACCTGGATTTATCGCATAGCTACAAACGAATCGATCACATTCCTTAACAAGCAAAAGCAAAAAAACAATACGCCATTAGATGAAGTATCATCTGAATTGGCTGATAACCTTGTTGCCTCTTCTTATTTTAATGGCGATAAGCTTGAGATTAAATTGCAAAAAGCGATTCTTACACTTCCCGAGAAACAGCGGATTATTTTCAATATGAAATATTTTGATGATATGAAATATGAAGAAATTTCTGAAGTTTTAGGAACATCGGTTGGTGCTTTAAAAGCGTCATTTCACATCGCGGCAAAAAAAATTGAAGCTTTTATTACAAATGATGAGATAGACTATTAAACCTTTTCACTTTAATTGTATCATATATCTGTGATGAATGAAAATTTAGAAAATAACGATTGGATTAACGAAGCGCCTACCCTTGCCGCAATGGGCAGACGTAATCCCTTCGCCGTTCCTACTGGATATTTCGACAATTGTGAAGAGGAAGTTTTCAGCAAAATCTTTTTAGATAACCTGAAACAAAAAACATTTGAAAATGCTTTTGAAGTTCCTCAAAATTATTTCGAAGAATTAACAGAAAGAATTGAAACCAAAATTGCTTTGAGGCAAATTATTCAGCGTGAAAAGAGCTTTGCAGTACCAGAAAATTACTTCGAAACCTTACAAAGCAGAATTACGAGTAAAATTGCTGCCGAAGAACCAAAGAAAGAAGCTAGAATTATACCGCTTTGGAAACGCAGTTTTGTTAAATATGCAACTGCTGCTTGTTTTGTGCTTATATCTTCTTTCGGAGTTTATTTCTACCAGAATAACGAAGCTGCAAATATTCCAGCGGCTCAGTTACAATCTGCAGATTTTGCAAACGAACAAATGCTTTATGATATCGACGAAAGTACAATTATAGACCATTTAGAAGCTCAAAACATATCAAATACAAAAACGACTTCTGCTTCAGATACAGAAGTGGAAAACTACATCCTGAACAATTATTCGTCGAGTGATTTGGCTCAGGAATTATAAAAATTAATAAAAATGAAGAAGTTATTTTTTGCCGTTTTAATGTTCATGTTACCTTCGATAATTTGGGCTCAAAAACCAAGAGGAGAAGAAATAGAAGCACTAAAAATCGCATTTTTCACAACAAAATTAGATTTATCAGCTGAAGAGGCAAAAGTATTCTGGCCTATATATAATGATATGCAGGCAGAACAGAATGCAATTAGAAAAGAACGTTTTCAAAAGATGATTTCTTTTAGAAAGGTTGCAGAAATTGATAATTTAAGTGATGCACAAATTCAAACTTTAATTACAAGTGAGTTCGATTTCAGACAGCGTGATTTAAACATCGAAAAGAAATATTACAATAGATTTAAAGCGGTATTGCCTATTAAAATTATTGGCAAATACTACAGAGCGCAAGAAGCCTTTAAGCGAGAGCTGCTTAACCGTTTTAAAGATAAACAGTAAAATGAAAGACTTGCAGCGATGCAGGTCTTTTTTATTTTAAAGCAACCTTCATTTCCGTACTTTTGTACCATGTTAACACAGCGCCAGTTGTTTCTGCAACATAATGCACAAACATCACCAGAACCATTAATGCTCGAATTTGTAAAAGCCAAAGGAATTTATATTTATGATGCTGCAGGTAAAAAACACATCGATTTAATTGCAGGAATTGGCGTAAGCAATGTTGGTCACTGCCACCCTGCGGTGGTTAAAGCTATACAAGAGCAAGCTCAAACTTATATGCATCTAATGGTTTATGGCGAATATGTTCAAACACCACAGGTTAATTTTGCTAAAGCACTCGCTGATATTTTACCAAAAAGTTTAAACTGTACCTACTTTTTAAATTCGGGTACTGAAGCTGTTGAAGGCGCCATGAAGCTAGCGAAACGTTATACAGGAAGAAAGGGTTTTATCGCTTGTAAAAATGCTTATCACGGTAGTACGCAAGGTGCCGAAAGTTTAATGGAAAGCGATTTCTATTCTTCTGGTTATGGACCTTTTTTACCTAACGTAAGTTTTATCCAGCATAACAATATTGATGATCTGGATAAAATAACTGAAGAAATAGCGGCTGTTTTTATCGAACCTATTCAAGGTGAGGCTGGAATTAGGGTTGCTGACTTGGAGTACATGCAGGCGTTAAGAGCAAAATGCAATGAAACCAAAACGCTGTTAATTTTTGATGAAATACAATCTGGTTTTGGCAGAAGTGGTAAAATGTTTGCTTTCGAGCATTATAACGTAATTCCTGATGTTTTGCTTTTAGCCAAAGGTATTGGTGGTGGAATGCCAATCGGTGCTTTCATAAGCTCTTTAGAAATTATGTCTGTACTTTCTCATAGCCCCATTCTTGGTCACATGACAACTTTTGGTGGTCATCCAGTTTGTTGTGCAGCAGGTTTGGCAACTTTAAGAACTTTAGTTGATCACCATATTGTTGATGAAGTTGAAGAAAAAGGACAGCTTTTTAAGCAATTGCTTGTTCATCCTGCAATAAAAGAAATAAGAGGAAGAGGTTTGATGCTTGCCGTTGAGTTCGAAAGTTTTGAAATCAATAAAAAAATTATCGATGCCTGTATTTTAGATGGCATTTTATCTGATTGGTTTTTACATTGCAGTAACTCTATGCGTATTGCCCCACCTTTAATTATTGTTAAAGAAGAAATCGAAGAAGCGTGCCGTATCATTTTAAAAAATATTAACTTAGTTGTTGGTTAAAGCGGAAAAACGAAAGCGGAAAGATTAAAGCAAACCATGAAGGTCAATACCAGAAGCTTTTGCAATTTGTCTTGATACTTGCTACCTAATACTCGATACTAAAATGAACGTACTGATAGTTGAAGATGAGAAAAGCCTTGCGCTTGAAATGGATGAATTTCTGAGCAATGAAGGTTTCATTATTGAGCATGCCTGGAAAAAAGGATCGGCAGAAGAGAAAATCTTTGTAAACAGTTACGATTTTATTTTACTTGACTTAGGCTTACCTGATGGTGATGGTTTTGAAGTTTTAAAACAGCTAAAATCTTTGAAAGACAGAGATGACGCCGTAATTATTTTAACCGCAAGAAGTGCTGTAGATGACCGAATTAAAGGTTTAGATGAAGGTGCAGATGATTATTTACCAAAACCATTTTCTTTAAACGAACTTTTGGCACGTATGCACGCCATTATCCGTAGAAAACATAAACTAGAGAAAAACGAAGTTGATATTCATGGTTTTTTACTAAACATTCAGAACAGAACGGTTTCTTTTGCAGATGAAAGATTAAACTTAACTAAAAAAGAATTCGAAATTTTTAACTACTTAGTACTCAACAAAAATCGAGTGGTTTCGAGAATGAGCTTAACCGAGCATGTTTGGGGCGATATTTTAGAAGTGAATTCAGATTCTAATTTTGTTGATGTACATGTTAAAAATCTTCGAAAAAAATTATCGGCTGTAAACCCTACCGATTGGTTTGAAACGGTAAGAAGCATTGGTTATCGGATTAACTGCTAGTTAGCTAAATATCTAAAAACAGAAAGCCTAAAGGAAATCAATTTCTTAATTTTAAAATCATCCCAATCATCCGCCCAAGGCGAAACAAACGCAACATTCAATTTAACATATAACATCATCCGTAAAAAATGAAGTTACAGGTAAAGTTTTCACTTTATAATGCCATTACCAAAATTGCAATTATAGTGGTTTTGGGCGCTATTATATTGTTTTCACTCGATAGACTTGCCTACAACCAACTCGACAACCGTTTACTCAAAAAAAAAGGAAAAATAATTGAGCATTTAAGCGATGGAGAAATAGATAGCCTTTTAAGCAACGAACCAAGTTTTACCGATTATAATATCTTAAAGGAAGAGTTTATTATTTTAACTGACATTCCAGATAATCAAAAAGATTCATCAGCCAGGATTATCACTGAAAAAAGGGAAATTGAGGGCGATATTGAATTTTACAGAATACTAAACTATAAATTCAATTACCGCCAAAATTGGTATAAACTCGAACTTGGAGAGAGTATGACTGCCTTGCAGGGCATTAAAAACTCTATTCGGTTTTACATGCTAATAGTGCTTGTTGGTGCTTTAGTAATAACCCTACTTACAGATCTTGCTTTTACCAATTTTTTACTAAAACCATTTTATTTAATTATTGATAAAAAACTTAATAAAGTTAACGACCCATCGCATTATAATTATCAAAATATTCCTACAAATACGGATGATTTTAAAATTTTAGATAATAGTATTAATTCGCTAATGCGTAAAATTAACACACTTTTTGCATTAGAAAAGCAGTTTATCGCTAACGTTTCGCACGAATTATTAACACCTATATCAATTCTAAGTACAAGATTTGAAAATATGCTTAACACGCAAGGAATACCTGTTGAACATGAGAATAAAATTTTCGCTTCTTTGAAAACTTTAAATCGCTTAAAATTTATCATTAATAGCTTGCTGTTAATCTCTAAAGTTGAAAACAACCAGTATTTAAAAACAGAAGAAATTAGCTTAAATGAAGAGCTTCAGGATATATATGAAGATTTAGAAGATCGAATGGCTGACAAAAATCTGAATTACCAGCTCGATTTGAAATCAAATTATCATTTTACAGGAAATAAAGCGCTTATACATACTTTACTCATCAACATAATAAATAATGCCATAAAGTACAATAATGAAAATGGCGAAATCAAGGTTATTGGGGAGCTTAGAAATCACCATTACAAATTAACTATTAGTGATGATGGGCCAGGGATGAGTCAGGAGCTATTAGAAAATGCTTTTGATCGTTTTAAGCGTGGAAATACCGAAGAACATGGTTTTGGTTTAGGTTTAGCTATTGTGCAAAGTATAGCCAAATTTCATAAAATTGAAATCGAGATCCACTCTGAAGAGCATAAAGGAACCAGCATAACTTTAATCTTTCCTAAAGAAAATAGTCTGATTTAGTGATGATAATCGGATAGTTACAAATTTGTAACTTTGTGGTTTATGTCGATGAAACTATTTTTCAGAAGTTTATTTCTCTTTACCATAAGTTTTATGGTTCTATTCAGTGCTGAATTAAAAGCTCAAAAAGTTGTAGAAATACACGATTCCATTCCACAGCATATTTTCACTTTTAAAGAAATTGAGGTACTCGAAGATGATGCTGAACAATATTCTTTTGAGCAAATAAGAAGCGATTCTTTTGACAGGAAGTTTAAGGCCAGCATTAGCAGCACACCTCAAACTAAAAAACTTAATAAAACCTATTGGTTTAAAATTAAAATAAAGCAAAATGAATTGGCTAACAAGCCCTTTTTGCTCGAATTCTTTGATCAGACGATCGATCAGATGACCGTTTATATTCCACAAAGTGATGGAAGTTATAAAATTGAAAATCTAGGCGATGCACAGCCATTTAATAAAAGACTTATTCACCATAAAAACTTCGAAATCCCTATTCAGAATGATGGGACAACCGTAAAAACTTATTATTTCAAAATAAAATCGTCGCAGATATCAGATATAATAATTGTATTAAGGAGTGCTGAATGGTTTATTTCTTATGCTTTAGATGAATATTTTTATTTCGGCATTTTCAATGGGATGATTTTAGTTTTCAGTTTCTATAACCTGATTATGTATATCGCAATTAGGCAGAAACAGTATTTATACTATGTTTTATACAACCTTAGTGTTGGTTTTTTCGAAACGAGTAACGATGGGATTGCTTACCAATATTTTTGGCCAAATGCACCTGCCTGGAATCAGGTAGCTTATGCTTTTGCACTTTGTGCTACCAGCATTTTTGCTCTGCTTTTTACTAAAGAACTTTTGCTCATTCAAACAAAAGCCCCAAAAATTAACAAATTAATTTTTGGGGTAATCCTGGCAAGATTAATCTTCTTCGCTTACTGCTATCTGTTTAATCAAAATTTATTTAGCTATAAATTTATCGAAGCAATACCTTTATCAGTAGCTTTTTTTACTGGAATTTATATTTATAAAAAAGGTTATAAACCTGCTCGCTTTTTTGTACTTGGTTACAGCTTTTTATTTGCGGGTTTCATGCTTAAATTTTTAATTATGCTTGGGGTGAGCTGGTTAAATTTTGGCGTGATTACTTATTACAGCCTTAATTTTTGTTTTATACTGGAAATGATTTTCCTCTCATTTGCCATCGGAGATAAAGTTCGAATATTAAAAACAACCAAGGATAAAGCGCAACAAAAAATGATTCGACAAATGGTTGTTAATGCAACATTAAAAGATACCATTAACCGAGAACTGGAGACTAAGGTTGAAGAACGAACCAGAGAGGTTTATCATAAATCATTAATTATCGAAAGCAAAAATCAAGCACTCGAAGAAGTAAATACGTTATTGCAAAAACAGGCTGAAGAAATATCGAGAATGAATGCTTTGTTATCGCAAGACAATGAAGAACTGCAGGAGAATGTAGAGAAAGTAACCAGAGATCGGGTTATGAATACTGAAGTTGATTTTGAAGAGTTCAGCAAAATATATCCAGATAAAGAAGCCTGCTACAATTTTTTAGCAGAATTGAAATGGAGTAATGGTTACCATTGTAGAAGATGCAGTAACGATCATTATTTCAATGGTCATATTTTAAATAGCAGACGTTGCAGTAAATGTGGTTATGAAGAATCGGTAACTACCTATACTATTTTTCATGGTACACGAATTCCAATCAACAAAGCATTCTATATGATTTTTCTAATCTATTCTTCAAAGGGAAAAATCTCTTCACATAAGCTTTCTGAAATTCTTTCTATAAGGCAAAGCACTTGCTGGACATTTGGAGCCAGAATTAAGAAAGTGATGGAAGACAGAAAAAAAACACTTAAAAAAACTGGGAAAAACGGCTGGAGTCAGCTTGTAATCGAATAATTAAACCTTTATTAGGTCACAATAACGTTGTATTAAAACTTTTTTTTAAGATAATACCATAGGTACTTAAGCGTATAAAAATGCATTCGCCAACTAAGTTATTAATGGCACTTAAAGCCTGATAATCAAGCCAGAGCGCGTGTAAATTGGGATGGTATTAAAGCGTATCAAAATAACTATAAAACACTATATATCAATATCTTAAATAAAATTCAACATTCAAAATGCTTGGAATTAACATTTAATCCTTAGTAACTTTACTTCATAATTATATTAACAAACCAAAAAATTATGAGAAAAAAATTTACGTTGCTAATGGTATTTTTTCTTTGTGCCGTCTCTTTCAGTATGGCTCAGAATACGACCATCAAAGGGGAGGTAAAGGATCAAAAAGGCCTGCCGTTACCAGGCGTATCGGTAAAAGTAAAAGGCACAAATCTAGGTGCTTCAACAGCAGATAATGGTACATTCTCCATTTCAGCTCCACAAAATTCGACATTAGAACTTTCATTTATTGGATACAAATCAATCGAGGTACCAGTAAATAATAGTACGACACTTAACATTACTATGTCTGATGATAATCAGCAATTAAATGAAGTTGTAGTTATTGGGTATGGCACTACTACTAAAAAGGATTTAACTACATCAGTTGTATCTGTTTCATCTAAAGATTTAGAAAATCAGCCGATCACCAATCCACTTCAAGCAATACAAGGTCGTGCAGCAGGTGTTCAGGTTAGTTCCCAATCTGGCAAACCAGGTTCTGGCATTACAATCAGTATTCGCGGTAATACTTCGATAACTGCATCCAACAGTCCACTTTATGTAATTGATGGTGTTACTTCGAGAGATGCAAGTTTCTTAAACGCAAACGATATCGAATCCATGACCATTCTAAAGGATGCATCTGCGGCGGCTATTTATGGTTCGAGTGGTGCAAACGGTGTGGTATTAATTACAACTAAAAAAGGTAGTTCAGGAAAATTAAAGGTTGCATTTAATGCTTTTACAGGTTTTTCTAATTTCTGGCAAACTCAAGACGTATTAAACAGTGAGCAATATATTGCTTTAATGAAAGAGTTAGGCTACACCACTTTCGGTGGCAACAATAACACTGATTGGCAAAAGGAAACCTTTAAAACAGGCACTCAAAACCAGTATCAGGCATCCATTTCTGGTGGAATTAAAGGTGGTCAATATTATTTCTCTACGGGCTACCAACAAGATAAAGGTGTGGTTGCACCTGCAAAATTAGACCGCATAACAGCAAACTTTAATGGTAGTCAGAATATAACTTCGTGGTTAAAGTTAACAGGTAATGCAGTTTTAACTTCAAGCACTTCCGTTGATGTTGGGGATAACAGCAGTGTTTCTCGTGGTGGTGTTATTCTTGGTGCTTTAACAACCCCTCCTACTATAGGCATTTTCGAAAGCAATGGCCAATACACTACTATTCCAAACGCTGGCGGATGGGATAACCCATTAGCATTGGCTTTTGGTTCGAATAACAGAACACGTAATTTTAGATTTATTGGCGCTTTTGGTGCTCAGGTAAATTTTACGAAAGATTTATTCTTTAAATCTACAATCAGTACAAACGCTAACAAGAATTTCTATCGCTACTTTACCGATAACTTCTTAACAACTTATGGCCGCCAGGAAAGGGGTGTTTATAGAGATAACACAACCAGAGACCATGTTTGGTTAAACGAAAACATATTAAACTATACAAAAAATGTTGGTAAAAATGCTTTCACTGCAACTGGTGGTTATACATTACAATCATCAGATTGGAAATACAGCAATAACGAATTAACTCGTTTTTATGAGGTATCGGGCAGACCTACAGCACCATCTGTAGCCTTAACTATTCCGCAAAGAGCGCAATGGTCTAAACAATCGTACCTTGCCCGTATCACATACGCTTACGACAGTAAGTATTTATTTAGTTCTAACTTCAGAGCCGATGGTTCATCGAGATTTGCGAAAGAGAAACGTTTTGGATACTTCCCTTCATTTTCTGCAGGCTGGAGAATTTCTGGAGAGAACTTTATGAAAGACAGCAAAACCATTAACGATTTAAAAATTCGTGGAAGCTGGGGTAAAGTTGGTAATGATGAGGGAATTGGAGATTACGCCTATTTAAAACTTTACAGTGTAAATGCTCAAGGCGAATACAATTTGCAAAACCCAGCTAATAATAACCTATCGTGGGAAAAAACCACTCAAACAAATATTGGTTTAGATTTAAGTATGTTTAACAGCCGTATTACATTTACTGCTGATGCGTACTTAAAGAAAACAAACGATTTATTAATCAATGTACAACTACCTCCATCGTCGGGTTTTGGTAGCCAGGCGTACAACATTGGTGCAATGGAAAACAAAGGTTTAGAATTTGTTTTATCAACAAAAAACTTCGATCGTGATAAGTTTAAGTGGAGTACCGACTTAAACTTCTCTATTAACCGAAACAAAGTAACTGATTTAGGTGAAACGACTAAATCTTTAGATTTTGCAGGAATTTATGAGCGTGATGCTGCTGTCCGCGTGGTAGCAGGCAAACCTCTTGGAAGTTTTTATGGTTATGTATTTACAGGTGTAAATCCTGCTACTGGTGCTGCACAGTATGCTGATACAAATGGAAATGGCGTTACTGGCTCAGCTGACCCAGGCGATAGAACTTTCATTGGTTCAGCTCAGCCAAAATTTATATATGGAGTTACAAATAGCTTATCACATGGAAATTGGGGCTTAAATTTGTTTTTCCAGGGCGTACAAGGAAGTCAGTTATTTAATGCTTCAAGAATTGATATAGAAGGTATGTTTGATTCTAAAAATCAATCGGCTGCAGTTTTAAACAGATGGACTACTCCAGGACAGATTACCAATATTCCAAAAGCGCTTAGAAGTAGCTCAGAAAATTCATTAACATCTAGCCGATTTGTTGAAGATGCATCTTACCTACGTTTAAAAACAGCGACGTTATCTTACAGTTTTGGTTCATCAGTATTAGAAAAATTAAAAATGAGTAAGCTTACTGTTTTTGCTACTGGCTACAATTTATTAACCTTTACCAATTATTCAGGTTTAGATCCAGAAGTTAACGTAAACTCGGCGAACGGCCCTGCAATGGGTGTAGATTATGGTACTTACCCACAATCTAGAAGTTTATTATTTGGTATTAATGTTGGATTTTAAGAATTAAAAAAATGAAACTATATATATATTCGTTAGTAGCAGCCGCAGCATTAACCATCACTTTGCAAAGCGGGTGTAAAAAAGATTTCCTGGAGAAACAACCATTTAATCAGGTAACAGGTGATGTAGCGTTTACAACCGCTGCAGGAGCAGAAAAATTAATGGCTGGAGCCTATGGAGGCATGTACAATGATTACCATATCTGGGATTACATGGTTAATGGAGATGTAACATCTGATAATGCTTATGCAGGTGGTGATAATCCTGCTAACATTCAAATCGATTTATTTACAGCAAATTCTACAAATGGTAATGTTGGCCGCGATTGGTCAGGGCTTTATTCGAATATTAAAAATGCGAATGAAGTATTAGAAAACGTTCCAAATATTAAGGATGCCGCTTTAGACGCCAATGGCAGAAGAAACCAGATTTTAGGCGAAGCTTCAACTTTAAGAGCATATTTTTACTTTCATTTAGTAAGATTATGGGGCGGTGTGCCACTAATATTAAAATCACCAACATCATTAGAAGAAATGCAAAAACCACGTTCTTCTGTTGATGAGGTTTATACACAGATTATTAAGGATTTGGAATTTGCTTTACCAAATGTGCGTACAACCGCTCCTAACAAAGGTATTATTACTAAAGGAATTGTTAACGCTTTATTAGCAAAGGTTTATGCTTCTAAACCTAATCCAGATTGGGCTAAAGTGCAACAATATGCCGATGCTACTATAAACGGTGGCTACAGTTTAATTGGCTCTTTTGATCAATTATTTGATGGCGCACACAAAAATAACAGCGAATCTATTTGGGAAATGCAATACGACGGATGGGGCGGCCCTAGTGGTCGTGGAAATTGGATGACTGGTGTAATTGTTGGTACAGGATGGAAACGTTTTTGCACACCAACCAACGATTTAATAGCAGCATTTGATGCAGAAGGTGATGTAATTCGTAAAAACTCAAGTACGAGCTTTAAAAACGTTAGCACTGAAGGATGGTCTGACGATTATTGGACAAAATCTAACTATCCATTTATTAACAAATATCGCAATGATGATTTAGCTAATTCTTACATCATTCGCCTTGCTGATATCAAACTATTAAAAGCAGAAGCTTTAAATGAGTTGAGCACTTCTGGATGGTCTACAGCTGCACCTATTGTTAATGAAATTCGTGGTCGTGTGAATTTAGGTATTACACCTGCCAACGATCAAGCGTCAATGCGATTAGCTATAGAAAAAGAGCGTCGTTTAGAACTTGCCTTCGAAGGCCAGCGTTGGTTCGATTTATTAAGAACAAACAGAGCAATTGCCGTGATGAATGCACAAAAAAATGGAAGCGGTGCTAATTTAAATTACAATGTTACCGCAGCCAAGTTACTTTTCCCTATTCCGCAAGCGGAAATGGATAGAAACCCTAACATACGTTAGTAGGGTTTTAAAACAAAAGGCGGCAATTGTCGCCTTTTGTTTTAAATACGAAATGTTAGACAAACGAACCTTTAAAAAATCTACTCTATTCACTAAACTGAATTCCAAATGAAATTATCCTATAGCATATTTTTACTTAGCAGTCTTATTTTTACTGGATGCGCCTGCAAAAAAAGCAACACGAAAAGTACTAACACAGGCAGCACAGTTCTTATCGAACCTGTAAAAACCGAGGTGGCTTTCTGGCTTACTAAAGGAGATCAATCGCAATTACTGAGCAAGCAAAACATAGCCTTAAATTTTTCTGACGCAACAAATGCGAATCCGACCATAGAGATTGATCCAAATACGAGTTTTCAAAGTATTGATGGCTTTGGTTATACTTTAACAGGTGGTAGTGCAAGTTTAATCAACGCACTTCCTGCAGCCGATAAAGACAAATTATTAAATGAATTATTTGGCACAGCCGATAATGCTATCGCAGTTAGTTATTTAAGAGTTAGCATAGGTGCTTCTGATCTAAGTGCATCAGCCTTTACCTATAATGATTTACCTGATGGTGAAACTGATGAAAATCTAGCTAAATTTTCGTTATCAAAAGAGGAAGCTGATTTAATTCCGATACTTAAAAAGATTGTAGCTATAAATCCTTCGATTAAAATTTTAGGTTCGCCATGGACTGCACCCGCCTGGATGAAAACTAATAAGAGTTTAATTGGTGGAAGCTTAAAGCCAGAATATTATGCTGCTTATTCGAAATATCTAATTAAATATATCCAGGCGATGAAAGCTTTAGGCATTACAATCGATGCCATTACGCCTCAAAATGAACCTTTACACCCAGGTAATAATCCGAGTATGTATATGGAAGCGTTAGATCAGGCCAAATTTGTTAAAGTTTTAGGACCAGCATTTCAAGCCGCAGGCATAACTACAAAAATTATTGTTTACGATCATAATGCTGATAAACCTGAATATCCAATCGCAATTTTGAACGATGCTGAAGCTAAAAAATATGTAGATGGTTCTGCTTTTCACTTATACGCAGGCAATATTTCTGCATTAACTCAAGTGCATAATGCTCACCCCGATAAAAATATTTATTTTACTGAGCAATGGGTTGGTGGTCCATCAAACTTTTCAGAAGATTTAAAATGGCACGTTTCTACATTAATAATTGGAGCAACACGCAATTGGAGTCGTAATGTTTTAGAGTGGAATTTAGCGGCCGATCCAAATTATAATCCACATACCGATAAAGGAGGATGTACAACTTGTTTAGGTGCCATTACCATTGCGCCTGCAGTTAGTAGAAATGTAGCATATTATGTAATTGCTCATGCTTCCAAATTTGTTAAACCAGGCTCAATACGTATAGCATCGAACATAGTTGGTAATTTGCAAAATGTTGCATTTAAAACCCCTGATGGTAAAACGGTATTAATTGTTTGCAATAATAACAATTCTGATACCTCTTTCAACATTAAATACAACGGCAAAATTGTTACCAGCTCTTTAGAAAAAGGTGCGGCTGCTACTTATATTTGGTAAATATATTGGTGAAATTTAATCAGATTTGTTAATTTTAAATTTGAAAAAGCATTTAATTCTTAACTCAATCCCGTTAAAATGAAAAAATCACTCCTATTTATTGCTGCTACATCCATGTTCCTGGCTTCTTGCGAAAGTGATAGTAAAAAGCAAAGTACTTTAGACTCCAGTATAATGAGTGATCATGTTTCAGAGTACTCAAAACCTGATGAGTGTTATATTTACAATAAAGATAAAAACTTAGCAACATTAAGAATTTACAGTACTGGAGGAGATAAAATTTTAGGTCAGCTTACTTACAGCCTTGATGGAAAAGATAAAAATAGCGGCCCAATTTATGGAATAGTTAGAGGAGACACCATTATTGTAGATTACAAATTTCAGTCAGAAGGTGTTTATTCTAGAAGGCAGGTGGTTTGGGTAAAACAAGGAGATTCCTTATTAGAAGGGTATGGAGATGTTTATCAGGTGAATGGTGATGTGAAATTTAAAAACATAAGCAAATTAACATTTGGTAAATCGATAATTTTCGAACATACAAATTGCAAATAAGCAAAAAAGGCTCGCTTCATTTTGAAGCGAGCCTTTTTATTACCGCATACGCGATAATAAGTTTTTATAGGTTTTCGAATCTTTCCCAAAAGCCATCTATTGGTAATTTGGCAAAAATATCAACTGGTTCTTTTTTAACTGGATGCAAAAACCTTAACCTCCTTGCATGTAAGCAAATACTTCCTTTTCTACTTCCTCGTGGATAACCATATTTATTATCGCCAACAATTGGGCAACCCATAGATGAAAGCTGAACCCTAATTTGGTGAGAACGACCCGTTAACGGATCAACTTCAATTAGAAAATAATCGCCAACTTGTCCAATTAAACGATACGAAAGTTCTGCCCTTTGCGAACCCTGAACCTCGGTATTATAATAAGTTACAACGTTTTTTTGCGGGTTTTTAACCAACCAATGAACGAGTGTTCCTGATTCTTTTTCGGGTTTGTTTTTTACTACCGCCCAGTAAGTTTTCTTTACCTCCCGATTTTTAAAAACGGCATTCATCCTTTCCAGTGCTTTACTCGTTTTAGCGAAAAGAATTACACCGCTTACTGGCCGGTCTAAGCGATGTACAACACCCAAAAAGGCGCCATTAGGTTTATTATATTTCTTAGCTATGTACTTTTTTACCTGCTCATCTAAAGGTTCGTCACCAGTTTCATCAACCTGTACAATATCTCCAGCCCTTTTACTTATCGCAATTAGGTGATTATCTTCAAAAAGTATGTCTTTATCGGTAATTGGCATAATACCCCTCCGCCCCAAAAGGAGAACTTAAGTTCATATTTATTATATCAAATTGCATAAATACTTAATCTATTAATTATTTTGAGAAAAGTTTTTTAACTGCCCTTCAGAGTGCTGGGATGGTTAATATTGTTCTTTCTCGCTAGGGAAATCGTTCGCTTTAACATCGCGAATGTAAGATTGCGCAGCACCCAGAATATCATCATATAAATTAATATACTGGCGTAAGAAACGAGGTTTAAAGCCTTTGGTTAAACCAATCATATCATTTACCACTAAAACCTGACCATCGCAGCCATTTCCAGCGCCAATGCCAATTGTTGGAATGTGTAAACTTTCCGAAACTTCTCTGCCCAAAGTTGCAGGAATCTTCTCTAAAACGATTGCGAAACAACCTGCTGCCTGTAAAGCTAAAACATCTGTTTTTAATTTATTAGCTTCCTCTTCTTCTTTAGCACGAACTGTGTATGTTCCAAATTTATAAATAGATTGAGGAGTTAAACCCAGGTGCCCCATTACTGGTATACCTGCAGTAATAATGCGTTGAACTGATTCAGTAATCTCTTCTCCGCCTTCTAATTTTACACCATGAGCACCAGATTCTTTCATAATTCTGATTGCAGAATTTAAAGCTTCTTTAGAGTTTCCCTGATAAGAACCAAAAGGTAAATCGACCACAACAAAAGCACGCTTAACCGCTCTAATTACCGATGCAGCATGATAAATCATCTGATCTAAAGTGATGGGCAAAGTGGTTTCATGCCCAGCCATAACATTCGAAGCCGAATCTCCAACCAATAAAACATCCAAACCTGCATCATCCAAAATGGTAGCCATCGAATAATCGTAGGCTGTTAACATTGATATTTTTTCACCACGTTGTTTCATTTCTTGCAAAATGTGTGTGGTTATTCTTTTTATTTCTTTATGTACCGACATGGCTTTTATTTTGTTGCACCAAAAGTATTGTTTTTTCTTTAATTAAGCCGAAAGACCAAAGTTAAAAGACTGAAGCAATCTCAGCCTTAAATCATTTTTATCCAAATTGGGTTTCTCGGTTTTCTGCTTTTAGCTTTAACCTTATTTCATTTTTTTCTTTAAATTCCCAATCGTAAATCCTATCTTTGTACCCCGAAATGGAAGGGATATATTCATCTTTTTTTGCACCCCGCAAAAACGGCTTTAATGCCGAAAGCCATTCTTTTTTCAACTCTTTTTTAAATCAAAATCCATATTGTAATTACCATGACTAACTACACCAAGTTACCTGCGATTTTATTACTGGCCGATGGCACAGTTTTTTACGGCAAAGCTGCTGGAAAAATTGGAACCACTACTGGCGAAATTTGTTTTAATACCGGGATGACAGGTTACCAGGAAATTTTTACCGACCCAAGTTATTTCGGACAAATTATGGTTACCACCAATTCTCATATCGGGAATTATGGTATCCAGAAAGAAGAAATCGAGTCTGATTCTATAAAAATTGCTGGTTTAGTTTGCAAAAACTATAACATTGTTTATAGTAGAAAACAAGCAACAGAATCTATTCAGGATTATTTCCAGAATGATAATTTAGTTGCAATTTCTGATATTGATACTCGTGCCTTAGTTCGTCACATTAGAGATAAAGGCGCAATGAACGCTATCATCTCATCAGAAATTACCGATTTAGAGGAATTAAAGAAAAAATTAGCTGAAGTTCCATCAATGGAAGGCTTAGAACTTTCATCAAAAGTAAGTACTAAAGAGCCTTATTTTTATGGAAATCCAGAAGCGAGTTTAAAGGTTGCTGCTTTAGATTTAGGCATCAAGAAAAACATTCTTCGCAGTTTTGAAAACCGCGATATTTATGTTCAGGTTTTCCCTGCAAAAACAAAATTTGCAGAAATGCAAAAATTCAATCCAGATGGTTACTTTATTTCAAACGGCCCTGGCGATCCTTCGGTAATGCCATACGCAGTAGAAACCATTAAAGAAATTTTAGAGGAAGATAAACCACTATTTGGTATTTGCCTGGGTCACCAGTTATTGGCAGAAGCAAACGGCATTGGTACCATGAAAATGTTCAATGGTCACCGCGGTTTAAACCACCCAGTTAAAAATATTATTAAAAACCATTGCGAGGTAACTTCTCAAAACCATGGTTTTGGTGTGGTACCTGATGAGGTTAGAAACTCTGATAAAGTTGAAATTACCCACTTAAACTTAAACGATAAATCTATCGAAGGTATTCGTGTTAAAGGTAAAAAAGCATTCTCAGTTCAATATCATCCAGAATCTTCGCCAGGCCCACACGATTCTCGTTATTTATTCGACGATTTTGTTGATGTAATGACTGGTAAATTAACTTGGTAATTTAAGCCAAAAGCTTAAATCAAATTATAAAATCTGCGAATCTATGGCTATAAAAGAGCCGAAGATTCGCAGATTTGTTTTACAGCAAACCTCACCTACCAAAAGCATCATTTTACCGACATTTTCGTTATAACTGATTAAATTCATTTTCTATTCATTTAAAGCTCCTTACATTCGTAATATGGAAACAAACAAAGCCATTATCAGTGTTAAAAATCTGGTAAAAAAGTACGATGATTTTATCGCTGTTCAAGATTTAAGTTTTGAAGTTTACGAAAATGAAATTTTTGGTTTATTGGGCCCTAACGGTGCTGGCAAAACCACAACACTCGAAATTATCGAAACCCTTAGAGCCAAAACATCAGGTGAAATAATCGTCGATGGTTTTTCGGTTGATAAGCAAGCACACGATATTAAGCAAATTATTGGCGTACAATTACAAGCTGCTGGTTATTATCCAAATTTAAACCTTGTAGAGCTGCTGGAGTTATTTGCAGGTTTATACGGAGCAGATATTAAGCCAATGGATATGCTGGAGAAAGTAAATCTTCAAGATAAAGCAAAAGCCAAATACAAAGCACTTTCGGGTGGACAAAAGCAACGTTTTTCTATCGCAACAACCTTAATAAATCAGCCTAAAATTATCTTTTTAGATGAACCAACCACAGGTTTAGATCCGCAGGCAAGAAGAAATTTATGGGATTTGATTACCGAAATTCGCGATGCAGGAACAACGGTGGTAATTACTACACATTATATGGATGAGGCGGAACAGCTTTGCGACCGTGTTGCCTTTGTTGAACGTGGACAAATCATCGCTTTAGATACACCAGATAATTTAATCGATAAGTTAGTTAACAGTGGTTTTGAGCGCAAAAAAGAAGTTAAAAAAGCCAATCTAGAAGACGTTTTCATCAATCTTACAGGCAAAGAGTGGCGAGAATAAACCAGAGCTAATCCTATATCGAAAAGCAATACCTGCATTTCAATTAAAGTTAATCCCGCTTTTCGCTTTAGCCCCGAGAAAATCGGGGGCTGCCGCGCCAATCGGGTTTAAAAACACAAAATAATACAACTATTAATCAGAATAGTAAATGAAAAAATACAGCAATACAACAGCAACACTGGCATTAGCAAAGGCAAGCTTTCGCTCCATCATGAGAAGCCCTTCGGCAGTGGTTTTTACACTTGCTTTTCCCTTAATCTTTATCCTCGTATTTGGCTTTTTAGGTGGCGGCGGCACGCATATCGATGTTGGCATTACACCTGGCTCCGACATAAATAACCCTGTTATTGGTATGTTAGAAAAAACAGGCATGATTCGCCTGGTAAAAGATAAATCAAAAGCAGATTACGACAAATTACTTGAAAAAGGAAATGTTGATGCCATGATTGATGTACACAAAAAGGTAAATTCGGTTGCGTACTCTGTTAATGTTGTTTATACATCGGCTTCAATGGATAAAGGCAATATCCTTAAATCGGTTTTAAACAATTTGTTTTACGATAAAGAATTAAAGCCATCAGTTGCTGAGATTAAAGAAAGTACCGTTCATGGTCGCGAATACAAAACCATCGACTTTATTTTACCAGGACAGTTGGGCTTCTCTTTATTAAGTACGGGCGTTTTCGGAACTGCCTTTGTGTTTTTGAGTTTACGCCAAACCCTTGTTATTAAACGCTTTTTTGCAACACCTGTAAAACGTTCGAGCATTGTAATTGGCGAAGGCATTGCAAGAATCGGCTTTGCGCTACTAGGTGCATTATTTATCATTTTAATCGGTCATTTCTTCTTTGGGTTTACACTAGTTAACGGCGTGCTTACCGTTCTCAATATGCTTATTTTAGCCACACTCGGGATAATTGTGTTCATGGGATTTGGCTTCATTATATCTGGCATTGCAAAAAACGAAAGTATGGTTCCGCCAATATCCAATATCGTAACATTACCACAGTTTTTATTATCAGGAACATTCTTTTCTATAGAAGCATTCCCGACGTGGTTGCAACCGATCAGTAGAGCTTTACCATTAACTTATTTAAACGACGCAATGCGTAAAGTAGCTTTTGAAGGCTTAGGTTTATGGGATGTTAAATTTCAGATAATGATTTTAGTAATCTGGGGAATCGGAATTTACGCTGTTGCGGTAAAAGTATTCAAGTGGGAATAATAAAAAAAGCTTTAAATAAAAATGGGATATTGCTACAAACAATATCCCATTTTTATTTAAACTATAATTTCTTACTATAAAGCTGCCTTTACCAAAAATGGTAAAATCTCCTTTTGAAAACTGACAAAGTTCTTACGAACATCAGAATCGCTAACCGAAGTAAATGCAAATGAGAAAACAATACTTTTGCTCGCCTTAAGTAAAAAGGCTAAACCTTCTCTACGAGCTGGATTATTTTTAAAATTATCCAATTGCAAATAAGCAGCTAATAAAAGTGCCTCAAGTTGATCAGAAAGATGTTTTAAAAATTCCTGAGAATTGGCATTCTCGCGAACAAAATCCCACCCGATAAATTCGTTGCAGGCAGTAAAAGAAAGTCGACTGGTTTTCATTACCAGAGCCTTTAAATGCTCTTCTTCTGATGCATAACTTACTTTATTATGCAAAATTTCGTATAAATTCTGATCTAGATAATCCATTAAAATACTATCTAAAACTTGTTCTTTACTCTCGAAATATTTATAAATAGTTGCTTTAGCAATGCGTGCTTTTTTAGCTATTTCGTTTACACTTGTTTTGTGGTATCCGTATTTTCTAAAAAGTTCTTTAGCTGCCTTTTTTACAGTCTCCTTAATTTTTTCGGCTTCCATTCTAGTTGGTTACTTGTAAATTTTGGCCAGATATAGCCACTGTATATTGTTTTAAACCTCTTACCGCAGGTGCTTTTACTGGGCTTCCATCTTCCAGTAAAAATTTCGCACCAGAACAAGGGTCGGTTACCGTAATTGTTGGGTCATCCAAATTTACAGCACATTTTTGCTCGGGATTTACGCTACTGCAGCGATCGAAAGCTACGTATCTGTTATCCGTTCTTCGGTAAAGTACTAAACCAGCTATTCCATAGCCATTAATAATTACTGCACCACCTGGACTGCTCAACCTGCTTAATCGTGGGTCGCTTGTTGGCATACTAAAACTTACCCCAACTTCTGGAATATAGCCTTCATCTTTTCCGCAACCTGTAAATAATACAAGTACAAATAATGCGCTATATAAATATTTCATCATTATATTAAAGCAGATTTATATTGCTTTAAGAAGCGAACATCGTTTTCTGAGAATAAACGCAAATCTTTAATTACATATTTAAGATTTGTTATTCTCTCTATTCCCATACCAAAGGCAAAGCCGCTGTATTTTTTCGAGTCGATACCACAGTTTTCTAAAACATTTGGATCTACCATACCACAGCCTAAAATTTCTACCCAGCCGCTATGTTTACACATGTTACAACCTGCACCTTTACAAATGGTACAAGAAATATCCATCTCTGCTGATGGTTCTGTAAAAGGGAAATAAGACGGACGGAAACGAACTTTTGTCCCTTCGCCGTATAATTCTTGTACGAAATAAAATAGTGTTTGCTTTAAGTCTGCGAATGATACATTTTCATCCACATACAAGCCTTCTATTTGATGGAAAAAGCAATGTGCTCTGGCCGAAATAGCTTCATTACGATAAACACGTCCTGGCATGATGGCACGGAATGGCGGTTGCCCTTGTTCCATCATACGTACCTGTACCGATGAAGTATGCGTACGCAAAGCGATGTCTCCCTTTTCGCCACCCTTTTTAATGAAGAAAGTATCTTGCATATCTCGTGCGGGATGTTCTTCCGGGAAATTTAAAGCGGAGAAATTATGCCAATCGTCTTCAATCTCAGGACCTTCTGCTACAGTAAAACCTAGTTTTGCAAAAATCTCTACAATTTCGCGACGAACCAAAGCTAGTGGATGACGAGAACCAATCTCAAAACCTTCGCCAGGCAAAGTCATGTCTAAAGCAGACTCTTCTGTTTTCGACGCAGCTCCTTCAGTTAATTCTTTTAAAGCTTGGTATTTTGATTCAGCCAGTTGCTTAAACTCATTTAAAACTTTCCCTAAAGATTTTTTCTCTTCCGTAGAAACCGTTTTAAATTCTTCAAAAATCTCTTTAATGATACCTTTACTACCTAAATATTTGATGCGAAACTGCTCTAATTCATCAGCTTTCTCCGTTACGAAAGCATTGATTTTTTCTGAATATTGTGTTATTTTGTCCTGTAACATGGCTTCAAAGATACAGCAAATAATCTAATAAATTTAATCGAAAGCGGTTCAAAAACTATATTTAAACGTATTTCTTACAACAAAATGAACTATGTCACGCAAAAAGTCATTTCTTGGTAAAATGAGATTTGAATATGGTCCAAATTATTAAAACTCCTAGTCCAAAACCTAATGAAAATAAATAGCAATAGCCGAATTCTATTTTAGTAAAAACATACTTAGACACTACATATAATATTGTTGCCCCAAGTGCAGTCAACCATAAAAATGCAGAACACATCATTAAAACAAAAACACGGTCGCCGCCTAAGTTTTTTAACTTCGATAAAAGCAAAAACAGAGCAAAGGGCAGTATAAATGCTGATAAAATGAATTGATAAGTTTGCATTATTTTATAAATTTATTGAATGTGTAATTTTAGAACCGATTGTTTAAATAAGGCTAACTTATTAAATACTACAGAACTCAGCGATTTATTGGGTTCGAATTGGATGGACGAGATGATACGCCATACTTATCAAACGGCAAGATACCAAGTACTGAAAACACGAAACGTTAAACAAATAGAGGCTTTAATTGGTATAGAAGGAAAAACGGTTTTATATTTAATTGACGAACAATACTATCTTTTTGAGGATATAGACATCTGGATTCATGAAGTATATGCTTCAAAGCAGCTCATGTGTTTAATTGTTGAGCAAATGAGTGCTCAACAAATTACTTAAATCAATTAGAATCTATGTAGAACTGTATCTTCTCTTGGATTTCTGTAGTGAAATAATAATAATCGTAATCGCCGTTTGCATCTACATAATCTTGCAAATGGAACTTATTGGCCAGTTCCACTCCAGTTTTTGCAATCATATAAACCATGTCCTCTTTCAAGCCGTAAGCAATGCCGGAATAGGAAATAACATTAATTAATTCATCATAGATAAAATTGCTAAAAGCTTTACTTGTAATATCGAAAACAGCCCATTTATCGCCTTTTTTGACACCAAAAAATTCATCTCCAATGTATTTGATATCGTCATAAATTAACGGAAAAACGACTGAATTAAAACCTTGTATATGGAATAACAATCCATTTTTATAATCGACAATGAGTTTCAAAACGCAATAAGGCTTATAAATGTTTTCTTCAGTAATTTCTTTAAAAAACGTATTTACAGGAACATCGAACAATACATTTAAATCTTCAATTTTATAACATTCAAAACCTAAAGCTGATTTACCGTCCGTTTTGTAAAGACCAAATTTGTTGTTTTTTCGAATCAATAAAAGGTCAGTATAAAATTCAATAATCTCTTGGTAACCATCAATTAACACGAGTGCGTTATCAGAAATTAATAGATTTGCTGCTGCATTTTGATGCTTTTTAACCTCATAAACGATGGTTTCCTCCATCTCAATTACGTTGATGAGTTTTGGATCGTATCGCCCTAGTAAGAGAAACTGATGAGCATAAACCAAGCTATTCTCACTATCATTTTCCCTTACGTAGAAAAATTTGCCCGATTCATCAGCTTCAAATTTGTTATTAAAATCAAAGGGTAAAATGCTGTTACTATTAACATCAATAATTCCGTATTTCTCCTCTAACTTGGCGCAGTAAAATATGTTGGGAGCAGAAATAAGATATATATCGTTATATATTGGCGCCATCTTTATCTGCCCATCCAAATTGACTAAGCCAAATTTACCATCCAGTTTTACGATGGCGCAGTCACCCTCAAAATCAAAACCATCATCATAAGATAATGGAATAATTATTTTACCTGTTTTGTTGATGTAACCAAATTTACCAGCCTTACTTACAACGGCAGTAGTACCCTGTTCGAAACCATAAAATTCATCAAAAAAAGGTTCGAATAATACGTTTCCCTCTTCAGATTTTAAACCCCAAAGACCATCTATTTCGAAAATCTCTACATCAGCCTCTTCTTCAAATTTTTGCCAAATGTGAGCCCAACCATATTCGTAATCAGGATAATTCAACAGCGCTTTAAAGCTATCGAAACCTAGGGTAGCATTTTTATTAAAAGCATTAAAATCGATTAAAGAAACATCATCTGCTTCTAGTGCTCTGGTAAATACGGCATTGTTTTGTTTAATATCAAGAAGTAATTGCTTGGCTTGTGCTTCGTGACTTTTATTGGTCATGTTGAATACATCCCAGGCATCTAAGTGAAAATGAACCTCTTCCAACTTATCTAAATACGCGAATAATTTTTCTTTGGCCGATAGAAAAGTCTCCAAATTATCCACCAATCCATGATGCTGATTTTCGATAAGTAAGTAAATCTTTTTAATATGATCGATACAAGGTTTTGCATTGAAATACAAACCTTGGTTATTGAAGTTAACGTGGTTGTTGTAAGTATTATCATCAATAAAACCTCCATCTACCAGTAAGGCTTGCAATAAAAGTGGCACATCGTAACCCCACTCGCTAACCATTACATCAGTTTGCTGACTCTGAGTCGGCTTGGCGACATTATAAATATAGATTCTGTGCGACATTTTGATCAATTTTAAATTGATGTTGCAAAGACACAGATAACAATAGAGAAAAACGGAACATCGATTTACAATGTTCCGTTTGAAAAAATTTTATTTAATTACGCCAAGTTCTTTACCAACTTTGGTAAATGCGGCAATGGCTTTATCTAAATGATGTTGCTCGTGGCCAGCTGATAACTGAACGCGAATCCTTGCTTTTCCCTGAGGAACAACTGGATAGAAAAACCCAATTACATAAATACCCTCTTCCAACATTTTAGCTGCAAAGGTTTGTGCAATTTTAGCATCGTACAGCATAACAGGCACAATTGGATGAAAACCAGGTTTAATATCAAAACCAGCTTCAGTCATTTTTTCACGGAAGTATTTAGTATTGCTTTCCAACTTATCTCTTAAAGAAGTCGTTTCGCTTAACATATCTAAAACAGCGATAGATGCACCTGCAATTGCTGGCGCTAATGTGTTTGAGAAAAGATAAGGACGAGAACGTTGGCGCAGCATATCGATAATTTCTTTTTTACCAGATGTAAAACCTCCAGATGCACCACCTAAAGCCTTACCTAAAGTCCCGGTGATGATATCAATACGATCCATCACATTAAAATGCTCATGTGTACCGCGACCAGTTTTACCTATAAAACCTGAACAATGAGATTCATCAATCATGATCAAAGCTTCATATTTATCAGCTAAATCCGCAATTTTATCTAAAGGTGCAACCGAACCATCCATAGAAAAAGCACCATCAGTTACAATAATTCTATGTCTGCAATCTTTAGCAGCAATTAATTGCTTTTCCAAATCTTCCATGTCTGCATTTTTATAACGGAAACGTTGTGCTTTACACAAACGGACCCCATCAATAATCGATGCATGATTTAATTCATCAGAAATAATCGCATCTTCAGCGTTAAATAATGGTTCAAAAACGCCACCGTTCGCATCAAAAGCTGCCGCATATAAAATGGTATCTTCCGTACCTAAAAAAGTAGAAATTTTCGCTTCTAATTCCTTATGTACATCTTGTGTTCCACAAATAAAACGTACCGAAGACATTCCATAGCCATGATCATCAATTGCTTTCTTTGCCGCTTCGATCACCTTTGGATGAGAAGAAAGGCCTAAGTAATTATTTGCACAAAAATTTATAACTTCTGCACCACCGCTTACTTTAATATCTGCACCCTGTGGAGTAATAATTATGCGTTCACGTTTAAATAATCCTGCGTTTTCAATTTCTTCAAGCTCTTTTTGAAGAACAGGTTGTAATGTTTTATACATGGCTTTTTATTGGTTGATTTTGTTATCAAAGTTATAAAAAAAACTACTCACGGCTGTAATTTGAAGCATTTAATGCTGAAATTATGAAAACAAACGTTTGACGATTTGATAAAACCAAGCATTTTCAGAGGTAAAATCTGCAACGTACAGCGAATTTTTATTCACCTTAACAAACTTTAACACCTAACTATATGTATAGTGTAAAAACTTATTCGATATTTATAGCGTAACTAGTCAACACTCATGATCAGAATCTTCAGCCTCATAATCTTTTGTTTCCTTTATAATTTTGCCTCTGCACAACAATTTACCGTAAATGGTATAATAAAAGATATTAGTGGACAAGTTGTTCCTTTTGCTTCTGTTTCTATTAAAGGCACCACAAAAGGTACATCGGCAAATGTTGATGGTAAGTATGAAATAAAATTAAATAAAGGCGAAACCACCTTAAATTTTAGAGCAATTGGTTACAAACAACAAGAACATACCCTTAATTTAATTGCTTCAAAAGAGCTAAACATCTCTTTAACTTCAGAAAGTTACACGCTAAATAATGTTACTATTAAAGGTAATGCCGAAGATCCAGCATACGAAATTATCCGCAAAGCGATAAAGCAAAGAAAAATTCATTTGGAAGAAGTGAACGCTTTTACTTGTGATGTTTACATTAAAGGAGTACAACGCTTAAGAAGTGCACCTAAAAAATTTATGGGTCAGGATATTAGAAAGGTAATGGAGCTTGACACCAACAGACAAGGGATTATTTACCTTTCAGAGTCGCAAAGTAAATTCAGTTTCAAACGACCAAACGAAGTACACGAAGAAATGATTTCATCGAAAGTTGCGGGCAGAAACAATGCTTTCAGTTTTAACAAAGCATCGGATTTAATTATTAATTTTTACGATAACTATTTACTTGAAAACACATTAAGTTCGAGAGGCTTTATTTCGCCTATTGCAGATAATGCAATGTTTTATTACAAATACAAATATTTAGGCGAAACACGCGAAAACGGTGAAGTTGTTAATAAAATAGAGGTAATTCCCCGTCGCCAAAACGATCCAGTTTTTAGAGGTATTATTTATATTATAGAAGATAGCTGGAGAATTTACAATACCGATTTATACTTAACAAAAAGCGCTGGTATTAATTTTATTGATACTTTAAACATCAATCAACAATTTACAAAGGTTAAAGAGGTTTATATGCCTACGAGTATAAATTTCCAGTTTAATGGAAATGTTTTAGGCTTTAAATTTGCTGGTTATTACGTTGGCGTTTACAGCAATTACGACATCTCACCTGTTTTCCCGAAGAAATTTTTTAGTGGAGAAATTTTGAAAGTGACCGAAATGGTTAACAAGAAAGATTCAATTTACTGGACAAACAACCGCCCAATACCGTTAACACCTGATGAGAAAATTAATTATGTTGTTAAAGATAGTATTGCCAAAAGGAAAGAATCTAAAGCCTACTTAGATTCCCTTGAAAAGGATAATAATAAATTCGGAATCGGAAAACTCTTACTTAGAGGTTATAGTATTAACGATCGTTTTGATAAAGAATACATTTCTTTCGACCCAATTTTACGTTCTATATTTTACAATACTGTTGAAGGCTTTGCAATAAAATATGGTGTAACTTATCGAAAAGTGTTCGAAAATCGTCGTAATTATAGTATCCGACCTGAATTGAGATATGGGTTTGCTAATCAAAAGCTTACAGGAAGTTTAACGGGCAGTTATTACTACGACCCGTTAAAAAGAGCAACTGTTGGTGCATCTTTTGGAAATGGTATTTTCGATTTGAATAATCTCGGCTCGATGACCGCCTTGGGAAACACGATTAACTCTTTACTTTATGAAAAGAATTTCCCTAAATTTTATGAAAAAACCTTTGTTAATTTGAATACAACCCGCGAATTAGCGAGTGGATTACAAGGTTCTTTGAGTTTAGATTACGCTAGAAATCATACTTTAACAAACTCATCTGATTTTAAATTTTTCGATAACAAGGAACGAGAATTTACCTCGAATAATCCGTTTACACCGACAACCGAAACACCACTTTTTCCAACTTATACATCGGTTAGTGCAACCGCAAGCTTAACTTATACAATAGGCCAGCAATATATTACCCGTCCAGATGGTAAGTTTTATACCGAATCGAAATATCCAAGAATAACGGTACTTTATAAAAAAGGGTTTAAAGATTTATTAGGAAGTAATGTAGATTATGATTTCGTGAAAGCAGAAGTTTATCAGGATAGAATTAGCTTAGGCTTATGGGGCTATTCATCGTTTTTAGTTGGAGCTGGAAAATTTATAAATAATAATCAATTGTATTACCCAGATTTCAAACATTTTGCAGGTAATATTTCAACCATTTTCCCACCAAACTTAAGAAAGTTTCAATATCTCGATTTCTATCAGTTTAGCACCAACCAGCAATACTTCGAAGCACATGCAGAACATAATTTTGCAGGCTTTTTCTTAAATAAAGTACCACTTTTACGCAAGGCGAAGCTCGAAGAGTTTATTGGTGGTGGTTATTTATCTTCGCCAGAAAAGAGAAACTATAAAGAGTTTTATTTTGGCTTACAACGTTTAGTATTAAGAGTAAGTTATGGTTTTGCTTACGATGGTGGTAGAAAACTAACACAAGGGTTTAGAATTTCTTACGGATTTTAAGCTTAATTTCTTATCTTTGCCCCCGCTTTAAACGCCGTTTGCAACGGTATCAACAGCGTTATGAAAAAATATCAAACACTACTTTACTATTGCTATAGTTACATAGCAGAGGCAGAACAATTTGCTGCCGATCACTTAAAATTCTGTAAATCGTTAGGTTTAGTTGGCCGCATTATCGTTGCCAATGAAGGTTTAAATGGCACAGTTTCTGGCTCTGCTGAATCTTGTAAAGCTTATATGGAAGCCATTCATGCTGATGAAAGGTTTGCAAAAACAGAGTTCAAAATTGATGATGTAGAAGAACTTTCTTTTATTAAAATGCATTGTCGTTATAAATCTGAAATTGTGCACTCGGGTTTAAGAGATACCTCCATCATCAATCCAAACGAAAAAACTGGTAAGCATTTAGAACCTGTCGATTTCATGAAAATGAAAGATGATGAAGATGTTATTATTTTAGATGTTCGCTCTAACTATGAGCACAATTTAGGCAAATTCAAAAATGCAGTTACTTTGGATATCGAAAATTTCCGCGATTTTCCAGAGCAGATTAATAAACTTGCAAAATATAAAGACAAGAAAATTTTAACCTATTGTACTGGTGGAATAAAATGCGAAAAAGCATCTGCCCTACTTCTACATCATGGCTTTAATGATGTTTACCAGCTTCATGGTGGGATTATTAAATATGGTAAAGAAGCTGGAGGTAAGGATTTCGAAGGTAAATGTTATGTTTTCGATAACCGAATTGCTGTTGATGTTAATGAGGTAAATCCAACAATTGTTTCCGTTTGTTTTAATTGCGGAAAAACCACTCCAAAAATGATTAACTGTGCAAATCCAGAATGCAATGAGCACATTACCCAATGCGATGAGTGCGGAGATGAATTGCAAGGCTGTTGTTCAGTTCCATGTACAACTAATCCTCGTAAACGACAATACGATGGCACTGGTTACTACGTAAAAGTTCCCCAGCAAGTTAGTGCTAAACAAGTTAAAAATGCAGTGGTTTAGATAACAACTGCATTTTTAATTTTATTATTTCTTGTGCAGATAAGTATAAAAAATCAGCATTTGATAAACTTCCATTTTATCGCGAAATAATTCAATTTAAGATCTTCGATTTATTTTTCTTTAACTTCGTGTAAAAAAACGACTACCAAATTTACACATGCAAAAATTTTTACGCTGCGTTTTCTTCCTTATTATCTATACTTCTTTAAACTTATATGCCGCTGATATAAAAAGTATCGGAGTTCCGTATATAGAGAATTTTTCGAAAGCGCTTTATGCTTCTGGTAACCAAAACTGGAGTGTAGCAAAAGATAAGGATGGCGTAATGTATTTTGGCAATGCCGAAGGTTTGCTTACTTATGATGGGAAATACTGGCAGCAGTACAAAATGCCGAATAACCAAATTGTTCGCTCGGTTGCTGTAGATAATAATGGTAAAATTTATACTGGCGGTTTTGGAGCTTTTGGATATTGGTCTTTTAAAAAAAATAAACTAAAATATACCTCGTTAACTAATTTAATTCCAAAATCCGACCAACTTAAAGATGAAATCTGGAAAATCCATATTTATGGCAATAAAATCATTTTTCAGTCTTTTAGCACCATTTATATTTATGTAAACGGAAAGATTTCAATATTAAAAAATGCAAGTAATTTTTTATTCTCTTACAAGATAGGCAATCGCTTTATTGTAGAAAACAAAGGCCTATACGAGCTTAAAGGCAATAAATTAGAATTTATACCAGGTAGCGACGTTGTGTGCAAAACAGGGGTTTTATCGATTTTACCTTTTAAAGAAAATATCTTATTAATTGGAACGGGTAAAGACGGATTGTTTCTATTTGACGGGAAAACATTTACACCGTTTAATACAGCAGCAAATTCCTTTCTTTCGGCCTTTCAGTTAAATAATGGAGCAAAAATTCTCGATAAATATTATGCTTACGGAACCATTCTTAATGGAATTATCATTATTGATGAAAATGGTAAAATCATCCAGAGGATAAACAAATCGAGCGGTTTACAGAACAATACTGTTTTAAGTTTATATGCCGATAATGAGCAAAATTTATGGGCTGGGCTGGATAATGGTATCGATAGAATTGAACTCAACTCACCTTTGTATTTCTATCTTGATAAAACAGGTATTTTTGGAACAGTTTATTCTAGCGTAATCTTTCAAAATAAAATCTATTTAGGAACTAATCAAGGTCTTTTTTATAGCGATTGGAATCAAAACGACCAGTTTTCGAACTTAAATTTTAAACTCATACCAAATTCGCAGGGGCAAGTTTGGGAGCTTACTATAATCGATGGTCAGCTTTTATGCGGCCATAACAACGGAACTTTTAACGTTGTAGGCAATAAAATTGAAAAACTAACGGGTTACAGCGGCGGCTGGACAATAAAAAAGCTAAATAGCAATCCGAACATATTAATTCAAGGAACTTATACAGGTTTATTATTATTTAATAAAAATAGTAGTGGAAGATGGCAATTCTATAAAAAAATAGCCAATTTTAGCGAGCCTTCGAGATATGTAGAACAAGATAACAAAGGCGAAATATGGGTTAGTCATGCTTATAAAGGCTTATATAAATTAAAACTAAGTAGCGATTACAGCACCGTTATTTCGAACAAGTATTATGATGAGAAAAATGGTTTACCAACGAACTACAACCTTAATCTATTTAATTTAGAAGATAAAATTGTTTTTGCGAGTGAATCTGGATTCTTCACTTATGATAATATAAGCGATCGGTTTTCTAAATATAACGTACTCAATAAAACGCTTGGCTCTTTTGCCTCCTCTAATAAAATTATTAATGCTGGTTCTAAAAAATACTGGTTTATTAATCATGGTAAAACTGCTTTGGCTAATTTCGGTGAGGCAGGAAAAATCTCTATAGATTCAAATCGTTTCAGCATTTTGGATGGAAAGATGGTTCAGTATTACGAAAACATCAGCCGAATAAGTGATTCTATTTATTTAATAAGTGTTGATGATGGCTTTGTTTTTTACAATGCAAGTCAGAAAATCCAATCATCTTCAAGTAAGATTCAGCAAAAGGTTTTAATTCGTAGAATCGAAGATATTACAGATAAGTATTCCATAATCAGTGAAAATGGTAATGGTGGTTCTGAAATTGAAATTAGAAATAGCAGAAACAATATCCGCATTTCTTTCTCGCTACCGCATTACAGGCAGGCTAAAATCAAGTTTCAGTATTATTTAGAAGGTTATTCAAAAGATTGGTCTGATTGGAGTTATGCCACTCAAAAAGATTTTACCAACTTAAGCAGCGGTAAATACCAATTTAAGGTAAGAGCGAAAATCGATGATTCGCAAGTTAGTGATATTACGACCTTTGAGTTTACTGTTCTTAGGCCATGGTATCTGAGCAGCTGGGCTATAATCCTGTATTCGATTATGTTTGTGATTATTTTAATCATGGGTAAAAAAATCTATGAGCGTAAACTTCAAAAAGATAGTCAGAAAATAACAGATAAATTGCAAGCCGAGCAAGATGAAATTTTAAAGCAAGAATCTGAAGCGAACGAAAAAGAGATTCACAAGCTGCAAACAGAAAAATTACAAGCAGAGCTGGCTTCTAAAAACCGTGAGCTTGCTAATTCTGCTATGACGTTGGTTTACAAAAACGAATTACTTCAAAAATTAAGCGATGATATTTTAAAGCTTAAGGATGAAAATGGAAAAAAACTTGCAGATGAACAAATACGTAGAATTCAGAAAGTAATAAATGACGGGATGAATGACGAGCGTGACTGGCATTTATTTGAAAATAGTTTCAATGAAGCACACGAAAGTTTCTTCAAAAAGCTTAAAGCGGGCCACCCTGATTTGGTACCAAACGACCTTAAATTATGTGCTTATTTAAGAATGAATATGAGCAGTAAAGAGATGTCTTCTTTACTTAATATCACCCTGAGAGGAGTAGAAATTCGCCGTTATCGTTTGCGTAAAAAGCTTAACGTTCCACACGATAAAAACCTCACCGAATTTTTAATGGAACTGTAATTTTAAACTACACACGCTTGCCAGAAAATGTACATAAAATTGGTTTTTAACCATTTATTACTACTCACCACTTCTTCGGGACTACATCATTACCTCTCATAAGCAATATTTAACGTACTCAAAAAGCTTTGTGTAAATTATACACTTTGTGTGTACGTAATCATCTAGTTACAATTCAAAAAACTGCGTTTTCAGTCCAATTTCGCAATTGGTATGCAGCCTTGAGATACTACTCTTTTCTTAATGATGTATTAATGTAGAGGTAATACAGCTTGCACAAGAGCAAAAACAACCTCACATTAGATTAACAATTAAACTAAATTTATAATAAAGCATGAAAAGAATCTTTACAAGACTTTCTGTTCTAGCTGCTATTTGTCTACTAACAATTAACGTAGCATTTGCGCAAAACATTACTGTAAAAGGTAAGGTAATTGATGGAGGTGATAAATCATCTCTACCAGGCGTAACTGTATTAGTTAAAGGTACACAAACTGGTACGCAAACAGATGCAAACGGCAACTACTCCATTAGTGCGCCCGCAAACGCCACTTTGGTATTTAACTTTATCGGTTATGCAGCATTAGAGCAGGCTGTAGCAAATCAAACAACTCTTAATGTATCGTTAGCTTCACAAGATCAACAATTAGAGCAGGTTGTAGTTGTTGGTTATGGTACTCAAAGAAAAATCGATGTTACAGGTTCTGTAGCAACAGTTAAAGGAGAAGATATTTCTAAACAAGCATCAGTAAACCCAGTAAGTGCCTTACAAGGTAAAGTTGCTGGTGTTTCAATTACGAACGTTGGTACGCCAGGTGCAGCACCAACAATTACAATTAGAGGTACAGGTACTATTTATGGCAAAACTGGACCGTTATATGTTGTTGATGGTGTTTGGTATGATGATATTAACTTCTTAAACCCAGCAGACATTGCAAATATCAGTATCCTGAAAGATGCTTCTAGTCAATCTATTTATGGTATCCGTGCCGCAAATGGAGTTGTTCTAGTAACGACTACAAAAGGTAAAAAGGGTGATGCAGTTATTAACTATAATGGATCAGTTGGTATCCAAACAGTTACCAATGCTGTTAAAATGGCAAACGCAACTGAATACGCTTTAGCAGTTAACGAAGCTTACAAACTTCAATCTACTTTTTCAGGTTCAGGACCATCATTTCTTTTTGCTAACACAAACTTAGGTGAAGGTACTGATTGGTACGATCAGATTTTAAGAAATGCTATCGTTACTAATCATCAATTATCTGTAAGCGGTGGAACAGAAAAATCTACTTATAACTTATCATTAGGTTATTTAGATCAAGATGGTATTGTTAAAAACAACAACTACAAACGTTATACTGCAAGGCTATCTAACGATTTCCAAATTTTTGCTCCATTGAAAGTTGGATATAATGTTACTGCAACTTCAAGCAAATCTAATGATGCACCAAGTACAATTTTCAGAGCATTATATGCTGCATCTCCAGTAATTCCGGTATATAAAGCAGATGGTTCTTATGGAGATCCTAACGATTTTCAATTGGGTAATGGAAGTAACGTAAATCCTCAGGCTACTTTAGATTACTTCAATCAAAAAACAACAAATTACAAAGTAACTGGTAATGTTTATGCAGAATTAAAATTTGCAAAGGATTTTACTTTTAAAACTAGTATTGGTGGTGATTTTGGTCAGCAAGAAGTTCGCGGTTATGTACCAGTTTACAGAGCAAGTAGTACACAATTAAATACAAATTCTAAATTAGACATCGATAGAATCGAAGATAGAAACTGGATTATTGAGAATACTTTAACTTACGATAAAAAATGGAACGACCACAGCTTAACTGTTTTAGTTGGTCAAACTGCACAACGTAGAAAACAATATACATTAAATGCTGAAGCACAAAATGTACCTTATAGCTCGGATAGCGATTTATACCTTGCTTTAGGTGATGCTGCATCGAGAAGTGTAATTGATGCAGGTAATTTAAACACATTCTCTTCTTATTTTGCAAGAGCAAATTATGCTTTCAAAAACAGATATTTGTTAAATGCATCTTTTAGAAGAGATGGTGCATCTCAATTCTTTGGTGGCGATAACTTATGGGGTAATTTCCCTTCAGTTGGAGCTGGCTGGGTAATCAGCAATGAAGACTTCATGAAAGACCAGAAAATCTTCAGTAACTTAAAGCTTAGAGGTAGCTGGGGTAAAGTTGGTAATGGTGGTGTGCCATTCAACCCAACTACTTTAACGGTTGATCAATCTGCTGCTTTAATTGCATTCTTTGGTGGTTTACCAAATACTGGTGCAAGTATCAGAACAATAGTACCACCTTCTATTTTCTGGGAGAGAAGTGCAGGTACTGATGTTGGTTTAGAAATGGGTTTCTTAAATAATCGCTTAAGTATTGAAGCTGATTATTACAACAGAACAACAGAAAAAGCCATTTTTGACATTCCAGTTCTTGGAAGTATAGGAACGACAAACAGTAGTATTATTGCAAATCAGGCTGATATCCAAAACCGTGGTTTTGAGTTTATGGCTACATGGGCTGATAAAACTGCTGGTGGTTTAAGCTATTCAATCAGTGGTAACGTTGGTATCAATAATAACAAAGTTTTAAATGTTACTTCTGGAGATAATCCAATCTACAAAGGTGGAGCAGGTATCACTAGTGGATATGTTTCAACCAGAACTGTTAATAACAGACCAGTAGGTGAATTCTTCGGATACCAGGTTGTTGGTGTATTCCAAACCCAAGCTGAAGCGAGTGCTTGGACAAACAACAGTTTTATGGTTGGTGATTTCAAATACGCAGACACTAACGGCGATGGAACCATCGATTTACGTGACCGTGTTGTACTTGGTAATCCTAATCCTAAATTCACTTACGGTATAAATACAAACTTTGCCTACAAAAACTTCGATTTAACTTTAGATATACAAGGTGTTGCTGGTGTTGATGTATTCAATGCCAACTTAAGTAACAGATTTGGTAATGAAAACTATACGAAAGATTTCATCGATAACCGTTGGAATGGCGCTGGTACTTCAAATACTTATGCATCTGCAAGTTTAGCAAGTGGATTAAACAATGCTCCAAACTCATTTTATGTAGAAAAAGGCGATTATATCCGTTTGAGAAACATTCAGTTAGGTTACTCACTTCCACAATCTATTATGACTAAATGGAAAATGCAAAAACTTAGAGTTTTTGTAAACGCTCAAAATGCTGCTAACTTCTTTGGATACAAAGGTTTTAGTCCTGAAGTAGGTGGTACGCCAACCAATGCAGGAATTGATACGAATGTTTATCCATTGTATGCAACGTATAATTTTGGGGTTAATCTTACTTTTTAATCGAATTTAAAATGAAAAAACATATAAATATTCAGTCGTGTTTTACTGCTGCAGCGCTAAGTGCCATTTTACTTACAGCGTCTTGCAAAAAAGACTTTTTAAATGTTGCACCACAAGCACAGCAGCCAGCAACTGAGTTCTGGAAAACATCTGCGGATGCCACAAAAGGTGTAAATGCAATTTATGCACAATTGCGTAGCTGGGATAATGTTGCTTTTAATGCTTTATGTATTGAGAGTACTGGTTCTGATGAGGCCGATAAGGGCAGTACACCAACAGATGCAACCTTCTTCAATCTTTACGATACTTTCACAGTAACATCTACACAAGGTGCTTTACAAGGATTCTGGACTGGCCAATATCAAAACATCAATCTTTGTAATCAAGTTCTTGATAATATTCCAAACATTACGATGGATGCTACATTAAAATCAAGATATCTTGCGGAAGCAAAATTTGTTAGAGCTTATTCTTATTTCAGATTAGTTCGCGCGTATGGTAATGTTCCGTTAAGATTACATGTTCCTAAAGATGCTTCGGAATATAACGTTCCGCAATCAGATAAAACTGCGGTTTATGCGCAAATTGAAAAAGATTTGACAGAAGCTGCAGCTACCCTTCCAACTTCTTACGGAGCTACTGACTTAGGTAGAGCTACAAAAGGAGCTGCATTAGGTATGCTTGCTAAAGTTAGTATGTACGAGAAAAAATGGACAGAAGTTTTAGCACTAACCAACCAGGTAATGGGTTTAGGCTATGATCTTTTTCCAGATTTTGAAAAAGGTTTTAGAACACAGAATGAAAATAACATTGAATCTGTATTTGAAATCCAGGCAGAATTACTAGTTGGAAATGCTGATGCTTCGAACTCTCAGTTTAGCCAAGTTCAAGGAATTGCAGGTTTAATGGGATGGGGCTTCAATACACCATCAGCAGTATTGGCAGCGGCTTTTGAAACAGGCGATCCACGTAGAGACGCAACTATCCTTTTTAAAGGAGAAACAACTCCTCAAGGTGATCTAGTTCCTACAACTGTACCCAACGACAGGTATAACCAAAAATCTTATGTACCAGTAAGCATGAGAGTTTCTGGATATAACGAAGGTGCGCAACAGAATATCCGAGTTTTAAGATTTTCTGATGTGCTTTTAATGAATGCAGAGGCAGCTAATGAACTTGGTAACTCCGCTCAAGCTCTTACTTCTTTAAACAGAGTAAGAAAACGTGCAAGAGGTACAAATACCACAATATTAGCTGATGTTACAACTACCGATAAAGCAGCATTGCGTACAGCGATCTATAAAGAAAGACAGGTAGAACTTGCCATGGAAAGCGATCGTTACTTTGATGTTATCCGCCAGGGAAGAGGTGTTGAAGTTTTTGGAGTTAAAGGATGGAAAGCAAATAAAAACGAAGTTTGGCCAATTCCTTCGACCGAAATTGATCAGAGTGGTGGATTATTAGTTCAAAATCCAGGATATTAAAATAAATAACAAGTAATAAAGGTTGCCTTTAACAGGCAACCTTTATATTAAATTTTAACATGGCAAGAGTTTGTTTTTTTTTAGGAATAATAATCGCAACGCTTTTTTCATGTAAAAAAAGCAGTACACCTTCCCCAATAGAACCTCCTATTGTTCCTCCAACATCATTTCAATTTTCTGATTTAAAAGTTAACGGAAATTTTGCTGGCTTTACTTATTACGGATTGAATAACATACCTGTTGTAAAAATCACCTTTTCATCTCCCATCAATCTATCTTCCGTTGTAGGGAACATTACTTTTACCGATGCCGCGGGAACGGCAACTCCATTTACTCCAACTTTAGAAAACAACGATAATACGCTTGTAATAACGCCTTCAGCAGCATTACAACCAATTACAAAATATATTTTAACCACAAATACGGGTTTGCTTTCAAAAGCAGGCAACAAATTACAAAGCAGTGTTGCTGTAAATTTAATTACAGCTGTTGATGATACCGACAAATTTCCTCGAATTAGCGACGATGAGCTGTTAACATTAGTTCAAAAACAAACATTTAAGTATTTCTGGGATTTTGGTCACCCAACCAGTGGTTTAGCCCGAGAAAGAAATACATCTGGTAACACCGTAACTTCTGGTGGTTCTGGTTTTGGCATAATGGCTTTAGTTACGGGCATTAGTCGCAATTTCATTAGCAGAGCTGATGGGCTCACTCGAATGCAAAAAATTGTTTCCTTTCTTAAAACTGCTGAGCGCTTTCATGGTGCTTATCCGCATTGGTTAGATGGAAATACAGGAAAGGTAATTCCGTTTAGCACAAAAGATAATGGTGGCGATTTGGTAGAAACATCATTTTTAATGGCTGGTTTAATTACCGCTCGTCAATACTTTAACGGTGCAGATGCATCAGAAACTACCTTAAGAACAGACATTAACACAATTTACAATGGTGTTGAATGGAGTTGGTATCGTAAGGATAATGGCAATGTTCTTTATTGGCACTGGAGCCCTAATTACAATTGGGATATGAATTTGCCAATAAAAGGTTGGAATGAATCTCTTATTACTTACGTTATGGCTGCAGCCGCTCCTACTTATTCTATACCTAAAACCGTTTATGATAGTGGTTGGGCACAAAACGGTGCATTGAAAAACGGAAACTCTTACTATGGCGTTCAACTTCCTTTAGGGCCAGCTAATGGTGGACCTTTATTTTTTTCGCATTATTCATTTATGGGCATTAATCCGAAAGGCTTAACAGATACTTATGCCAATTATGAAACACAAACCAAAGCGCACGCTCAAATAAATTATAATTATTGCAAAGCAAACCCGACGGGTTATTATGGTTATGGGGAAAATTGCTGGGGCTTAACTGCTAGCGACATCAAAAATGGTTATACAGCAAGTTCTCCTGGTAATGATGTCGGTGTAATAGCACCTACCGCAGCACTTTCATCTTTTGCATATACACCGACTGAGTCTATGGCAGCTTTAAAATATTTCTACTATAAATTAGGCAACAAAACCTGGGGTAATTATGGTTTTTACGATGCTTTTTCACTTCAAGATCAATGGTTTGCTACTTCAACTCTTGCAATAGATCAGGGCCCGATTATCGTTATGATAGAAAATTATCGTACAAATTTAATCTGGAATTTATTTATGAGTGCTCCAGAGGTTAAAGCAGGAATGCGCAATCTGGGATTTAGTAGCCCAAATCTTTAATTACAATTTTACATAATGAAACTAACATTCCAAATCCTTCTTATTATTTCAATTACTTCTGGTCTAAATTGCACTAGCAATGCACAAGATTTCGAAGTTATAAAATTAGCTCCGCCGATAAAAAAAGGCTTATCAGATAATCAACTGCTCGATGTTGTACAAAAACAAACTTTCCAATATTTTTGGGATGGTGCAGAACCTGTTTCTGGCTTAGCAAGAGAGCGTTATCACGTAGATGGCGTATATCCAGAAAATGATAAAAATATAATTGCAACTGGAGCTTCAGGTTTTGGTTTAATGTCTATCCTTGTTGGTATCGATCGTAAATTTATCACTAAAAAAGAAGGCTATAATCGTTTAAATAAAGGTTTAAGCTTTCTGGCAAAAGCAGAAAGATTTCACGGCGTTTGGCCCCATTGGATGCTTCCTTCTGGAAAACCCAAAGCATTTGGAAAAAACGATGACGCTGGAGATTTAGTGGAAACTTCTTTTCTTGCACAAGCTTTACTTTGTGTGCGCCAATATTATGCTAACGGAAATACAGAAGAAAAAGCATTAGCAAAAAAAGCAGATGAGCTTTGGAAAGGCATTGAATGGAATTTTTATAGAAAGAATAACGAAAATGTATTATACTGGCATTGGTCGCCAACGGCAGGTTGGAAAATGAACTTTGCAATTACGGGCTATAACGAATGCTTAATAACTTATGTTTTAGCGGCATGCTCCCCTACCCACGGTGTACCAGCTGAGGTTTATCATCAAGGTTGGGCAAAAAATGGAGCTATTAACACAAATATTTCTTTATATGATCATCCAATAAAATTAAAACATAATGTTGTTGGTGAAGGCGTTGGACCTCTTTTTTGGGCTCAATATTCTTATTTAGGTTTAAATCCGAAGGGCTTAAAAGATAAATATGCCAATTATTGGGAAGAAAACAGAAATCAGGCATTAATAAATTACGATTATGCTATCGCTAATCCTAAAGGCTTCAAAGGTTATGGAAAAAACTCTTGGGGTTTAACAGCTAGCTACTCCGTAAAAGGATATGCTGCTCATAATCCTCAGGAAGATGAAGGAGTGATCAGTCCTACTGCGGCTTTATCATCGTATCCATATACTCCGAAAGAAAGTATGCAGGTAATTAGATATTTATATGAAAAATTAGGTGATAAAGTATGGGGTAAATATGGCTTTTACGATGCATATAGCGAAACTGAAAAGTGGTTTCCTGAGCGATATATAGGTATAGATCAAGGGCCGATTGTGGTGATGATAGAAAATGGAAGAACAGGTTTATTGTGGAATCTATTTATGAGTGCACCTGAAGTGAAAACTGGATTAACTAAGCTAGGATTTGAGAGTCTGGCTATAAAATAATTATCATTTCGAGTTGCAAAGTAATCTCATTTGTTGATTAGATTCTTTTGTACCTCGAAATGACTTTTCAAGTTTAAAACATGAAAAAAACAATACTTACAATATTAATATTAGGTTACATTTCTGCAGTTTTTGCGCAGAAACAAAAAACTTATTGTAACCCTATTAATGTTGATTATGGTTACACACCATTTGAATCCTTTACAGAATGGGGTAAACACCGTGCAACCGCTGATCCAGTTATAGTAAATTATAAAGGCGAATTCTTGTTATTCAGCACCAACCAATGGGGTTACTGGCACAGTTCTGATATGCTGAATTGGAAATTTATAGAACGTAAATTTCTTCGTCCGTGGAATAAAACCAAAGATGAACTTTGCGCACCAGGTGTCGGCATTATTGGTGATACAGTTGTCGTTTTTGGAAGTACTTATACTAAAAACTTCACCTTGTGGGGCAGTACAGATCCTTTAGGCAATAAATGGTTCCCATTAGTCGATTCGTTAGAAATTGGCGGCTGGGATCCTGCATTTTTTACCGATGATGATGGCAAGTTTTACATGTACAACGGAAGCAGCAACAATTATCCAATGTATGGTGTAGAACTAGATAGAAAAACATTTAAGCCAATAGGAACGCGTACACCGATGTACTTACTTCAAAGCTGGCGTTATGGCTGGCAACGTTTTGGCGAATATATGGACGATACTTTTCTTGATCCTTTTGCTGAAGGTGCGTGGATGACCAAACATAATGGCAAGTATTATTTTCAATATGGTGCGCCGGGCACAGAATTTAGTGGATATTCGGATGGCGTAGTAGTTGGATCCAAGCCGCTTTTTTACGATAGTCCCTATACACCTCAATCAGATCCACTAAGTTACAAAGGCGGTGGTTTCTCTCGCGGGGCTGGTCATGGTGCAACATTTCAAGATAATGCTAAAAACTATTGGCACATTTCTACCAGTATAATTTGTGTTAAAAATACTTGGGAACGTAGAATGGGAATCTGGCCTACTGGCTTCGATAAAGATGATGTGATGTGGACAAACACTGCATTTGGCGATTATCCGTTATATCTTCCATCTGAAAGAAAAGAGAACGGTCCTGCTGGCCCAGGATGGATGCTGATAAACTATAAAAAGCCTGTTACAGTTTCATCAACATTAGGATCATTTAATGCGAATAATGCTGTTGATGAAAGTATTAAAACTTATTGGAGCGCAAAAACAGCCAACAGCGGCGAATGGATTCAAACAGATTTAGGAAGTTTAGCAACAGTTAATGCCATTCAAATTAATTACGCTGATCAGGATGCGGAATTTATAGGAAAACAAACAGGAATCTTTCATCAATACAAAATTCTTTCATCGGTAGATGGCCAAAAATGGACTACTCTTGTTGATAAGAGTCAAAATAAAAAAGATGTTCCTCACGATTACATTGAACTAGAAAAACCTGTAAAAACAAGGTTTATTAAACTGGTTAACATACACATGCCAACGGGGAAATTCGCGATCAGTGGATTACGAGTTTTCGGAAACGGTAACGGACAGAAACCAGATGCTGTTAAAAACCTAATCGTATTACGAACCGAAAAGGATAAACGGAGCGCCTACATAAAATGGCCTTCGGTAGATAATGCTTTTGCATACAACTTGTACTATGGTACAGCGCCAGACAAGCTTTATAACTGCATTATGATACACGATTTTAACGAGTATTGGTTTAAGGCCATGGATAGTCAAAAAGCTTATTATTTCTCTATTGAAGCGATAAACGAAAATGGCGTATCGGCAAAAACTGAAGTTAAAAAAGTTGATTAATTTTTAAAAGAATAATACACACATATAATGAACAAAGCGAAATTCCTTTTTATTTTACTGACAATTATAGCAGTAAGTTCGAACGCACAAACGAAAAAACCTGTTTCTACCGATGAAGCAAAAATGAACACCTTTATCAGTAATTTGATGTCAAAAATGACTATCGATGAGAAAATCGGTCAGTTAAATCTGCCAAGTTCAGGTGACATTACAACTGGGCAGGCAAACAGTAGCGATATTGGTCAAAAAATAAAAGATGGTAAAGTTGGAGGGCTTTTCAATATTAAGGGCGTTGAAAAAATTAAAGCGGTACAAAAAGTAGCCGTGGAAAATAGCCGAATGAAAATTCCATTGCTTTTTGGTATGGATGTTATTCATGGCTACAATACAGTATTTCCAATTCCACTAGGTATGAGCTGCGTTTGGGATATGAACCTTGTTCAAAAATCGGCAAGAGTTGCAGCGATTGAAGCAAGTGCAAGCGGAATTAACTGGACATTTTCTCCGATGGTTGATATTTCCCGCGATCCGCGTTGGGGAAGAATTTCAGAAGGCAATGGAGAAGATGCCTATCTAGGTTCTCAAATTGCTGCTGCAATGGTTAAAGGTTATCAAGGCAAACTTCAAGCTAATAACGAAATTTTAGCATGTGTAAAACACTATGCTTTATATGGTGCAGCAGAGGCTGGAAGAGATTACAATACAACCGACATGAGTAAAGTACGCATGTACAACGAATACTTTCCACCTTACAAAGCTGCTATTGATGCTGGCGCTGCAAGTATTATGGCTTCATTTAACGAAGTTGACGGTATCCCTGCAACTGGAAGTAAATGGTTAATGACTGATGTTTTACGTAATCAATGGGGATTTAAGGGTTTTGTGGTAACCGATTATACTGGTATTCCTGAAATGATTGCACATGGCATGGGCGATTTGCAAACTGTTTCTGCTTTGGCTTTAAACGCTGGTATAGATATGGATATGGTTGGCGAAGGTTTCCTTGGAACATTAAAAAAATCACTTGCTGAGAAAAAAGTAAGCATCGATCAAATTAATAGAGCTTGTCGTTTAGTACTTCAAGCTAAATACAAATTAGGTTTATTTACCGATCCGTATAAATTCTTAAACACAGAAAGAGCCGAAAAAGAAGTTTTCAATGCAGAAAACCGTCAGGTTGCACGCGAAATTTCGGCAGAAAGTTTTGTATTATTAAAAAATAACAACAACATTTTACCACTTAAAAAAACTGGAACCATTGGTTTAATTGGTCCATTGGCTGATAATACTGCTAACATGTACGGTACCTGGAGTGTTGCTGCTTTATTTGATAAGTCGGTTACGGTTTTACAAGGTTTAAAAAATGCATTAGGAAACGATGCTAAAATTTTAACCGCTCGTGGCTCAAACTTTTTAGCCGATTCGGTAGCCGAACATCGTTACGTAAATATTCACAATCCTACTTACAAACGCGATTCTCGTACAGAAGAGGAAATGATTAAAGAGGCTTTAAAAGTTGCCGAAAAATCGGATGTTATTGTTGCTACAATTGGCGAAGGTTCGGAATTTACAGGCGAGGCAAGTAGTGTTACGGATATTCAAATTCCTGAAACACAAAAAAACTTGTTAAAAGCATTAGCTAAAACTGGCAAACCAATAGTTTTAGTATTGTTTACTGGTCGTCCATTGGCTTTAAAATGGGAGCAAGAAAATATTCCTGCAATTTTAAACGTTTGGTTTCCAGGTAGCGAAGCTGGAAATTCGATTGCCGATGTGCTTTTCGGAAAAGTGAATCCATCTGGTAAACTGAGTACAACTTTCCCACAAAACGTTGGTCAGGTGCCGCTTTATTATGCACACAAAAATACGGGTCGCCCGTTGGCTGAAGGCAAATGGTTCGAAAAATTCCGTTCTAACTATTTAGATGTAAGTAACGATCCGCTTTATCCTTTCGGATTTGGTTTGAGTTACACCACATTTGGCTACAGCGATGTTAAATTAAGTTCAAACACCTTAAGCAAAGGGAAATCCATTACCGCATCAATTACCTTAAACAATACTGGAAAATATGAAGGTAAAGAGGTTGTTCAGTTATATATTCAGGATTTAGTAGGCAGTATAACTCGTCCCGTTAAAGAGCTTAAAGGCTTCCAAAAAGTGAGTTTAAAGCCAGGTGAAAGCAAAAACATAACATTTACCATCTCAGAAAACGACTTGAAGTTTTATAATTCTGATTTGAAATTTGTTGCAGAACCTGGAGATTTTAAAGTTTTTATTGGTTCTAATTCGAGAGATGTAAAAGAAGCATCTTTCTTATTAAAATAAAAGTTAATATTGGTTGGTTACACCCCAGACTATTGCAAAGTAGCTGGGGTTTTTTAATTTTGCTTTATGAAGAAGATCATTCTAACCATATCCCTCGTTTCTTTGATATTGGCCTTAAAAGCTCAAGAGTTTAAACAATTTGAGAAAGGAAATTTCATAAAAGGTAGAGATTCAATTTATTACAGAATTCTTTTTCCCGAGAATTTTAACCCTGCTCAAAAATACCCAATCGTTTTCTTTTTGCATGGAAGTGGAGAAAGAGGAAATGATAACGAAAGCCAATTGGTGCACGGAGCTAAATTGTTTCTAAAAGACGAGAACCGTAAAAAATTCCCTGCAATAGTTGTTTTTCCACAATGCCCCGCTAATGATTATTGGGCAAATGTAAGCATTGGCCCTAACGAACAAGGTAAAAGAAGCTTTAGCTTTGTAAATGGTGGCGAACCCACAAAAGCTATGCATGCTTTGGTTGGCATGGTAAAAGATTTCTTAAAAAAACCATATGTAGATAAAAAGCAAGTTTACGTTGGCGGCCTTTCTATGGGTGGTATGGGTACATTTGAATTGCTGAGAAGAAAACGCAACACATTTGCCGCTGCAATTACCATTTGTGGTGGAGACAATACCAACAACATTAATAAATACAAATCGGTTCCGCTTTGGATATTTCACGGCGGCAAAGATGATGTAGTTGACCCAGCTTATTCAATTGCCGTTTCTGAGCGTTTAAAAACTCTTGGCGATGAAGTTAAATTTACACTTTACCCAAATGCAAACCATAACAGCTGGGATAGTGCATTTGCCGAGCCAGAGTTGTTGCAATGGTTATTTTCGCATAAAAAGAATTAGAAAAGCAGGTTTCAGTAATAATCGGCTTCAATAGCCCCGCCATTTGCTTTACTTGCCTCATAAAAATTCGGCTACGTGTTCGCTCCTGTCGGGTTTAACCAATTTAGGTTTACCTAAGTAACCTAGACCCGACAAAATGTAAAGCCCGGAAACCGAGGAACGAGGTTGAGGACTTGAAATGGTGGCGGGACTGATGAGAGCAATGAGCACAGGTTTTGCTCTTCAAATAAAAAATGATGAAAATAACAAAGGCCTGAAGAAAAATCTTCAGGCCTTTGTTATAAATAATAATTCGATTTTATTCGGCCATATTGTGATAAACCGCTTGCACGTCATCGTCTTCCTCTAATTTGTCAATCAGTTTTAAAACATCGGCAGCTTGTTCTTCTGTAACCTCGTGGTGCGATAAAGCAATACGCTCTAATTTTGAACTTTTTAACTCAATGCCTTTTTCTTCTAATGCTTTTTGTAAAGAACCAAAGTTTTCGAAAGCAGCTTGAGCAACAGCAATATCATTTCCTTCTTCATCGGCTTCAACGTATAATTCTTCCAAACCAGCATCGATTAATTCAAATTCTAATTCTTCCAAATCTAAGCCCTCTGCAGGCACAAACCTGAAAATAGATTTACGGTTAAAAATAAAATCTAGCGAGCCTGTTTTACCTAAAGAACCATCCGTTTTATTGAAGTAACTACGTACGTTAGCTACTGTACGGTTGGTGTTATCGGTAGCTGTTTCAATCAATACAGCAACACCATGCGGTGCGTAACCTTCGTAAACAATTTCCTCATAGTTAGCCATCGATTTATCCGAAGCACGTTTAATTGCTGCTTCTACCCTATCTTTTGGCATGTTTACAGCTTTTGCATTTTGCATGGCCGTACGTAAGCGAGAGTTGGTTTCTGGATGAGGCCCAGATTCCTTAACTGCCATCACGATATCTTTACCAATACGCGTAAATTGAACGGCCATTTTGGCCCAACGCTTAAATTTTCTTTCTTTTCTAAATTCGAATGCTCTTCCCATTTTTAGTATCAAGTATTTAGTATCAAGTATCAAGACATTGGTCTAGGATTTACTATCAACCTTATTTATTTTTTATTTTGCTTTGGTCTTTCAGCTTTTACTTTTTGCTTCAGGCCTTTAGCTTTTCTTTAAATTATTTAACATATCAATTGTAAGTTTCGATAAATCGAACTCAGGTTTCCAGTTCCAATCTTTTGTAGCATAACTATCATCAATAGAACGAGGCCAGCTATCTGCAATTTGCTGACGAGGATCTTTATCGCCGTAAGTTAATTTAAAATCAGGAATATGTTTCCTGATTTCTGCAGCTAAAATTTCTGGCGTAAAACTTACACCACCAAAATTATAACTGCTCCGAACCGAAATCTGATCCGCTGGGGCATCCATTAATTCAATTGTTCCTCTAATGGCATCATCCATGTACATCATTGGCAACTCAGAGCTTGCATTTAAAAAACTCTGGTAACTACCTTTTTTTAATGCATCGTGAAAAATATGAATGGCGTAATCTGTTGTTCCGCCACCTGGAGCAGCCTTCCAACTAATTAAACCTGGGTAACGAATACTTCGTACATCCAAGCCATATTTTTGATGATAATATTCGCACCATCTTTCTCCTGCTAATTTGCTAATTCCGTAAACGGTATTTGGATCCATGGTGCAATATTGCGGCGTATTATCTTTTGGCGAATTTGGACCAAAAACGGCAATAGAACTTGGCCAATAAACTTTTGCTGTTTTATACTCAAGTGCTAAATCCAAAACGTTTAATAATCCGTTCATATTTAAATCCCAGGCAAGTTTAGGGTTTTGTTCGCCAGTTGCCGACAACAAAGCCGCTAGTAAATAAACTTGTGTAGGCTTATATTTATGAAAAATGCCTTTAATCATTTCCTTATCGAGTACATTAACGAACTCAAAAGGTGCGGAGTTTTTGATATCATAATCGGGTCTGCGAATATCGCAGGCAACAACATGATCATCACCATAAATTTTACGTAACATGGTAACCAATTCAGTACCAATTTGTCCGTTTGAGCCTAAAACAACTATATTTTCTTGCATATTTTTTGTAGAGATTGAGCAAAGGTAAAAAAATGAGATAAAAGGGCTGTAAAATATTTAAACTAAGTGAATAGCTTTAAAAAGGTAAACCATAATAACACACTTCAATAGTATTTATGCGCTTGCAAATTGAAGCTAAAAGAAATTAATTATTACATTTACTTCTATTCCAAATATAAATATGGGTTCCATTCAGCCAGAAGAATCTCTTGATTTAATTAATCGCCTAAAACTGGGTGATGCGGCTGCGTATGAAAAAATTTATAACGGTTTTAGTAAAGAACTACTAGCGCTTGCTTACAAAAAAACGAGTGATAAAGTTATTGCCCAGGAGCTGGTTCAAAATATCTTCATATCCCTTTGGGAAAAAAGAGCGACTGCAGATATAAAAGATTTACGTAATTACCTTTTTGGTTCGTTAAAATTTGGTGTTATCAATCATATCCGTTCGGAAGTAGTTGCAAACCGATATATTGAATATGAACAGATTACTTATAGAACTAACTCAGAAGATACATCGAGTATGGTAGGCTTAAAGGATTTATCAGAAATTATTGAGAAAAGCCTAAATTCTTTACCCGAAAAAACTCAAGAGGTTTTTAGATTAAGCCGATATAATCATCAATCTACTAAAGATATTTCTAACGGTTTAAACATATCAGAAAAAGCTGTAGAGTATCACATTACGCGTTCCCTAAAACGCATAAAGGAATATCTTAAAAATTTTTACATATTTTTCCTACTGTAAATCAATTAATTACAATTATTTCAAAACAATTAACACTTTAGCTTTAGGGTATCACCTCAGTTAGGTTACTTGTATATATTAACCAAATATTTCTTTTATGAACAAACAATCGTTTTACGATTTACTTACCCGATACGAATCTGGAAATTGTACTGAAAGTGAAAAACTTTGGCTTGACCAATGGTATGGTTTATTAGGAGATAAAAATATTAGCAATCTTTCTTCAGCTGAATTAGATGAAATGAAAGATAATGCTTGGTTAAAATTAAAACAGAATACTCAACAGCCCAAAAAACGAAACACTTTAAAATTAATTTGGGTAAAAACTGCAATTGCAGCATCTGTAATTATAGCTTTTATTATTTCTGGAATTTATGTTTTCAGCGATCATGCCGAAAGTTCATTTATGAATGATAATAGCGATTTAACCTTAATCTCTAAAACTAACGAAACATCAAAACCAATAATTATTTCTTTAAACGATAATAGTGAAGTTACGCTTCAGCCGAAATCGAATATTATTTATCCAAAAGTTTTTGCAGCTAATAATCGTAAAGTTTACTTAAAGGGTGATGCTTTCTTTTCGATAACTAAGAATGCTAAAAGACCTTTTTATGTTTATAACAATAAATTAATTGTTAGAGTTTTAGGCACAAGCTTTTTCGTAAAACAATCGTTAAAAAACTTGCCTGCAGAAGTTGCAGTTAGAACTGGTAAAGTGCAGGTTAATGAAAATACTTGTAACGATATTATTAATTTACCTGGAGAGAAAATAGCAATTCCTGTTTTGCTAACACCAAATCAGAAAGGCTTATTTAAAGCGCATAATATAAAAACCACTTTGGTTGAAAAACCAATTCCTTTAGCCGAAGCTTATAATATAAAAAACAGCATCAATTATAACTTCAAGGAAGAAAATTTAAAAGCCATTTTTAAAACCCTTACAGATGCGTATGGCATTGAGATAAAATCTTATAATGAGGAGATTTTAGCTTATACGTTTACAGGTGACCTAAGCAAAAAAGGACTTTATGAGCAACTAGACCTGCTTTGTGGTTCAATATCGAGCAAATACCAAATAGAAGGAACCAGCATTGTGGTTTCAAACAAAAACTAACCAAACATATAAAATTATGAAGATAGAAATGATATCAAACAGCCCATAATCTCGGCTCAACTTCCATAATATATTCTTAAAAAACAAAGCCGACAATGTGGGGCATTGCCGGCGAGTTAAATACATCTGAATGTATCTATGGTATTTCCATGTCCAATAAATCCAATCATTTAATGAACAATAACCAAATTTATGAAAAAAAATCAACTTATTTCGCTGGCAATTTATGCAATGAGAGTTTCGATTTACCAATTACTTGCAATAACTATTTTTACTTGTTCTGCGTTCGCTAAAAATGCAGATGCTCAAGACTTTCTGAACAAACAAATTTCAATTAAAGCCGATCAAACGGATATTAAAACTATTATAGAGAAAACGGAGTTTCTTGCAAAAGTTAAATTCGTTTATAGTCCTCAATTAATCAATTCTGATAGAAAAGTTTCTATCAACGTTGTAAATCAAAAATTAAAATATTTTCTTGAGAATTCGCTAAAACGTTATGATGTGGGATATAGGATAGTTAAAGATCAGATTTTGCTCTATTCTATTCCCGCTAATAACAACTTAGAAATTCTAAAAGCTTTTGAAGGTGTTGTAACAGGTAAAGTTACCGATGGAAAAGGCAATCCACTTCCTGGCGTATCTGTATCAGTCAAAGGCAAAACTATAGGCACAACTACTGATGAGAACGGTTCATTTTCATTGAAAGGCCTAACGGTAGATAGTCGCATATTAGTTGTAAGATATGTTGGCTTTATTTCTAAAGAAGTAAACTTATCTCCAGGCAATGCAGACGAGAACTTAACAATTAGCCTATCAGAAGATAATCTTCAGTTAGAAAGTGTAATGGTTACAGGCGGTAATCCGAAGAAGAAATTAGAAAGTAGTGTTGCATTAACTTCAGTAAGCAGCAAAGATATTACCAACAGAGCACCTTTAAACAGTACCGATTTATTAAAAGCAATACCAGGCTTAACTGTAGAAAGTACAGGTGGTGATGGTCCGGGTAATGTTTGGGTAAGAGGGTTTCCTCAAGCAGGTGGCTACATTTTCTTAGGTATTCAAGAAGATGGATTACCATTACTTCCAACAGGATTTAACACTACACCATCAGTAGATCAATATTATAAAACGGATTTAACAATCCAAAACATCGAAGCCATTAGAGGTGGTAATGCTTCAATTATTCAGGCAAATACACCTGGAGCGGTAGTTAACAATCTAAGTTATGTTGGCGCTGATAAACAATATGGTCAGGTTAAATTTACAACTGGTTTTTCTCAAGGCTTATATCGTTTCGATGGAAATACTGGAGGCAAAATCAGTGATAATGTAAAATATAACATTGGTGGTTTTTACCGCACAGATAATGGTGTAGTTGATCAAGGTTTTAATCCTGCTAACCGCGGAGGACAAATTAAAGGTAACATGACTTTTAATTTCAAAAACAATAAAGGCTTCATTCGTGTGTATGGTAAATACTTAAATGATAAGGTTCAGTTTCTGTTAACCAGTTATTATCCTTATGATGGAACTGGAAAACCAACAACTTACCGCGATTATAATATTGCTACCCAATCTATTGTTCCAGTTCAAACGGAATGGAGTTACAACGACCCGGCAAATGGCATGCACAATTTTAGCCTAACTGATGGTATGCATACTAAATTGGGTTCGGGTGGTTTCCAGTTTAATTACTTAACCGATGGTGGATGGCAAATCGTAAACAACTTCCGATACCAAAATACCCATACCAATGTTACCTACACAGCACCTGGAGGAATTGCGGCTAGAACAGCAACAACACCATATTATTTACCAGGCGGTACAGTTTCTCCTTTTGTAGCTGGAGATCAAGTAATTACATCAAACGCACAAGGACAATTCAATACTGATGTTCAAATTATTGATTACTTAGATTTAAAGAAAACTATAAAAAATCATAGCTTAAACATCGGAGGTGGGATACATCAATATAATCGCGATGATTTACGTTATGCTTTTAGATCATTTACAGAATTCAAAGAACATCCAAGTATTATTTTACAATCTCCTACTGCTTTAGAAAGAACAATTACAACCAAAAACACATTCATTGGCGATACTAGAACATTATCTGTTTACGCAGGAGATGAAATTAAATTATCAGATAAATGGCGTGTAGATATTGGCGCCAGAATTGACAACCAAAATGTGCAAGGTGACAGACCTTACTATGCATTAAATGCTGATGGCACGGTAAATATTAGAGCAGCCGCTTCTCCAACTATTTTAGGTTATACCAGCTACGATGAAACATTAACTAACTGGGCTGCATCAATTGGTGCTAATTACAAAATCAGTTCAACATCGAGCGTATTTGCCAGAGCAACGAAAGCTTACAATGCACCAAACATTGGCGATTATAATGCATCGGCATATAATGGTGCTAACATTAAAAAACGCCCAGTTTACTTAGGTGAAGTTGGTTTTAAATATGCTAAAAACAACTTAGCAATTTTCGCATCGGGAAGTTATTCAGCAATTAAAAATGTATCGTTAAGCATTAATGTACCTACAGCAGCAGCTGGCCAACAGGCTTTGGTAGCCTTCGGTTCTACCCGTACATTTAGTGCTGAATACGAAATTTCATACAAAATCGCTAAACCTTTAAGTTTACGTTTTACGGGAACTTTACAAGATTCGAAATACACAGATTACGAAGCTAATACAAGTGGAAACGCAGCTGTTGCGGCAGAATTTGGTAACCGTGTTTACAGCTTTACTGGAAATAGAACTGAGCGTGTACCTGTTTTAAATACAGAACTAGGTGCTAACTACGATTACAAAAACTTTAATTTATATGTTGCAGCTAATTACGTAGGATCACGTTATACTTCACCAAGCGATAGTTACAAATTACCTTCTTACGTGGTAATGAAAGCAGGTGCAGGTTATAACTTCACTAAAAAATTAGCATTAAGAGTTTGGGCAGACAACTTGTTAGATGCAAAAGTGTTAACCGAAGGCGATGTTCGCGGAGATCAATTTAGAGACTTCGCAAATGTAGCTCCAGGTCAATTAATGATAGGCAGAACTTTACTACAACGTACTTTCTGGGGATCATTAGCTTATTCATTTTAACAATTAAAGCCGGGGTCTATGCTCCGGCTTTTTAATTAAAACATTTCATTATGACAAACAGAAGAGCATTTTTACAAAAAGCCGGCTTGGCCGCAGCAGCAGCTTATTTAAGTCCATCGTTTATTTCATCAGCATTAGCTAACCCAACAAAGATTTCGAAAATAGGCATTGGCCTTTTTACACTAAGAGATCAATTAGCAGCTGATGTAAATGCAACAATTCAAAAAGTTGCCAGCATTGGCTACAACCAGGTAGAAACTTATTACGGCTACCCGGGCAAATACGAAGTAAAAGGTTTTTGGGGTTTAGAAGCAAAAGACTTTTCCAAACTACTTAAAAACAATAATCTCACTACACCGAGCGGGCATTATAATGTTTCCGATTTCTTATCGGGAAAAGGTGATACCGTTCTAAAATCGCACATTGAAACGGCCGCAAGTGTTGGACAGAAATACTTTGTTATTCCTGCATTGCCAACTGAGGTTAGAAGTAATGGAACTTTAGATGATTATAAGAGAATGGCAGGTTTATTTAATCAGGCAGCAGAGTTATGCAAAAAATCTGGTTTAAAATTAGCTTACCATAACCACAACTTCGAGTACAAAGATCAAGGAAATGGTGCAACAGGTTATAATATTCTTTTAAATGAAACTGATGCAAAACTGGTCAGTTTTGAATTAGATATTTTCTGGGCCGTAAATGCAGGCTTAGACCCAGTTGAAATGTTTAAGAAAAATCCAGGTCGCTATAGCATGTTTCATGTTAAAGATATGGATAAAACAGACAAAGCAGTTTTTGCAGAAGTTGGTTCTGGTCAAATAGATTTCAAGAGCATTTTTAATGCTTCGAAAACAGCAGGTTTAGATTATATTTTTGCAGAACAAGATTTAGTTAAAAAAGACGTTTATCAAAGTATTACAGAGAGCTACAAATACATTAAAACTAACCTAATATAAAGCCAATTACTTGGAGCCAAGGTGATGGTTATTCAAATATAAATTTAAAGCTTACCAGTAAAAATACTTGAAAGAATTTAAATTTTATCAGGTTTAAAAAAACGTTTTAGTAAACTGGAAATGAGCATTAAAGATTATTATTTAGAATAATTCCACCAAGTAACAATCACATTGCATAGTGTTATTTATACACTGTTGATTTAATATTTACCGCAGATTTTTCTAATATTACTAATTCAATATATTATAACCAAAATATATAAAATACACAAAGACGATGCATAGAAGAGAAGCACTAAAAAATGTTGCATTCTTGCTGGGCGGAGCAATCTCAGCGAGTACAATGGGCGTTTTATTTGAAAGTTTTACGCTCCCAGAAAACGAAAAAAACTTCGTATCATTCTCTCTGCAGGATGAAAAGATTTTTGCCGAATTTGCTGATATTATTGTTCCGACTACCAAATCGTCTGCTGGTGCAAAAGCTGCAGGTTTAGGCAAGTTTATTCCAATGATGATGCAAGATTGTTATCCTAAGGAAATGCAAACCTCATTTGCTAAAGGTTTCAAAGCGCTTCAGGCTAAATCACTGGCAGATTTCAAGAAAAGTTATGTAACCTTGACTACCGCCGAACGAACTAAACTAATGGTCGATTTAAGAACGATGTCTTTAGCTCAGAAAGAAACTAAATCAGAAGAAAACAAAGATTTGGTATATTTCTTTATTACCGCCAGAGATTTAACTTTACTAGGCTACTACTCTTCGGAAATTGGTTGTACCAAAGCACGCGAATATGTTCTTATACCAGGAAGATATGACGGCAATGCGCCTTTAAAACCAGGCCAAAAATCTTGGGCAACTTAATTTCTAAACCTCAACTACAAAACATCATGAATTTAAATACAAATTTAAAAGCAGAAAATACTTACGATGCTATAGTTATAGGCTCGGGTATTAGTGGCGGCTGGGCTGCAAAAGAATTAACAGAGAAGGGCTTACGCGTTCTAATGCTCGAAAGAGGCATGAACATTGAGCACATTACAGGTTACGAAACTGCAATGAAAAATCCTTGGGATTTTAAACATGCGGGTAAGTTAACTGAAGAGCAAAAACGTACGCATCCTGTTCAAAAGAGAGATTATCCGTATAGCGAAGCGAACGAAAAATGGTGGGTTAACGATTTAGAATGCCCGTATACCGAAGATAAACGTTTCGATTGGTATCGTGGTTTTCACGTTGGAGGTAAATCTTTAATGTGGGGTCGCCAGAGTTACCGATTAAGCGATCACAATTTTGAAGATAATGCAAAGGACGGACATGGTTCTGATTGGCCTGTACGTTATGCAGAACTTTCACCTTGGTATGATTATGCAGAGCGATTTGCAGGCATCAGTGGTTCTAAAGAAAACTGGTCGACTTGTCCTGATGGAGAGTTTTTACCTCCAATGGATTTAAATATTGTAGAAAAATCAGTAAAAGCTCGAATTGAAGAGCACTATAAAAGAGAGCGTATTATGATGATTGGCCGTGTTGCCAATTTAACGGTACCTCATAAAGGTCGTGGTAATTGCCAGTACCGTAACTTGTGTAGCCGTGGTTGCCCTTTTGGAGCATATTTCAGCACACAATCTTCTACCCTACCAGCTGCAATGGCAACTAAACGCCTAACAGTAAGACCGTACTCTATCGTAAATCATATTATCTACGATAAGGATACTAAGAAAGCTAAAGGTGTAATGGTAATTGATGCGGAAACAAACAAAACGATGGAATTCTATGCGAAAATTGTTTTCGTAAACGGTTCTACTTTAGGTTCTACATTCATTTTATTAAACTCAACTTCAGAAGCGCATCCAAATGGATTAGGTAATGGAAGCGGCCAGTTAGGACATAACTTAATGGATCACCATTTCCGTTGTGGAGCATCAGGCGATGCCGAAGGTTTTGATGATAAATACACTTATGGCCGCCGTGCCAATGGTATTTACGTTCCTAGATATCAAAATATAGGTAACGATAAACGTGATTACTTGCGTGGCTTTGGTTATCAGGGTGGCGCAAGCAGATCGAATTGGCAGAATGATGTTGCTGAGTTATCATTTGGTTCTGGCTTAAAAGAAAAAATGACTAAACCAGGTAAATGGAGTATGGGCCTAGGCGGTTTTGGAGAAATGTTACCTTACTACGAAAACAAAGTTTACATCGATAAAACCAAAAAAGATAAGTGGGGACAGCCTGTATTAGCAATTGATTGCGAATACAAAGAGAACGAGAAAAAAATGCGTGTAGATATGATGAATGATGCTGCTGAAATGTTAGAAAAAGCAGGTATGAAAAACATCAAAACTTACGATAATGGTTGCTATCCTGGTATGGCTATCCACGAAATGGGAACTGCAAGAATGGGTAACGACCCTAAAACTTCTGTTCTTAATAAATGGAATCAAATGCACGAAGTTAACAACGTATTCGTAACAGACGGTGCTTGTATGCCTTCTATCGCATGTCAAAATCCATCATTAACATTTATGGCTTTAACCGCCCGTGCTGCAGATTATGCAGTAAAAGAATTAAAGAAAAATAATATTTAAATAAAAGGTTAAGCTAAAAGGTTTAAGGTGAAAGGTTACAACCCTTCCGCCTTAAACCTTTTAGTATATATCCTCTAATCGATATGCAAAGAAAACTAAGAATGGGCATGATAGGTGGCGGTAAAGACGCCTTTATCGGTGCTGTACATCGCCTTGCGGCAAACATGGATGGTTTAATCGAATTATCTGCGGGTGCTTTAAGTGTAAATCCGGAAGTTGGATATGAATCTGGGAAACTTCTATTCCTTCCAGATAACAGAATATACAAAAATTACGAAGAAATGTTGAAGGCAGAAAGTGAATTACCTGCCAACGAAAGAATAGATTTCGTAACCATCGTTACTCCAAATTTTGCTCACTTTGCGCCTGCAATGTTAGCGCTCGAACTTGGTTTTAATGTTGTTATCGAAAAACCAATGACTTTAACCTTAGAAGAAGCTAAACAGCTTAAAGCTAAAGTAGAAGAAACAGGTTTAACCCTTTGCTTAACGCATACTTATTCAGGTTACCCGATGGTTAAGCAAGCTAAACAAATGATTAGCGAAGGCGCATTGGGTGCTGTAAGAAAAATTATAGTAGAATACCCGCAAGGCTGGTTAAGCACACTTTCTGAAAGAGAAGGCAATGCTCAGGCGGCTTGGCGTACAGATCCCTCTAAAACTGGTAAAAGTGGAAGTATGGGCGATATCGGTACTCATGCAGCTCACCTTGCCGAATATATTTCAGGTTTAAAAATTGAAAAAATTTGTGCTGATTTAAGCATTGTAGTTCCTGGAAGAGCAATTGATGATGATGGAAATGTCCTTCTTAAATTCGATAATGGCTCAAATGGCGTATTGATTGCATCGCAAGTTGCAGCAGGCGAAGAAAATGCTTTAAAAATCAAAATTTATGGCGAAAAAGGCGGTATGGAATGGCATCAAATGGAACCAAATACATTAATTGTAAAATGGAGCAACGAACCTGCTCAAATTTACAGAACTGGAAACGGCTACATGGGTAGTTTTGCGAAACACAATACTCGTACACCAGGAGGCCATCCCGAAGGTTATTTGGAGGCTTTCGCAAATATTTACAAAAATTTTGCTCTAACAGTTGATGCTAAGCTGAATAACCAAAAACCAACTGCAGAAATGCTTGATTTTCCAAATGCTGAAGATGGGATTCGTGGAATGGCGTTCATCGAGAATGCGGTAAATTCAAGTAATTCTGATCAAAAATGGTGGGACTATAAAATTTAATCAACAATGACAACGATAAAAGGACCAGCGGTATTTTTAGCACAATTTATTAGCGATGAAGCGCCATTTAACTCTTTAGATAGCATTTGTGAATGGGCAAAAGGCTTAGGCTTTAAAGGGATCCAAATGCCAACACTTGATAACCGTTTTATTGATTTACAAAAAGCAGCGGAAAGTAAAACTTATGCTGATGAGTTAAAAGGTAAAATTGCATCATACGGATTAGAGATTACAGAACTTTCTACTCACCTACAAGGTCAGCTGGTTGCAGTTCATCCTGCTTATGACGATTTATTTGATGCCTTTGCACCAAAGGAAGTTCATAAAAACTCGAAAGCAAGAACCGAATGGGCTGTACAACAAATGAAGTATGCGGCTAAAGCTTCTCATAATTTAGGCTTAAATGCGCATGCTACTTTTAGCGGCTCGCTATTGTGGCAATACTTTCATCCATGGCCGCAACGGCCTGCTGGATTAGTTGAGGAAGGTTTTGCAGAATTGGCCAAACGCTGGACACCAATTCTAAATGAATTCGATAATTGCGGTGTAGATGTTTGCTACGAAATTCATCCAGGTGAGGATTTATTTGATGGCGAAACTTACGAAATGTTTTTAGCTGCAGTAAACAACCATCCTCGGGCATGCTTATTGTACGATCCATCGCACTTTGTATTACAGCAATTAGATTATATTCAGTATATCGACATTTATCACGAAAGGATTAAAGCCTTTCATGTTAAGGATGCAGAATTTAATCCAACTGGTAAGCAAGGTACATTTGGAGGTTACCAGAGTTGGGCAGATCGTGCAGGCAGATATCGTTCTCCAGGAGATGGCCAAGTTGACTTTAAAACCATTTTTAGTAAATTAGCTCAATACGACTTTAAAGGTTGGGCTGTTATGGAATGGGAATGCTGCATTAAAAATCAGGAAGATGGAGCAAGAGAAGGCGCAGAATTTATTAAGAAAAACATCATCAATGTAACAGATAAAGCCTTTGATGATTTTGCTGCATCGGGAAGCGATGCTGCTTTTAATAAGAGAATATTAGGATTATAATACAATAACAAAACACAAATAAACACACACATGAAAAAAACATTTTTAATTTTAGGCGCTGTAGTCATTTTTATGGCGTCATTTTCGAAAGCCGATTTAGAGAAAGAGAAAGTTGTTACAGCAACTGCAACTACAAGTAGCCATGCATTTTATCAAATATCTGCAGGTGAAAAATTAATTAACAAATCAGATTGTTTAGGATGCCACAACAAAACCAATAAAATCATTGGTCCTGCGTATGTAGAGGTTGCTAAAAAATACCCTAACAACGAAAAAAACATTAATTATTTAGCTGATAAAATTATTAAAGGCGGAACAGGAGTTTGGGGCACAATGCCAATGACTGCACATTCCACTTTGAAAAAAGAAGATGCTAAGTTAATGGCAAAATATATTTTATCGTTAAAAAAATAAATCAGAGTAACATCTAAACCTTATCTAATAATGAAAACAGAGCAAGAAAATAAAAATGCGAGTAACCGCCGTGATTTTATTAAAACCAGCGCTATTGCTGCCGCTGCATTTATGATAGTTCCTCGCCATGTACTTGGCGGAAAAGGATTTTTAGCACCAAGTGATCGCTTGCTTGTTGCCAGTATTGGTGTAGGTGGTAAAGGAGAAAGTGATGTAGCAATGTTTGCTAAAAGCGGCAAAGCAGATATAGCTTTCTTGTGCGATGTTGACGATCGAAGAGCTGCTAAGAGTGTTAAAGCTTTCCCAAAAGCTAAATATTATAAAGATTGGAGAGAAATGTTGGATAAGGAACATAAAAATTTCGATGCCGTTTCTGTTTCAACACCTGATCATAACCATGCGATTCAAACTTTGGCAGCAATGCAGTTGGGAAAACACGTTTATGTTCAAAAACCATTAACTCACGATATTTATGAGGCCAGAATTTTAACTCAGGCGGCAAAAAAATATAAAGTGGTAACTCAAATGGGTAATCAAGGTGCATCGAATGATGGAGCCCGTCAAATGAAAGAATGGTATGAAGCTGGTTTAATTGGCGATGTACACACCGTTTATGCGTGGACTAATCGTCCAGTTTGGCCACAAGGTATTCCCTGGCCAACAACAAAGGCCGAAATTCCGAAAGAATTAGATTGGAATTTGTGGTTAGGTACAGCTCCAGAAAAAGATTTCGTTGATAAATTGGTTCCTTTTAACTGGCGTGGATGGTGGGATTATGGAACAGGTGCTTTAGGCGATATGGGATGTCATTTAATTGAAGCTCCGTTTAGTGTATTAAACTTAAAATATGCCAAAGAGGTCGAAGCAAGTGTTGGCTCTGTATATGTTGATGAATTTAAACGCGGCTACTTCCCAGAAAGTTGCCCGCCATCAAGCCATGTAACTTTGAAATTCCCTAAAACCAACAAAACCAAAGGCGATGTAACTATGCATTGGATGGATGGTGGCATTCAGCCAGGACGCCCTGAAGAATTAGAAGCTAACGAAACTTTTGGCGATGGGGGTAATGGAACTTTATTTATCGGAACAAAAGGCAAAATGATGGCCGAAACTTATAGCGCTAACCCAAAACTTTTACCATTAAGCAGAAATAAAGACATTAAAGTTCCTGAAAAATATGCTCGTGTAAAAGATGGCGCTAATGGCCATTACGCACAATGGGTAGATGCTGCAATTGCAGGTTATGGAAAGCAAGAAGTGAGCTCTCCGTTCGAAATCGCTGGTCCGTTAACCGAAGCTTTATTAATGGCTAACCTTGCAATTAGAAGTTTCGATATTCAAAAAACGGTTAATGGTAAGGTTACTTACCCAGGCAGGTACACAAAAATGCTTTGGGATAATGATAACATGAAAGTAACCAACTTTGATGAAGCAAACCAGTTCGTAAAACGCGAATATCGTAAAGGCTGGAATAATTTAACTCTTTAATTAAAATCAAACCTCATAGGCTTAAAAACTGTGAGGTTTATTTATAAAACCATAATGAAAAAATACATCCTTTCTGCCTGTATTTTACTAGCAGTTACTCAAATATCACAAGCCCAAAAAGGATTTAAACCCTTATTTGATGGTAAAACGACTACAGGTTGGCATACCTACAATAAAACTACAGTTGGTAGTGCATGGCAAGTTCAAGATGGTGCACTTCATTTTGATTTAGCTGCAAAGGGCAAAGATGGCGGTGGCGATTTGGTTACCGATAAAGAATATGGCAATTTCCACTTAAAATACGATTGGAAAGTTGCACCAAAAGCAAATAGCGGATTAATTTTCTATGTGCATGAAGCCCCACAATATGGAGCTACTTATTCAACTGGCCTGGAAATGCAGGTTTTGGATAATGATGGTCATCCAGACGGAAAAATTACCAAACACCGTGCAGGAGATTTATACGATTTAGTAAAAAGTTCATCAGAACCTGTTAAACCAGTTGGCGAATGGAACAAGGCAGAAATCATCAGCAATAAAGGTAAATTAACATTAATTTTAAACGGTGTTACGGTTGTAAAAACTACCCTTTGGGATGATAACTGGAAAAAACTTATTGCAGGAAGTAAATTTGCAACCTGGAAAGACTGGGGAACTTTTAAAACTGGAAAAATTGCCTTACAAGACCATGGCGACGAAGTTTGGTACAAAAACATTTCAATTAAAGAACTATAAAATATGGATGATGTAAAAGGAGAAATGTGTAATGTGAATTACAAAATCCTCTTAACCGTTATACATCATCCACCTTACATCCTACATTTTACATATAACCAAATAAACTAATGAATAGCACAACTCGCTTTAAACTCTCTTTCATGATGTTCCTTGAATTTTTCATCTGGGGCGCATGGTTTGTAACACTGGGAACTTTCCTAGCTAACAACTTAAAAGCTTCTGGTTCTGAAACTGGAGCTGTATTCTCAACGCAATCGTGGGGAGCAATTATTGCACCATTTATTGTTGGCTTAATTGCAGATCGATATTTCAATGCAGAAAGAATTTTAGGTGTTTTACACATTGTTGGCGCAATTTTAATGTACCAAATGTATAATGCAACTGATGTAAGTGTGTTTTACCCTTATGTTTTAGGCTATATGATTTTGTTTATGCCAACACTGGCATTGGTAAATTCGGTTTCATTTAACCAAATGAAAGACCCAGAGAAAGAATTCGCAAACATCAGAGTTTTTGGTACTATAGGTTGGATTATCGCAGGTTTATTAATCAGTTTTGTTTTTCATTGGGATTCTCCAGAAGGAATTCAATCTGGTTTATTGAAAAATACATTCTTAATGGCTGGAATAGTATCTCTTGTTTTAGGTTTGTTTAGCTTTACATTACCAGCTACTCCTCCAAAAGTTTCAGAAGGTGGTGTAAAAGTTAAAGATATTTTAGGTTTAGATGCATTAAAATTACTTAAGGATAAAAACTTTGCAATTTTCTTCATTTCATCTATTTTAATCTGTATTCCATTGGCATTTTATTATCAAAATGCAGGGCTATTCCTGGCTGATATAAAAGTTTCTAATCCAACAGGTAAAATGGCAATAGGTCAGGTTTCTGAGGCCTTGTTTTTACTGGCAATTCCAGTTTTCTTCTCTAAATATGGATTTAAGAAAACTATTCTTGTTGGTATGTTGGCTTGGGCTTTACGATATGTGCTTTTTGCTTACGGAAATGCAGATAATTTAAGCTTTATGTTAATCATCGGAATTGCACTTCACGGCGTATGTTACGATTTCTTTTTCGTTTCTGGCCAGATTTACACAAACTCGAAAGCTGGCGAACAAGTTAAAAGCGCTGCACAAGGTATTATAACATTAGCTACCTACGGTGTTGGCATGCTTATTGGTTTTATGGTTGCAGGACAAATTACAGATATGTATAAATCTGGAGATATGACTGATTGGAAAATGGTTTGGATTATCCCGGCAGGAATTGCTGCTGTTGTTTTCTTACTTTTTGCATTACTATTTAACGATAAAACTAAATCCGAAGTTGAAGCTAAAACAGCATAATTCTAATTAAAAAATAAAATACTTACTAAGCAGGCTCATAAACAGCCTGCTTAGTTGTTAAAACAAAAAATATGTTAAACAGAAGAAAATTTTTAATTAATAGCAGTATGGCAACAGCGGCTGCTTTTTTAATTCCATCGTTTGCTTTTGCAGCTGATGAAAAAGTAGTTGGTTTACAGTTGTATTCTCTTCGCGATTCTCTTCCGAAAGATGTTAAGGGTGTTATAGAAAAAGTTGCTCAGGCAGGCTTTAAAGAAGTAGAAACTTATGGTTTTTCAGTTAAAGATCAATTCTGGGGATTAACTCCTCAAGAATTCAAAAGTATTTTAGATGCTAACGGTTTAAAAGCAGTTAGCGGACATTACAGTTTAGGAAGCTATTTGGTTGATGACAATACGGATGAATTGAAAGCTGCCATTGCTGCTGCAAAAGTTTTGGGTAGTGAATATGTAACTATTCCGTGGTTGGATCAGGGCATCAGAAAAAATGCTGATGATTACAAAAAACTGGCCATCAAAATTAATAAAGCTGGCCAAATGTGTAAAGATGCTGGAATAAGACTGGCTTATCACAACCACAATTTCGAATTTGATAAACAAGGCGATAGTAATGGTTATGAAATTTTATTGACAGGAACAGATAAAAGCTTGGTTGATTTTGAATTAGATTTATACTGGGTAGTTCGTTCGGGAAGAGATCCAATAAAATTATTTAAAGAAAATCCAGGGCGTTTTACCATGTGGCATGTTAAGGATATGGATAAATCGAAAAAGGAATTAAATACGGAAGTTGGAAAGGGTTCGATTAATTTCAAATCAATTTTCGCTGCGGCAAAACTTTCTGGTATGAAACATTTCTTTGTTGAGCATGAAACTAATTATCAGCCAAACCCAATCGAATCGGTAAAGGCAAGTTGCGAATACATCAAAAAAGAATTGATTTAAACCTAAAAATTTTTAACATGAACTCTAGAAGATCATTTATAAAACAAGCAGGGTTAGCAGCGGGTGCAGCACTTTTAATTCCGTCGTTTGCTTTTGATAAAGTAACAAAAAACGTTGGTATACAGCTATATTCTTTACGCAAAGATTTACCTGGGGATGTGAAAGGCATAATTGCTAAAGTTGCAGAAGCTGGATATAAAGAGGTTGAAACCTATGGTTTCGCTAATGGCAAATTTTGGGGATTAACACCGAAAGAGTTTAAAACTTTATTGAAAGATAATGGATTGAAAGCTCCAAGCGGCCATTATGGTATGGATGAATTTAGCAAAACGGGTAAAACCGATAAGTTGAAAGCAGACATAGAATCATCTGCAGCAATTGGCGGAAAGTATTTTACAATAGCTGGTGCCCATGTAGATATGGATAAAGGTGTAGATGGCTTTAAAAAAGTAGCTGATGATTTTAATAAAGTTGCCGAACTTGCAAAAGCCTCTGGTTTAAAATTTGCTTACCACAACCACGATTTTGAATTTAAAAAATTGGGCGATACTACTGGGTATGATGTTTATCTAACTGAAACAGATAAAAATCTGGTAAATTTTGAGTTGGATTTATATTGGGCTGTTCGTTCAGGCAACGACCCTATTGCATTGTTCAAAAAATATCCAGGACGTTTTCCAATGTGGCACGTAAAGGATATGGATAAAGCTAAACCAGAATGGAATACCGAAATAGGAAAAGGTTCAATTGATTTCAAGTCTATTTTTGCTGAAGCAAAACTATCGGGCATGAAGCATTTCTTTGTTGAACACGAAACAAATTACAACCCCACTCCTATCGAATCAATAAAAACAAGTTACGATTATATCAAAGCAAACTTAATATAGTTAGATCTCCCACAGATTAAATGAGAATACAATATTTAATCTGTGGGAGTATTTAATTCAACTTCGTAGCAATTACACAAGTATTTTTAAATCGTTTGGTGTTACCCTTTAAGTCAAAAACATCAAAAACCACTACATAAATACCCACCTTAGCAACATTCCCGCTATCAGCTAAACCATCCCAAATAATATTTCCGCTCGTTGCTATTGTTTGGTTCTTTAAAAGTTTCTTTATCAAAACGCCCTCATCCGAATAAATATTTATAGTTGCTAGGCTCGAGTTTTCTGCAAACTGATAATCCAAAGCTAAAACATCTTCAAATCCATCACCATCAGGAGAAAATGTTTTCGATCTTAAACTTACAACGTTTTCACTTCCTGTTAATTCCTGAGAGTTTTTATAAGTTGGTGTTGCAAAACCAACAGATGCTGCTGCCGATTTAAAATTATTAGGTTCATTTGTATCAACAGAAAATGAAACTCTTTCTATAGAAATTCCATCTTCATGTTGGATTAATGGATGATGGATTTTAGCATCGTAATTTAACCGATCAATCACCTCATTGCTACTCAAAAGAATTAAACTTCCCTTATCATTATTATAAGCGGATAATGAGCTTACTTGAGTAAAATGATCTGGATTTAAAGCAAAATAATTTTGTTTAATGTTTGAAGTATTACTGGTAATTACCCAATAAGTTTTTGGATTTAAAAGAAAACCTTTGGTAGAAATCGATTTCAAATTTGCAATCGCTCCTTTCGAATCTACACTTGCAACTTGCAAATCTTTTAAATCTAAAGGCTGAGTAGAATTATTGTAAATCTCTATAAAATCGACACCATTAGGTTTAGGATTAAACAATACCTCTGAAATAAGAATATCGTTCTTTAATATTTTCTTAGCAATAAATAATGTTACATAGTTTGCTGAAGCAGCCAGTTGCTTTCCAGCACAATCTGTAACATTATTTATCTCCGTAGTGCTTGTTACACCCCTTGATAATGAATTACCTAATTTTAAAGTTACTGATGAAAACTGAGGTGAAATTATTACTTCAGAAGGATTACCGATACCATTGTTTATCTTATAATTTTGAGTCTGATCAGCCGATAAGCTATCTAAAGCTTTTGAAAAATCAATTAAGATTGTCACACTATCAATAACTGTAGCATTAATAATTTTCGGAATTTCGGCACTTAATTGAGTACGGTAAATAGAATTTCTCTTCCCTGGCGTTCCGCCGCTGGCATCTAACGTTGCAGCCCAGTTCTGACTTCCTTTACATAAATTTTTTGCATCAATTAATTCAAGAGTAAAACCGCCTTTGGTTTTTAAATCATCTTTATACCAGCTATCATTATAACCTACTTTATCAATTAATAATCCTTTTTCATTGCTTAAGGTAAGTACATCTTTATCGTTATTCAAACTTGGCCAAGGCGCCAGTCCAATGGTTTTACCAAATGGTTTAAACTGATTTGTATCTGCGCTTGCGCACAATATAATATGCTCATTTGGTTTTATTGTGTCCGATAGAAATGTGTAAGTTGACGTTTGGTCAGCATATTTCCATCCTCGTGTTAATATATATTCATTAGAAGTATTCCATAATTCTACAAACTCCTTTTGCGGCAAACCAGGACTTCCTGGAGGGTTTGCAAAAATTTCATTAATTACTACATCACCATAATTGGCTAAGTAAGGCTTGATATAGAAAAAATTAATTAAGGAGTTAGGAGCAATAACATTATCCTTTTTATCTTTTACATTATTAATCACCAATGAATAATTATCTGAAATTAAAGGATTTTGAAACGTTAACTTACAACTACTTTGATTGTAAACCACAGACTTTGGATTACCGAAACCATTTGATATACTATAATTCAGCAAAGATGAGCTGGAAGTTTCATCAAGCGGTTCGGAGAACATGACTTCCAAATTATGTCCATCGATAACTGAAATTGCCTTAATGGTTGGTGGTGTAATATCAGCTGCTAAATCCTTTACTTCAAAATCATCGAAAAAAAAAAAAGTATTTCTTGATGCAGTGGCATATCTACAATAAACACCTGAAAATGCAGACGTTGTGTAAGTTTTATCAGTAACTGAACCTTCTAAAGTGAAACTCTGCCCGCCGTTAACATCGGTAAATAAATGCCATAAACCATTTTCGTTTCTTGTTACTTTAACTTTTGCGGTTAAAACGTTAGCATTTGCTCTGCTTTTTTGTGCTCCTGTTATTATTCTGGTTGTAGAAGTTCCTGTTTGTCTATATAAATGAAAGCCGTCTGTAGAGCCTGTTTCACCAATTTGGACAAAATATCCTCTCAAAGCAGATTTTAAATCGGCATTATCAGATGTTAAATAAACACGAGCATAATTAGTTGTAGTAGGGTTAAAATTTAACCTAACATAAAACTCCCAACTTGCATTTAAACTAGCCGAATTTACTGTAGACAATGATAAAATCTGCGACGCAACTGGTGGTCCATTTGCTTGTAATTGCCTTTGAGCGTTTACCAAAAAATAATTGCCATCGCCCTGCCACACAGGATTTCTAGAAAAATCTGCGTCATCAAAACGATCGGAAAACTGGGAAAATGCAATTTTAGAAAATAACAATAGGGATATAAGCAGAATTTTCTTCATATTTGGCTTATATCAAATGTTTAATAAATATAATAATTAAAAATTAAAATGAAAGTAGCAGTAGTAGGTGCAACCGGATTGGTTGGTACCGTAATGTTAAAAGTATTGGAGGAAAGAAATTTTCCCTTAACAGAGTTGATTCCCGTAGCATCAGAAAAGAGTGTTGGTAAGGAAATTACTTTTAAGGGTAAGAAGTTCCCAATCGTTAGCATGGATACTGCAATCGGAATGAGACCAGACATCGCTTTGTTCTCGGCAGGCGGAAATACTTCACTAGAACATGCGCCACGCTTTAAAGAAGCTGGGACAACAGTTATCGATAATTCTTCGGCCTGGAGAATGGATCCAGCTGTTAAATTAATTGTTCCAGAAGTAAATGCACACGAGCTTTCTATCGATAATAAAATTATTGCTAACCCGAACTGTTCTACTATACAAATGGTAGTGGTTTTGAAACCTTTGCATGATAAATACAAAATCAAACGCGTTGTTGTTTCTACCTATCAATCAGTTACCGGAACCGGTGTTAAAGCGGTAGAACAATTGATGAACGAACGTAAAGGCATTGACGGGCCAAAAGCGTATCCGTACGAAATCGACTTAAATGTTCTTCCTCATATTGATGTTTTCATGGATAATGGCTATACCAAAGAAGAAATGAAAATGGTTAAGGAAACGAACAAAATCATGAGCGATGACAGTATTAAAGTTACTGCTACTACCGTTCGTATTCCAGTTATGGGCGGTCACTCGGAGTCCGTTAACATCGAATTTGAAAACGATTTCGATTTAGCTGAAGTTCGCAGCATTTTAGAGAAATCGCCAGGCATTATCGTTGTTGATGATGTGGCTAATTTGAAATACCCAATGCCGAAAGATGCACACGAAAAAGATGAGGTTTTTGTTGGTCGCATTCGTAGAGATGAATCGGCTCCCAAAGCTTTAAACCTTTGGATTGTTGCCGATAATCTGCGTAAAGGGGCCGCAACAAATGCAGTTCAAATTGCAGAATATTTAATTCAGAAAGAATTAGTTTAAAAAAATTAAGCCTCCGATGAAAATCGGAGGCTTTTTTATGCGCTCTTCAATTATGAAAAATATTCCGATTGCATTAATATATTCCAGATTAATAATTGGTTTCCTTATTATTTTCATCAGTATTCTTCAGGTAAATCATTATCCAACCTACGCTATTTCATTGCTTTCTATTGGATTATTAACTGATATTTTTGATGGAATCATTGCCAGAAAGCTAAATATTTCTTCAGAAAAATTGAGGCGGCTGGATTCTAGCATCGATCAGATTTTCTTTATCTCTGTTGCTGTTGCCACTTATATTCAGTGTCCAGATTTTTTCAAAAATAATTTCATTAAGCTAGCCATTTTAACTGGCGCTGAAGTAATGATCTACTTAGTGAGTTACTTAAAGTTTAAAAAGGAGATTGCAACACATTCTATCGGCGCAAAAATTTGGACGATAATCTTATTTGCCACACTGATCGAAATCATCGTTCATTGCGAATCAGTTATATTATTTGAACTCTGCCTATGGGTAGGACTGATTACCAGACTGGAAATTTTAGCCATTGTTTTCACTTTAAAAAAATGGGCGAACGATGTACCAACAATTTACCATGCTGTAAAATTACGCCAAGGAAAAGAGATCAAACGCCACAAACTCTTTAATGGATAGTTTAAGCTACAGCAGATTTTATTTCAGATATTTTTTTGGAAAGCAATTTCAGTAGCTTTTAGGTAATATCAGCCCCGCTCCCGCTTCTGCCGATAGAAAAAATCGGCATCTCGCTTTGATCGGGTTTAAGTGGCTAAAATAGTAGCTCGAAACCGCGTAAACTAAACCCGACCGACTGGCAGCGGTATCCTGATCTTTCCATCAGGATTTGGCAAAAGGCGGGGCTACATAAACATGAAACCCACAGGTTTTGCTTTCCAAATAAAAATAGTTACAATCCATTATTATTGGTCAGGGTTTTCAAATAATTTTATATTTGTTCATCATCAAAAGATAAATCTATGCGTTTAAAAATACCTTTGCTTTTCATATCGATTCTTGCAGGCAACATCGTTGGTGCTCAAAACAGAATTCAAAACCTCGAAAAAGCATTTAATAATTTACTGGCTGATGAACAGGCAAAACACGCCATTACCTCACTTTGTGTTTTGGATGCCAATACAGGAAAAGTTCTGTTTGCCAAGAACGAGCAGATTGGCTTGGCTACAGCATCAACTTTAAAAACGATTACTGCAGCAACAGCATTCAGTATTTTAGGTAAAGATTTTCAGTTTCAAACTACATTAGCTTATACTGGAAATATTACGCCTGATGGAACTTTAAAAGGAAATTTAATCATCGCTGGTAGTGGCGATCCAACTTTGGGTTCTCCACGTTACCAAAACAAAGAAAATGCAGTTTTAACACAATGGGTTGCCGCAATAAAAGCAGCTGGCATTAAAAAGATTGAAGGCGCCATTATTGGCGATGATCGTATTTTTGGTACGCAAACCACTCCCGAAGGTTGGGTTTGGCAAGATATTGGTAATTATTACGGTGCTGGAACTTCGGGTTTGGCATGGAGAGAAAATCAATTTGATATTTATTTAAAACCAGGAACAGATACAGCTGATGAAGTTAGAATCATTAAAACCGTTCCTGAAACACCATATATTCAAATTGTAAATGAATTAAAAACGGGCAGTTCAGGAAGCGGCGATAGAAGTTATGCGTTTCTTCCTCCATACTCAAACGTGGCATATTTACGGGGCAGTTGGGGCATGGGAATTGGCAAAACAGGAATTTCTGTAGCGTTGCCTGACCCTACTTTTGATTGTGCTTATCGTTTGCAAGATACTTTGAAAAGATTAGGCATTTCGACCAATCAACACGCTACAACCACAAGGTTAATGGAATTGAATAAACAGGCAATCCCAGCAATTACTCAAAAAATAAGCACCATAAGCTCACCAACTTTGAGTGAAATTACTTATTGGTTTTTGAAGAAAAGCATTAATTTGTATGGAGAAACGTTGCTAAAAACCATTGCCTTAAAATCTGGGAAAACAGCCACCACCTCAAAAGGTGCCGAAACGGAAATTAATTATTGGGCAGCAAAAGGAATCGACAAATCGGCTTTAAACATTATTGATGGCAGCGGTCTTTCGCCTGGCGATCGGATAACAACATCGGCAATGGCTAGTATTTTATTTCAAGTTCAAAAAGAAAATTGGTTCTCTGATTTTTATAAAGGGTTGCCAGAATATAACGGTATGAAAATTAAAAGTGGTACTATAAATGATGTTTCGGCCTTTGCAGGCTATCATACCGATGGCGCTGGGAATAAGTATGTAGTAGTAATTAACATTAATAATTATAGCGGAAGTGGAATCAACAAAAAACTTTTTAAGGTTTTAGATGAGTTGAAATAAGTTTTAGGCAACTCGAATATCAACTATGGCTATTTTGCGTTAACGATGGAAGCGGCATCCTTTTTGGCTGTAATGCGGAGCGTAGTCGAAGCACAGCCAAAAAGATAGAGCGTACAGCGTGTTAAAACGCCCAAATCATCTTGCGGCATTTGTGCTTAACCTAAAGGCCTAACCTGAAGTTTAATTCCCGCTTCGGTTAGAACCGTTTTAACATCGTTCATTGCTTCAGTACGAACTTCGCCAGCAACTGATAAATCCGCAACCCATAACAATGTTCTAATACTAATTGCGTATTCGCCAAAATCTTGAATAATAATTACAGGCTTAGGTAATGATAAAACCCTTTCGTTTTTCGCCAATTTATCTCCTATTATTTTACGGGCAACCTCTATATCCGTTTCATAAGGTACGCTGATGTTAAATTCTATGCGTTTACTTCTGTCTTGCATGGTCCAGTTGATCAGATGCTGAGATAATAAATCGCCGTTTGGAACAATAATATCAGAACCTTCAGCACTGTGAATTTTACTCGAGCGTACTCCAATTTCTTTAACCACACCCGATTTTGTTCCTATTTCGATCTGGTCGCCTATTTGTATCGGGCGCTCAAAGGCGATGATAACACCCGAAACCAAATTATTTACAATATTTTGTAAACCAAAACCAATACCAACACCCAATGCGCCAAGCATTATAGAAAGTTTATCAATAGGGATACCAGCGGCCGCCACGGCAATAAAGAAACCGATTGTCCAGATAGCCAATCGAATCAGTAACATCATGGAATTTAATCCACTTCTCTTACCACCAGAAACTGCTTTCTCATGGCCAAAAAAGAAACTGATGAAACTTGAAATTACTGAGGAAAGCCAAAGAATACAGATAAAAATTGCAATGCTTGCAAAGGTGAATTTGTAACTGCCAATGCTTCTTGTTTCGTTAAAGAAATTAGATGTAGATGATGTAAGTAAATCGTATAGTGTAATGTTTCTAACAAAAGACACAAAAAATACCAATGCAGCAATTACCCATAAATAACGTTGGAGACGAAACTGCAATTCTTTATAATTGATAAAATCGGAAAACCTACTCGATTGATATGCTTCCGTTTGTAAATAAATGGCCTCTAAAACCATTGTACAAAAAACTTTTAAACTAATACCCAGCATTAAACATTGAATAGCACTAACGCCAAATATTTTTGCAAGCGATAATCTACCTGTGAGGTTGAATAATAATGATAATGCTACCTGAATAATGGTAAAGATGATTAAAGCCTTTGTTGCTGATGAGGATTCTAACTGAATAAATAATTTTGTTTTATTTCGAAGAACACCTAAACATATAACGATAAGCAAGATTCCAGCAATAAATAGTGTCCATCTTTCTCCATAGGATGAATCTAATAAAATATCATCCAGTGCATAAAAACACCACATAATAATTAAAGAATACCACATCAACTTTGCTTCTCGAGTTAAAAACGGAGGAATCAAGAAACATAATGCGGCAAGCCGAAGTAACTCAAATGTATGCAAGAGCGACATAGTCGGGTTGGCAAAAAGAAACGGAATGTATGTAAAAAATGCAAAAATTGAACTAATCAAAACACTACGTTTTAAGAAGTTTACTTGGTTTAAAATACTATCCTTATCCTCAAGCTTTTTAACTCTCCGCATGTTCGAGATCATCCAGGCGGTTAATAAGCCAAAGATAAAAAGGCCCAGTACCACAATTGATATTTTACCGCCCAAGAAAATTATAAGAATTCTACCTGAACGTTCTAATGCTTTAATTACCGTTTCAAAAAAGGAGCTATCATACTGACTTTGTTTAGAGCTAAACAATGGTGCTTCCTCTTGCGACCACATATTTATCCTTTTCGAAATTGATAAATAAACCATATCTGATGATAGGTTTTTGGTTTGCAAAAGATTAACAGATATTCGACTGCTTAATAAGTTAAGTTTAGTAAGAACTTGTTTTTGGGAAATATTAAGTTTTTTCCCATCGTTTAAAACTTCTGAAAGTTGGGTTTTAAGCGTCGAATCGGCAACCTGAGCTTTTAAGCCAGCATCGTCGAGCATTTTCTTTAAATCGCTGTTACTTTTATTTAATTGAGTTACGTATTCTGTTAAAACTGTTTTGTAACTAAGTAAATTATCAGAAACCTCTGCCAGCATAATTACGGCACTATTAAGACTCCTCAGGTTCATGTTTGCTCCGTTTTTTTCGAAGCGGGTTTTGAAACCTTTTACCTTCTTCGTTATATCTGGCAATGCGTTTTCGATTCGGCGAACATCATAACCTCGTTGTAATAGAAATTTATCTCGATCTATTTTAAAGTTGTAAGTCTCGATTTTTGTAACCAATAATGGAATTTGAGATTCATCAAGTAGCTTAATTTTTTTAACTGTTGTAGAATCTTTAGTTTGTGCAGATAGCAGTTGAACAGAAAATAAAACTGTTGCAAATAAAAGTATAAAAAAGCTTTTTTTATGGAGGCCAACGGAAGACATATTTATGTATTACTGTAAATTTTAAATAAAGACTGCAAAACTTTGGATTGGTTTGAATAAGGAACGATAAAGTTAAAGTTTTATTCGCATTTTCATCTAAATCTTATCAAGTCGATTTCGTTGTTTGGGTAGCCTCCAAGATTATGAAACTTGGTTTAGTGATTTGCTCATCAGGTAAGTTCCTTATCTGGCAATTTATATTTTATGTGATTTACATTTTTGGCTACCTTGAATTCCCCTCCTTTGGAGGGATGCCTGAAACACCCGGTGTTTTTTCTCTTGCAAAATTTAAGTTCTTTAAACCCGATTGAAGTGGAATACTTTTTTACCGCATTGCACTAGAATATATTGTCATGCTGAAGAACGAAGCAACCGATGAAAAAGATAATTTGTGCTTCAATATGACAGAATTTGAAAAAAGATTGCAACGAAAAGCGGGACAACAGGGATCGAAAAGCAATTACAATTGCTTTCCAAAAATTCTATATTAATTTAAAATTAACGCCAAATTACTAACGTAACATTAACCTCGAAAACGCTTTATTTATTTAAAAAATATATTAACTTTGATGTTACGCTTAGTAATTGTACTTTGTACACTAAGCGGGTTAAAAAATCAACAAAAAATCAAATAGAAATGAGCATAATTGTTAATGTCCATGCGAGACAAATCCTCGATTCAAGAGGCAATCCAACAGTAGAAGTTGAAGTAGTTACAGAAGCAGGCGCATTTGGTCGTGCAGCTGTACCGAGCGGTGCATCTACTGGCCAGTATGAGGCTGTTGAGTTACGTGATGGAGATAAATCTACATATTTGGGTAAAGGCGTATTAAAAGCTGTAGAAAATGTAAACACTAAAATTGCTGATGCATTGAGAGGTGTTGATGTTTTTGAGCAAAACGCAATTGACAAATTAATGTTGGAGCTTGATGGTACTGAAAACAAAGGTAATTTGGGTGCTAACGCAATTTTAGGTGTTTCTTTAGCTGTTGCTAAAGCTGCTGCTGATGAAATTGGTCAGCCTTTATACCGTTATATTGGTGGCGTTAACGCAAACACTTTGCCAATCCCAATGATGAATATCATCAACGGTGGTTCTCACTCTGATGCGCCTATCGCTTTCCAGGAGTTTATGATTATGCCAGTTGGCGCACCATCTTTCTCTGAGGCTTTACGTTGGGGAACTGAAGTTTTTCATAGCTTGAAGAAAATTCTTCACGATAGAGGTTTATCTACTGCTGTAGGTGATGAAGGTGGTTTCGCTCCAACTTTTGATGGTACTGAAGATGCAATTGAAACGGTTTTAAAAGCAATTGAAACTGCTGGTTACAAACCAGGTTCTCAAATTTGTTTAGCCTTAGATTGTGCTTCATCTGAGTTTTACAAAGATGGCAAATACGATTATACTAAATTTGAAGGCGCTACTGGCGTAATTCGTTCTAGCGAAGAGCAAGCACAATATTTAGCTGATCTTTCTGCAAAATATCCAATTATCTCTATCGAAGATGGTATGGATGAGAATGACTGGACGGGTTGGAAAAGCTTAACTGATAAAGTTGGAGACCGTGTTCAATTAGTAGGTGATGATTTATTTGTTACGAACGTTACGCGTTTACAACGTGGTATTGATGAGGCTACAGCAAACTCAATCCTGGTAAAAGTAAACCAAATCGGTTCTTTAACTGAAACGATTAATGCGGTAACCTTAGCTCAAAACAACGGCTACACTTCGGTAATGAGTCACCGTTCTGGCGAAACTGAAGATGTTACTATTGCTGATTTAGCGGTTGCTTTAAACTGTGGTCAGATTAAAACTGGTTCAGCTTCTCGTTCTGACAGGATTGCAAAATACAATCAATTATTACGTATTGAAGAAGAATTAGGCGAGAACGCTCGTTTCATCGGTTCGAAATTCAAATACGCTAAGAAATAACCCCTACATCCCCTAAAGGGGCTTAAGGAACTGCCATTAGCCCCTTTAGGGATTTGTGGTGTTAAAAAGTTGAAAAACTTATTTGCAGAACATCTGGAGATTTTAAATCTTCGGATGTTTTTTTATACATTTACGTCATTGCTTCGTGCCTAGCAATGGCGATTTTTTGAGAAAAATTATGAAACGTTTAATAGACCTTTTCCGCAACAAATACTTTCTTGCAACAGCGGCCTTTGCTGTTTGGATGTTATTTTTTGACAAAAACGATATGATGTCGCAATACGAATATCGTAGCCAGGCGAATAAATTGCAGGAAGAAAAGGAATATTTCGAAAAAGAAACCGCTCAGGTTAAAAAAGATTTAAACGAATTAAACACCAATTTAAACACTGCTGAAAAATTCGCTCGCGAAAAGTATTTCATGAAAAAGGATAACGAAGATGTTTTTGTGATTATCCATGAAGAGAAAAAAGATTAACCAGGATTTTTAAGGATTGAAAGATTTTAGGTTCGATTGTAAATAAAAATGGTAAAGTATATGCGATTTTTAGGATTTATAAAGTTAAAAACCAAAAAATTTTAATACTCAAATTTCGGAAGTGAGAGCTTAAACCTTACCGTTACTATCCTCAAAACAAAAATAAAAGCTACTACCGCAAGTTTTGCAACAACACTCTCCACATCTATTTGAATTAAAAAGTAGTAAAGTAAACCACCCAAAATACAAGCGGTAGCATAAATTTCTCTTCTAAATACTAATGGAATGGTGTTGAGCAAAGTGTCTCTAATAATTCCTCCGAAACAACCCGTGATTGTTCCCAATGCAATGCAAATACCAGGATTTAAGCCAAAGGCTATGCCTTTTAATATTCCAACCATTGTAAATAGGCCCAAACCCATACTATCAAACAAGAATAGTGTAATCTTTAATTTCTGCACATGCGTTTTAAAAAACATGGTTGCCAATGCAGTAAACAAAACAATTAAGCAAGTTTGCATATCCCGCATCCAAGCAACAGGTGTATCGCCAATGAGTAAATCTCTAACCGTACCTCCACCAATTGCAGTTACAAAAGCAATAATTAAGACTCCAAATGGGTCGAGCTTGCGTTGCATTGCAGTAAAGGTGCCCGAAATTGCAAAAGCAATTGTTCCTAAAACTTCGATTACTTCTGATGTAGAAATATTATAATTCTCCATTGCGCTTACGTAAAAACCATTCTGTGGTCAGTAAAATTAAAATCAATCCGAATAACCATTTCATGTTAATAAGCTCATCATATTTGCGGTCTTCGTAGCTAATGGTTTTAATATTTTCGTTTTTAAGAATCTCATCAGCAATTTTCAGCAAATCAGCTGGCATAAAAAGCTTTCCATTACTTTGTTTTGAAATGGTATTAAGCAATTGATGATTGGCAGTAGTTTGCTGGTATTCAGCAATTAACGCATTTACATAGAAACTTCCAGATGCTGTGAATTTTTTACCGCCCAGAGAGGTACTTGCTGTATAGCTGTAGTTTCCTGCAGCCATTGTTCCAGCATCGAGTTGGTAAGCAGTTTCTGTTTTCGAAAAAACATAATTGAAATATTTCCCTGCCTCATTTTTAACCTGTAATTTCACTTCAGGTTCATTTACCGCTTGATAGCTTTCATTGTAAAGCGTTCCATTGAATTGGATAGATTCATTTTCATCATATGCAGATTTAGAAGTAAACACCTTAAATCTTCGCTTATCATCTTTTACTGAAAGATATTGTACGGTTTTAGAAATCAAATCATTTAAGCTTGATTGCTCACTTTCGTTTTCAGCTTCAGAAAGTTTCCAACGCCATAAGCCCTCTCCCATTAAATAACCTGCTTTTTGGCCATTATCATTAATAAAGAATAATAGAGGTTGTGAGGTACTTACCTTTCCGATACGTTGGTTAAAAATTGGTGTTGCACTGGCGTTCACTGTTAACCTACCAAAAGGCATCAATAATGGGTCGAAAGTAGAAAACCGCTTCTTATCTTCTTCGGATAAATTAAAGCTCGTAAAACCATTAGCAAAATCGGGATAAACTTCTTGAATGGAACCATTGGCCGCACCTAAATTAACTTGGTTCTGGATTTGATTGAAAGCATTTACATTACTTTGTGCACCCAAAACATACCATATGGGTTTCTTTAAAGCTTTTACTTTTTGTAAAAATGCAGTCGAGATATTCTGAACATCTGGCAATTGATACAGTACAATCAAATCAAACTTGGATGGGTCTGTTGCATTTAAATCATCCGCTAAAGCAAGTTTTGCCTCATAATGTTTATTTAGTGAAACGGCTTCTTTCAAAACCGCTAAATCGGGATGCGGAGCAGCAGCAGCGAGCAATACTTTTTGTCTTCCATCGATCACTTCCACATAAAAAGTTTGTGAATTATTTTTCGTTGTGATTTCGTTTTGTAGTGCAGTAAGTTGAACGGTATATTTTTGAATACCGACTTTACCAGCATGTAATTTTACGGGAATGGTTTTCACAAAAGAATTTCCGCTAATGGCAATACTTTGTTGCTGAACCTTTGCACCATTTTGATTCACTGTTAACGCCGTGCTTTCTCTATCACTTTGAAATGCCTGAACCTGAACTTCAATCGTAAAATCGTCATCTAAATAAACGATGTTGTTATAGTTTACATTTGAAATTAAAACATCGCGTTTCGGAATGCTATCGCCCAAAGCAACAGTATAAACTGGTGTATTGATTTGGTTAATGCTATACAATGGATTACCGCCATGATTGAAAATACCATCAGTAGCCAAAATAATAGCTCCCACGTTTCTATTGGCATATTCATCTTTTATTTTCTGGAAAAATGACGATGCATCAGAAAGTTTACCTTGGTTTTTAAAATCTAAACCATCATTTACTTTATCTGAAAAATTGTAAGCTTTAACTTCATATTTATCCGAAAGTTTATCCTGTAAAGTTTTAAGGTTTTGTTCGTAAAGGTTCTGGTTAAAACCTGGCGCTTTAACCTGACCAACAGATAGCGAATTATCTTGCCCGATAATGATGACAGGTTTATCTAAAGTATAGTTTAGCGTTTTAATTAATGGTGCAAACAACAGCCAGGCTATAGCGGTAACAGCAATTATCCTGATTGTTGCTAAACCATACCGCAGTTTTTTATCCAGATTTTTATTCCCACGATACAGCAAAAACGCATACAAAATACCCAAAGCAAGGCAACCTAAAAAATACAAAATAGAAGTACCAGCAAAAAAGCTATTCATATTTTATAAAGATGCTAATTTTGTGTTTAACCGCAAAGAAAGGTGCTAAAGCTTTTACCACGGAGATTTTTGAATTTTAATATTTACATATTTTGCCTCGGAAACTCGGAAAACGGTTTTCTTCAGTGTAAATCGGTGTTTCCGTGGCATGCTTTACAAATAAATATTTAGCTTTAACCAAACCAAATTTTATGAAGTTAATCTATTTAACGTTTTTATTATCCCTCAATATAATGGCCAGTGCCCAAAACAATTTCAAAGCAACCCAAATAAAATTCGAAAGAGTAGAAAAAGCTTACAACGAAAAATGGGGAACTTTAGAAAAATTTGTGAAAGCTGCTGGTTTTGGTAACTATTTTTCTATGATGATTAACGCCTATAAAGCTGAGGGAAAGTTAGAGGTTTGGTTGAAAGGCAATTCGGATCAGCAATATAAACTATTTAGAACTTACGATTTCTGTGCGCATTCTGGCACATTAGGCCCGAAAGTTATTGAAGGCGACGGACAAACGCCTGAAGGTTTTTATTACATTAATGTTTTCAACCCGATGAGTAGTTTTCACTTATCACTCGGTGTTAATTATCCAAATTCGGTTGATTTAGCCAGAACTGGAAAAGATAGAAAACCTGGTAACGATATTTACATCCATGGCAATTGCGTAACTGTTGGTTGTATTCCACTTACAGATGAAAAGATTAAAGAAGTTTACGTTTTAGCAGTTGAAGCTAGAGATTCTGGTCAGGAGAAAATACCTGTTAACATCTATCCTTTCAAAATGACAGCTGGAAATATGAAAAGGTATGCGCTACAATTCCCAAATCAAGCAAGCTTTTGGAAAGCTTTGCAACCTGGATATTTGGCTTTTGAAAAAAACAAAAACTTAGCTAACATTAGGGAAGTGAAAGGAAAGTATGTTGTAAAATAAAACCTGCTAAACTTTTCGCTTTAAGCCTGCTTGCTGGTCGAGATTTATAATCTCGATCAATTGATTTATGGATTTGTAATCCATTTAAAAAGACGGGATTGCAAATCCCGACTAACGAGTAGAACGTGAAGGAAAAGTACTTTGTAAAATAAAACCTACTAAACTTTTTTGTCTAGCAGGTTAACTTTTATCTTTTGCCTTTAAGCTTTCAGCTTAAATTACAGCATTCCACCACAAACAGAAAGCGTTTGCCCAGTAACGTAAGCGCTCATATCTGATGCTAAAAACACACAAACATTAGCAATATCTTCCGTTTCACCAGCACGCTTCAACGGAATATCTTTTTCCCAACCCGCAACAACAGCAGGGTCTAAAACCTCTGTCATTTCTGTACGGATAAAACCCGGAGCAACCACGTTAGCACGAATATTTCTAGATCCTAATTCTTTAGCCACAGATTTTGTAAAGCCGATAATACCTGCTTTAGATGCAGCATAGTTTGCTTGTCCTGCGTTACCTGTAACACCAACCACCGAACTCATATTAATGAAGACGCCTTTACGGGCTTTCATCATCACTTTCGATGCAGCTTTAGTTACATTGAATATAGATTTTAAGTTAATGTTGATAACATCATCCCAATTTTCTTCGCTCATACGCATTAACAAACCATCTTTGGTAATACCTGCGTTATTTACAACAATGTCTATCGTTCCGAAATCGGCAACAATATCATTAATTAATTGTTCAGCCTGATCAAATTTTGATGCATCAGAGCGGTAACCCTTAACCTTTGTTCCAAAGCTTTGCAATTCTTGCTCTAAAGCTTCGCCTTTCTCAACTGATGATAAGTATGTAAAAGCAACGTTGGCACCTTGCTCAGCAAATTTTTCAGCTATTTTACGACCAATACCTTTCGATGCTCCAGTAATTAATGCTGTTTTTCCTTCTAATAATTTCATAACCCCTAAATCCCCTAAAGGGGACTTTTATATAATGTGTAAAAAATTTAAACTGTTGTAAAGTTAATACTTAAAACGAAATTGACTAATGGCTTTCGACTTAAGTCTAACGACTTAAACCGCCGGTTCCTGCTGACTCAAACAATGGAAACTGCCTAAGCCCCAAATTAGATCAACTGAATTGATGCCGATAACTTTTCTATCTGGGAAACAACCTTGAATAATATCTAAAGCTTTTTGGTCGTTTACATCATTAAAAATTGGCACAACAACTGCAGCGTTTGCGATGTAAAAATTAGCATAAGATGCAGGTAAACGTGTATCATCAAAAATTACTGGTGATGGCATCGGCAACTCCACAATATTCAATGAACGACCATCTTTTAACTTCATTGCTTTCAAAGCTTCTAAATTCTCCTGTAACAAAAGATAATTTTCATCCAAAGGATTGCTTTCAACAACCGTTAAAACAGTGTCTTCATTTACGAAACGTGTAATATCATCAATGTGACCATCAGTATCATCGCCTACTATTCCATCGCCCAACCACAAAACCTGTTCTTGTCCGTAATATTCAAGCAAATATTGCTCAATCTGCTCTTTCGTTAAATGTGGATTGCGATTTTCGTTCAACAAACACGCGGTCGTGGTTAAAACCGTACCAGCTCCATTAAATTCTACAGAACCACCCTCCATCACAATATCTGGAGTAAATAAAGGCAAATCGAAATGCTTCGCAATTTTAGTTGGTACCACATCATCTAAATCAAAAGGAGGATATTTTCCACCCCAGGCATTGTAACCCCAATCTATTACCGCCTTTTCGTTCCCTTTAACCACAAATGCAGGTCCGTGATCACGGCACCAGGCATCGTTAGTTTCGTTAAAATAAAATTCAATTTGCGATAAATCTGCATCAACTTTTGTTAATTCAGCAACAGCAAACGCTTTCATTTCTTCATCTTTAACATTAATGCGAACTTTTTCGCCTTCGGCAACAATTTTAATAAATTCGCAATATGGCTTGTAAATCGTTTCAATTTTCCCTGGCCAGCTCGCTTCCTTGTGCGGCCAGCTTAACCAGGTTGCCTCATGCTTCGCCCATTCAGCAGGGAAAGCATAACGTTGTTGTTTCGGCGAATAATCAAATTGATTAATATTTAAATGTTCTTTTGGTGGGAAATTTGACATCAATTTTTGTTTTATAAAATGAATGGTTCGTGAGGACACGAACCATGGATTTTCAATTAGGTTTTCACTTTAAGTTTTAGCCTTAATCTTCATCAATATATCTTTTCGTAATCGGCTGATAAGAATCAATCCTTCTATCTCTCAAAAACGGCCAATGCTTACGCATGAAGTCACTTTGGTCTAAATCCAGCTCTACCACTTCAGTTTCTTCTTGATCATGCGAAGCTAAATAAAGCAATTTACCTTGCGCATTCGTAGCGAAGCTTCCACCCCAGAATTTCATTGCACCATCTTGCTCAAAACCAACGCGGTTTACACTCACTACTGGAACGCCATTTGCAACCGAATGCGAACGTTGAATGGTTTGCCAAGCATTATATTGATCCTCGTTGGTTTCTTCATCCTGTGTTGTATCCCAACCAATTGCCGTTGGATAAAACATAATATCAGCACCCATTAAAGCTGTAATTCTTGAAGCTTCTGGATACCATTGGTCCCAACAAATTAAGATACCGATTTTGGCGAATTTCGTTTCGAAAACCTTATAACCTAAATCGCCTGGTGTGAAGTAAAATTTCTCGTAAAAAGCCGGGTCATCAGGAATATGCATTTTGCGGTATTTACCTAAATAAGAGCCATCAGCATCTAAAACAGCAGTTGTATTGTGGTAAATACCAGCAGCACGTTTCTCAAATAAAGAAGCAATAATTACAACCTCCAATTCCTTAGCTACAACCTGCAAAGCATCAGTAGATGGACCAGGAATAGCCTCAGCTAAGTCGAAATTTGCATAATCTTCCACATCGCAGAAATACAATGAAGTAAAAAGCTCTTGCAAACACACAATTTGTGCACCTTTTGCGGCCGCTTCTCTTACTTTTACAATCGCTTTATCTAAATTTTCCTGCTTATCTTTAGTACAACTCATTTGTACCAAGCCAACTTTTACTTTCTTCATTTCTTAAAATTATTGGATGAAAGAACAATAGAATGAGTGAATTGCAAGCATTCAACCGTTCAAAATTCTTTCACTCTAAATTAAGTTGCAAAGTTACTATTTTGTTTAAAAGTAGAACGGCATAATTGTGTAATTGTTTTTTTTGAAAAGCAAAGGCAGTATTTAAATCATTGTCAGTCGGGCTATCCGTTAAATCTTTTTTTGTTACTGTCACACTGAGCCTGTCGAAGTGCAACAAAAAAAGGATATCACTTCTATCCCGTTTAGGTAAGAAAAGATATTGCTACTATTTTGGATTGCAACATTTATAAATTCGGCTAAAGCCAGTTTAGAATTTTTAATATTCAGGCAGCTAAAGCAGCCTGCAATGAACACCCCATTTAATAGCCACATATCATTTCATTGCCCCCCAGCTTCAGCCAACGGTTCGCTAGAAAGATTACACCCCAATCTCTTCCCTGTACTCTTGTTGTAACTCGAAAAGACATTTTGCGCACAAACAACCATCATACAATTCAGAAATGTATTGAACTTCGTTGATGCTGAGTTGCACTACGCTACACTGGCATTTGGTGTAAGAATTTGCCTTACATTCTATAGCCGTTCCACATCTTTCGCAGGGAATGATTTCGTGTTTGCTATGTGGAATGTTAGACATTTAGCAAAAGTAAGGACAAAAAATAAGGTTTTGAGCGTTTGCTCAAAACCTTATCTATTTTATTGCTTTAAGATTGCTTCGTGCCTCGCAATGACGAGCATGATGGCAAGCTTTTCACTTTAATCTCTCGGCTTTAACCTGAGCAGCTAATACAGCCTTCTTCCATTGAACAAACTGGTCCGTCAACGATTTCTTCTGCAACTTGGTCTTGAGTCATTTCAGCAGGAATTACCGCTTCGATAGCTTTACCACCCTGGTTTTCAACAGTGAATTTAACTGCTTGAGATGCCGCTTGAGTACGTAAGTAATACATACCAGTTTTCAAACCTTTTTCCCATGCGTAGAAATGCATTGAAGTTAATTTCGAAGTGTTTGGTGCATTTACAAACAAGTTTAACGATTGCGATTGACAGATATATGCGCCACGGTCTGCAGCCATATCGATGATGTTACGCATCTTAATCTCCCAAACAGTTTTGTATAATTCTTTAATGTAATCAGGAATTGCAGCAATACCTTGGATTGAACCATTTGCCAATATGATTTGATTTTTCATATCGTTATTCCACAAACCTAGTGCAACTAAATCTTTCAATAAGTGTTTGTTTACCACTACAAACTCTCCACTTAATACACGACGGGTGTAAATGTTTGAAGTATATGGTTCGAAACATTCGTTGTTACCTAAGATTTGAGAAGTAGATGCAGTTGGCATTGGCGCAACCAATAATGAGTTGTACACACCATCTTTAACAACTTTCTTGCGCAACGCGTTCCAATCCCAACGGCCGCTATCTGGAGTTACATTCCATAAATCAAACTGGAACTGTCCTTTTGATAATGGCGAACCTTTAAACGTTTGGTAAGGACCATTTTTCACAGCTAAATCGTGAGAAGCTGTCATCGATGCGAAATAAATCGTTTCGAAAATATCTTTGTTCAAACGTTTTGCTTCATCGCTTTCGAAAGGTAAACGTAATAAGATAAACGCATCAGCCAAACCTTGCACGCCTAAACCAACTGGTCTGTGGCGCATGTTTGAGTTTTCAGCTTCCTGAACTGGGTAATAGTTATGGTCGATGATTTTATTCAGGTTTAAAGTAGCCTGATAAGTTACATCGTATAATTTTTGGTGGTCGAAAGCACCATTGATTACGAAACGAGGTAAAGCTAATGATGCCAGGTTACAAACCGCAACCTCATCTTTAGAGGTGTACTCAATAATTTCTGTACATAAGTTAGAAGACTTGATTGTACCTAAGTTTTGTTGGTTAGATTTGCTGTTCGCTGCATCTTTAAACAACATATAAGGTGTACCGGTTTCAATTTGCGAATCTAAAATGGCAAACCAAAGTTCTTGTGCTTTAATGGTTTTACGACCACGACCTTCAGCTTCGTATTTAGCATAAAGTTCTTCAAATTCTTTACCGAAACAATCTGCTAAACCTGGTGCTTCGTGTGGGCAAAATAATGTCCATTCGCCATTATCTTTAACACGTTGCATAAACAAATCGTTTATCCAAAGTGCATAAAATAAATCACGGGCACGCATTTCTTCTTTACCGTGGTTTTTACGCAAGTCTAAGAATTCGAAAACATCTGCATGCCATGGCTCTAAATAGATTGCGAAAGCACCTTTACGTTTACCTCCACCTTGGTCTACATAACGAGCCGTATCGTTAAATACACGTAACATTGGAATAATACCGTTACTTGTACCGTTTGTACCACCGATGTAAGAACCTGTTGCGCGGATGTTGTGGATACTTAAACCAATACCACCAGCACTTTGTGAAATTTTAGCCGTTTGTTTTAGCGTATCATAAATACCCTCGATGCTATCGTCTTGCATGGTTAACAAGAAACATGATGACATTTGAGGTTTTGGCGTAGCTGCATTAAACAATGTTGGCGTAGCATGCGTAAACCAACGCTCGCTCATTAAGTTATACGTTTTAATTGCACTCTCGATATCTTCTTTGTGGATACCAACAGAAACACGCATAAATAAATGCTGAGGGCGCTCAACAATTGCACCGTTAACTTTTAAAAGGTAAGACTTTTCCAAAGTTTTGAAACCGAAGTAATCAAAACCAAAATCACGATCGTAAATGATCGAACTATCTAAAATATCTTTGTTTTTTTCAATAATCTCATAAACATCATCAGCGATAAGCGGTGCCGCTTTCTGTGCTTTCGGGTCGAAATATTCGTACAACATTTTCATCGTACCCGAGAATGATTTTGTAGTGTTTTTATGCAAGTTAGAAACCGCAATACGCGATGCTAACAAAGCATAATCAGGGTGTTTTGTAGTTAACGAAGCCGCAGTTTCTGCAGCAAGGTTATCCAACTCTGATGTAGTTACACCATCATATAAGCCTTCGATTACCTTTTTGGCAACATCGATTGGGTCTACAAGGTCTGAATTTAAACTATAGCACAACTTTTGAATACGGGCTGTGATTTTGTCAAATTGTACCGCTTCTTTGCGGCCATCTCTTTTTAGTACGAACATAATTTATGAGATTTATTTTTTAGTATCTAGTAGCGACATCAAGTATCAAGACTTAACCTTTCGCGTTTATAATTCTTGTTTATTTTAGTATTAAGTACAGGTATCAAGACCTCAAGCCTTTCGCCTTAAACCCTCAACCTTAAAAGTCTTCGTCTAAAGAAAACGCTTGTTTGTTGTTATCAGCAGAGGTTAAAACACCACTTTTTTGATAATCCCCTACACGTTTCTCGAAGAAATTTGTTTTTCCTTGTAATGAAATCATTTCCATAAAATCGAATGGATTGGTTGCATTGTAGATTTTTTTGTAACCCAATTCTTGTAACCATCTATCAGCAACGAATTCGATATATTGGCTCATTAATTTTGCATTCATACCAATTAGGGCAACTGGCAATGCATCGGTAATAAATTCTTTTTCGATTTCTACTGCATCGCTGATAATACCGTGAACTTGTTCTTCACTTAATTTATTGCTTAACATGCCGTATAACAAACAAGCAAATTCACAGTGAGAACCCTCATCTCTCGAGATTAATTCATTACTGAAAGTTAATCCTGGCATTAAGCCACGTTTTTTCAACCAAAAGATAGAGCAAAAACTTCCGCTGAAGAAAATACCTTCAACTGCTGCAAATGCTACTAAACGTTCTGCAAAACTTCCGTTTTCAATCCAACGAAGTGCCCATTCTGCTTTTCTTTTTACTGCGGGAACAGTATCGATAGCGTGGAATAAACGATCTTTTTCTTCAGGATCTTTAATATAAGTATCGATCAATAAAGCATAGGTTTCAGCATGGATATTTTCCATCATAATCTGGAAACCATAGAAACAACGAGCTTCTGGCAATTGCACTTCACTCATGAAGTTTACAGCCAGGTTTTCGTTAACAATACCATCACTAGCAGAAAAGAAAGCAAGGATATGAGAAATGAAATGTCTTTCGCCATCATTTAAATTATCCCAGTGTTTTTGGTCGTCAGAAAGGTCAATTTCTTCTGCAGTCCAGAAACTAGCTTCGGTCTTTTTATACATTTCCCAAATTGCCGGATATTTAATCGGCAAAAGCACGAACCTATCTTTGTTTTCTTGTAGTAATAATTCCTGTTCCATAAGCTGATATTTTTTAATCTTCGTTTTAAACAGAGCCGACAAAACCACGCATCCATCAATTTTATATGATGATTGTAATGTTTTTTATCAAAACTCTAGAGTGAAAGTGCTAACCTCGTCGCCTGGCAAACAACGTAGTTTTTAGTTAGGTAAATTTAAAATTATTATCAGAAGGATATCTTTATAAATTACTAAAAACTAAGCTTTTATATTTGTTTCTAAGCGCAAGAAGTTAAAGAACTTTGTTGAAACAAATATATATACGATAGCCATTTTTAGTGAACCAAAGTTGTTAACACTACCATAATTTCAGTGGAGAAACTCATCAGCCAAATATCATTTTCGAGCGAAAAAAAAGCTAATCATTTCTTTTTAAGGGTTTAGTAAACAAATTTAAGTGTTAATAACTTAAATTTTGGGGGTAAAAGCACGTAAAAATAGAGCTAAAAAGAGTATTACTCTAATGTGTAACTCAACCTTACTTTTGCTATACCTTTACGATAGATACCGATCTGTTTAGCAGCACTTTCCGACAAATCAATTGCTAATCTTTTTGAAAAAGGACCTCTGTCATTTACCTTCACAACAACTGATTTTCCATTATCAGGATTAGTTACTGTGATCAATGTGCCGAATGGCAAAGTGCGGTGTGCAGCAGTTAATTTTTTTGCTCTATATTTTGCGCCGCTAGTGGTTCGGCGGCCTTCGAATTTTCTGTGGTAATAAGTTGCGAGAACTGTTTTTTTTATACTATCTGGCTCATTTGATGAATCAGAATTTTGTGCTTTACCTTGTAAAAACAGGAAACAAAAACTTAATAACAGAAAATACTTCATAGGCTAAAATTTCTTTATCGAGCCTGCAAATATAAGCATTTAGTTTATAATCAATAAATTGTAGAAAAACCATGCAAAAAAGGGAATAGAAAGAACGTTATTTTACTAGATAAATTAACCTACCACTTAACCCTACTCGCCCATTCTTCATACTGTGGCAACATCTTTTTATAGGTCTCAATATCCCAAATAATATCCCATTGTTTAACGTAGTCGGCTAGTGGTTGCAAACCTACTGAAGCTCTTCTTTTATCAACATTATTTGGATCAATTAAGGGAGATAAATAGTATTTATCAGGTTGATCAGGGACTGAACTTAGCTGGCTACCATAAATTTGTTTTTTACCTTCTCTAAGCGCAACACGATCTTCTAAAAGCGCTAGAGAACTTGCCCTAGCCTTATCATTTCCAACTGCTTTTCTCAGCATTGGCAAATACTTTTGTTGAGTTTTCAAATTTGCATGTTGAATCACTAAAAATAAAGTAAGATTTCCTTTTGCACCAACTTTATCTTCACCAAGCCAACCATACTGATCTAAAATTTGAGTGACGGTAATGGTGTTTAAACTATCGTGATAAACCATGAGTTTGCGCAAGCTATCTACTTTTGAACTGGCATGTCCATTGTTTTTTTGAGCAGCAATAAACTCCTGCCTTATGCCTTGATCAGTCTTGTAAACTTCTTCTAACTTAGTTTTTGCATCCTTATTATAATTCGATTCAATTTGATTAATTTTTGTCTGCAATTTTGCTATTAGTTTATTCCACTCAGGTTTATTATGAAGCGCACTTAAATCTGAGTCACTTTTAAAATGCGCTAGATCTACCCAACCGTTTTCTATGCTTAAATCTAAAAATTTAAAAGCACTGATCTGGTCTCCTGCAAGTGTTGCAGAGCAAGCAGCATTGTAAAAATCATTATTATCTTTTTGTTTATTTTTAAAAGCCAACAAATAAATCTCATTAGATTTTACGTAATTTTTCGATTTATACAAATCTTCCGCTTGTGAGATTAACTGCTTATAATTGCTTTGTGCGAGTGCATGAATCGTAAAATTTAAAAGCAATAAAACTAACAGGATATTTTTTTTCATAATGATGAATTTTTATCAGGCATTAACAAAACTAATCAATTAGTTCTAAAATATAAAGCACAAAAAAGGTGTACAGCTTATTGCCATACACCTCTACCTAACCCAACTATATCCACCTATTTCTTATCAGGCACGAAGTTCATAGAAATAGAATTTACACAGTGACGAGTGTCTTTATTGGTAAATCCTTCTCCTAAAAATACATGACCTAAGTGTGCACCACAATTAGCACAAACAATTTCTGTACGAGAACCATCTGCATCTGGAATACGCTTTACAGCACCTTTAATTTCATCATCAAAAGCTGGCCATCCGCATCTTGCATCAAATTTACTTTCTGATCGATACAATGCCGCATTACAACGTTTGCAAGTATAAGTACCTTTATCTGTAGTATGCTCGTATTTACCTGTACCAGGATATTCAGTTCCTTTATTTACAATTACTCTTTCTTCTTCGGGTGTTAATGGATTCCAGTTCATTTTCTTTTTTGGTATTATCTGTTCTGTTCCCTGCGATTGCGTTACAACTTTCTTATCTTGCTTTTGAGCGCAAGCAGAAAGCCCAGTGACTAAAACAACAGCAGAAATCAAAAATAGTTTATTTAACATTGTTTTCATACATCAATATACGTTATAGATTTCGTTTTGGTTTACTGGTTTAGCGGTTTGGTTTAGTGTTTACAAAACAATGATAAATCGTAATCCTAATACCTTACTTAAACAAGAAAGTAAAAGAAAATTGCCACGGAAACACGGAATACACGGAAAAGGTGCGAAAATGCGACATTCAAATTCCACATCGATTATCAACTAGAAAACAACGCGTCTTATTTCAAGTGTTGGCTTGCCAAAATTCAATACTAAAGCAACTTTACAATCAGCACATTTCAAGTAATTTATAGTTTGGGCTAAATCTTCGTTTGCAATTCCACTTTTTGATTTTATTTCCAGTGTAACCGAATCGAAAACCATAAAATCAGCATAGAAACTATGTGGCAACAAAATATCTTTATAATAAAGGGATAGTGCTTTTCACGTTCATAATGGTAACCCCTACTTTCCAATTCAATACAAAGTGCATCTTTGTAAACAATCTCTAGAAAACCGCAGCCCAAATCTTTATGAACTTCGATTGCAGCATTAATAATTAAGTTAGTTTCATTTTTATAGGGAAGATTATCTTGTCTTATTTGATAATCCATAAAAGATAATTTTAACTAATCTAATCAAATTTCTCCACTCCCTTTAATTTTTAAACCTTTCACTTTTTCTTTTTCCATTTTCTTTCCCCTTTTTAAATTTCCGTGTTTTCCGTGTTCCGTGGCAAATAATATTCACCCAATTATTAATTCCTTAACAACCAACATCTCCTCGAATTTCCATGTCTTCCGTATTTCCGTGACAAAAAACCCAAAAACAAAAAAAGCGTCTCGAAATTAATCGAAACGCTTTCATTTATCTAAATTTTAAAATCTTATTTTGCTAATTCTTCTGCCATTGCAGCACCAATTTCAGCAGGGCTTTCTACTACACGAATACCACACTCACGCATGATTTTCATTTTAGCAGCAGCTGTATCATCAGCACCACCTACAATTGCACCAGCGTGGCCCATTCTACGTCCGGCAGGAGCAGTTTGACCAGCGATGAAACCAACAACAGGCTTAGTACCGTTTTCTTTAATCCAACGAGCAGCTTCAGCTTCCATTCCACCACCAATCTCACCAATCATGATGATACCGTGAGTTTCAGGATCGTTCATTAATAATTTAACCGCTTCAACAGTCGGGGTACCAATAATAGGGTCGCCACCGATACCGATAGCAGTAGTAATACCTAAACCAGCTTTAACAACCTGATCTACCGCTTCGTAAGTTAAAGTTCCTGATTTAGAAACGACACCTACATGACCTTTTTTGAAGATAAAACCTGGCATTATACCAATTTTAGCCTCATCAGCAGTGATTACACCTGGGCAATTTGGGCCGATAAGCGTAACGTCACGGTCAGAAATATATTCTTTAACCTGAATCATATCCTTAGTTGGGATACCTTCAGTAATACAAACAATCACTTTAATACCACCTTCGGCAGCTTCCATAATCGCATCAGCAGCAAAAGCTGGTGGAACGAAAATGATAGATACATTTGCTCCTGTTTTATCAACAGCATCTTTAACAGTATTAAAAACAGGCTTATCTAAATGCAATTGCCCACCTTTGCCAGGCGTTACACCACCAACTACGTTTGTACCATACGCTAACATTTGTTCTGCGTGGTAAGTTCCTTCGTTTCCGGTAAAACCCTGAACGATAACCTTAGAATCTTTATTTACTAAAACGCTCATGTATCAATATTTTTTTGTGCAAAGCTAATATTATTGACTGGAAAGTCAAGCCTAAAAACACATTATTTCCGCCATTTTTTCATGAAAATGTAAGGAATACCACTGTGGCCGTTTCAACCAAGCTCTAAACTTCAATCTTTTTTAAATCTATTAATTTTTTAAACCTTCGGGATTTCTTTCGCGGGATAAAAAAACCTTAAATAGAAGCAGATTCTAGTTGATTTAAACTGGATTGAAGTGGTATACTTTTTTGTTTCAGGTTTCTGACAAGTACAGACTGACTTCAACAAAAAAGATACAAACAAAAAGCCAGACTAACTTTAAAATTTAGTCTGGCTTTGCTTTTCAAATATTTTATCTATTTAGCTTCTACTTTCTCTGATTTGGGCGTAGTTTCAACTTTCCATTTTTTTGCCCATTCCGCCTGTTCAGCTTCATCATGGAACGTCCAGGCCACAAAACGACTTATTTTCTGTCCCTGACTCATTTGAACCGTACGTACTTCGAAGGCATTTGCATTAACCAAACTGTTATAAATGCTTTTTAAGTTAGCACTTTTAGACACCAAAGAGCTAAACCATAAACATTGTTTAGGGATTTGAGCGCTTTGAATAATCATTTGCTCTACAAAGGCACGTTCTCCACCTGGGCACCAAAGCTCTGCTTTATTTCCACCAAAGTTTAAAACATGTTTTACTTCTTTTTCATTACCGCCCAAGTTGCGCCATTTTTGACGGGTACCTTGTTCTGCTTCCTTTAAAGAAGAGTGGAAAGGAGGATTACAAACTGTAAGGTCAAACTGCTCTCTTCCGCCAACAATACCTCTAAAAATACCCAATTTGGAAGATTGCAAACGTGCTTCAATAGCGCCTTGCAGCGGTTTGTTTGCATCTACAATACGTTGAACCGATTCAATTGAAAGCGGATCAATATCTGAAGCCACAAAATTCCATCCGTATTCCTGATGACCTATAATCGGGTAAATACAGTTTGCACCAACACCAATATCTAATACCTTAACGTTGCTTCCTTTCGGGATTTTACCCTTATTACTCGAGCCTAATAAATCGGCAACGTAATGAATATAATCTGCCCTGCCTGGTATAGGTGGACAGAGATAATCTTTAGGAATATCCCACTGTGGAATGTTATAAAAGTGTTTCAATAATGCCCTATTAAGCGCTTTAACGGCATTTTGATCGGCAAAATCGATTGAATCATCGTCGTGTTCGTTCTTAAAAACGAAACGTTTTAATTCTTTTGAGGAAGCGATAAGTTGTTTGAAATTGTAACGTGAACGATGTTTGTTACGTCCGTGTAACTCGCTTTTTTCGGAGCGGTTATTTTCTTTTTGAGCCAATGTGATTTGGTTTAATTAAACAAGCTGTGTTGCTTGTTTCTAGTACAAAGGTATGATAATTAGTTTGGAGTTTATTATTTAACCACAGATAGACAGGATAAACACCGATAAAAGTTTCTCTGGTTTAAGATCCAAACGATAAATCTTATAAGTCTTAGTGACAAGACTAGTTTTTAAATTTAACCACAGTGGATCGGATGAATATTGATAAAGTTTTAAAGATTAAAATCTGTGTTCATCCGTGATCAAAACTATATTATTCCTCCTCGTTTTTTTCAATCATTGCTGGCTGAATTGCCTTTAAATATTTTGCCTGATCGAATTGGTTTTCGCTTTTAGCAATTACAATTGTTGCTACACCATTGCCAATAACATTAGTTATTGCTCTGGCTTCGCTCATAAAACGATCTACACCAATTAGGATGGAAATGTGTTCTATCGGCATAATTTTAAGCGCCGTTAAGGTTGAAACTAGTACGATAAAACCACTTCCAGTTACACCTGCAGCACCTTTAGAAGTTACCATTAGTACACCCAAAACAGTAATCTGCTGTCCAAGTGATAAATCGACATGAAAAACCTGACAAAGAAATATAACAGCCATAGCCAGGTAAATGGCTGTTCCATCTAAATTGAAAGAATAACCCGTTGGAATAACCAAACCAACTACTGATTTATCGCAACCAATAGCTTCCATTTTTTGCATCATACTTGGTAGAGCCGATTCGGAAGATGAAGTGCCAAGAACAATTAATATTTCCTGGCGGATAAACTTAAGATATTGCCAAAGGCTAAAATTGTAGTATCGGCAAATGCCATTTAAAACTACAAAAATGAATAAAATACAGGTTAAGTAAACAGAGCCCATAAGCTTTGCCATACCTACGATACTTTGCAAACCATGTGTACCAATACTGAAAGCCATACCACCGAAAGCACCAATTGGAGCAAGGCGCATAATGACCTTCATTATTTTAAAGAGCACTTTTGATATTTTATCAAAAGCGTTTAAAACCGAAGTACCTTCGCCTCCCAATTTATTTAAGCCATAACCAAATAGAATAGCAAATAGTAAAATTTGTAAAATATTACCTTCGGCAAATGCAGCAATCACATTGTGTGGAATTATATGAAGAAAAAACTCTGCCCAGTTCATATCTTTTGCCTGCTCTGCATAGCCTGCTATTTTGGTTGTATCACCTGCTTTTGCAACCATACCTGCACCTGGCTTAAGAATATTAGCAACTAATAAACCAATAGCTATGGCAACCGTACTCACAATTTCAAAATATAAAAGTGCCTTGCCGCCAACGCGTCCAACTTTTTTCATATCGCCCATGTGTGCAATACCTAAAACGATGGTAAAAAAAATAATTGGTGCAATTAACATACTAATCAGGTTAATAAAACCCTGACTGATTAATTTTGCAGTTGGCGCAAAACCTGGAAAATAGGTACCCACAAATATACCGACTGCTATTGCAACCAAAACCTGAAAGGTTAAGTTGGAAAGGATTGATTTCATTTATATGTTTTGAAAAATGAAATATAGGGTAATTTTTGTTTCTGATAAAATACACCACAAAAAAACATACAACCTACAAAAACCGAAAGCCTATTTAGAAAAATCTAAATAGGCTTTTTAACTGGTTTTATTTTATTAGGGCATTATATCGATTACATCGCCAGCGGCAAATATACCAAAATCTGCCTGATTGAATTTTAATAGTCCTTTATCGGTTTTAGTTAATTCTTTAGGATGTGCTAATCGAATAACCTGACTATCGCCCGCAACAGTAGCTTTATTACCATGAACAACAATAGCCGTACTTTCATCAATTCCAATACAAATCAAATCGGGGTGTGCAGCCAAAGCAGAAATTAAGCGGTTGTAGCGATTACGTTTTAGAAAATGTTGGTCGATAATTGTGTTTTCCAACAACCCCATTCCTTCCTCAAATTCTATGTTTTTATCCCAAAGCTTATTAAAGGTTTCCTTATAAACGGTATCTAAAAGTTGTTTTCCAGTAATCATGTACTTGCTCATTACGGCAGCGCCAGCGCTTGTTCCTGCTATTGTAGAACCGTTTTTATAAGCTTTATGTATTGCTGCATAAACAGGTGTATTTAAAACCGATTTCATAAAGCGGCTTTGATCGCCACCTAAAATGTAGATCAACTTTGCAGAAGCTAATGAATCAAGCCATTTTTTATCATTTACATTGTGTTTGCTAAAATTAAAGTTTTTAATATCATGCTTACCAAGCTTCTTCATTTGGCCAGACAAAGTTTTAAATCCAGAATCGGGAATTGCGCTTGCCATTGGCAAAACAATAATGTAATCTGTCGATTGTAAATTTGCAGTTTGTATCATTTGTTTCATCAAAGCATCAGAACGCTCTCCACCCCCAATAATGAATAGATTACCATTATTTTGAGCTTGCACGAATTGCGAAAGGCTCGCGATTACAAACAATAAAAATAATTTTCTCATTATTTATAGATACTTACTTCTATTTTACCATCAGCTGTAATTGCACCACGGTACATCCCTTCGGTATTAAATGGCATGGCAACATTTCCTTTTTTGTCCAAAGCGATTAAACCGCCATCGCCACCCATTTTACCAACTTTATCTAATGCGATTTTAGATGCTTCGACAACTGATAAGCCTTTATATTCCATTAAATCGGAGATGGTTTTCGCTACCACATTACGGATGTAAAATTCGCCCCAGCCTGTGCAAGAAATGCCTGCGGTTTCGTTATTACAATAGGTTCCTGAACCGATAATTGGCGCATCGCCAACGCGACCATATTTTTTATTCGTCATTCCGCCCGTTGAAGTTCCAGCTGCTAAGTTCCCTGCTTTATCTAAAGCCACACAACCCACAGTTCCGAATTTATAATCGTGGTTTTTTGATCCCAATAATTCTGATTTCTTACTTCCATGATCCAAAACGGCTTTGGTCGAATCCTCTTTAATGGCTTGCTGCAAACCATCCCAACGCTCTTTAGTCCAATAATATTTCGGGTCTACAATTTCCAGACCTGCTTCTTTTGCAAACTGATCTGCACCAGCACCAACCATCATTACATGTTCAGATTTTTCCATTACTGCTCTAGCCGCCGAAATCGGATTTTTAACTGTTGTAACTCCTGCTACAGCTCCAGCCATCTGAGTTTTGCCATCCATAATTGCAGCATCTAGTTCGTTACGACCATCGTGCGTAAAAACAGCACCTTTACCAGCATTAAAATGTGGGTCGTTTTCTAAAACATGAATGGTTGCTTCTACAGCATCCAAACTGGTTTTACCTGCTTGAATTTCTGCATAACCTGCTTTTAATGCCTGTGTTAAGACTGCAATATAAGCAGCCTCCATTTCAGGAGTCATGTTCTTTTTTAAAATTGTTCCGGCACCGCCGTGAATAACCATAACATATTTTTTCTGTTGTGCAGAAACGTTGATTGCTAACACCGCAAGTGCTAGTACAAAAAATAATTTTAATGCCTTCATTCTTCTTTCTATTGATCTTTTTTATTTAGAACTCCATTATCAATCCACCACCAATACCATTTTCCACCTGTGGCTTCTGTAGGGTTAAAGTTAGCAACATTAAAATTACCACCACCATTTACCGAGGCAGGAATTTCATAAACTGAAAGTGCCTTTTCGTTATTATTCCAGATTGCTTTTTTATTTGCTTCCATTTGTTCAGGTTGTTTACCTCCATCAGAAATTATAAAATAAGCATAACTATATGGACGAGTCGTAGAAAAATCGCCAAAAACCTGTGCTTTTCCATCTTTATCAATACAAACAGCCGTTCTTTCATCAGCAGCAATAGCCTTAGCTGCTACTTTCCAATCTTTATTTATTCTGCCCAAAAAAATTACAGATCGACCTTCTCTATCACGAGTTAAATAATGCTGATCGGTAATTACATTTTGCAGATATGGTGCTTTTAGAAAATCATTGTTGTAAAGTGTAACATTCGAATCGTAAGGATTTGCCAAAGCTTGTGAAGAAGTTAAACCACCAGTTTCGCCACTGTAGTAAAAGCCTCCTAAAATTGCACAACCAGCACTCGTTCCACCTACCGGAGCTTTCTTATCATTTAAAAGATAATTTAATGCTTTCTCCGTTTTTGTTCCCTTCCAATAGCTCATATAGTCAGATTGGTCTCCACCTGCAATAAAAACCATTTCAGCATTACGGATAATGTAAGCTACTGTATCGTTATTTGCCAATTCTTTTGAGTTGATTAATAAAGTTTCAACAGAATTTACTGACCCTAAACCATTGATATATGGATTATAGGCATCGGTTCCGCTAGCACGTAAAATAACTACATCACCTCCGCCACTTTTATCAATCATCCATTTAAAAGCAGCATCAACATCGGTTCCACCACCCATTAAAACCATGCCTCCATTTGTTGGTTGTACTACATTGCTGCTATCACCAATTAGACCAATTGATGCAGGTCTGCGTTTTGCGACTGGCGTTGTTATTGCGAAACCGCCCACGATTGTAGGTGGCGAAGGCGAAACCGATGTTTTGCCACAACCCATTACCGAAACGCAATAAGCCATCAGCAGAATCAAGAATGTATGTTTCATATTTGGAATATAAGAGGCTTTATCAAAATCATTTAAAAGCAAATGTTAACGATAAAGCCTGATAATTTATTAGTAACCTGAATTTTGTACGGTGTTTTTATTCACCGAAATTTCTAATGCAGGAATTGGAAACGAATACTGCGCTTGTGTAACTGGCAGCGTTACAGCCCCAGAAGCATTTACAGCATCAGCAGCCAGCCTAACAATAGGCAAGTTTCTTCTTTTTAAATCGAAAAAACGATGTCCTTCGAAGGCCAGTTCTTTGTAACGTTCTTCTAAAATAGCTGCTATCAAGGTTGGTTTATCGGCGAACGTAGCATTAACGTAACCATTGATGCGAGCATTACGCAGAGCATTTAAATCGCCTGCTGCATCTCCCGTAGATTCTGCTTCGGCTTCAGCTTTAATCAAATACATTTCGCCTGTTCGGAATAATTTAATATCGCTTAAACCTGGCGCTGTTGATGTTCCGCCGATGTATTTATTAACTAGATATTGAGATCTTGTACCCGTTCTGGTTGCATCAAACCTAATGTATGCAGGGTAACGTAAATCGTTAACCTTATCAAACGTATTAATCAATTTAAAAGCAGGCGCATACAATACAATTCCACCAGTTTGGCGGAAATAGAAATCGCCCACTCTCGAATCAGTTGTTCCAACACGTTTTGCTTTCCAAATTACCTCATTATCATTCGCATCAGTCCAAATCCCGGGGAATTGAGCCTTTGTAGCCAATGGAAATGCTGTAATAACTTCACTAGCATAACTAATAGCCTCACTCCAGTTCTTTTCATACAAGGCAAGTCTGGCTTGAATTGCAGAAACCGCAGCCTTCGTAATGCGTGTCTTATCAGTAAAGGTTGTTGGAATTAAGGGTTTTGCTGCAACTAAATCTGCCTTTGCATTTGCCACAACAACTTCGAAATTATCTCTTGCAGGGTAAATGATAGCAGAAGCTTGCATATAAGGCACCCCTAATGCACCTGTTTGATAAGCTGATGCGTAATTGCGCAAAAGTTCGAAATGGAAATATGCACGTAAGGCTAACAATTCTCCGCGATAGCGAGCACCTATCGCAACATCAGCTCCTGTTAAAGTTAGGGCGTCCAAACCTGCAAGTGTTCTATTTATACGGTCAATTGCAACATAGAAAGTATAATATTGAGAAGTTACAGAGCCACTACCAGCATTGTATAACCATCTAAAGGCATCGCTATTTCCAACGGTGTTTTCGGTTGGAAATGTTGCTTCATCAGAAACAGTGGAAACCACACCTATTGTACCACCGTCTAAAAGAGCATAAGCACCTAAAACACCCAAATTGATGTCGTTAATGTTTCTGTAAGCCTTATCTGGCGATATTGTATCAGTTGGAGTTAAATCCAATTTTGCACATGACGATGTTAAAGCTAACAACGAAAATATAAGGATGTATTTTTGATATATTTTATGAATCATTGCTGTAATTATTAAAAGTTAACATTTAAACCAGCGGTATAAGTTCTGGTGTTAGGATACTGGAAACGACCATAAACGGCATTATTCTCCGGATCTAAACCTCTCCATTTTGTCCAGGTAAATAAATTTTGACCCTGAACGAAGATTTTGACACCTTTTATAATTTTAGTTTTTTCTAATATGCTTTTAGGTAATGAGTAACCAATATTTAAATTTCTTAATCTTAAGAAAGAAGCATCCTGAATATCTTTTGATGTAAAGTTTCTTGGAAGATCAAATTTTTGAAGAATTGCATCATTACCAGAGTCACCAGGAACCTGCCATCTATTTTCAAGCATTCTAACACTTTGGTTACTGGTTGCATAACGTTGATTTTCGTTATAAAAATCTTCGTTGTTCCAACGCATAACATTAGATACGAATGAGAATAAAGCTGATGCAGTGATTCCTTTATAACTTAATGAAGTATTAAAACCACCTGTAAAAGTTGGATATAAACTTCCTGAATTGGTATTACTTTGTGTGTTTACATTATAAGCAGTTGTTATCGACCCATCAAGGTTGTAATACTGCGGTTCACCAGTTTGTGGATTTACGCCCGCCCAATCTGGCGCAAAATAAGTTCCGTAAGGTAAACCAACTTTCAAAATTCTCGAATCACCATCGGGATAAGAATCTACTAAATCGGTGACATGAAGAATTTTATTTTTGTTATAACCAGCGTTTACACCAATTGTCCATAAAAATTCTTGATTTTTAATCACATCGCCGCTTACCTCAAACTCAACACCTCGGTTCTGCATTACGCCTGCACTTAGGTTTAATTCGCTAAATCCAGAAGTTGCCGAAAGTGGTTGATTGATAAACATGTTAGTGGTTTTTCTGTTGTAATAATCGGCAGTAATACGTAGTCTGTTTTTGAATATTGCTAAATCAAAACCTGTGTTAAATTCTTTTACATATTCCCAATCAAAAGCATCATTACCTGGTGTGGTTGCTCTTAAAGCTGGAGCACCACCATATGATGAATTTACTGCATAAGTCGGTAAATAGAGAAAATCTCCTCCAAACGGACTTGCCGTAATACCATAACTACCTCTCACGCGTAAATCGTTAATTAGCTCGTTATTCTTTAAAAATTCCTCTGACTTGACATTCCAATTTGCACCTATTGAATAGAAACCATGCCATTTGTTTTCTGTAGCAACTCTCGTCGAACCATCATAACGGTAACTTCCGGTTAAGGTATATTTGTTATCATAAGTGTATCGAGCTACACCCATAATTGATGCTAATGCATTTTTGGTTTTCCCACCAGTGATACTTGGCAAAAATGTTGCGCTACCATTTGTTGCACCAGCTGGTGTTTCCGGTAAACGACCATCAATACCATAAGCGCTGAAACCAAATGAATTGTAGTTGTTGTAAACATATTCATAAAAAGCTGAAGCTTCGAAATCATGAAGACCATTAAACTTTTTGGCATAAGTTAATCCAGTTGTCGAAATGATGTTGAAGTTTCTTCTGCTCGCATCAGTTAAACGACCTTTTCCACCTAAAGTATTGGCAACACTTCTCGAACCGTAGTAAGAATCTGGATTAACAAATTGTTGATCGGTTGACTGGCGATAATCAATACCTGCTCTGGTTGTTAATTTTAGCTCAGGCAAAATCTGATAGGCGAAAGCCGTACTGATGATAGATTTTAATTGGTCTGTTTTATCTGATGAATTTAATAAACGTTCCAAAGCCTGACTGCCTTCTCGTTGATCTAAAATAAAATACTGAGATCTGTTTCCAGGATGAACCAAAGTCCCATCAGAGGCATAAGGATTTTCGTATGGCAAAGCGTAATAAACTGATGCCATTGCTGTTCCTGCTCCTGTTCCACCTTCACCTTCAGTAAAGCTCGATTCAGAATAACCCAATGATAAGTTTACACTACCGCTGAATTTATCATCTTTAAAATCTAAATTACTTCTTAATGAATAACGATCTAAACCAGTACGTTTAGCTACACCTTCCTGACTGTAATAGTTTAATGAATTGTAAAAGCGTAAGTTTTCATTCCCACCGCTAATGCTTACTTGCTGCTCCTGGAATTTTCCCCTTTGGAAGAAAATATCTCTCCAATCTGTATTAATTTTCTTCAAACTATCGATGATGAAATCTGCTCTTGCTCTTGTGGTAGCAGTTCCAGCAGCGTAGGTTGGGTTTTTAGAAGAGTATGTCCAGCCTGGGCCGATATTACGACCAAAGGTTCCACCAATTTCTTCTTCAAACTGCAGACGCTGCTCGGTATTCATCATGGTAAAGTTTGGTCTGCTTAAGTTTGAGAAACCATACTGTGATGTATAATTTACTGCCAACTTACCGGCTTTACCCTTTTTGGTGGTTAATACAATTACACCATTAGAACCCCTTGAGCCATAAAGCGCTTTCGCTGATGCATCCTTTAAAACCGTCGCCGATTCAATGTCTTCTGGATTGATGGTTTGAAAATAACCTGCTTCGATTGGCACACCATCTAAAACAAATAATGGTGTAGATGAACCATTTACACTCCCAATACCACGAATTACAACTGCTGCACTCTGACCTGGCTGTCCAGAGGTTGAGATTACACTCATTCCTGGAACACGACCTTGCAAAATCTGGTCAACCGTTAAGCCTGGAACTGTGTTAATTTTTTCTGAGGTAACCAAAGAGCTAGATGCAGCAGATTGAGTTTTAGTGTAATTGGTATATCCCGTTACAACTACATCGCTTAATGTTCCGGCAGATGGTGTTAATTTTAAGGTGCCCAATTGTGCTTTAGCAACAACTTCCCTATCGGCATAGCCGATATAAGAAATAACTAAAATGGCGTTTTCATCAACATTTCTGACGGCGAAATTACCGCTATTATCTGTTGCATAACTAGCAGCCTGACCTTTAATGCGAACAGAAGCACCTGGCATTGGATTTCCGCTTTCATCAACAATTTTACCCGTAACATCAATAGCTTTTAACGGCTCGGAGTTATTTGTCGGAAAAATCAAGATTGTGTTTTCTTTAATTTCCCAACCAAAAGGTTGAGCTTTTAAGGCTTGAGTTAATACATCAGCAAGTTCTGCATTTTTTAAATTTATCGTTACTGGTTTCGATTTTTGCTGAATCAAATCAGTATCATACAAAAAGAAATAACCTGTTTGGCGTTTAATTTCTTTTAAAATTTTTACCAGCGGGGTATTTTTCTGACTAATATTTATACGCTGAGAAAATGCACTTGCACTTACTTGTAGGCATACTACTGTCATTAAAACGATAAAAATTTTCATAGCCCTAAGAAATTGATGGTTAGAATGATCTGGAGCTAAATCCTTTGTCTTATCCACATCGGATTTACTACTTCGAGTGTAAAAATTCATACATTCAGTTTGGTTTAATGGTTAAATTGATTAGTTGATATTTTGGCTTTACACCGTTTATTTGGTTAGTTTATTGTTGTGATAAAATCTTGAGTTTTCGTCCTTCTTCAAGTTCAAACTTGATGTTTCCAGTCTTTTCGAGCATTTTTAATACTTCTGATAATTTAGACGTTCTAGATACCATTCCATTGTATCGCTTTGCTGGAATATTAGAATAGTCGATTTTAATATCGTACCATCGTTCTAATTGATTTAGGATAACTTTTAATTCCGAATCGTTAAATTGGAATAGTCCGTTTTTCCAGGCGGTTTCATCATCGGTATCCACATCAGTAGCTACTTTGATAGATGATTGTTCTCCAATACCGCTAACTGCCTGTTCGCCTGGTTTCAAAATCTTCGAAGACTTTGAATTACTTATCTGAATGCTACCTTCTAATAATGTTGTTTTGATTGTCTTATCGTCTAAATAGCTATTAATATTGAAATGCGTACCCAATACTTCTACGTGTTGGTTTTGGCTCTGCACCCGAAAAGGCATCGACTTATTCTTTGCAACTTCGAAATACGCTTCACCTGTGAGTACAACCAAACGCTGTTTTCCAACAAATGCCTCAGGATATTTTAGTGACGATGCAGCATTTAGCCAAACCTTAGTTCCATCTGGCAGGATAACCTGATATTGACCACCTTTTGGGGTTGAAATTGTATTAAAGGCTATGCTTTTATCAGCATCTAATGCCTTACTGTTCAAAATTGTATAAATCAACTGTCCATCTTTTTCTTTGGAAATTTTGATGCCATCTTGGTCGCTAATATCTGATGATGTGTTTTCATCCAGAATTACTATAGAACCATCGGCTAATGTTAATGTTGCCTTGTTTTTACCAGGCAGTATGTCCAAACTATTTTTCTTTGTTTGAGCAAAACTTGCTGTCGTAGAAGAATTTTGAACTTGAAAATAATAGACCCCTCCAAATACAATCGCCAAAAGTGCTGCTGCAACTGAAATGTATTTAAATAGAGGTTTTATTTTTGATTTTCTAGTTGAACCTATTTTCGCCTGAATGGCTTTGAAATTTGATGCTTCAAAATCTTTTATTTCCTCCGAAGGATTTCCATCTTCATTTTTTTCGCCAAGAAAATTATAATATCCTTCAACAAATTTTATTTCATCGACATTTGCTGTGCCAGATAAATAACGTTCAATAATTTTCTCTAAATCTTTTCGGTTAGGAAACGAATTCATTTTTCTGGTTTTTATATACTATGTACCAGAAGTTGGGAAATCTCCCAAAAAAAAATACTGAAATGATATATGAAGAGAAGTTATCTAAGAAAGGTAAAACATATTGATATCAAAAGCATATGCGTAAGCCTAAATTTTAGTGCATGTGTAGCCGTCGTTAATTGGTTTTGTACAGTTTTTTGAGAAACATTCAGCTCAACAGAAATTTTAGTTGTGGATAAGCCCTCGAAATAATGAAGCAGGAATATTTTCCTCCGCTTTTCTGGTAAGGCCTTAATAAAAAGTTCTATTAATTCTCTAACTTCTTTTTCCAATAATTCTCCGTCGGTTTGTAAGGGAGAAATTAGTTTCTGCTCAAAAACCTCGCTAAGCGAATTGTTTTTACTGCTTTTTTGAATGTGCTTTAAAACCTGAAAACGTACAGCCGTATGTAAATAAGCTAAAGGTTTCACCAAATCAAGCTCCGCTTTTCTGTTCCACAAATCGGCAAAAACATTTTGAATAACATCCTGGCATTTTTCCTTTTCGGGTAAGCGCTTGTAGGCAGCGTTGTAAAGTTCAGGCCAATAAATTTTGTAGATTTTGCTAAAAGCCTCCTCATCTCCTTGCTTTAATAAGTCAAAGAGGTAAAAATCTTTTTCACTATTTCCTGTGGTTGCCAAAAATTATACTAGTTGAGAAACCAAACATAATCAATTTCAAGAACTTTTAGCTATCCCTTCTGATGAGAATTGCAAATCGTAAAGCTTTTTGTAGTAACCATTTAACTTAAGCAATTGCTGATGCGTACCTTTTTCTTTGATTTCGCCTTTATCTAATACAATAATCTGATTGGCCTTTTGAATGGTTGATAAACGGTGAGCAATTACAATCGAAGTTCGGCCATCCATTAAGTTATCAATTGCCTTTTGAATCAGTAATTCGGTTTCGGTATCTACGGATGAGGTTGCCTCATCCAAAACCAGTATTGCAGGATTGTGCACCAATGCCCGAATAAAGGAAATTAGTTGTGCCTGGCCCGCTGAAAGTGTAGAACCTCTTTCCATTACATTATATTGGTAGCCACCTGGTAAACGTTCGATAAAATCGTGTGCACCAACTTTTTTCGCGGCATTTACTACTTCTGCAATCGTAATTTGAGGGTTATTTAAGGTGATGTTGTTAAGAATTGTATCTGAGAACAAAAACACATCCTGCAAAACCGTTGCAATATTGTTTCGTAAATAATCAAGCTTAAAATCTCTAATACCTATTCCATCAACAGTAATTTCTCCCTTTTTAACTTCGTAAAAACGGTTTAAAATATTTATGGTTGATGATTTCCCTGCGCCAGTTGCACCAACCAAAGCAATGGTTTCGCCAGCTTTTACGTTAAAGGTTAAATTTTTTAAAACATAATTCTCTTCGTTGTAAGCAAACCAAACGTTTCTGAATTCGATATTTCCTTCTAGCCTTGCTGGCTCTATCGTTCCATTATCAATGGTTTTCTCGTCTGTATCCAAAACTTTAAAAACACGTTCTGCACCCACCATGCCCATTTGCAAAGTGTTAAATTTATCCGCCAGTTGGCGAATTGGCGTGTAAACCATGGCCAGATACATGATAAATTGATTGATTACACCAGGCGTAATCGAGCTACTGAAAATGCTTTTACCTCCATACCAAATCAGCAACGCTAAAGACATGGCCGAGATTAACTCTACAATTGGAAAAAAGATAGAATAATACCAGTTTGAGCGAATATTTGCATTGCGATAGCGTTTATTAATATTGTAAAATTTCTTATACTCCTGTCTTTCTCTGGCAAAATATTGCACAATAGAAACACCGCTAATGTGCTCTTGCAAGAAAGTATTTAAGTTAGCAACTTCAGTTCTTACTTCCTGAAAGGCAGCTTTAATAGACTTTTGAAATTTTCTTGTCGCTATGATTAACAGCGGAACAGGAATTAAAACTACCAACGTTAACTTCCAATCTATGGCTAGCATTACGCCAACGATTACAACAACTTGCAAAGAATCACCAATCATGGAGATTAGTCCTTCCGAAAAAATATCAGCAATGGTTTCCAAATCAGAAACCGTGCGGGTAATTAACTGGCCAATAGGCGTTTTATCGAAATACTTTAATCTTAATTTTGTAATGTGATTGAATACATTTATTCGCAAATCTCGAATTACCGATTGACCTAAAGTATTGGTTAAAAGTGTTTGACTGTATTGAATGATGGTTTGCAGTACCAACATTAAAATCATAAGCATAGTCATGGTAACCAAGCCATTATAGTCGCCTTTTAAAATAAAGTTATCTAGTGTATAACCTATTAAAAACGGACGTACAGGAGAAATTGCAGCAAGTAAAACCGTAAGAATTACTGATAAAACAAAGACAGCACGATAAGGCTTAACGTACTGAAAAATACGCTTCAGCAATCCTGTGTTATATACTTCGCCTGTTACTGCCATTTTTATGGGTTATGGGTTTAGAATTTACTTAAGCAAAAGCTTAATTGGTTACGAATTTTTATTATTTTTTTTACAGCCAGATCAATAACTCAAAACCTGTAACTTTTAACTAGTTTATAAATGGATATTCTACCTTAACTAAAAATAAACCACAAGCAGGTACCGATTGCCCAGCGTTGCTGCGATTTTTACTATCTATAATTGCTTTAAAATCATCAATATTAATTTCGCTTTTCCCTACACGAACCAATGTACCAACAATTGCTCTAACCATATTTCTTAAAAAGCGGTCGGCTTCTATTGTAAAAACAATACTTCCGTTTTGTTCTTCAACAATAGCCTGCACAATTTTGCAATTATTGGTAAAGGTTTGAGTATTGGATTTACTAAAGCAAGAAAAATCAGTATAATTTAATAGTTCAAATGCAGCTTTATTCATCAAATCTATATCTAATTTATCTTTTACCAACCACGAACGGTTAAGTTTAAAAGGATCTTTTTCGAAATGAATATAATACTTATAGGCTCTGGCTGTAGCATGGAAACGAGCGTGCGCATCCTCACTAACAGAAATAACCCTTTTTGCTGCTATTTGATAAGGCAATAGGGCATTTACACCCGCTATTGAGTTTATTACTTTACTTTCTTCAATATTTTCTACATCAAAATGAGCAAAAAACTCTGTTGCATGTACACCAGCATCGGTTCTGCCACAACCTAAAGTTTCTATTGGCTGTCTAAAAAAGGTAGACATAGCCTTATCCAACAACTCCTGAACGGTTATGGCATTAGGTTGAATTTGCCAGCCATGATAGGAGCCGCCATCGTAAGCGATTTGTATGAAATATCTTTTTTTACTCAAAGTGATGCAAAAATACTTTTTTCCTTTTATTCATGATGTTGTAAATCGGAATTAAATATATTTGTCGGAAATATTTGATTAACATGATACAGAGAATACAATCGATCTGGCTTTTACTGGCAACATTTGTTTTAATTTTAATGTTGCTTTTACCCATAGCAACAAATGTTGGAGGTAAAGAATCAGTGGTTTATATCAAAGGAATGCAGCAATCTTTTAGCGGAGATGGATTACTAGTGAAAACTAATATTCCGATGTTACTTACAGGAATAGTTATAACATTAATATGCTTTGTAAACATCTTCAACTTTAAAAGAAGAAGTTTACAAAAGAAGATTATTGTTTTTACAATCGCTGCAATTATTGGTTTTGCTTTTTGGTGTAGTATATATCTTAAACAACTTCCAACTGGTATTGAAGGTGCAAGTTTTGGCGTTGGTGCTTATATGCCTGCTCTCGCCATCTTATTTCTTGTTTTAGCAATTTTCGGTATCAATAAAGATGAAAGATTAATCCGTTCGGCAGAAAGGTTAAGGTAACTACCGAATGTCGAATTCCATTAAACAAACTTATTTTACAAAATTCAAAACTCAAATAGACCATCAAATTATTCCTGCAAAGTTTAATTTGATGGCTAATAAACCACACGAGCTTTGTTTAATAGCGGCAGATGAATTGCAGCATTATTTAAGCAAACAAACAGATTGGGTTCACAATTTTGGTTTATCTCATCAAGGTGAAGGTTTAATTATTGGAAAAATGTTCGGCGTTCTGGTCGTTCAAAATCAAGAAAATGAAATTGGCTATCTTTCAGCATTTTCGGGTAAATTAGCTGGCAGTAATAATCACCTCAAATTTGTACCCCCTGTTTTTGATTTATTAGCGAAGGATGGCTTCCTTAATAATGGAATGCAAGAACTTAGCCGCTTAAATCAGGAAATAAGAGATTTAGAAACAGTAAACCAAAAAGAGCACCATACATTAATTAAAGATTTAAAATTAAATCGAAGAAATCACTCTGTAGGCTTACAAAATAAAATTTTCGATCATTATCATTTTTTAAATCAAGCTGGAGAAGAAAAAAGCTTGACCGAAATTTTTAAAGAAGAAGGCCATAAAAACCCACCAGCTGGCGCTGGTGAATGCGCTGCTCCTAAACTTTTGCAGTATGCTTTTCAACATAAAATGAAGCCAACTGCGCTTGCAGAGTTTTGGTGGGGGCAATCGCCAAAGTCAGATTTCTGGAAACATGGCCATTTTTATGCTTGTTGTAAAGAAAAATGCGAACCTATTTTTAAGCACATGCTTAACAAAACTGACGTCCAAAAAGGTTAACCAGAACCTGCAATCAAGCTTATTCCCATCAAAAAAAGCTTAAGCATTAATTTACAGGCTTTTACATTAAAAAACTATTTCGTTAACCATCAATAAAATACGGATTATTAACCGTACCTTTGCGGCTTAAATAAATAAAAGACGAATGACAAACCCATTTCAATTATTGGGGATAAGTGATGACGTCGTTAATGCCGTAAAGGACCTTGGATTTGAAACTCCAACGCCTATTCAGGAGCAAAGTATTCCTGTACTGTTAGAAGGCACTAATGATTTTGTTGGTTTGGCCCAAACAGGAACAGGAAAAACAGCCGCATTTGGTTTGCCGCTGTTAGAACTAATCGATTTTAAACTTAATAAACCACAGGCATTAATTTTATGCCCAACTCGTGAGTTATGTTTACAAATCGCTAACGACCTTAAAAACTTTTCTAAAAACGTTGCTAATGCCCACGTTGTTGCCGTTTACGGTGGCGCGAACATTATGCAACAACTACGCGAAATACGCCAAGGCGTTCAAATCGTAGTGGCCACGCCCGGCCGTATGTTGGATATCATTGGCCGTAAGGCAATTGATTTTTCTTCAGTTAAATATGTTGTGCTTGATGAAGCTGACGAAATGTTAAACATGGGTTTCCAGGATGACATTAACGACATTTTATCAACTACTCCTGATGACAAAAAAACCTGGTTATTCTCGGCCACAATGCCTGCAGAAGTTCGCCGTATAGCTAAAAACTACATGGATAACCCTGTAGAATTAACCATGGGCACAAAAAATACAGGTAACGTAAACATCGAACACGAATATTATATTGTTCGTGCCCGTGATAAATACGCAGCCCTAAAACGTATTGTAGATTTCAACCCTGAAATTTTTGCAGTAGTATTTTGTAAAACCAAATTGGATACACAAGATGTTGCTGAGCATTTAATTAAAGATGGTTACAATGCTGATGCTTTACACGGCGATTTATCGCAACAACAACGTGATAAAGTTATGCAACGTTTCCGTGAGCGTAACATGCAATTATTAATTGCTACTGATGTTGCTGCTCGTGGTATCGATGTAAGTGGCGTAACTCACGTAGTTAACTATTCTTTACCTGATGAGATTGAAAGTTATACCCACCGTTCTGGCCGTACTGGTCGTGCTGGTAAAACGGGTATTTCAATCTGTATTATCAACTCTAAAGAGTTAGGTAAAATTCGTCAGTTAGAGCGTATTATTGGTAAACAGTTTACTAAAGCTGAATTACCTACCGGATTTGATGTTTGTGAAAAACAATTATTCTCGTTAGTACATAAAGTACACAATGTAGAAGTTAACGCAGAACAAATCGAACAGTACATTCCTCGTATTATGGATGAATTTGCTGAATTGAGCAAAGAAGAAGTAATTAAACGTTTTGCATCTTTAGAGTTTAACCGTTTCTTAGATTACTATTCTAAAGCACCTGATTTAAATGCAGCTGTTGGTGATGATCGTGGTGAAAGAGGCGAACGCGGCGAAAGACGTGGACGTGGTAGCGAAGGTTACACTCGTTTATTTATCAACTTAGGTTCGGTAGATGAGTTTACCCGTGGCGATATGTTATCTTTTATCTGTAACAACGGTAAAATTGCTGGCAAAAGCGTTGGTAAAATCGATTTAAAAGGTGTTTTCTCTTTCTTTGAAGTTGAAGATGATGTTGCTGATAAAGTTTTTGAAGGCTTTAAAGCAGTTGAATTCAACGGTCGCCAGGTTCGTATCGAAAAGAGCGGAGATGGTGGTCGTGGTGAAGGTGCAGGCGAAAGACGCGGTGGCGGTGAAAGACGTAGCGGTGGTTTTGGTGGCGAACGTAGAAGCGGCGGTGGCGGCGGTTACCGTGGAAACGGTGGCGGTGGCGACAGAAGAAGTTCTGGTGGTAGCGGACGTAGAGAAGGCGGAAGTCGTGAAGGTGGTAATAGTGGTGGCGGTTTCAGAGATTTCTCTGGACGTAGCCGTGAAGATAAAGGCGGAAGTCGTGAAGGTGGAAGCGGACGTAGAGAAGGTGGAAGTCGTGAAGGCGGAAGCGGCGAACGTCGCAAAAAATGGTAAATTACTAAACCAAATATTTTACAAGCCGTTCCAATTTATTGGAGCGGCTTTTTTGTTAAAAATCATACCGTAAAAAGCGTATAAAACGCAGAAAAACACCTAAATACCATATAATCAATTCATTAGTAATTATATTTAATAACCTAAAAACCAAATATAATACTATGAGCAGACATGGAGCACTTTATCAGGACATCGTTCCTTTCACATCCCGCTATTATGACAAAGGAAAATTTGGCAGAATTTTCCCATCGTTACCATCCTTCGCACCAGACACAACAAAAGTTAGAGAGGCGCTGAAGGATATTGGTAAAAAAGGTGGGATTATGGATGCAAAGGATGATTTAAGTCAAAACCCAATTGATTTAATTACAAACCCTGCATTACAAGTAAACAATCCGAATTCGCCAGTTATGAGTGCTGGAATGACCTTTTTGGGTCAATTCATTGATCATGATATTACTTTTGATCCAACTTCGAGTTTGGAGAGACAATCAGACCCTGAATTTATTGAGAATTTTAGAACCCCGAGTCTGGCATTAGACAATGTTTATGGTAGCGGCCCAGGCGCATCACCTCATCTTTATGATCAATCGGATGGTATGGGTATTAAAATGTTATTACACTCATTAGATTCAAAAGGGAAAGATGATATCGATAAATTTGATGTGCCAAGAAACAATCAGAATACAGCGCTAATTGGCGATCCTCGAAACGATGAAAACCTAATTGTTTCGCAACTCCAGGTGCTATTTTTAAGATTTCACAATATTTTAGTAGATGCCATTAAAGTAAAATATCCTACAAAATCTCCATCGATTATTTTTAATGAAGCACAAGAGCTAGTGCGGTGGCACTATCAATGGATACTTCTCCATGAGTTTCTCCCTTTACTTTGTGGACAAGATATTGTTAATGATGTATTGTTAAACGGTAGAAAATTTTACGGCTGGCATAACCAACCTTATATTCCTGTAGAGTTTTCTGTAGCTGCATATCGTTTCGGGCATAGTCAGATTCGTCCATCCTATCGTGCTAACTTTGGCATTGCCAATAAACCGAATCCGACTCCATTTTTTGCAGATATTTTTGATTTTAATGCCGATCATACTCATCCAGATCCTAATGATTTACGCGGGGGAAAACGGGCGGATAGACGATTTTTAGATTGGCATACTTTTTTTAATCTCGGCGATGGGAGCATCCGGCCTAATAAACTGATTGATACTAAACTTTCATCACCATTATTTCAGTTGCCAGGCTTTGCTTCAGCAGATGTTATTTCTTTAGCGAGCCGTAATTTATTAAGAAGTTTAACTTTCAGTTTACCATCAGGTCAAAGAGTTGCCCATGCTATGCGCTTACAGCCATTAGGTGCGGATATATTTGATGATTTAAAACATTACAAAGTTAACTTTGAAAATAGCACCCCACTTTGGTTTTATATTTTAAAAGAAGCAGAAGTACAACAGATGGGCTTGCGCTTGGGTGATGTTGGTGCACGTATTGTTACAGAAGTTTTTGTAGGACTATTGGAGGGAGATAATACTTCTTTCCTGAGCCAAAATCCTTTTTGGAAACCAACATTACCTTGTTGGGAGCCTTATCGCTACAAAAAAGATTTTACAATTGCTGATTTAACAAGGGTGGCAGAAGGAAAGATACCAGTGATATTGTAATTGATGATACAGTTTTTATTAGAAATTCAAGTTTAATCTTGTAAACACATAACGACCAAGGAAACCAAATTGTGGAGCCTGGTTTGGATACAAAATTCCAGATGTGCCTTGACTAGCTAACAAAAGTTCTTGTTTGCTAGGTTGTAACCTAAGCCTAAATCTGTAATTACACGCCCTGTTAATTCTTGCCTGTTTGCCACACTACAACATCAGTAGTATTTAACTTTTTAGATACAATTTATTCAGAATCGTTCTAAAGGACTATCCTATTAGCCTTGGAAGAAAATTAGGTTATATTTACTCTTAAAAAATTTTATAAATGTTTTCTAAAAATTTAACCTTAATACTTATTCTTTTACTTTTTGGTTCTAATGTTAATGCGCAACAAAAAGCCGATTTAAACAAAATGCAATGGTTTGCTGATGCAAAACTCGGCGTTTTCATCCATTGGGGCATATACTCGGTTAATGGCATTTCCGAATCGTGGGCTTTTTACAACAATTATATCAACCACGAAAATTATATGAAACAGCTTAGTGGGTTTACTGCTACAAAATATAATCCACAAGATTGGGTAAATTTAATTAAAGAAAGTGGTGCCAAATATGCAGTTATTACAACCAAACACCACGATGGTATTTCGCTTTGGAACACCAAAGCCCCAAAAGCAACTACAACATTAAATAATAGTGCTGCAAAGAAAGATTTGATATCACCGTTCGTTACCGAACTTAAAAAATCGGGGTTAAAAACTGGCTTATATTTTTCACTTCCCGATTGGAGTTATACTGATTATGATGTTTTTACCAGAGAAAGAAAACGCTACGATTCAAAAGCAGATTTGCAGAGGTGGAATAGATATTTAAATTATTATCAAAGCCAGCTGAAAGAACTTTCTTTACAATATAATCCAGATTTATTATGGTTTGACGGAGATTGGGAACATACACCAGAAGAATGGCAAAGTGATAAAGTTCACAGTTTATTGAAAGTTAAAAACCCGAACATAATCATTAATTCGAGATTAGATAAACATGGCGATTATGATACGCCCGAACAAGGGGTTCCTGTAGTAAAACCAAACGCCAAATATTGGGAGCTTTGTTATACCATGAACGATTCCTGGGGATTTCAACCTTATGATAACCATTACAAATCATCTAATATGATTATCAGAACTTTAGTTGATTGTATTAGCATGGGTGGAAATTTATTGTTGGATATAGGTCCGAAAGCAGATGGAACAATTGCACCAGAACAAGTTAAAATTTTAAAAGATTTGGGCCGCTGGACTAATAAACACAGTGAGGCAATTTACGAAACGCAGGCAGGAATTGCAGACGGACATGTCAATGCAAAAACGGCTCTATCGAAAGATAAAAAACAGCTTTACATTTATGTTGATTTCAAAACCACAAAAGGCATTGTATTAAAAGGCATTAAATCAACAATAAAAAAAGTAGAAATTATTGGAAGCAAAGCTGAAGTTAAATCGACAAAGTTTAACGATACAGATTATATTTTTGATGTTAAGGAAAATGATTTTGATAATGATGTTACCGTGATAAAAGTTTTATTCAACGAAGAAATTCAATTATCAGATAAGAAAGAAAATCCACTTTCTTTACAAGCATTATTTGAGATTACCCATGCAATGGATTTTACGAATTTAAACTTTAGAACCCTTGCTGGCGATATAAATAATGGAGTAAATATTTTTAATAGCACCAATCTTATGGCAGATGGCGTAGGGTTTAAATCAGGAATACAAAATGCAAAAAATAGTGTAAATGCCTGGGTGGTTAAAAATGCAGAAGCTTTGTACAAAACTACATCTGGAATTCCTTTTGGTCATTACACAGGAAACACAGCTTTATCCGCAGATAAACAAACGCTTTATCTTTTTGTAGAGGGAACGCCAACAGGTCCAATTGCTATTAAAGGATTAAAAAATAACATCAGCAGAATTAGAGTTGTTGGCGAAGGCACCATGCTACCGCACGAAATTTATAACAAATTATACTGGAGTAAAGTTCCTGGAATTATTTACATCGATATCCCGAAAGACAAATTGGATCGGCAATTAACTGTTATCGCTGTGCTTTTAGATGGGCCAATTGATTTGTATAGAGAAAAAGTTGGAGCTATTGAAAGCAACCTGTAATTATTTAACAATTGTAAAATAGTTATTCGACTTTATAATTATCCTCAAATTGAGTTACTTTCGCTGATTATGCAGGCAAAATATATTTCCTATCAGGAAACTGGTTCGTTTTCGAAACTGGTTTTAGATTATATTAACAATGAAGAGCAGCTAAAGGCTTTTTACAGTTATCGCCCTGATATGGCTGGCTTAGCCGAAGCATTAGAAAAAAGACATTTCATGGGCGATAGAAACACCCTTGTTGAGGTCTTGAAAGATCAATACCAGCATTTAACGCCCAACAAATCGGTTAGTAAAAACATCGAACTTTTAGGCTTAGATAATACTTTTACAGTTACAACGGGGCACCAACTAAATCTGTTTACAGGGCCGCTATATTTTATCTACAAAATTGTAACAACAATAAATCTTGCCATTGAGCTAAAAATTGCACATCCAGATAAAAACTTTGTGCCAATTTATTGGATGGCTACCGAAGATCACGATTTTGATGAGATCAACCACGTAAGTGTTGATGAGAAAAACATCAGCTGGATTCAAAATACAAATGGTGCAACAGGAAGATTAAGCACAAAAACTGTTGCCGCAGCTGTTACTGCTTACAAAGGTTATTTGGGCATTTCTAAAAATGGAAAACGAATTGCAAAATTGGTTGAGCAAGCATATTTAGAACACGATAATTTAGCAGATGCAACACGGTATCTGGTAAATAATTTATTCGAAAAATATGGTTTAGTAATCGTAAACGCAGATAATCCTCAATTAAAAAAACAGTTTTCGAATATTATAACAGCCGATGTTATTGAGCATAATAGTGCTAAAAACATTAATCAAAGTTCCAAAAACTTAGAAGATTTAGGTTACAAAACTCAGGTTAACGGTCGGGATATAAATTTTTTTTATTTAAAAGATGATTTACGCGAACGCCTGATTTTTGAAAATAATAAATATTCAGTCAATCATACTGAAATAAGTTTTACAGAAGCCGAACTCAGGACTGAAATAGAAAGCCATCCAGAACGTTTTAGTCCAAATGTAGTAATGCGCCCGATGTATCAGGAAGTTATTTTACCAAACATAGCTTATATTGGTGGTGGCGCAGAAGTAGCTTATTGGATGCAATTGAAGGCTAATTTCGATTATTACAAAATTGATTTTCCTGTGTTACTTTTACGTAATTCGGCTTTGCTGGTAGATAAGCGTAGTGCACAGAATTTATATAACCTTGGTTTTTCTTTACAGGATGCATTTTTACCTGTTGAAGAATTAAAAAATATTTGGGTACAAAGAAATTCTACGGCTCAATTAAGTTTAGCTGATGAAACAAGAGCCATCAATAGTATTTTTGACCAGATTAAACTGAATGCATATAAAATAGATAAAACACTTTCTGTTTCTACTGATACCGCTAAACAAAAAACCAATCATTTACTTGCCAACCTCGAAAAGAAACTATTTAGAGCTGAAAAGCGCAAACATGAAACAGCTTTAATTCAGATTGACAATGTAAAGAAAAGGCTTTTCCCCAATGGAACGTTGCAAGAGCGAATTCTAAATATAGCGCCAATGTATGTAAATTATGGTGAGGATTTTCTTTCATCATGCATAGAAAACTTCGAACCGCTTGGCGGAGACTTTACTTTATTGTTACCTTAAAAACTCTGTTGTTGCGAAGTAAAAAGCAATTTTAAAAATAATGCAAATAAACAGTCGAATTTTTAGGATTGCTTCGTAACTCGCGATGACAACAAATTGCATAAAATGAATTTCATAACCTTTACCGAATCTAATCTTCGAACATTTACTTTCAACGTTTTCAAAAAAATGGGCTGTTCTGATGAACATGCTGAACTTGCAGCTGATGTTTTAATCCGTTCTGATTTACGCGGAATAGATTCTCACGGTGTGGCTCGTTTAAGCGGGTATGTTCGTCTTTGGGAGAAGAAACGGATTAATGCTACGCCAAACATTAAAATTGTTCATGAAACACCAACTACAGCAACTATTGATGGCGATGCTGGCTTAGGTTTGGTTGTTGCGCCTTTTGCCATGAAGGTTGCAATAGAAAAGGCTGAAAAATATGGCAGTGGCTGGGTTTCAGTAAAAAACTCCAACCACTTTGGTATTGCAGGTTATCATGCTTTAATGGCAGTTGAAAAAGATATGATTGGTATCAGCATGACGAATGCAAGCCCTTTAGTTGCACCAACTTATGCCAACGAACGGTTGTTGGGAACCAATCCGATGTGTTATGCTTTTCCAGCGGGAAAATATCCGCCTGTGATCGTAGATATGGCAACTGCAGCAGCTGCCAATGGAAAATTAGAGATTGCCCAAAGGGCTAATAAAGATATTCCCGATGGATGGGTTCAGGATAAAGACGGTGTAAATTCTAACAACCCGAACGAATTAAAAACTGGTGGTTCTTTATTGCCATTGGGTAGCGATAAAGACCATGGTAGCCATAAGGGTTACGGTTTGAGTGCTACGGTTGACATTTTATCAGCTGTACTTTCTGGGGCGAATTACGGCCCTTGGGTGCCTCCTTTTGTTGCTTTTTTAGAACCATCGGCCAACCCTGTCGGCGAAGGTTTAGGTCATTTTTTAGGTGCGATGCGTGTAGATGGTTTCCGCCCTGCTGAAGACTTTAAAAACCACCTTGACAATTGGATAGAGCGTTTTAAAAGTGCAAAAACAATCGATCCTGAGAAGAAAGTTATTATTCCGGGAGAACCAGAACACGAATTTGAGCAAGAAAGAAAAACCAACGGTATCCCTCTAATCGATGTTGTAGTTAACGATTTAAATGAGCTAGCCGAAAAATTAGGAATTGAAGGACTGAAGTAATCGCATAAAAAAGCCGTGGATATAACTAAAATCCACGGCTAAAAAAACTAACTAATACTTATGGTTTAACCTACCATAAAAGGCAAAATCTTTTATAATTTACCTGTTAAAGGGAACGCATTTTCAGAAATATTGCGGTTCTAGATTTGCTCGAAATACCATAACCTTGAGCCACAACACTAATCTGTAAAGTTTACTGAGGTGTAAATTCGAAAGCTAAAGCTGCACTTTTTTCAATGTTTGATAAGGATAAAACCGTTTCGCCATTTACAATTTGCCATTTCACCTTTTTACCTGTTGATAAAAGAATAATTTCAGTTCCCTTTTTAGGAAAACTTCCCTTCCATTTTACCGCTTTTATATTGGCTTCATCTTGTTTTAAGCAATATATAGCAAATTTCTTCTTAGCATCTTTACTTTGTGTAAACCAAAATTGACCATCATGATAATCTTTTGTGATTCGGGTGTTGTAAATAGCCTTTCCGTTTTTAGATGTCCATTTACCAATCTCGTTTAATTGATTAGTTACCTCAGTTGGTAAAGTTCCATCAGGTTTTGGTCCAACTCCAAGCAATAAACTTCCACCTTTGGCTACAATTTCCACCAATTTATGAACCACTTCTGCGGCTGATTTATATTGATCATTTGGTACGAAACCCCAGGCACCTCCTAACGTCATGCAGCTTTCCCAGGGATAATCCAATTGTTTTTCTGGAATTCTTTGTTCAGGGGTTTGATAATTCTCGTAGGGTCCATGAACTGTTCGATCGACCATTAGTAAACCAGGTTGTGCATTTCGGGCCATGGAAGCAATTTTTGGCATATCGATATCTTGGCTCCATTTTGGTATGTTTGCGCCCCACGATAAAACTTCTTCATTTACCGTTTCCAGCGGACGAACCCAACCTCCATCAAGCCACAAAATATCTACACTACCATAATTATGCATTAACTCACTGATTTGATTGTAGGTAAAATCTTTAAATTTGTTCCAACGCCAGGGATACTTTTTAATGTCATAATTGTTATTTCGATCTGCCGTAGCATATTTTTGCCACCAGTAATACTGCGAGTGCCAATCGGGTTTAGAAAAGTAGGCGCCTATCATAAAGCCATCTTTTCTAAAAGCATCAAAAACGTATTTGGCTACATCTGCTTTAGGGTTGCTGGCAAAAGGACCTTTAGCAATACTAAAGTCGCTTTGTTTGGTATCAAACATCGCAAAGCCATCGTGGTGTTTAGTTGTAAAAACGAGGTATTTCATACCTGCTCGTTTACCCGCTGCCGACCATTGTTCAGGGTTAAATTTTGTCGGATTGAATTGTTTACTAAAATCCCAGTACCACTTTTTATAATCATCATAAGAAATAGTCGAATCTCTTTCTATCCAATCTTCAGAGCATAAAGTCCAGGATTCTATAATTCCAGGAACTGCATATAATCCCCAATGGATGATCATTCCAAATTTCTTGTCTTGCCAAGTTTCTAATTTTTCCTTTACTAATGGATCTTTTGGCCATTCGTAAGTAGTTGACTGTTGTACAATATCATTCCGTTGTGCGTATGATAAAATGGAGCAACAGCCAATTAAAAGAGATAGTAGGAGTTTTTTAGTCATGATTTATAAAAGAAAAATCCCAGCCTAAATGGCTGGGATTAGTAACTTATTCGTTTATGGCATCCAGAAAATCTTAGTTTTTCTAGTGTCTTTTGATTGAACTGCTTGATAATTTACACTATTCAATGTTTTTTCCTTTGCAGGATAGATTAATCTTGTTGGCGGTGTATCAAATCCTGATAACTTTCCTGCTGTTGGGAATGTTAATACAGGGAAACCTGTTCTTCTATACTCCGACCAAGCTTCTGTTGATTGTAAAACACCGTAGTGAATCCATTTCTGATTGTAGATTAAGGCTAATTTGGCTGCAGACGCACCTGCATAAGTTGCAGTTGATGTATTTACCCAAGTATCAACTACTGTTGTTGCAGGAGCTGCTACATTTTTAAAGCCACCGCCCTGATTTAAATTGTTAAGGTAATGGTAAAAAGTCACCGATTGTCTTAACGCATTATCATAAGCTGTTTTTGCATCTGCTGTGCTTCCCCATCTTTCGTAAGCTTCAGCTTTTAAGAAGTTAACTTCAGAAGCCGTAATTAAAATTCCAGGTAGTTTTTGGTTATACAAAAACGTTGCAGAATCTAAAACTGAATAATCTGCAAAGCTGTTCTCTTGTTGTGTAGTAGTAAAAGTAACTGGCATTGCTTTATAGTCTGCATTTTGAACAAATTTACCACTTACTGTGCGGCCAAATTTATCGTAAATTACAGGAATACGAGGATCGTTCGCAGGCAACATTACGGTATTTAAAGCATAGTCTGTTGCATACCAGGCACCTTCAAAAAATGCATCATGCAAATCGCTTGTGCTATTTGTTAAAGTTTGCAGTAAAACATCTGAAGTTGCAGGGTTGTAAGTACCTAGATTTCCACCATCCACTAAAGGTGTGGTTGTTTGATTTCCTAACATGGCTAAAACCGCTGTTCTGGCTGTAGTTTCATCTGTTTTAGAAATGCGCATTAACAATCTTAAACGTAATGAGTTTGCATAGCGAGCCCACATATTCATACTTCCCTTTAATAAGATATCTGATTTAGAAAATGCTGCTGTTGTAGTATTGGTATTAAAATAAGTACCTGCAGAGGCTAAATCAGCAATAAAGGTTGTATAAAGTGCCTTTTGTTCGTCGTATTTTGGATTATTAATTGTACTGGTAGAGTTAAGACTACCAGCCGCTGAATATGGAATATCGCCCCACAAATCAACCATTTTAGCAGCTTGCTCAATTAAAACAACTTTTGCAGCTTGCATAATTGCTTTCTGATTAGCCTGTTCAGCAGCTGACAAAGAATTGTATTTCAATTCCATTACACGGTATTGTGCCATAACGCCACTACCGTTACCGCCAGTGCTATAGAAATCATCCCAATATTGCTGAGAATAACCATCGCTCTGCTGATAAATGGTATTTCCATTCGATATGTAACTCGTTTGTGCATATACACCTGGCATCTGTGTTAAAAAGGTACGAACATTCCAGTATTTAGCTGCTACTCTATCATTATTTAACATCCCAGTAAACAAGCCTGGTAGATTTGGGTCTAAGACTTTTTCTGGGTTATTGAATTTGTCTTCAAGATCCTTTTTACAACCAACCACGGTAGTTATTGCAATTAAAAGAAAGCTTGCTTTTATAATTAACTTTTTCATAATTCTTTTCTTAGCTGATTAAAAGTTTGCGTTTAATGAGAATCCAAAATTTCTCGATGCTGCTGTAGAACCTACGTCAACACCTTGCGACCACCATTTATTGCCTAGAGGTGCCTCAGGATCTAAATCTTTTAAAGTACGGTGGATGTAAAACAAGTTACGTCCGATTAATGAAAAACGAAGATTTGAAATACCAATCTTTTTTGTAAAAGTGGCTGGGATTTTATAAGTCAAGGTAATTTCACGCATCTTAATATAATTATTTTTAAAGATTTCAGCCTCAGTTAAAGATCCTTCACCCCAATTAAAAGTTGTTAAATAGTAATCAGCTGCAGAAAGAACTTTTGTATTTGGCAAACCTGTAGTTTGGTTAACACCTTGTAAAAGCACCCCATCATTGTAGGTTTTTCCATTACTGGTGTAACTAATACCACCGCTAGCAGCATCTCTAAATTCCATCGAGTTTTCGAGCATACCTGCGCCACGCATATATTTTAAGTTAGGTGCAATCATTTTGCCACCAAAACGATAATCAATTGTAAAATCTAAAGCAATGTTTCCATAGCTAAATGTATTCGAAAATCCACCGACTGCTTTAGGCATGATATTACCCGCTTTAACATAAACAGAGTTATCCATTACATAAAAACCGTCATCATTAATTAAATTGTTTCCGCTAGCATCTGTTTTTCTAGGACGGATATAAATGTTACCCAATTCTTCACCTGCTCTTGCAACAATTTTAGCTGTAGATTGATCTGAATTATAGAAATTGATTTCAGAATCTGCGTCCTTTAATGAATTTACTTTTGATTTGTTAGTAGAAAAGTTAAACCTTGTATCCCATCTAAACTTCCCTGCTATCGGAGTAGCATTTAAAGCTAATTCAAAACCTCTGTTTCCTATTTCGCCAACGTTTACAATTTGGGTTTGGGCACCGTTTGTAGAACTTACATCTAATGGTAAAATCTGGTTTTTAATTTTGTTATCGTAATAACTTACATCTAAACCTAATCTACCGTTAAGAAAACGTGTTTCCAAACCAAACTCAGCCTCATGTTTTTTCTCTGGCAACAAACCTAAGTTTCCGTAAGATCGTGCTGAAATAATTGAAGGAACGGATCCGTTTATCGTTTGCAAAGAAGTTTGAGTATAAGAGATATTTGATTCATATACTGGAGGCGCGTTACCTACAACACCGTAAGATGCTCTTAATTTACCATATGACCAGAATTTAGGTAATTGCCACAAATCGCTGAATACAAAACCACCATTAACCGAATAGTAAGAATATTGATTATTTGCAGGAGGTAGTGTAGATACATACTCCTGACGTGCTGTACCCTCTACAAATAAGAAATCTTTATAGCTTAGGTTTAATAAACCTAAGTAAGCGTATTTTAATTGCTCTTTACGAGATTCTGTAGTTTCAGCTACACCGAATGAGTTTGATAAAGCAAAGAAGTTTTCAGTTACCAAACCGTCTCTTGTATTTGATCTCAAGTCTTTATAGGTTTCTTTTCTACCTTGATAACCACCACTTAAGGAAACATTAAAATCTTCTCCAATTTTATTAGAATAAGTTACCAATGCATCTCCGTATAATATCGAATACTGACCTTGACTAGTTGTATAAGAACCAGTGCTTGTATTGCCATTTAATGCGCTTGGAATTTCAGTAAACTGACGATTTTCGGCTTTAACACCTGTATAGTCATTACCAATACGACCTCTGAATTTTAAATTTTTAGCAAAATCATAATTCAAAGTAAAACTAGATAATAATCTGTTTTCATTCTCGTCGTAAGTATTTTTTAACTGTTGCCAGTAAAAGTCTAATAAGTTTGTTGCTCTAATATTATAAACAAATGGCTCAGGGCGAGCTGTTTGATCGAAAGTTGAATATTTATAACCGTTACTCGTTTGGTATTTTTCTTTCATTAAACCCATATCTTCAGCACGGCTAAAGAAACCAGCAAATGAACCTAAAACTTGTCCCAATTGATATGGTCTGTTTCTGGTTTTAGTATTAACATAACTAACAATAACATCAGCAGATAATTTAGGTGCTAACTTAACTGTTGAGTTTAAGTTGAAAGAATTTTTAGAGCCTGTATTTCCTGGTTGAGTTCCTTTGTAATCGAGTCTTGAAGCCGAAAAACGATAGTTTAATGCTTCAGTTTGATTAGATATTGCAACATTCGCATTCGAAGTGTACCCTGTTTGATAAACATCTCTATAGTTGTTTGGCTGAGGAGAATAAGAACGAATAGAACCATCCCACCATCTTACCTGCTGGCCATCCATTTTAGGACCAAAGTTAGCGTAAGCTCTGAAATATGGTCTTAAACCTGTTGGAGAAAGTGGATCTGCAATCCATCCTTCTTCATTTGCACCGTTAGCAACGTTAGTTTCTCTATCGTAACCAGGACCGTAGGTGTTTTGAAAATTAGGTAGAAAAGCAACTTTGTCCATAGAACCTTGATAATTGAAATCAATACCAAGACCTCTGTTTTTTGAACCTTTCTTTGTGGTAATAACAACAACGCCACTTCCAGCATCGGAGCCGTATAGTGCAGATGCACTTGCGCCCTTTAATACCGTTAAGCTTTCGATATCTGCTGGGTTAATATCCAAAATACCATTACCACGAACACGTTGATCATCCCAATAGTTATTGTTATTTGCTCCAGCTGCACCATTCTGCCCATCATTTCTGATCATTACTCCATCAACAACATAAAGCGGCTGTTGATTATAGTTAATTGAGTTAATACCACGAATTTGAACATTTACAGCGCTACTTGCACCACCTGGTGCAGTTGTAATTTTAACACCAGCAGCTTTACCATATAATGCAGAGGCAAAATTGGTATTACCAGCTTCCGTTAATTGTTTCGCTGTAACCGTACTTACTGCGTAACCAAGAGATTTTTCTTGTCTCTTAATACCCAAAGCTGTAGTTACAATGTTTACATCATCAAGTTGGTTAGCACTTTCCTTTAATACAATATTTAGTGTTGATTGATTGGTAAAAGGAATTTCTTGTTTAACATATCCAATTGCGGTAAAAACAACTATTTCGTTCGAGTTTACAGAAATGGTGAATTTACCCAGAGCATCCGTTTGCGTTGCTTTGGTTGTTCCTTTAATAGAAACACTAACACCAGGTAGTGATCCCGATGCATCTTTCACTGTTCCAGTGATATTCTTCTGTGCAAAAACTGTTATTGTTGATAAGACTAACAATAACATACTTAAGCATCTTAAGTACATTTTTTTCATATTTAATTAGGTTATTGTTTGATTAGTTTTGTTTAAGGGGGTATTCATTGCGGTTTTTTATTTCTCCATATTTTATTAATTAAATTATATTATCATTCAAATTGACTGTATTCTACTATTAAACTTGCTGCCGCTAATAATTCTGCTTCATCAGTAAGGGTTGATAATTTGATCGTTGTTAATTCTGATATCCGTGGCATGCAAAATTGGTTTATAGCTTGTTGAATTGATGGCAATAACATTTTTCCAACTTTAGCTCCTCTTCCACTTAAAACAATGCATTCCGGATTTAAAATATGCATCAAGGTTGCCAACCCTTTTCCAATTTGAAAGCCCGCTTGAGAAGCTATGCTTATAGCCAGCGGATCTTGCGCATTAACGGCATCTAAAAAGTGATCTCTGGGCTGCTTGCTTTTATCCTGAAAAAGAATCTTCATGCTTGATGCAGCACCTTCTGACAAGGCTTTCTCTGCCTTTTCTGCCATCACCAATAATGAAGTATCAACCTCTAAGCAGCCTCGTTTGCCACAAGAACATAAATTATTACTATCTGACAATGGAATATGACTGAATTCACCTGCATAACCGCTACTTCCTCGGTATAATTGCCCGTTCACAATAATTCCCAATCCAGTTCCCCAGCCAATGTTAACAACCATCACGTCTTTTAGATCAACAGCTTCACCAAAATTCAATTCTGCTAAAGCAATTAAACTCGAGTCATTATCAATATAAACTGGAAGTTTTATTTCTGTAGTAAGGTATTCGCGTAATGTAGAGCCATCCTTTACAGGGAGATAGGATGAATTAACGCCTAGCTCAGCATTTACGAAACCAGGCATCCCAACACCTACACCTATAATATCTTTTCTGCTGATATTTGATTCATTAATGCTTTTGTTTACGAAATCGATAAGTGTTTTTACATCACTATTATCTTTAGACATGTTAAAATCCAAATACTGCGTTGGAATTACCACATTACGAGATAAATCGTAAATGTTTAATCTGGTAATTAACTGATCCATTGCTACTGCAACGATAAACTTTTTATGATTCGGATTAAGCAGGTAAATTGACGCTCTTCGGCCACCTGTTGATGGCGCTAAGCCTTGCTCGATGATATAATTCTCTGCTATTAAACCGTTTACAATAGAGGTAACCAATGGCAAGCTTTTTTTGGTAAGCTTACTCAAATCCGTTAACGATAACGTTCTTTTGTAATAAAGATGCTTGATAATATCTGCCCGAAGACGTTGATTTTTTTCAATTATTACAGACATTTTTATTTGGTTTATTGGCAAACTTAATAATTTTTAACAAAAGAATGGCATACTTAATAATTTTTTTTAAAAGTTTTTTCCAAATAAAAAAGGCTTAAATCTCTTTAAGCCTTTTTGTTATGTTTTTTTGTGGTTAATTCTTAATGAATTCCTCTAAGCAATCTACTCCAGCGTATTTTGTGCAAGAAAGACCCTTCACTATCCCAACTCATCCAAATAAATAACGCTTTACCAACAATGTGATCTTCTGGTACAAAACCCCAATAACGAGAATCTGCTGAATTATGGCGATTATCACCCATCATCCAATAATAATTCATTTTGAAAGTATAAGAAGTCGCTAGTTTATCATTGATATACCAATCTTTACCCTTCTGTTCTACCTTATTACCTTCGTATGTTCTAATAGCCCTGTAGTATAAAGGCATTGTATTGCTATCAATATTTACGGTCCATCCTTTTGCAGGTATTTTTATTGGTCCAAAATTATCTCTATTCCAAACACGATTTGGATCGTGAGGGAATGTACCACCTGGTTCAATTTCAGTTGCTGTTGCAGCCGTCATTTTCACCGACTTAACAAAATCAAATGCCCTTATTTCATCAGCCATTTCTGGCGATATTTCTACACTGTAAGTATTTGCAGCAATCGGCTGCATATCTCCCATTTTCAAATTCAAATCATCAAAAACGTTGTAATTGAAATCCATGGTTTTGAACTGAATAATATAAGGCATCATGCCTGTATTTTTTAACGGTTCATCCTTGCCATTAACATTGGCTATACCGTTCTTCATACTGATCACATCACCTCCAATGCCAATACAGCGTTTAATAAAATTTTCTCTTTTATCAACCGGCCTGCTAATTATAGTAAACTGGCTATGAATTGAAGCCCTTCCGTATTGCCGAACTAAATCGTAATAGCTTGGAACCTGATTTTCGACCGCAACGGTATCTCCTTCTGGGAAATTGAATACCACAACATCATTTCTTTTAACTTCTGATAAACCTGGTAAACGACGATATTTCCACTGAACTCCATCCCAATAAGCTTTTGTAGAGGTTGTTAATGGCATAGTGTGATGAGCAAAAGGAAAAGCAACTGGAGTCATTGGCACACGAGCACCATAATTAACTTTACTTACGAAAAGAAAATCCCCAATTAACAAAGAACGTTCCATCGAACCAGAAGGAATTGTGTAAGCTTCAATAAAAAACACCCTGATAATTGTTGCAGCCACAACTGCAAATACAATTGCGTCTACCCACTCGCGGGTTTTGGTTTTTTTCTTTTTATCGGCATCCTTTTTCTTCTGCCAGAATTTGTAATTCATATATATTAATTTTAACGGTTTAAATTAATTAAACCGATTAACGTTTATCTGATTCCATTTTAGATTTCAGCATTTTTCTTTTCCGCCGCAATCTTTAACTTTCTATTCAAAAATATCAGTAATACTGAAAAATCCTTTTTTGTCCTTCAACCACTCGGCCGCCACAACTGCGCCTAAAGCGAAACCAGCTCTGCTATGCGCTGTATGCTTAATTTCAATCTCATCAACTTCGCTACTGTAAATTACGGTATGTGTGCCTGGAATATTTTCTATTCTGTGCGATTCGATAAGTAATTGTTCTGCCTTAGGAAACAAATCTACATCTGTACCTACAACTTCATTTAGCCATTCCGATTTTCTATCCAGATGATCTACTATACCTTCTGCAATTGTAATCGCTGTACCGCTTGGTGCATCTAGTTTTTGGGTATGGTGAATTTCTTCTACCTGAACCTCATAAGCTGGATAATTATTCATCAGCTTTGCTAAAGTTTGGTTCAGTTTAAAGAACAAATTAACGCCAATACTAAAATTAGACCCATAAAGTAGCGTATTGTTACTACTATTACATTCATTTTTAACTTCCTGTAATTTACCATACCAACCAGTTGTACCTACCACTACTGGCACATTTGCATCAAAACAAATATTTATATTATTCAGTACAGAATCTGGTGTGCTAAAATCTATCGCAACATCGGCTGCTTTTAAATTTTGACGGGTGAGTTCTTCCTGATTATCGATTGAAATTTTTAAAACGATTTCGTGACCGTGTTCCAGAGCAAATTTCTCTATAATCTGGCCCATTTTACCATATCCTAAAAGCGCAATTTTCATTGAGTAATATTTTAGTTTTATTGTTATTGGTTTAAAATCTTAAAGATAGTTTTAATGCAGGAGATCCGTTAAAACCATACATCATATTTGGATTATTTATTAATGTCGGACTGATTTTAAATGAGATTGTATCGTCAATATTAAAATAATTCAACCTTGCAGCAACATAAGCATCAACAACATTTACCGCATAAACTGCAAAGTAAGAAAATATTACAATTTGGCTATTTCTTTTGTAAATGGATTGAGCATTTAACACATTCGTATCATCATATCTTGCTATATCTGGATTTTCCTTTTGCCCTGGATTTCTAGCTCTAAACTGCGCTTCTTTTAAGAAAATATTATAATTTTTACGGCTTTCGATATAAGATAAGGTTAGCGCCGTAAAACCGCCATAAATTAACCCAACTTTACCTAAGGTATAGGTTCTTTGCCAAAAATGGCCTGTTTTTTCGCCTTTGGCATTCAACTTTTCATTTAAAAGCTGGTTGTTATATAATTGCCCCCATCCTGGAATAATTAGAGATCTGAAAATCGCTTTCCTCCCTGCAACCTTACCTGGATTTACATATTTCTGCTTTATCGTATCGGCTTTTTTATTAGAAGAATCTATTCTAACTGCTCTTATCGGAGTAGTTTTTATTGTATCTGCAGGCCTTAATAATGTATCTTTAACCTGGCCCAAAGCCAGATTTGCCATACAGAAAGTAAGTATAGAAAAAATTATTAAACGCTTTAATTTCAGCATTACCAATCTAATAACTCTAAAATTCTATTTAAGTCATCATCGCTTACAAAAGGAATCTCAATAGCACCTTTACCATTTTGAGTAACCTTTAATTTTACACGAGTTGCAAATTTAGAAGCCAAATCATCTTGTAATTTTTGATATTGAAATGAAGCTGATTTTTCTTTAGGTTTTTCAGTTTTCAAAGGCAAATGATGCAAGTTACGAACCAACTCTTCGACTTTACGAACCGACAAACCTTTTTCTAAAATCTCTTGATGAATAAATAACTGTTTATCTACGCCATCTACATTAATTAATGCTCTTGCGTGCCCCATAGAAATTCTTTGATCGCGAATAGATGCCTGAATTACTGGTGGAAGCTTTAATAAACGAAGGTAGTTAGTTACCGTTGTACGGTTTTTACCAACTCTTTCGCCCAATTGCTCTTGTTTTAATCCAACCTCATCAATCATTCGCTGAAAACTTAAAGCAACTTCTATTGCATTTAAATTTTCACGCTGAATATTTTCGATAAGAGCCATTTCCAACATCTGCTGGTCGTTAGCACTTCGAATATAAGCTGGAATTTGAGTTAAACCTGCCAACTTTGAAGCTCTGAACCTACGTTCGCCAGAAATTAACTGATACTTATTTGCACCAAGTTTTCTAACCGTAATTGGCTGAATTAAGCCCTGCACTTTAATCGAATCTGCAAGCTCGTTTAATGCAACCTGATCAAATTCGGTACGTGGCTGGTATGGATTGGTTTCAACTTCCGTTAAACTTACGTGACTGATATTACCAATCTGCTCGGTTTCGCTAACAGCATTTACCTGCTGTTTCGGCGGATGAGAAGATTCGCTATCATCTAAAAGCGCACTTAACCCTCTTCCTAAACCTGTTTTTCGCTGAAAAGATGTCATCTATAAATTTATAAAGTTGCTGTATCTATGTTTTCTTCTTCTTTTAACAAACCGTTTTTCTTAACAATTTCGCGGGCAAGATTAAGGTAATTAATGGCTCCTTTACAATTTGCATCATGCATAATTACCGATACACCATAACTAGGTGCCTCGCTTAAACGGGTATTACGTTGTATAATGGTATCAAAAACCAATTCATGGAAATGTGTTCGTACTTCTTCTACAACCTGGTTCGATAAACGTAAACGAACATCGTACATCGTTAATAAAATACCTTCTATCTCCAATTCAGGATTTAAACGGTTTTGTACAATTTTAATTGTATTCAGTAATTTACCCAAACCTTCCAATGCAAAATACTCGCACTGAACAGGAATAATTACAGAATCGGCTGCTGTTAGCGCATTTATGGTAATTAAACCTAAAGATGGAGAACAATCGATTATAATGAAATCATACTGATCTTTAATTTTCTCTAAAACCGCTTTCATTTTATACTCGCGATTATTGAGGTTAATCATCTCAATTTCTGCACCTACTAAATCGATGTGAGCAGGAAGTAAATCTAAATTCGGTGTATCAGTTTTCTGAATCGCCTGTAAAGGGTCGATATCATTGATGATACATTCGTAGATACTATCTTTTATATTTCGTGGATCAAAACCGATGCCTGAAGTTGAATTTGCCTGAGGATCAGCATCTACCAATAAAGTTTTGTATTCTAATACGGCTAAACTCGCAGCCAGGTTTATAGATGAAGTTGTTTTACCAACACCACCTTTTTGATTTGCTAATGCAATAATTTTGCTCATCTATATATCCGAAATTTACTCTACGTTTACGTTGGACGTTTTTATTTCATGCCTTTTAATCGGCAAAAAGTTCTATTTTTGCGTTGTTTACGCCCTTTTTCTCAATCAGCTAAGATACAAACTATATGGTAATTTTAGCAATAAGGGCATTCGGGTTTTGCACATCTTATTAACAATTTAAGCATGATTACTATAATTGCCGCCACCAACAGACCCAATAGCAATACGCTGAAAGTTGCTAAATATTACCAGCAGCAACTTAAACAAAAAGGCGTAGAATCTAACTTGTTCAGTTTGGAGCACTTACCTGTTGATGTTTTAAATACAGATATGTTCGGTAAACGGTCTACAGCTTTCCAAAAAATTCAGGATTTAATTTCGAATACGGATAAATTCCTTTTCGTAATGCCCGAATATAACGGCAGCTATCCTGGTGTTTTAAAAGTACTTATCGATGCCTGCAATTTCCCAGATAGCTTCTACGATAAAAAAACGGCCCTTGTTGGTTTATCATCTGGCAAATATGGCAATATCCGCGGCGTAGATCATTTTACAGGGGTTTGCCATTACATCCATCTTCACATTTTACCTTTACGTATTCACATTCCTAATATCAAAACCGAGTTAGATCCAGATGGCAATTTAATTAAAGAAGATACCATTAAATTTACCAACGAACAGATCGAGAAGTTTATTAAATTCTAACCGCATTCAATCTTTCATTCAAGTCAATCGCTTCTTAATCATTTGAAAAGCACAGCCTGCATTTCATTTTATTGTTAGTCCCGTTTTTCGCTTGTACGCTTCGCTTCGTCGTGCCTCCTTGCTGCAGGGTACCGCTTCAACCGTGTTTAAAAACTCAGTTTTCTGCATTAAATAAAAATTTTAAAGGTTTAGTATGTAAGGAAAAAGAAGGGTTTTTTATTCTGAAAAACAGTCTTTTATAAAATAAACTTGGTAGCAGCGAACACGAAGCCCGATTTTTTCATGGGCGAGTAAAGCGAATAACAGGACTTTCGAAACCGATGAGCACCGAAGCTTGATTTTCAAAACAAAAAAATATTTCGGTGTGTGCGGTTACCGACCAAATAATAAGAAATCTTTAAACAAACGCATTCCGAAAAGCTCAGAAAGACATGATTATTATTGGCTATTCAAGCGCATATACCGCAAAAGATGCTAACCAATGGTCGCCACCATAATTACCCGCAAAAACCAGGGGTAAGGCGTTAGCTAAAAACTTGTCAGCAGTTACTTCAAAATGTTTCTTTAATTTATGGTTTTTGGGTAAATCTTTCGCAATTCCTTTCATACACCAGGCTCTTGTAAACGACAAACCCACCAAATGAACGCCTTGATAATCATTAATATCACTAATAACAGGCAAATCGCTGATGCGTTTTAGGCTTCGCTCCTCGTAGAATTTATTAAGCCAGCTTACAAATTGTGCATTCGGTAAAACCCGACGCATTAAATCGGCTATTTCTAAACTTGGCGAAAAGAAATCAGAACCATCGGGTTCTAAATAGGCTGGAGTTGAGGTATTGTCTAAATAAAATGCTTTTGCTTTATCTTCAATTTGTTTTTCGAAAGCCGTGTCTTTGAAGGTTCTGGCCCAATCTAAGGCGAACACCAAACCAAATGCAGTATTTGGATGCACGCCAGTTCTGTTCGGATAGGTTTGTTTAGGTAAATAAGCCTTCCAAAGTGTTAAAATTTGTTTAGTTAAAGGCTGTAAAGCGGCATACCATTTCTTGGCATCTGGATTATCCCAGGTATATAATTCCTGATCTAGCTTTAGTAACCACGCCCAGCCATAAGTGCGTTCGTAAGTATTTGCAACCTGATATTTGGTAAAATATTCGGCCTCTGCAAGCATTTTTTCTGGCGTAAAAGTTTTATTTAACTGCGCAATTATTTCTGCTTTATTTTTAAGATCAGGGATTGTCTTCAACAACCTCAAAAGCATCCAATGTCCATGAACCGAACTATGCCAATCTAAGCAACCATAAAATGCTGGATGCAATTCGCTTGGCAGCAACCTTCCATCAACTGCTGTATTAGCTACGTGCGATGTTTTATTTGGAAATTCTTGAATAATACAACCCATTGGCATTTTCGAGAGCTTTTCTGCGACTTCAGCAGTTAAAGTTGGTACAACCTGCGAATGGACAAATAAAAAGGAAAATAAAAGCGTAGAGATAGCAAAGAACTTCTTCATTGTTGACTGGATTATTAATTTATTATTCTTTATGCTGAAATTTAAATGATGTTTTCTTGAATGACAACTTCAATAAGCAACAAACATTTTATCAGGCTCCAAACCTAATCCATTTATCCCCTTCGTGACCAAAGATAAAAGAACCTGGGTGAAGCATTTCGGCCATATCTTCTATTAAGGAAACTGCATTTTCGGCAGAGCGTTCGCGATTAACATCATCGTTTAATAATATAATACGATTATTTTTTACTGCCTGCCAATCGGCATCTAAAACTGATGGCACTTCACGCATTAAATCGGTTAGTGTTTTTCCTGGTTGGTAATAAATAACAAATGCAGCACTTAAAATATCTGATTCGATCATTCCACCTGCAAGGGCAATTTCTTCCGACAAAAAATAGTTTGGATTGTTGCTAACATCGAGTAAGGCAACAGGCATTTTATCCATAAACTTAATTTTGTGCTCAACAATATCTAAACGTTCCTGTAAATCTTCTTGCTTGCTGGCATCCAAGCCAATAAATAAATCGTTTAAAAAAGACATCTGCATTAAATTTATTAATTTGTGCAAAAATAACAATCCTTTTCATGCTAGGCTCATTTAAGTATATATTTTGGTTTTTTTGCAGTATTATTTTCATTTCGTGCAAAGAGCCAACAAATAATAAAGATAAAAAAACCTTTAATATTAATCTGGATCAGGGCTTAACTTCTTTAGATCCTGCTTTTGCGCGTAATCAAAATGCGATTTGGATGACCAACCAAATTTTTAACGGCTTGGTACAAATCGATTCTACTCTGCAAACCGTTCCTTGTATTGCAAAAACCTGGCAAATATCTGATGATGCTTTAACCTACACTTTTAATCTTCGAAATGATGTTTACTTTCAAGACGATCCTATTTTTAAAAACGGTAAGGGAAGAAAAGTTGTTGCCAGCGATTTTGCATATAGTTTTTATCGTTTAATCGACCCAAAAGTAGCTTCATCTGGAGGTTGGATTTTTAGCGATAAAGTAAAGGATCAAGGGAATTTTATTGCCGTTAACGATACCACATTTCAAATAAAACTAGTTCGCCCATTTCCGCCATTTATGAGTTTACTAACTTCTCAATACTGTTCTGTAGTACCCAAAGAGGTAGTAGAACATTATGGTAAGGATTTTAGAAGTCATCCAGTTGGAACTGGTCCGTTTAAATTTAAGTACTGGAAAGAAGGTGAAATATTAGTGCTTTTAAAAAACGAAAATTATTGGGAAAAAGATTCAACTGGCACCCGACTACCATATATCGATGCCCTAAAAGCTTCTTTTATTACCGATAAGCAAAGCGGTTTTATGAGTTTTTTGAAAAAGGATTTAGATTTTTACTACAGCGTTGATGGTAGCTATCGCGATGATATTTTAACCAAAAGCGGCAAAATGACATCAAAGTATAAAGGCAAATTTACATTAAGAAAAGGGCCTTATTTATGTACAGAATATGTTGGAATTTTAGTTGACACAACTTTAAAGGTTGTAAAAAAATCGCCATTAAGATTTAAGAAAGTTAGGCAGGCCATTAATTATTCCATCGATAGAGATAAATTAATTAAGTATTTAAGAAATGGAATTGGAATTCCTGCAACATCTGGTTTTATACCAAAAGGAATGCCTGGTTTTGATAGCGCTGTTGTACGTGGATATTCTTACAACCCTAAACTTGCAGCAAAATTATTAGTAGAAGCAGGTTTTCCCGAAGGAAAAGGCTTAACGGAAATTACCTTGAATACCACCACAACTTACAAGGATTTAATCGAATTTATTCAAGGTGAATTAAACGCCATTGGTATCAAAACTAAAATAGATGTTAGTCCGAGTGCCAGTTTAAGAGATTTAATGTCGAAAAATAATGTAAACTTTTTTCGAGGAAGCTGGATTGCCGATTACGCAGATGGCGAAAATTATCTGTCGATGTTTTATTCTAAAAACAAGGTTCCATATGGGCCAAACTACACTGCTTTTTACAATAAAGATTTTGATAAACTATTCGAAGAAAGTTACTACGAGCCCGATAACGAAAAAAGATTTAAACTCTACCGCCAAATGGACCAAATGGTAATGGATTATTCACCTGTTATACCTGTTTTCTACGATCAATCGGTTGTAATGTTGCAAAACAATATAAGTGGCTACCCAATGAATCCGCTGAGTTTAATGATATTGAAAAAGGTAAAGAAAAAATAAATTGTTTTTCTTGAATTATAGATTTATGCCATAAAAAAAGCCTTCGATAAAAATCGAAGGCTTTACTTTTTATATGATTTGGGTATCTATTGTTGAACACCGCCCATTCCACCTTGCTGTTGATCTTGCTTAGTATCGTCGTTTTTAATTTTTTTCTTCTCTGTAAATTTAAGCTTACCGAAAGAATAACTAAAGTTAACACCAAAAGAACGAAGTGGGTAGTAAATATTCTGACTTTGATAAACGGTACCTGTTGCAGTAACCGAATTATTAACAGTTTGAATATGTAAATCGCGGTTAAATGGATTCAAAGTATTAATACCAATGCTTCCTTTTTTCTTTAAGATTTCTTTCTTAAATGATGCGCCGTAGAAAATCATCGCATCCGTTTTACCTTGATAGGTTCTACGTGGAGAGTTTACAACACCAAATAACTCAAAGTTATAACCTTTACCAAAACCATAAGCCGAACGGCCGAAAATGTTATAATTCAAGAATGTTCCAGTACTAATATTTAATACTGTATTGGTAACCTCATATGTGTTTAAACCAATGTTAGTCATTAAAGTCCATTTTGGTTTAGGATTGTAAGATGCAAAAACGTTCATTCCGTAAGTTTGCGCTGTACCAACGTTAATGTATGAAGTATAAGTTTTGTTCGTACCGTTTTCAGATATTGGCGAAATTGAACTTTCGATTACGCCACCTGTACGACGGTAGAAGACAGATGCATTGATAATTGAACCTTTAATATAAGTATTGTAGCCTAATTCAAAGTTATCACTAAGTTCAGGATTTAACTGAGGGTTACCTTGCATGATATTAAACTGATCGCTTTCGTTACGGAACGGATTTAAATAGGATTGACCTGGTCTTTGTAAACGACGGTTATAGCTTAATTTTAAAGTTGCATTACCTTTTAAAGTTTGCGATAAAATTGCACTTGGGAACAAATTAAAATAATCATTTTTCTGAACACCACTATTTTGTGTGTTGAAATCAATCTGCGTGTACTCACCTCTTACACCACCTTTAAATTTCAATTTTTTAGTAAGCTCGAAACTAACTACACCATAAACGGAAGAAACATCCTGGTTATATTCAAAATCTTGTGCAGCATTATCAAACTGACTTTTAATATCACGTAAGATGGCTTTTGCGCCAACCTCTAAAGTTGTGGTTTTAGTAAACGGATAGGTATAATCTGTTTGGAAGGTATATTCGTTATTTTTACCAGTATTATTACTGATGGTTTGGAAACCCGCAGGGAAAGCTGCAGAGGTAAGAATATTACTAAAACTTGTTGGTGTACGACCGCTAGATAACTGAGCAGAAATCGAAAATTCTTCTCCTTCTTTTTTGCTTGTTTTTCTGTAATCTACGTTCCAATCCAAGTTATTAAAAGTCATATCCATATCACTAACATTAGTTGCTGGCAAACCATTAATTATGTAATTCGATGCACCAGGACCGCCGTTAGAAAAACTATTCATTTTAACATTAGTACTGATGTTGTTATAAGCATTGAAATCGTAATCTAAACCTAAGCTACCATTATAACCCTGACGGCTCCATTTAGAATAACCATCTTGCGATACGCTATTTAAACTTCCGTTATTTAATGTTGTTTGATTTAAAATAACTACTCTCGAATTTTGAGCGTATGCTAAATTTGTACCCAAGCTTGTATTTACACTTAAACGACCAGTTTTAGCCGTTAAGTTGAAAGAGCCATTGTTTTGGCGGGTTCCAGCAGAAGCATTTACCGTACCACTAACCCCCTGAGCATTAGATTTTTTTGTTATGATATTGATAATACCACCAGAACCTTCAGCATCATATTTTGCTGATGGACTTGTAATTACCTCAACACTTTTAATCTGCTCTGCAGGAATCATTTTTAGAGCATCAGCAACGCTGCTTGCCATTGTGCCAGAAGGTTTTCCGTTAATTAAAACACGAACGGCACCACCACGTAGCTGAACGTTTCCGTTCATATCTACCGATAACATCGGTACTTTACGCATCACATCTGTTGCATCGCCACCAGCATTTGTTCCATCCGCTTCGGCGTTATAAACCATTCTATCGATTTTATTTTCGATAACTGCTTTTGTTCCTGTAACCTGAACTTCTGCCAAACTATTTTCTGTTGATGATATAAAAACATTACCGAGGTTAAAATCGGGTTTGGCTGGTGTAGTGCTTACCAAAACAGTTTTTGTTTTGTAACCCATAAAACCAATTAGCAATTTATAATCGTTTGGTGCAATGTTTTGTAGCACCAATTTTCCTTTAGCATCGGTTACACCACCGTTAACAGATTTTGTTGTTTTAACAGAAATCAAAGAAATTGTTGCGTAATCTATAGGCGCTTTAGTTACCGAATCTAAAACAGTAATAGAAACACGGCCTAAAACGGATGACTTTTGAGCGCCACCCATGCCAAACTGTGCGTTTGCGTTAAAAAATATTCCAAGAATGATGAAGGTTAATAGTAGAATTCGTTTCATTTTAATAGTAGTCTTTTGTAATTAGTCTACGCAAGGTGCATTTTGTTACATAGCTGGAAAATACTTTTTATGCCACCGCGTTAATTTGGTCGGCAAAGGTGAGGTTTTTCTCGGTAAAAAATACCAGAATTTGAAAATGAATCATTTATAAACAAAAAATGGGTAACAAACTTTTAGTTCATTGCCCATTTTATATTTTTTTTTGAATTATTGAATCTTAACTATCTTGAGGTATTATTCGGTCTAGAATAAACCAATTGCATTACATTAATATTCCGCATGGCGAAAGCAGCCTCACAGTAATTTAAATAATAGTTCCATTTGCGAATAAAGGCTTCATCAAAACCCAATGCTTTTGCCTTATCTAAATTCTTATTAAATTCTAAAAACCAAAGATGAAGTGTTTTGGCATAATCCAAACCCATATCTTTCAAATCAACCATAGTTAAATCGCCTGTATTGTTAATGGCATTATTAATTGCAGCAACAGAAGGCAACAACGATCCAGGAAATATGTGTTTCTGAATCCAATCTACTCCATTTCTTAATTTATCATAGCGAGAATCGGGAGCAGTAATTACTTGAAAAGCAAAAATTCCGTTGGGCTTTAACAATTCCTGGCATTTTTCGAAATAGGTTTCTAAATATTGATGTCCGACAGCTTCCAGCATTTCTATTGAAACAATCTTATCAAATGTGCCGTCAATTTTTCGGTAATCCTGAATTATGATCGAAACTTTATCTTCTAAGCCTTCTTTCTTAACACGCTCAATAGCCAGTTTTTGTTGTTCTTTTGAAATGGTTACCGAAGTAACTTTGCAACCATAGTTTTTGGCCAGAAATATTGCATTTCCACCCCAGCCACTCCCAATTTCCAAAACATGATCTGTAGATTTAACTTTTAACTGCCTGGCTAATCTATCGTATTTTGCATATTGAGATTCTTCTAAATTTAAATCATCGTTTAAAAAATAACCACTTGAGTAAGTCATGGTTTTATCTAAAAAAGTAGCAAAGAAATCATTATTTAAATCGTAATGTTCTGATATATTTTTTTGAGAGCCTGCCAAAGTATTCGCTCTGCGTATATGAGTAAGTTTATTAACCCACTTAAAAAGATTAAGGGCTACAGATTTTACCTTGCTTCCAGTAACTGATGGTGCATTTTCGATATTTAGAATTACCCATTTAATAACATTGGTAATGTTGTTGGTATCCCAAAGACCTTCGGTATAACCTTCTCCGAAACCAATATCGCCATACAAAGCTATAGATTTAAAAAAATCGGGATGATTTACCTGAATATTTGCCGAAATTTTATCCTCACCGTTGCCAAAAACTAACGTTTCTCCGCTTGGAAGCGACATTTCAAGTTTACCTAAAGGCATTTTCGATAATGCATTGATTACAATTCTTTCGAAAAAACCAGTTGATGTTTTGGTAGCGACTAGGGAATTCATATTTCTGGAAGCGTTTGTTAAGGTTTATATGGTTTATATACGTTACGTTGTAGCTCAGGGTTTTCGGCTTTTGGATGAAAAGATAGTTTTTTTAACCAAAGTCTAAAAGCTTGCCAATGGATCATACCCATAATTTGCAATGGAATTAATGGAATTGAGAAAAAACACTTTAACAAACTAACATTATTTAATGTTTTTTGTTCACCCTTTAAAGTGCTGATAAAAAATCGATTACCCTGTTTATCAATATCATCGATCTTGATTTCTAATTTATCCGTCGGTATTTTTAAGTTAAAATCAAATACATCATCATGATCGATAAAGGGAGAAACATAAAAGTATTTAGTTGTTATTTTTTTAAATGTATCGCCATCCAACTCCTCTTTTCCGAAGAAAAAAAGTTTCATTTCGCGGTAAGTATTACTAATTTCAGCAACACAACAAACTGGATTTTCAACTTCATCGAAACAATAATAAAACGAAACGGGATTAAAATTATAGCCTAATACATTTAAATTGGTTAAAAGCTTAATTTTTAAACTATTTCCATCAACGCCGTTCTCTTTAAGGTAAGTTTCCAGGTGTTGTCTGGTATTTTTGGTTTGGTCAGGATTTTCCTTTGGTAATTGAAGATGTTCTTGATCCCTAAAAGAAAACAAATTAAACTTATTCCGACTAAACCAACGAAGTTTTTTACCCAATAAATCTATTTCATCCAAATCGATATAGAACATATACACGTTGTACCAAAAAGAATGTTTTTTTGGCGCCAGGCGATGGTGCATTACTTTTGCAGTATATATGGATGATTTTAATGGCATTTATTTCAATTTACAAAAAAAAAATACTTTATCGGTGGGTTGAAGTAAGATGGCAGTGATTAACAGCTTTGTCATTCTGAGCGCCGCGAAAGAATCTAAAGGATATTCATCAAAACGAAAATATCTTTTTATACACTAGCAAGTATTATCAGCAGTATTCTATCGGCATCAGATTCTTCGTGCCTCAGAATAACAAAAAAACTACGGCCGAAATTACCACAACCTTTTACATCATTAAGCACAAATCTACCGCACTTTTATATGCATCTTCATGAAAACCATATTTAAAATAACTGCCACAATAATAAATCGGACCACTTTCATTTAACTCATGCAATCGCTCTTGTGCCTGCATTGCTGGTACATCAAACAACGGATGATGATAATCGATTTCCTTTACAATTTTACTTGGGTTTAAAGTTTCCGTTGGGTTGATTGAAACAAAGTAATTTGTTTTTTTAGAAACACCTTGCAGGCTGTTCATCCAATAAATGGTGCTCGGCAAAAACTTATCACCTTGTTTTTCTACACGGTAATTCCAACTGCTCCAGGCCAATTTAGCTTTAGGCATTTGATCTTCATCAGTATGTACAACCGCTCTATTTAACTGATATTTAAACTTCGAAAGCAACTCGGTTTCTAAAGCGGTTTTATCTTTTACAATATCAAAACTCTGGTCGGCATGGCTCGCCATAATTACTTTATCAAACTCAAACTTCTCTCCTTTTAAATTTTCGACTTCAACCTTTCCGTTTTCTAATCTTTTCACGGAAACGATTTTATTATTTATTTTAATCCGCTCTCTGAAAGGTGCAATCAGCTTTTCCCGATAAGCCTGGCTCCCATTTTGCAAGGTGTACCATTGGTGTTGTGTATCTAAACCCAAAAAACCATGATTCTTGAAAAACCTGATTAAAGTTATCGCTGGGAAATCTAAAATCTGTTCCATTGGCGCACTCCAAACCGCAGCACTCATCGGAATAAGGTATTGCCAAAGCATATCATCACTGTAACCAAATTCCTTAAAAAATCTTCCAATCGAATAATCCTGATACTCAGGTTTATCTAAAATTTCTATACTTTGTTTATTAAAACGGTTAATTTGCATCAGCATTTTTAAATAAGAAATATTAAAAATATTCTTTCGCTGTGCGAATAAATGATTTAAACTCGAACCACTATACTCTAATTTTTTTGGCAAAAACTGAACGCTAAAAGACATATCCGTTTTAATAACAGGAGCATCAATCTCGGCAAACATTTCTGTCAAATTTGGATAGGTTTGGTAATTAAAAACCATAAAACCACTATCCAGATAAATCGGTTTTCCGTCTTCTTCAAGCGTAATGGTATTAGTATGTCCGCCAATGTAATCGGCCTCTTCAAAAACAGTAATATCGTATTTATGTTGCAGTTTATGGGCACAACCCATTCCTGCTATTCCAGAGCCAATAATGGCGAGCTTTTGCATGATGTAATTTTGAGATGTATGATTTTGCTTGGTCTTTCAACTTTTTGCTTTAAGCTCTTTTTTCGAATAAATAATGACAAACCATCCATTCGTTACCTTTATTATAATTAAATAATTCGGCACAACTCATGTAAAACAAACGCCAGTATACCCACCATTTTACAGCCTGATCTTTACCGTAGGTGTTTGCTAAAATTGGCATGATTTCGGTTTTATGTTTATCCATATTGCTTAACCAGGCCTCAGAAGTTTTACCGTAGTTTGTACCGTTTACCACCCAATGTTTGTCGATTTTTAAATCATCATTAAAATAGAAAAATAGATGATTTGATGGCATAATTCCGCCAGTAAAAAAATATTTACTCATCCAATCGGTTTCATCAATTACCTCAAACTTGTAAGCTAAAGTTTTGTGTGTAAAAATATGAACAAACAACTTTCCATCGGGCTTTAAAAAACCTGCAACCTTATTCAGCAAAAATTTATAGTTGCGCATGTGCTCAAACATCTCTACAGAAACAATTCTATCAAAAGTATCGGCAATGGTAAACGTATTCATATCGGCCGTTAAAACCGTTAAGTTTTCAATACCGCGTTGTTTAGCTGTTTCATCAATAAAAATTTTCTGCGTTGCAGAGTTAGAAACCACCGTAAATCTACTTTCAGGAAATTTAGCCGACATATAAAGCGATAAAGAACCCCAGCCACAACCCAATTCCAAAACATTCTGACCACTTTGTAAATCAGCTCTTTTACAGGTTAAAGCCAACATATCATCTTCAGAGGTATCAATATCCTTAACTCCAGGTTTCCAGTAACCACTGCTGTATTTAAGATTTTTACCTAAGCAATATTGAAAAAACTGAGTCGGTAATTCGTAATGCTGTTCATTAGCCTCGGCGGTGTTTACAGCAATTGGCGATTGCTTAAGCTCCTCCACCAAATCCATAAATTTTTCCTGCTGCAGTTCTTCATTATCTAAAGTTTCATCATCTAAACGCTGCTTACAAAGTTTTCTAATACCCAATCGCAAGGCAGTATCAGGAAGTTTATCGTTTTCTAAAAGTTTATCGTACCACATAATTTATAAGTTAATAGCTATAGGTTATAAGTTTGGGCAACTGTACACGCACCTCAACGCACAACCTCTAACCTAATTTTTTCCAAGGAAAAAAAGCACTCGTTGTTTCCTGATATTTTTTATAGGCTACTGGCTTGCTTCTCAAATTTTGCTCTTCATTATTCGGAACGCCCGTAACTTTGGTTAATAAGTATAAAATTATAGCGGGACTAATAATGGCTAAAATTCCCCAAGGAGATGCCAAAGCAAAAACAAAATAAGCCATCCATGTTAACCATTCGAAAAAGTAATTTGGGTGACGGCTGTAATGCCACAAACCTGTATCACAAACTTTTCCTTTGTTTTTCGGGTCTTTTTTAAAGTCTGCAAGCTGTTTATCGGCAATCATTTCACCAAAAAAGGCAATAATCCAGATCCCAATTCCCACAAATTCCCAAATGCTTATCTGTTTAGATAAATTCGCGGTAATAATAAAGAAAGGAATCGCCAGTAATACATTAGAAATGGCCTGAAATTGAAAGAAAAAAAAGAAATTTCTATCCGCTTTTTCGCCCCATTCTTTTCGTAGTTGTTGGTATCGCCCTTCTTCTTCGCTTAAATGACCAATAACACGCTGCCAAAGATGTAAGCCTAAGCGCAGTTCTGCCAATAAAAACATACCACAAATTATAAGCTTTCTGGTTTCAAAACCCTCAGATAAAAAGAAAGTAATTAGGGTAATTACTGGAAAATTTAATGCCCAGAAAACATCTACAACACCAGCATTTTTAATTTTTTTTGCCCACAACCAAACCATAAACATAATGGCGCAGCAAGCAATTAACGATACAAGGGCAATGAAAAACAGGTGTCCCGTTTGAAAAGGCATAAAATTTAAGGTAAAAGGTTTAAGGCCAAAAGCCACAGTTTTAACATAACTGAAACCTTAGCAAGACACCCTACACCTTTAAACTCGCCTATCGCTTACTAAGTAATTCTTTAACACCTTCACCCGGTTTTAGTTTAAATAAATAAACCAAAACATAAGCTAAAGTTGCTATGCTACCTAAACATACGAACAAAATTGTAATAGAGATTTTAAGAATAATACTTTTTTCTTTATAAAACATCCACAAAGTAATAATGAAGATGTTAGCATAGAAATCCCACAGCGTAGCACGCATCCAGGGAATGCTCCCTAAAAAATCCCATTGTTCAAACAGATTACTTTCTAAAGAAGTTGTAATAACCTTATAGCACATAAAAACCAACAGTGCAGAGAAAACGATTTTTAGGAAGTTGATCATAAAATGAGATTTGATATTTATTTGAAAAGCAAGGTTCTGTTTATATCGGTTACAAAAGCCCCGCCATTCGCTTTACTTCGTTACACTCCGTGTTCGCTCCTGTCGGGTTTAAATAACAAAAATCATTACAAAGAAAATGAATAGCAAATGGTACATTTTTCTGCATAAAATTAATTGCCATTGGCTTCAACCAACGGATAAAAATTTTAACAAGCAAATAAAATCTCCCTTAAACCTTCCTAATTTTAATAATCCTCATCCAATGTAGCATCTTCATAACTGGGTATGTTGGATCAAACTCCCACCACTTCGATGCAAAATTCGGACTATTAGGTTTTTTATGGTGATTATTTTGGAACAATTCGCCCATCAAAAGAAAATCCCATGGAAGAGAGTTTTTGCTATGATCATCATTATCGTGGTTTGAATAGCCATATTTATGACCGCACCAGTTAACAATTGCACCATGCAATGGACCCATTAAAAAATGAATTGGTAATAAAACAAATAACCACCAATGGTTAGCAAACATGATGTAAAAACCAATATAAAACAAACCACATCCAATTCTCCAAAACCATGAATCTCCAATTCGATCAACCAAAGGCCACTCAGGGTAATTACCTTGAAAAGCAGGTTCAGGCTGTATTTTAAAATGAAGATAATTCATATACATATTCTTTGTCGCAATCATCATCCCAAAAACATCCTTAAAAAAATGCGGCGAATGCGGATCTTTCTCTGTATCACTATAAGCATGGTGCATACGGTGCAAAATAGCGTAAGCCCTCGGATTTAAAAATGATGAACCTTGCGATATCAATAAAACCAAATAGAAAAATCTTTCCCAAAACAATTCCATTTTAAACATTTTGTGTGATGAATAGCGATGCAGGAAAAATGTTTGGCTAAATAAAGATAAAAACCAATGGCAAAGAAAAAATATTAGAATAATCATGTATTGTGTGTGTACTTTATAAACGAAATTTGAGGGCGTTTAGTTTTGTAGGCCATAGAAACCTAAAAAGTGAGATTTTTGGAATAAAGAGAATCCTGTTCCGCATAACGAAACAGGATTTATGATTGTTATATTATCTACCGAAATCGTCTTGAACTCTAACAATATCGCTTTCATCTGATGGGTTTGAAGCATCAGTATGTTGCCAAATTTCTGCAACAACACCCCAATCTTCTAAACCGATTAAACGATGGCGTTCACCTTGTTGCAATTTAATCTGATCTTTTGGAGCGTATTTTTTTACTTCGCCTTCTTCATCAGTTTCGCTGGTTTTAATACCAACAGTACCGGTTACCACTTGCCAAATTTCAGCTCTGCGGTGATGATATTGCCAAGATAAACGAGTATTTGGTGCAACAATTAAAATTTTAGGGCTTAATTTCCCGCCAATTTTAAGGTCTTCAACGTTTAAACCGTCGAAATAAGTATCGGCAAATTGTTGTGCTTGCGCTTCATCAATAACAAAAAAACCTCCCCAAGGACGGGTTTCATCGCGGTTTACTACATTAAAACCTTCAATTTTTAAGCGTTGTGCAACGTTATCAAATATTTCTTTTTTGTCGTTTTCCATAATTGGCGTAAAAATAATGCTTTGAAATTAAAAAAGCCCCTTCGGGCTTTTTATTTTCTTAATATTTCAAAAACTATTTAATTTCTGACATTACAATATCTGTTGCTTGTCCTGTACTTTGAATAATTAAAGGGAAAGCGGCGTTATTCAACACCCATAATTCTTGTTTCCCATCTTCATTTATAACATGAAAAACATCAACATCTTTTCCATTTATTTTTATCGCAGCAGTTTCAGGTGTTTTAATTTTAAACTTTGCACCTCCATAAGTAAATGCTTTTGTATCCGTTAAAGTTTTAAAAGCATCTTTAGAAATAACAGAAAAAGTTTGAGCATCGCCCAACTTGGTTACACCTAAAGCAGGTTGGCTTACCTGAACTAGTTCTGTACCGTTTGCAAATGCTTTTTCACTCATTTCAAACGAACCTTCTCCATAACCATCTACACCCCAACCAATGCTATAAGGCGCTGTTGTACTAATAATTTTTAAAGCCAATGGAAATTCTTGTCCACCAACGATAGCTGTAGCTGTAATTTGTGTTCCCGTTTTAATTTCGGGCACAAATTTTTGTGCATTAGCAACTAAACAAATCGCTAAAAAGCAATAAATAAGAATAATTTTTTTCATGGGAATTAGTTTTTTATTGAAGATAAAGTTTTTTTCGCAACATAATTATCATACACAAAAAAAGCCTTCAATATTTTAATAATGAAGGCTTTGAGCTATTTTATTTCTTTAATTTTCGAGGAGATTTTCTATAACGCTTTCAATAAAGATCGATTTGCCATTATTCCACGTTTGTGGTGACGACATATCTTCTATTATATGTTTTATTTTAGAATCAGGAATGTTTCCAAGATCCTTAAACTCTGTAACTAAGCTATAAGAGTTCATATCACCAAAACCTCTTAGCTGCCTGACCTTTTGCAGGAAGATGCTTAAATCTGATTTTCGTTGTGGATTTTCCATATAGCAAATTTAGAATTTCCCCTAATTAATCATACAGTAAAAATACCCTTTTTGAAAAAAAATTATTGATTATTATCAACAAAACACAAACTATGCTTAATTTATACAACATATAAAAAAAGCTTAATCGAATTTCAAAGCGCATCTACTTGTCTGGAGTGAACTTCTACCCGATTTTGAATAGGTTTAATACTTACCAAATAGCTATAAATTGCCTCTAAATCGGTTTTTTTCATTCCTCCATACATCACCCAGGGCATTGGAGTATTTATGCCATTGGTTTCTACCAAAGGAGATTGATAATTTTTATCTGAAAATGCTTTGAATCGGTTAACAAACATTACTTTGCTCCATTTGCCAATACCAGTGCTAACGTCTCCCGTAATATTTGAAGAACGCAACATTCCTCCTGGTAATTTAAATTCCATGCCTCCCCCAAATTCGGTTCCCTTAACTATATTTCCTTTATCTGTTTTGCTATGACAGTCTACACAGCCTGCAGCGTTTATTAAGTATGCACCATATTTTAAGGTGTCATTTTCTAAAGGTCTTGTTTGAAAATCAGCCTTTTTAGGCATTGTATTTATGATAAAGTTTACGGGAAAATCAGATTCTGATTTTGCTACTGAATGTTTTATTGGTTTCAGTGTTCTAACATAAGCGATAATGTCATAAATGTCCTTTTTATCCATCTTTCCAAACCGATGCGAAGCCATTACTGGAAACAAAGCTTTACCATCTTTATTTACTCCTGCAGTAATCGCTCGAAAAATTTCACCATCGGTCCAACTCCCCAAGCCATAAGGTGTAAGGTTTGGAGCTACATAAGAACCAGGAAAACCCATTTCCTGATTAAAAACCTCACCTCCTTTACCTAAAGTATTAGCTTTTAAAGGCCCTGCAAATTTAGTCCAGTCTCTTGAACTGTGGCAATCTATACACACAGTTACATGATTGGCCAGATATTTTCCATTTTCAATAGTTTGAAGTGTTTTTTCAATCTTAATTGATGGTGCTGGACCTACCTCGGGAAGGGCGATTTTTACATAAGTTCCAGCTGCGACAGCCAAAAAGAAGATAATTCCAAGTAGGATTAGGATAATTTTGAGAGCTTTCATTAGTTTTTTGTTTTGTTTGTTATCTAAATTTCGCTAAAAAATCTGAATTACAGCACTTTACAAAAAAAATATCTAAAGTTTTTTTAATAATTACATTACTTATTACTTCGGTTTTATTATAAAAGATGTTGATTTTTTAGTTCTAGTATGAAAACTAAAAGAAACTCTGGAAGATCTACAATTGATGATTATTCATTTAAAAAATGCTTGGGGAGGTATACTAATTCAAGGCATCTACCTAATTATTAGCAGACAATAAAGATTACCTGGTAATCAAAGAACACTCGCCTGCGTTTAAGAATAATGTAGTGATTTATACAAAAAATGAGGATGATGGAGACAACTCGTGCAGAATACGATGCTAAAAGAGCGATTTGCTTTTTACAAAAAACTTGAAGGGGAATCAATCATAAGGCCTGGCTGTTTGTCATCCTATGCCACACCTATATCAATGAATATTAGCTTTTTAATAAAAACACGTAGGTAACAGAAACTAAAATTAATTGTTTGCATTAAAGTACAACATACTGCTTTAAACTATTCTCTATATGTGTTGCTATATAGCGTTTTTTATAATCCAAAAGGGTGCTTAAAACGTTTATAATACAAAGACGATGGAAATCGGAAACAGAACAAGCTGAAAATCTATAACAGAGTAGGCAACATTTAAAACTTGAAATTATGAAAATGCAAGAATTGAATTTAAACGAAATGAAAGAAATTAACGGTGGCGGAATTTTTGGAAACAATGATTCTGCAAGTTCGGGCGGATTAGGCGGAAGCCTTGGAATTGGTAATTTATTATCCTTCTCCAATTCTACCCAGGATGGTGACGAATCCAGCAACACCTCGTTCTCATTAGGCAACAATATTGGCGGCAGTTTAGCTGGCATTTTTGATAGCCTTAAATCATAAGTGAATGCCTTATGATTTAAAGGGGCAGTAATCTGAAAAGGTTGCTGCCTTTTTTAGTACTTTAAGGTGCGGTATTCAAAAAAACAGAAGTAAGTTTGGGCCATACGACCCTTAATTCTTCATCAAATAGGTATAACAAAAGCCAAAAGTGTGCTCAATTACAAATTCAGCACGCTGTTTCCATACCAAACAATCAATTCCTGATTATTTCTTCCTGAGAATAAGATCAAAAAACCTAATTACAACTTAATTCATGCTTTTCCTATGGTTGGAAATTGCTTGTTCCACATCTCTCTATATGCGCCCTTCTTATTTAATAAAAATTGATGCGTACCTTCTTCTATCGTTTCTCCTTTATTTAAAACCACAATTTTATCGGCATTTACCACAGTACTTAAACGGTGAGCTATTAGAATAATGGTTTTGCCTTTTTCACGTAATATCGAAATTGCATTGTGAATATATTCTTCCGAGGTGGAATCTAATGATGAGGTTGCTTCATCCAAAATTAAAATTTCAGGCTCGCGATATAAAGCTCTTGCAATCGCTAACCTTTGTCGTTGTCCTCCAGAAAGATTAGTGGCATTTTCACCTAGATAGGTTTCAAATCCTTGTGGCAAATTTTCTATGAAATCCAAAATATTTAACTGGCTGCAAACCCTTAAAACACGTTTCATATCAGGTTCCATTTCACCCACTGCAATGTTATCAATTACATTTCCAGCAAATAAATGCACATCCTGTGGTACAACACCAACCAATTTACGCAAGCTTTCGTTGGTTAAATAATTTATATCAAATTCTCCAATTGTGATATTACCCGACTGAAGCGGGTAGATATTTTGCAGCAATGACAGCAAAGTCGTTTTACCCGAACCACTTTCACCAACAATCGCTGTAATCTTCCCTTTTTGCACTTTCAGGTTGAAATCTTCAAATACGGTAACCCTTGTTCCATACCTGAAGTTTACATGTTTAAATTCGATATTGCCAATCATATCCGTGGTCAGTTCGGTACGATTTTCAGTTTTTTCCCTTTCCAAATCCATAATCTCGAAAAGTCGGTCTGCGGCAATTCTTGCATCCTGAAAAACCTTGTTCATACCAATTAAACCAATAACTGGTCCAGTAAAATAACCTATTATGGCATAAAATGATAAAAGTTCTCCTGGGGTAATTAAATTCTGAATTACAAAACTTGCACCTGCCCAGAGCAGAATAACAGCAAATAAACTAGATACAAAACTACTGGCATTACCAATTAGCAGTGAGTTTGTACCCGAAGTATATACGGTTTTCAGCAATTCTATAAACCTAATTTCAGTTTTAAGATTTGAAAAGTTTTCGAGTCCAAATCTTTTTATTGTACTTACAGAATTTACCGATTCGACTAGTTGATTCTCCAAATCAGCACTTTTCTCCATCAGTTTTCTTTGCGTACTTCTATTCAGTTTATTCGAGAAATAATAAATTATGGCATATAGCGGGATAACCGTAAGCATAATTAACGCCAGTTTCCAGTAATAGGTAAACATTAGCGCAAAAGAAAATATCAGGATGAAAACATTAACGGCAAAACCAATTAACACATCATTAATAAAAGCCCTGATTTTTACGGCATCATTCATTCTCGAAATGATTTCACCAACACGCATGGTATCAAAAAATTGTTGAGGAAGTTTTAATAAATGTTTGTAATAGCCTAAAATTAGCCTGGCATCTATCTGCTGACCAGTTTTTATGGTTAAAAGTGTCTTAGCATAATTGATAAAAATCTGAAGCAAAATGATAATTATCATAACGGTTCCCATCAAATTAAGCAAATTTGTATTGCCTTCTGGTAATACGTTATCTACAATTTTTTGCAGGAAAATCGAGGTGGATAAACCTAAAATAGTATAGAAGATTGCACCAATTAAAACCTGAATCAGTATCGATTTATGGGGCATTAAAAGATACAGAAAACGTTTTTCCAATGAAATACGCTCCGTTCCAGCAGTAAAATCATCTCCAGGAAGCAGCATTAATAAAACACCACTCCATTTTTCTCTGAACTCGCTATGGGGGATTTTTTGCATTTCACCATATGCTGGGTCCATTACCTCTATATAATCAGAATGAATTGCATAAATAACCACGTAGTGCGGCAGCTTATTTTGGATTACATGTGCAATAACAGGTAAGGGGATACTGAAGAGATTATCATAATCGGCTTTTACACCTTTAGCAGAAAACCCCAATCGGCTGGAAGCTTCAATTAAACCTAAAACATTTGTTCCTTTTTTATCTGTCGAAGCATATTGCCTGATTCTGGCAATTGGCATGTCGAGGCCATAATGTATCGCTATTGAAGCCAGACAAGCTGCTCCACAGTCGGTTACATCGTGTTGTTTTATAATGGTTCTTTTTGAATTGGAACCAACGGTAAATTTTGCTTTGATCCTGCTAAAGATTGTGTTCAATTTCATAGGCTTGTTAAAGTATTTTCTTTAGCTTGAGGAATTACATTTGGATTCAGCCAATCGTCTGCTTTATCGTAAAGAAGTTGAAAAAGAGTTCTTCGGGTTACAAAAAAACGAGCTTGCAATGTCATCCCCTTTTTAATTTTCCCCACATAGCCGTTTTTTAAATTAAGACTGTTTTTATCTAATAAGCACCGGACTTTAAAAAAAGGTTGTCCACCATTTTGCATAAAAACATCGCTGGAGATGGAAATAATTTTTCCTGTTGCCATCCCCCATTGATTATAGTTATAGGCATCGATCTGAAACCTGGCTTTGGTCCCTATATTTAATAAACCGATATCTTTTGGTTGTACGTAGGTTTCGGCAATAAGGCCCGAATCTGGAGAAATTTCCCCCAGAATTTCATTTGCAGAGATTGAGCTGCCAGGTTGAATACCTTTTAATTCCTGAACTGTACCAGTTAAAGGTGCTTTTATGGTATAGAATTCCTTTTCCTCCTCATACTGCTTGTCTTTTGTGCCAAGCTGTTGATTTTGAATGGTTAGCTGATTCAACTCAGTTTGCCACTTACTACCTTGTTCTTCGCCGATTAGAGAGAGCTCGTTAAATACATTATCTTTTTTGAGTTTAACCTCATCATACTCTAGCGCAGAAACAGCTTTCTTCTTAAACAAAAACGCATATCTATCAAAGTTTTTTAAGGCCAGCTGGTATCTTGCTTTCGCCTCGGTTACCCTTTGCATAAATAAGCTATATTGCTGACCATAAACGCCTGACTTAAGGTCGAGCTTTTTAGACCAGTCGTTACGTCGATAGGCATTGATCAATAAACCCAAATCAAAAAGCTGGTCTCCTACATCTGTTTGCTGAAACTGGTTCAACTCATCCTTACTTTCAATGTTCTCTTTTTTTATGGTAAATAATATCTGACCCGCTTTAACATGCATGTTTTCTTTAATAAAAAGAGAATCTATTCGTCCAGCTACCAAAGGTTTAATCTCGTTGCGCTCAGCGGTTGGCCTAAAAAGACCTGTGCTTTTTACATTTACATCTACACGGATAAGAAACATTGAAATAAATGCAACAAGCAATACAATCAGTAGTACCTGATAAATAATCTTGGTTCGGGAATTATGAGAATGAAAATGATATTCTGCAGTATTTTCAATAATCTCTTTCGGAAATATATATTTTTCGCTATCCATATCTACTGTTTATATACGAAAAGGAGCGCTTTTAGTTTTATAAAGAATAAAAGAACCGAGTGACTGGTTCTTTCATTTACTAGTTTTTCTAAATTTTATTTGTTTACTCCGATGCCGAAAGCAGATAAATTTAGGTTAATCCCGTTTCCGATGGATATCTTGGTAATGCTATGTTTATCGCCACTATTTCGCTCAATGGTTAAGTTCAACAAACTATCCGTGGAGCTACTTGCCGAAATTCCACTGGAATAGCTTTCGCCGCCACCATTAATTTCCCGCATCTCTTTTATTGATAAATTTTTCATGATAATAGATTTACTTAAACTTACTCTTTTAAAGGTTTTCAGCTTCCCCTTGTTTTGAGAATTTTTGTGCTACTTAGATGATAAACGCATTTCTAGCAGCTAAGGATTACGATTAAGCCGTATTTGAAACAACCCTCCCGAATAAGTTACAACTCCTGGTTGTCGGATATTTAAAACAAAAAAATATATTGAATTTTAGTTTTTTATTAAACAAAAAAGGCTTCGATTAAATCGAAGCCTTTTTATAAACTGAGGTTTTAATTCAAATTAGCTGGTTAAACTTTTGAATAAGCCTTCTAAGCTTCCACCAATGTTATTACCTAAAGAGAACGAGGTTTTACTCGATTCATCTCCGTCTTGTGTTTCATTAGAGAATGATAATAAATTACCAATTCCAATCGAACCTAATAATCCACCTGAACTAGCTGAATCATTACCACCTAATAAACCACCACCGTTGATTTCTTTCATTTCGTTTAAATTTAACTCTTGAAGTTTCATAACGTTTCTAATTTTAATAATGCCTACTCTATTTGAGGTTTTCGGCTAACCCTGCATCGCCTTCGCAATGTTATTATAAAAACGATACAGATGCTAAATTGGTTTTCACAAACCCTTGATTAACAACACCCCAGCAGAATACTTTAAAGCATTTAGTTGTTGTCTTTAAAATACTATTATCGTTTTGGATTCGTTTATCGCGTGTGCGTGAATTAGATTATTGTATAAATGAAGATGGTTGACAATTAACAATGGGTAAACAATTCAAGCCTGCATTACCAATTTCCATTCATTTCCAAATTTGAAATATTCGAACAATTATGCACCTGCTCTAGCAAAGCGCTCCTCATCTTCAACAATACGTTTCTAGCTAATAAACAACACTTTACCAAGAAATAAAATTATTAATATGATCTTCCATAGAGCCGGACCATTTGAGCGAGTTTTTGGGCGGTCTTCTTAGTAATTTGATTTGGAGTTAGCCGCCAGGTCCAGTTGCCTTCTGCTGTACCTGGAATATTCATTCTAGCCGAACCATCTAAGTTTAAAACATCCTGAACAGGTAATATTACTAGCTTTCCCTGGCTAGCGTAAGCTAAGCGGGTGATTATTTCATTGATATTTTTAGTATTAATTTTCATACTGGTAAACCTACTTAATCGTTTTTTTTCACCTTGCTGGATATCTTCCATATACCACCCTAGAATGGTATTATTATCATGTGTTCCCGAATAAACGACTGTATTAGAATCGATATTGAAAGGAGCGTGAAGGGAGCCTACCAGATCTTCACCAAATCCGAACTGAAGAACGGCCATTCCTGGCAGCTGGAGCTTTGACCTCAGTTCTTCAGACGCTGCAGATCTTTCGCCTAAATCTTCAGCGATAAAAGGTAAAGCACCCAATGACTCTTTTATAATACGAAAAAATGCTTCTCCAGGCCCTTGTATCCACTCACCCGATCTTGCATCAACAGCTGCCGCATCAACCTGCCAGTATTTAGAAAATGCCAAAAAATGATCCAGTCGAATAACATCAAAACATTTGGCATTCCACTTCAAGCGGTCGATCCACCATTTATAATCATTATCCCTGTGTTTTGCCCAATTGAATATTGGCATTCCCCAGAGTTGACCTTTTTCATTAAAATAATCGGGCGGAACCCCAGCAACTTTATTGAGACTTAAATCATCTTTGAGTTTAAAATATTCAGGCTGACTCCAAACCTCCACCGAATCATAATCGAGATAGAATGGTAAATCGCCTATAATTTTGATGTGGTTTTGGTTGGCAAGGGCTTTAAGCTTAAGCCATTGTTTGTAAAAAATAAACTGCTGCCATTTTATCGCTAAAAGCTCATCTTGATTTTCCTTCTGAAAATCCTCCAGGCTTTTTTTGTTTCGATATTTAAATTCATCAGGCCAGTTGTACCATTCTGCTTGCTGATGATGAGCTTTTATAGCAGTATAAAGTGCAAAAGCATCGAGCCAGTTCTCCTCCAGCTCCATAAAAGCATAAAAATCCTTCCACAGTGCGTGTTCTTTTAAGGAAAGAAATTTTTGGTAGGCTGCGTCTAATCCTTTACGCTTTGCAGAACTGACCAGTTTAAAATTGATCCTTTCACCGTCTGGGATCATAAAATTTTCCAATTCTTTCCTGCTTAGCAGCCCCAGTTCGCTCAGGGATTCTAAACTGATCAGCAAGGGATTTCCTGCATGTGCAGAATTACTAGAATAAGGTGAGTGACCGTTTTCTGCCTTGGTTGGATTTAAGGGTAAAATTTGCCAGTATCGCTGCTTCGATTTTGATAAAAAATCAATGAATTGATAAGCTTCCTTGCCCATATCGCCAATTCCAAATGCAGAAGGAAGCGAAGAGATGTGCATCAATAAACCAGCTGAACGCCCAGAAGGGTTTTCACTAAGCTGAAGTACAGCCACATTCAATTCGTGAAAAATCTGCTTAATCAATATACCATCTTTTAATATATCCTTATAAATGGCTTTACCAGAAATTAAATCGGTGATTCCAGAAGGTGCCTGTTTGGGAAAATGGATCTGCGTATCTTCCCAGTCTATTTTCAAGTCTTTAGTTTTAAAGCCCTCTATCCCTAATGGTAAGGCTACAATAATCCATTGGTCATTCAGATTTCTGGCAAATGCGACAATTCTATCGGCATATTTTCCTTTAACTTTCAAGGGAACGTAGCTGCCCTGTTCAAACAGGATTTGATGGGATTTTCTTATTTTGAGGAGCACTGAAGTTAGATACAACTTGATCTTCCCATCGTAACGCTCCCTCCACAATTTAGCAGTATCTACTTGCTGAGCAATACCAGCTAACATTTGATTTCTCAAAGAATAATCGACTGGTCTTCTGTTATCAGGATCAACCAAACTCAAATCCCAAAGCTCTGTGCCCTGATACACATCAGGAATACCTGGAGCAGTAAATTTTAAAATCAGTTGAGACAGACTGTTCAGTACGGCTGAATCTGCAATTTTGTAAACCCATTCCTGGATCAACGAGCCAATAATATCGCCATTATTAAGGCAAACTTTGATAAAATCTTTAAGCATTTGTTCGTAACTGGTATCGGGCACTGCCCAATCAGAGCGCTTCTTTGCTTCTCTTAACGCTTTTTCAATAAATGCATCTAACCTTAAATTTAAATCCTGATCGGACTGACCAGCAAATGGCAGAATACCAACGATGTGTTGAAGAATAAAATACAAATCATTTGGATGTATGGAGCTGAAGTTAGGGTTAGTTTGTTTTGTTATGGCACGACTAATTTTGTTTATAAACTTTGCCCACTGCTTCGGTACATCGGTTAAAACATTAAGTCTGGCACGCACATCCTCTCCCTTTTTGGTATCATGAGTAGCACTCGCATTCATCGTAAAAGGATTTTTTTCTTGCCGTCCGATCATTTTTTTGTGAAAATCCTTAACCTGTAATCCAAATGCTTCGGGGGCATCTCCTACTTCATTATGCCCCGTAAAACGATTGAAGGTAAACATTAACGTATCTTCAACTCCTTTTGCCATTAAGGGGCCTGAAAACTGCATGCATCGCTGATAAAACTCAGATACTTTTTTATTGTACACCGCATCATCTTCAAGTGTATTTTTCAAAAAGATTTTCTGCAACAGTTGTCCTCCAGCTGCTAAGGTTTTATCTTTTAACAAAGGTTTTAATAAATGCCCAATATTTGCAGCGACTTCTGGCTCAGCAGGGAAATCATATTCGTAATATCTGTAAACAGGCATAGCGATGAGCATCTCACCAATAGAAGCCTTAAGTACCGAAGGATCAAAACTTTCACCTCTCGAGAGGTTCAGACGCAGAAAAAAATCGAAGAGGTTGTTTAACTCTCCCTGCATATATTCCTTTAAAATGCAGCGTTTTTTTTCAATTACCATGTCTCGGGGGCTTAACTGCTTCCCAGTAACACTTCCGTAAACTTCATCGAAGATTTCTTTTGCTTTAGTATTGGTAAAAAGATTATTAGACAGCGCCATGAAATCGTAGCCAGTAGTTCCATCGCATTTCCAATCCTGCCCAAGAGTTTCGTTCTTGGCAAGAATTTTTTCAACCACCAGATAAACATCATCTCCCAAGGTAGATCTTAATTGGCTCAGGTAATTTTGAGGATCGTACAGGCCGTCGATATGGTCAATCCGAAGGCCATTAAATACCCCAATTTTGACTAACTTAAAGATATAGTGGTGGTAGGCTTCAAAAACTTGCTTATCCTGAATGTTTAAACATATTAAAGCATTAACCGTAAAAAATCGTCGATAATTTATTCGCTCGTTTGTTTCCTGCCAGTCGCATAAACGGTAGAATTGTTTACCTATAATCTCTTTGAGCAGGTTTTTATCTTTATTGATTGCTGATAATTTTTTACCTGAAATCTTTGCTGAACCCTGCCTGTTAATTGGCCAGTTCTGGTTTCCATCATTTAAAAAATATTCGTTTTTATATTCAACAACCGTTATTTTATCTTCCTTTAATGAATCTTCCATAGAACCATCCAAAAAAGGGACCATCAGTTTCCCATCAAAACTTAAATCAAAATATGTAGCGTATTTGGATTTTTCGCCCTTCTTTAACACATCCATTAACCAGGTATTATCTGGGTGAAATGCCATGTGGTTGGGTACAATATCCTGCAACCAGCCAATTGAAGCACTATTAAGCAAACCAGAAATTTCAATTAGTTCCGCCTCCGTACCAATTTCAGGGTTAATCATTAACGGATTCACGATATCGTACCCATGGGTACTTCCAGGTACGGCAGCAAAAATGGGAGAAGCATAAATGGTATCGACACCCAGATTCTTCAAATAAGGGATTATACTTTTTAATTTTTTAAAATTAAAGTCTTTATTAAACTGAATACGGTAAGTAGAGGCAGGTTTATACATGGCTTTGCGAAAAAATAAGTAGGGTTTCAGCGGTAGCTGTTATTGTTTTAAAAGTTGTGGAGGATGGTGGTGACTGTATATTTCCATGCCCCTGAGAATTGAAGATCAGTGATGCTGCTTTAGGAATAATTTCGCTGATGATCTGGCTTTCAGCAGAAAAATTGAGGATGCAAAAAATACTTTCCTCCGAGTTCCATCTTTTTAAAATTACAGTTTGCTCGGCTATCAAGGCCTGAGCATCAAGGCAATTCCGATCCAGATTACCCAGCACTTTAGATTGCTTTCGCAAGGCAATCAGTTCTTTATAATACTCAAACATAGATGCATGTTTATCCAAATGGAGCAGATTCCAGTTAAGTTTGGATGATTCGAAAGTTTCGATGCTTTGTGGGTCGGGCGGATGGCCGTTTTGATGAAAGGCAGAAAATTCCTCCAGACGGCCTTTTCTTACGGCCTCAATCAGCTTTTCATCGTGGTGACTTACAAAAAACAAAAAAGGATTTTCTTCTGCGTATTCCTCGCCCATAAAAATCAAAGGGATAAACGGGCTGCAAAAAACTGCGCCAGCCATAAGTTTTAGCATCGCATGGCTGTACAATGCCGAACTTCGTTCACCTAACATTCGGTTACCAACCTGATCATGATTCTGAGAGAACACTACAAACTGTTTACCCGCATTGCCAGCGGCTTTTCTGCCAAAGGTTTTTTTTCGGTGACGAGAATACTGACCATCATAAACATAAGCATCCCGATAAGCTTTGGCTAAATGCTCCACACCATTAAAATCCTCATAGTATCCAGTTTTTGGCTCACCAGAGGCTACTCTCAATGCGTGGTGAAATTCATCTATCCATTGCCCATCCATTCCGTAACCCCCAGATTCTTGCGGATTGATGTAGCGATTATCATTCAAATCCGATTCAACAATAAGATAATAATTCCTGCCTGTTAGCTGTGATAATTGAGCAGTGGCTGATTTTACTTCTTCTAAAAAATGATGGGCACTAAAATCTTTAATGGCATGAACGGCATCCAATCTTAAAGCATCTATATGAAAATCCCTGAACCACATCAGCACGTTTTCGAGGTAAAACTTTCTTACCTCATCACTATATGCATCATCGAAATTAATGGCTTTGCCCCATGGAGTTTGATATTTATCGGTAAAATAACCACCAAAATCATCCAGATGATTACCTTCAGGACCAAGGTGGTTGTAAACGACATCCAATACTACCGCAATTCCTTTCTTGTGGCAAGTATCTACCAAATGTTGCAGTGCCTGGGGCCCGCCATAGGTGTTTTGTACAGCAAATGGAAATACCCCATCGTAGCCCCAGTTTCTGGCTCCAGAAAATTGAGCGACGGGCATAATTTCAATGGCTGTAATCCCTAAGTCAACTAAATAATCAAGCCTGTTTTCGATTGCTGAAAGTTCTCCATTGGAAGTAAAAGTTCCGCAATGAAGTTCATAGATAATGAAATTTTCCAAATCGGGGCTTTTCCAGCCATCATCCGTCCACGGAAAGGCCGTTAAATCGTAGGCGATAGACCCATCATCATTATTTGCTTTCCAAAGCATTGCAGGATCCAGTCGTTGCATCAATTTATGTTCAAAGCCTTTATCCCCATCACTGGCTTCCACAATTAAGTTATATATTTCTCCAGGTTGAATTTCAATACCATCCAGCTGCCAATATCCATTTGGTTTGGCAACAAAATCGATGTGATTGTCTGATGAATGAAGTTGTAAAATGACCTGTTTTAGCCTCGGCGCCCACAACCAAAATACAGCCTTACCCTGATCAAAATTTAAACCGATTGTGCGTTTACTGAGGTTAATTTCCATTTATTTTTGCTTCCAGAATGTTATAAAATGATGAACTAAGCCCTTTTTCCAAACCTCCAGGTATTTTGACAAATAATTCTGGGATTTGTTTTTAAAGGTTCCCCGAATACTAGAAGTTAAACACAAACAGCAGTAGAAATTAGCCCTCTAGCCGATTTGGCCAAAATGCATCAAACGTTTTTATGAACATAAACATCATCGAGAATAAAAAGGTTTAGGATTGCAATTTATTGGCATTTAAAGATCTGGCCGGTCTTACATGCATTCGGAATTGGAGTAAATCAGTTCCATTTTTAAACAGTAGCAAACTATTCAACTAATTTAAATTATAGAAAACCTTTTTCGTTTATAAATGTCGTTAAAATGGTATAACCTTAAAAAAATGGAAAATTCTGAACGAAACAAATCCGACAGGGATATTATAGAGAATATAAAAGAAGCTCACAAGATTGTCGATAAGAAGACTGAAAACCAAGATAACCCTAATAAATCGGATTCTATCTCAGGTGATCTAAATGAACAGATTAAAGGAAGCGACGCTGATCATGATCAACAAATTGCTAGTGGTGATCAGGAAGAAATAAAACAAGAGCAGATTAAGGGTAGCGACGCGGATCAAGATTAAACTAATCTGTGTGATACAACTGTTAAACAATTAATAAATCTTATCATGAACAAAGGAAAGCAACATACTGAGGATAATAAGGAAAATAAAAAAGAGGTGAATAATGAATCTGTGGATTCCGATAATTCATCTGCTAATAAAAGTAAACCAGAGGATAAGAATAGGCCTAATGATGAAGCAGAATTTGAAAATCCTGATGATGATCCTGCTTAACATCATCTTTCATACTCACTTTTTTCCAAACTTTTGCTCCTAACTTACTGTTATTTACTTACATCATCCGTAAATTTTAGTTATGAAAAACTCCATCAAAATTTGCATGTTAGGTATATCATCTTTCCTGCTACTCTATTCAGCTACCAGTAGTAGCAACACGATTTATCCTATTGTTCATCATGATCATATTCAAAACAGCGATGAAGTCTTTTTAAAACAAAGCGCTCTGCTCTGCCTCGAACAGTTAAGGGCTTCTAATCTGGCAGCTAAACAAGGTGGCGAACGTATAAAAAAAACAGCAACCAGATTAACTTTAGAACTGACTAAAGTTAGCGAAGAGTTAAGAATGCTGGCTAAGAGTAAATCCATCGATTTACCAACTAGCTTACCTAGTGGAGGAATGAACCCCGATGGAAGAATTGATTCGGCACCAGAAAATCTTCGTGACACCGCAAGGCTGAGAAATAATAACGGACAAGCGGGGAACACTGGCACAAGCGCTTCGGCGAATGCAGGGCTAAGCAATACTACCACAAATCAATTAATCGAAAATTTAACATCGCTTAAGGGTAATGCTTTCGATCAGGCTTATACTGCCCTGTTAAATAATGGCCATAGCAGAGCTTTACAATTGTTAGAGCAAGGTGCAAAATCTTCAGATTCGGGTATAAGTAATTTCGCTAAAAAGCACCTTAAAACCATACAGAAAATAAGCATCAAATAAATTATACCTTAAAATATTGAGCTTCATCTTTGTCATTAACTCACGCATTCAACTAATGTATGAGTTTCTACAGAAGCATAATTAAACTAATTGTATATCTATAATTTTAAATCATGAAAAAGTATAAATTTCTATTATTGAGCCTTTTTACTTTAAGCTTTGCAGCTTGCAGCGGTGAAAAAGCAGACAAAGAACATGCAGATAGCATGAATAAATATACGGATACCAATTACTCCACTGTCGACACCAATACGGTTGACAGCGCCAGAACAAAGGATTATCCTGATAGCACCACAAATGCACCAAGAATGACAGGCGGAAAAGCAAAAGTCGAATAAATAGCCTTAATGATTCTTAATTTTATTACTGGAAAGCATCATCTATCTAAAGAAAATATCCAGAGCAAAAAAATTAAAGAGTTAAACTCGTGATAAACTATCCTCATTGTTTTAATTAAATAATTGAAAAATGGAAAATCAAAATAAAGAAAAACAACAAAACACTGAAAAGGAAATCGAAAAGGAAGGTTATACTAAAGACGAAATTCCTTTTGCAGATGGGAAAGACACTAAACTTGATAAGGCGATTGATGATACATCAAAAACGAACAACAAAAAAGAAGATAAGTAAGATTGTTTTTGGTGAATGTAGCCAGATTTATAAATTCTAGAGCTAATTTCCTGAGAACATTTATTTATTTCTGTTGTATTAGTTAGACAGAATTTTAAGATTTTATGAGTAAAACAATTTATATTTTGGAAGATAACTTTGAAATTTTAGAAGTTATTAGCCTTATATTATCAGCAGAGGGTATGGAAGTTTGTGGATACAGCATGGTTTCTGAATTTCAAAAAGCCTTGGAAAAATCAATGCCTGATTTGTTTATAATTGACGTTACCCTTCCCGATGGCCATGGTTTGAACATTTGCGATCACCTTAAGTTGGATCAAAAAACAAAAAATATTCCAGTTATCTTAATCACTGCCAACTCCGAGATTGAGAAAATGAAGCTTCGCAGCCGAGCCGACGACTTTATTGCCAAGCCTTTCGATATCGAGGACTTGGTTAAGAGGGTAAAAAGACTATTTTAAACTCAGAATTATTTTTTATCCTGTGCCTTAAGGTGCTTATCTTTTGCCTGTCTGAAGGAAGTGGGACATATTTCAACGAAACTCCTGGAGAAATCATTGAAAGACAATAAAGGGTTTTTCTTGATGTGATTAGTGACATTTCCATTTGCAGAGAATATATTACAATTCCATAAAATCTTTAATATTCCCAGATCAATTGGAGATTATCTCTTAACTAAAACATAGTAAGTTTGTATATGGTACTGAATGTATTGATCAATTTAGGGATCGCGCTCCTGACTTTTTGTGTAATGGAATGTGTATCCTGGCTAACGCACAGATTCCTAATGCATGGCTTATTCTGGAATCTTCATGAAGATCACCACAATAAGGCACATGATTTTTTTGAGAAAAATGACCTGTTCTTTGTCATTTTTGCTTTAATTGCCATAGGCTTCTTTATGATTGGCAACTACATTGAAGGCTGGGGCTTTATGTGCTACATTAGCATTGGAATCACACTTTACGGACTTGCTTATTTTTTTGTGCATGATATTTTTATCCATCAGCGATTTAAGTTGTTTAAACGCACAGACAACTTTTACTTGCGGGCATTGAGGAAAGCACATAAAGTTCACCACAAACATCAGGATAAAACAGAAGGCGAATGTTTTGGTATGTTGTTCGTGCCTTTAAAATATTTTAAAGAAGCAATCAAAAGTCAGGGTTAAAAATCACTGTCAATTCGAATTAAGCCTTTCAATTTAACGCCCTAGTTTACAAATAACTTCAGGGATGTCTTTAAGTAAATGCTTTCTGTTAAAATGCATTTCTATAGTTTAGGCGATGCGCTTCCCACATGAAAAATATTGCTTTTTATTTATTACAACCCTTATTTCTTAACCCAGCATCGTTTTTATGATCCTCGAAAACTATTGCTTTGAAAGTAGACATTTAAAAAAACTTTAGTAAAACATTTACGTTGAAAGGTAAAAAAATACTTGTTCTATTGAAAATAAAAAAGCCGATCCAAACTAATGAATCGGCTTTTGTGGGTGGAGAATATCGGATTGATAAATTCGCCTAATATTTCTCCGTAGATGCCTTTTTGATACTCTGAGAGGGGTTTTACTTTTCTCATTTCGCTATTTTTAGAGGGTATATGGCAGACTTTTGTCAGACTTTTCACCCTTGATTTCTATTTTAAAATTAACGAAAAACATCCTTTTTTGCAAGGTAAAAACAGTTTTATTCATCATCACTTTTAGCGTTAGAAAATTAAACTGTCAGACTTTTAGTTAAAAACGCCAAAAGGGCATTGTTAAAGATTATTAAACTGTTGTAAATAAGCAAATTAAGCAATAGTATCATATTTTTATTCGAAGGTCATTAATCATCAGTGCCGTACCTTGAACAATGTGTCTCGTCCAGTAATCAAATTGGTGGCCAGTTTGGCCCGAAACAGAGGGGTCACTTTCACGGTTCTTCGTCCCTGTTGGTGAAGACCAAAATATTAATATCAAATTACATCAAAATCTAGTTTCTAGACTACTTTTTAGCGAATCAGCGTTGTTATTTTAATCTTAGATATTTAATTCGTCACCAAAAGTGACGAAGAGCCACTTTCACCGAAATACACAAATATTGCCGTTTAAAAAAATACAAATACAATAAACTAAATTACTTAATAATAAGTATATGGCAGTTACCGACAATTGTTTAAATTCGAAATAAGCAAACCCAAGGCCCAGCCATCGCCTAACCGATTCTAAACTAGCAAAACATGTCAGAAAAGCAAGACAACTCCATCGCTCTGTTAAAAAATCTACGAGATATTCTGCTCATTGCATCGATTTTACTTTATTACATGGGCTGGATCTACATTTATTCTTATTATGATGAGTTTGGCGTACCCATTAAAATGGTTGCATTTGATCTGTACACCTTCCTTATCTATTCTTCAAACATCTTTCTGTATTTGATCCGCTCAGCTGACTTTTATTTGCTTCTTGGGACTTTTGTTTTTCTTTCTCTTTCAACTAAATACCTAAAGAACGAATATTTCAAACATGCCAAAATCTTATTGTATATCCTACTTTTCCCATTGCTATTTTACTTGTCAAGAAAAGCAGGTATGGCTGATGCGCTGGCAGCGCAACAAGAACCTGCAAAATACCTCAGTAAAGTTCAGTTCCTATTCAATGAAAAAGCGTTAATTCGGCATGAAAAAACAGATACTCTTTATGCACCAGTCACGGAAGATGATAACCTGATAGACACCTTGTTAGCGTACAACAGTAAAAAAAGATTCCGGATTTTGACTATCACTGACCAAGATTACATCGTTTATGCCTCCATGGGAAAATACAAAAAAGATCGGGAGAAGCAAATTTTCGTCATAAAAAAAGAGCTCGTAGAGCACCTAATATTTTATAAATGAAACAACTGAGACATCTGTTTTTCCTGCTAATACTTCTGAGCTGTCAAAAAATTCAAGCACAGCGTGTAATTATAACGAAAGACGCAGCATCGCAAGCGAGACTTCTAAAAATTAACGGAGAAAACCTAAAGGTGGTTTACTTTCCTTCCTCTGACATGTATTATTTTTGTAGCGAAAGCCCATTGAATAAACGGAGACGTAAACAAAACGAGATTCTTCAAATGGATGAATGCTCCTGTGCTATTAAAGGCGTTCTGGATTATATAGCCCTGACAGGCTTTGAGCCAATCAAATTTGGCGAAGGGTTAAGTGAGCTCCCAGCTGAATCTTATCCAACTTTAGACAAGCTCGCAAGTGTTCTAAAAGAAAATAGTGGCAAAGTTACCATTGCCGGCTATTCCAGCTCAGAAGGGAGTGCAGCCTACAATTTAAAACTTTCAAAAGATCGGGCAAATTCAGTAAAAACCTATTTGGTTAATTCTGGTGTTTATCCAAGCCAGGTCGTTACCAAAGGTTTTGGAGAAGCGAATCCTATTTCTTCCAATGATACCGAAGAGGGGCGGATACAGAACCGTAGGGTAGAAACGAGTAGAAATTAAGAATCAAGAATGCGTTAAAGTAAACAGCTGTAAGGCTTTATGAATAAACTAAACTAATTGATCCGTGATGACCGATGGTGGAAACCATGAAATTTGATATCACAGTGTTTTCAGTGGATAGCCAATATGCTGTGGTTTGTGCATCGCCTGAGTATTAATGATTACAAACCCACAGCGTTGCACAGCACGGACATCGGAATTAGAATTTTGAGAAGTAATACCGAAGACCAACTCTGCCCTTTTGCAATCAAGGATTATCTAAGAATTGTTGTAGATGATGGATTAGCATACTGAGCTGAGGCTAAGTTCGTTAAGGAAGCAGCGTGGAGTTTCACGCTGCTAGGTTATTATTACGATCCTTGCTGACCTCGAAATGAAGTGACTAACGCTCCGTCAGAATTCAACTGAAGCTTTTCGTTTCACTGCGGCCTCAACTTTAAGATGAGGACTGTTCGTCCAGCGCTTTCCAGGTTTTCGGTCCGACAATTCCGTCTGGAACAGTAGCAGCGCTACGTTGGAAACCTCGCACTGCCGATTCGGTATCAGGGCCGAAAAAACCGTCCATTTTAATCTTCAACAATTGTTGCAACTGTTTTACCAGATCAGCATCATTGGCCTGGCCCCGCCTCAAGGTACTTCGCGCTTTTCCCGAAAGTTCAGCGGCTGGTATGAGTTTTTGCGCAGTTGTAGCTCCCCCCATTACAGCCTTCACCCTTAGGCGAAAATCATTCATGTCGAAATTTGGGTCATCCTTATATCCTTTGGGTAGGCGATATTCCTTGTGTCCTGCACAGTAATCAGTGCTCTTTCCAATATGCTTGAGAATAGCGGCTACTCCACGAACGTATGCATCCATCTGGACCTCCGGCCACGGCTCCTTTCCATTCCCCAGGTTTTCAGCTTCGATGCCAATAAAATGGGACCCGCCGGCAGTTACGCCTTTCCAGATTCCCGGTCCTGCATGATTGCACCTTCCGGCGGCTATGATGTAATAGGTTCCATCCCTGCCTAAGCCCAATTGTGATAGCGGACCTGGTAGCGCATCTTTACCCGTCCGACCATGAATTAACGTTTGAAGCGAAGGCATATTTCCGCGCTCATTCACTGTTGCAGTATGGTGGCATAATACGCCTTCAACTGTTCCCATTTCCGCTCGGCCACAATTCTCCCAACCTGGACATTCTGCAACTTTTAGTCCAGCCTCTAAAAGTACCTTTGGTAACCATGTCAATGAGTAACTCATAACGCAACCCCTCCTTTCGATACTGGTAAATCCCTGTCTGGTGTTTCATCAACAAATTCAACGCTGCAACAATCGGTTTGATCTTCAGAAGCGGAAGCCTGTGAATCAGCTGGAGTGTGTGCAGAATTTTGCCCTGCTGCAACTTTTTCGGCTGCATCCAGGGAAGCTTGTTCCCCACTTTTTTCATGTGGCTTCACGGTTGAGCGGATGACCATAACTTTATTTAAGAGGTCAAACCAGTACGAAGCTCCGAGGGTAGCTGCTAGCGCGGTAAAAAGCCAACCCAGCAGCGGGCCAATAAAATTATTCCATGCGCCATCTTGGTTATGATCCAGCTTGAACGCGTTGTCATCATCCCAGCCTATTGGAAGTTTCAAATCCTTTAATTGCGCTTTTGCCTGCTCTCCTGTTAAAGTATTTCCAGCCCCATCCTTATTGAGTACTGCTGCCTGCTCAACCAGAATTTTCCTCGCAGTATCATTTTTGGATAAATAGTCTACAATCCTGAATACATTGACATTCATCCCGATAGCGATTGTTAGCCCGATAAAAAAAATGATATACTGGGTCGAGCGTTTGTACCATCCAGACACGCGGTCCATACCGCTATCAAACCAGTTTTGAAGATTGGTCTCCACAAGCATTAAATTCCCCTGTGCCATGTCGACGGCGCCTAGCAAAAGACGTTCTATTTTTCCATTTTGAAGGTTGGAGATATTGAGGCGGATACTCTCGACGGTAATATTTTCAGTCTTTTCTAAATTGTTTTCTACTTTTCCCCTGACGGCAAGATCCATGAGTGCACGGGCAAAATTCCTGGCCGGAATGTAGGACGGTAAATTTTTACCGCCTGCAAAAATCGCTAATTTACGATTTGTTTCATCCATATTCTTTCCTGGGCTGTACGCTCCATTAAACAGTCCCGAAACCAGTGGATGGCCATAAAGTTCTTTGGCGAGGCCTGTTCCGGTTTGATCATTGAGCATCTCGCGAATCCCTTGTTCGAGGTAGGCGGCCCTGGTCTTTAATCTGGCCTCAATCCCCTCCCGGATTGCTGTGCAGATGGTGCTTACCAGGATAAATACAAGAAGTATCCCAATAATGATTTCGATGGTGTTGGATCCAAACATAGTAATTGATTTTTTAGTTTATAATGGCTTTTTACGTCGCTTGTTAGCTTTGAATGGTACTACAGGAGTAAGGCTTTTCAATTGCTAATAAATTTCGATCCCGATGATATCGATAGCCCAGTTGAAGCGGATTAGTTGAGGTCATTTTTATCCCTTATGGAATGATAGCCCAGATTTCGGTAACTTTCGAACTGTGCCTCATTAAAAAACTGGTCTGAAGTAGATTGCTGAGGAAACTTGCTATTTTTCATCCAGTATTCGCGGATGTCTACGGATTCGTTTCCGGTAAGGCTGGCTTTTATATAAATAATTTTGCCGGATGGATTTCGCTCTCCGGGGTATCGAATAGTGCCTTTTATCCGGTGTACCCCAACAAAGCTGCTGTCCTTTTTTTTCTCCGTCAGCGCATCGAGCTTAAGTTCAATTTCCACACCAAAATCGATCCTGCAACGCCTGATCGCATTTGCCAATCCTTCGCAGGTACCTAAAGTATCCTCTTCAGCATCACAAAGCAGAATGTCTCGACAGCCCCTTCTGATCAGCTCATATATGCCCATGTTATCGAAATGACCACCATCAGAAAGGGCAACAAATTCCTTGTTTATATCGGATTTACCGACCAGATCATAAATTAAATAGGCCAGTCCACTTTCAGGATCCGATTTTCCAAAGGATTTCATTCTCGGATTTCCAATCCATTTGCCCAGGCGTACATTGAAGAGTGTCAGCAAAAAAGCGGTCGGTGCCGAAGAGTGGTAGCCCATATTGGGATTAACAGCAGCACCTGAAATAGACATCGCTGTACCAAGAGTAGGTCCATCTTTTTCCGAATAGATTTCCGTAGGTTGATAGCCATACTGAAATACCCCGTTTTTAGTGCCCGCTGCAGAACGAAGCGTGGAGAAGTCGTAGCCACAGAACTTTGGAGAGAAAATAAAGGACTCCGCTTTACGATCCTGCCTGTCAAGTTCAGAAACCGTACTGGCGTTCATCGAGGTATTTAATATGGGGTAAGGACCGACATAATCATTTTCAGCTAGAAAAGCTGACAGTTTTATATCATCGGCCTTATCAAAGCTGGTGAACCCATTTGCTGAATTCTCCCGGTCCTCGCGGCGTCTCGTCGCCCCTAAATAAGCACGGGTAAGCCTGTTGCGATAAAAATGAAACAGCGAAAATTCGTTGATGCCTATTCGCTTGCTCAACTCCAAGGAAACACCCGCCAGGATCAGAGTCAGCACTAAATAGGGTATCAAATGGGAATCCTGATTATGAAAAGGAATTTCAAAGGAACTGCGTATCAGGTTGAAAACCCATGAACCAATCATCAGAAAACCAATCATAAACAGGTATGGAGCAAACCTCACAAAAATCTCTGATACACTTAATCGGCTCGCTGAAGCATTTGATTCGGTTCTTGCGTTAAATGCTAGACGAACTGCCCAGGCAATAATAGCTCCCCAACCACCCAATAAGGCTGGAATTGCCGGAGCATGCTGCACATAGAGGTCAGCTAGTAGTTCTGGCAAAACCAATGCACCAAAAGTAAGTACCATCCAGACAAGCATGATTCGATGTACAACGGCACCCATCCTGCCCCACCATTCCCGGCGTTCATCCTGGAATAGTATGCCCATAATTGACATCCTCACAATAACCGAGATGACAATACTTTCAATAATTAGGGGTGGTCCTAAAATAAAAGCGAGTTTACGGGAAAGTAAACTAACGCCAGGCCAGTTTTCATCGAAATTCAAAATCAGGTTCCAGCTTACGCGCAATAAATAGCAAGCCAATGCAGCCGAAATGAAGGATGAAACGTGTAGCCAAAAAGCAATCTCTTCCTGTTCTTCCTTTGGTAGCGTCTTATTTATATACTTACCCCTTTCGGCAATTAGAACTTTCGCACCATAGATCAATACAACAAATCCACCGAATAAAGGCCATGCCCAATCAAAAGATTCGGTTTGAAAATAGCTATTTGACCACATCCAGGAACTGAAGAAAAGGGCCACAACTCCACTCCATATGCCCAGGTATAAAGGGATATTCTTCTGCTCAAAATAATATTTAAGTTTACCTATGGTAGTTTTGTTAGCATAAATCCGCATGCCTTCGCTAATCAGTACAACGCCAGCTACAAGCGCTGCGACCGCGCAGGTAATCATCACGATCAAGCTGTCCCAGCAATGTGCCGGTACGTTCTTAATGCTCCAGAGTTCGAAAATAAACGAAATCAGCGATAGTACACTGCATAGCAGCAGTACGAGTAGGAACTGATTAATAAGTGTATTTCGCAACCATGTCAGTCCCATGGTCAGGGAATCTATAGAAAACAGGCCTGTCGTCGGCGCCAGATAATTACTATACATACGCAACCACCTCACTGGTCTCACCTCCTCGGCAAGTGGGTTTGACGATTTAAAAGTATTGAGCAGGTTACTCACCGCTGAAACGCATCCGGCACGCTTTATCCAGGAAATGAGCCAACTTCCGATATACCCGCCCCCTGACACGGTAGAAATATAATCGAATTTTTTCAACACATCCAGCTCACCAAGTTTTTGCAGCACCCCGAGATTAAACGTTGCGGACCGGATTCCGCCTCCTGAAAACGCGATTGCACTTAAGGAAAGTTTTTTGGCGATGAGATAAGGATCTTTGAAGTTAGAATCATCCACCGAAGGATTCCCACGTGCTTTCCTGGAGGCTTTTATTTCTTCCAGTTCAGCACTGAAAAAGCTATCAAATGGAAGCGGCTCTTTATGCTCCAGGAGTTTAAGTTTCAAGTCTTCCAAACGTATCAGAAATGATGCTGCCGTTCCTTTTTTTCCCTCCCACCAAAGGTTGTAGTTTCCGGGCTCGGCCAGGTTTGCTATCCCAGCTCCCCAAACCTGGTAGAGCCTTCTTAAAAGCGGTGTTTTTACATCGGAGTCGAGTGCCAATATGATCTGTATAGGCATGTATTCGATAATTGTACACAGTTCAATTCGGCATTCAGCGCTATCGTAAAGAATTTTCCGGAAATTTTCCCGAACGTCATTAAGTGTTTCAAAATATTCGCGTTTAGAAAATTTCTCATTAAATTTCCAAAGTTCCAAAACAGTTGAAAAAAGAGTCTTAGCGGGGGAATGCGGGAAGTTGCGATTAAAATAGAGTTCGAGAACCCTAGTGTTTAATTCTTCTTTTCCATCAACCCTGTTGAGTTTCTGAATATTTTCATTATTTACACGAATGTTAAATCCGTCAAAATTTCCTGGAAGTCCAAGTTTGAGGCAAAGTTCCTCATATACTGAAAAGAATGAGGCCACCCGGGCACTTAAGTCAGTGATGATATCCATTGAGCGTTGGATTTAGGATTGATTAAGCAAGATAAGTATTCCTTTTTTTTATTATATCCCTATTAAGAGTGATATTTTCGAGAAATCCAATCGCAACATTCGCCCCCCATTGGATTTGTCCCTTCATCCTATCGGTAGGTTGATCGAAAAGTGCATCTTCGATATCCACACCTGCAAAGGTGAGAATCAAGAGGTCCCGATAATTAGCTTCCGAGTACAGCCAATCCCGCATCGAATTTTTGAGAAAAGACAAACGCGAGAAAAACAACGATTTAGTGAGGTCCAAATAAGACATCGTAAATCTTGCTACTGCAGCAAGCAACAATGCATAAGCTAAAATACTACCTGCGAATTTATTTACCAATTCGGGGAGTTGCCTGTAAAAGAGTTTTTGAATATCCATTTGAATTAATTTGAGCGTTTGAGCGAAAAATAACAGAAGCCCCCTAAATCAATAATAATTATGTTTTAGAGAAAGTGAAAAGAAGAGCCTCTCGAAAGAGACATAACACTAAGATATTGAGAAAATTACAGAAAAAAATACCAAGTATTAGGTATTTTTTCAATCGGCATTTTTTGTAAATTGCATAGTAAACCAACAAAAAAGCAGATCCTCTTTTTAACGACGCTCCATCTTAGCCCACCACAAAATCGACAAGAAAGACCTGTGCTGATTAAGGTATGAAAAAAGCTCTCCTATGTTTATTTTTGCTATTTGCAAAAATAAGTTTCAGTCAACAAAATGAGTGGAAATATTCACCTTATATTGCATTTGGGATTAATATCTATCCTACCTTCGGGAGTAAGCAGTTCTTCCCTGGATTCAACCTATATGGAGGCTTTGCTGTTAGTGCGATCTATAAGGAACGATTTATCGCCAATTATGGAGGAAACATCTCCTTTTATAAAAAAACAATCGGAACCAATTTAAATCCGCTTATTGAGAAATTAGAAATTGATTTTACCAATTCATTCTCAGCCGGCATTGGCGGAAACAATTTGAGTTATCCAAAACTTATTCGGACGCTCCAAAACTCAGCCTTTTACAATATTCACCTGAACAATAGTTATTTTGCACTCCTTAGTACTCACGTCATTTTCAATAATCATAAGCGAAATCAGACGGTCGGAGCATTAACCTTATCCGGCCCGGGAATGAGTTTCAATTATTATAATGATGGTGCAATTCCTATAAAATTATTTGCAGGAGGCGATGGGTTTGATAGATGGTGGACGGGAGGTGGCTCATTCTACCTGCATTCAAGGAGATCATTCAATTATGCAGAACTTGGATTTGACCAATTTACAGGATATCAACCTTTCTTATATGAACTCTCCGATATATTGGGGATAAACCTGCCTCCGTATTCCAGGGATGAAACCATAATAGACCGGGCAAACATCCATTCTAATTATAATAGCGCACAATACCATCTCAGAATAGGACTAAACCAAAACTTCAGTGTAGATGCAGGGGTAATGGGTTCACTTAGATACGGGCGAGAGGGCGTTATTTACTCTTTTCAAGACCTTATCCATATCATTGGCAAAATGCCGATGCATCCAAATAATGATCAAAACAAAATATTTATAGGCGGATCATTTAACCAAATGAAATATGTACAATAGAAATATCTCAGTGTTAATTATCGGCCTCAGTCTAATACTAACATCCTGCAAAACAAAATACTATCCATTCGACTTCAATACCCACATTACTCCAAAACTTCTGGCAGAGACATTTCAGACACAAGATGATAACAAAACCGCCAGATCACAAAAGAAGAGCGAGGCGGTTAATGAACAAACAAATACAATAGTTCACGTTTACAAGACCAGATTTATCGAAGGCTGGCTGGAACAAGACAATTTTTTAGACTGGGCGGTTCTAAATGAAAATAGGCAGCATGAATTTGCAAGCTATGATGGGGGTCAGAAACATTTATATAACTGCTATCTATTACTTGCCAAAACGCCAACCGGCTTACTGCCATCGTTTATCTTTTTTACTGTCCAGTCCCAATCAGGAAGAGATGGAACAACTGGTTTTGGAAAAATCTACTATGGAAAACTCTCTAAAAATGGCAATACACACCTCCTGAATGCAACGAGAATATTAAAACTCAAATTTGATGCCTCCACGAATCGATACAGGTTCAAAGGGGACAAAAATACCCATCTACGTTTCATTTTGAAGGACATTCCGTCCTGGACTGATCCAACGGATGAGCTAACCATTACAAAAATAACCTTTGGAGATAAAAATGAACTCAGCGGAAGCAAAGTAATTGAGATTCCTGTGGACAAGGTAATGGGCAGTCCTAATTCTTTAAAATACATTAAAAAAAATCAAATCAATTTACCTTAAAAAAAATCCAATGGGAAAATTTAAAAGAGCGAGAAAGAGAAAAAAAACAAGAGCAAGAAATGGATTAGCTTTACCTGAACGGCAATGTTTCCAGAGACCAGAAGGATTCATCGTTTGTGAACGGCTATATGGCGGAGGATGGACTCAAGTGCCGCATATGAGTTTCGATACCTGCGAAGAATGCACCGCAGCAATTGGGACGAACAAATGTTATGAATAACAGGTAATTAGAAAAGAATAAAAACATAAAACAACCTAAAATTTCCACGCTATGCAATACTTCGATCTACATTGTCATCCAGGACTGAAAACCCTCTTTCAGGTTCAGGATGGGACACAAAAATCTCCATGGGAAAACCTTGAACCCAATGATGGAATTATTGGAAATATCCTGGAATCCCAATCATCTCTAAAGATGCTCACTGAAACCGAAGGTTTTAGCCTCATCTGTATCACCCTTCATCCGCCGGAAGTTGGCATGATAGATCAAGTCGTTATCAGCTTAGCCTCATTGCTCGGTTACCCAAAACTATTGAGCAGAACAAGATTAGATCAAATGATCTCTCAGGAATGCCTCTATCAACAAGTATTTTATGAAGAATTAAACAACCTAACTGGACCTGCAATAGACAAAAATGGAAACCTTATCAAAAAAAATATAAGATTTTTGAAGAGAGGAGAGCAATTCGACAACAATGACCCAAAGACTCTTCAGGTAATCTTCAATATTGAAGGCGGCCATACTTTATACGACCAAAAAAATAAAGTTAAAGACATCAGTACTGTTAAGAAAAACCTGACAGACTTTATTGACAATAAAAGCTACAAAACGCTATATATTACACCTACGCACCTTACGCCTAATCAATTCATAACCCATTGCTACGGGAATAAGATATTAAGCAAGGGACGACTTCTTCCAAAAGGAATCGGTATCACTTCTCACGGAAAAGAACTAATTGACCACGCTTACAGCAAAGGTATACTCATTGACGTCAAACACATGAGCCTGGTATCCAGAAAAATTTTCTATCAATACCGAAAACAATTCCACCCTAAAAAACCTATTATCGCAAGCCATGTTGGAATTACCGGAAAATACTGGAAGTTTTTCCCAGACTACTACCCATACAATAAAAAGAAAAGCTATGGATATAAAGCAACTACAAGTGCAATAAAAGGCTGTCTTGCAGGTACCCAATATTATCCGTTAAGCATCAATCTGTATTTCGAAGATTTAAGAGAGATTCTAAACAGCAAAGGACTAATAGGAATTTCACTGGATGTTAGGATATTGGGGGGCCAAAATCCATTTAACAACGAGATCAAAGAATTTTTCAGCATAGAAGAATTCGAACTGCTAACCAGTAGCAATTCCGCGAATCAAATAGATCAACTTACAGACAAGTTCATCAATAACAAAATTAATAACGGTAATACCACTATCGACACTACGGATGAAGAAGGTCAGGAAAGTGATGATATTGGTGAAGCTACACAAGAACTCCATGACATGGGAAAGCCGAGCGCCCTACCAAGCATCCCGAAAGACCGGCCAAATTACAAAAGCCATCTATATCTGGTACTGAACCATATCCTAGGAATATATAAATTTACTAAAGACGAGGGGATGAAAGCGCCTTGGGATAATATCTGTATTGGCTCAGACTTTGATGGACTGGTTGAAGCGGTTGATTGCTGCAAGAATTCGGCTGAGATGCCGCAATTTGCTCAAAGTTTGATAGCTGAATTAAAAATAATAGAGGCGGCGAAAACCTTTGAGTACCCCCTAAATCTTAGTCCCGAACAAATCATAAAAAAAATCATGTTTGCTAACGCAAGAGATTTTATATCCGTTTATTGTAAATAGTTGCTAATTCTTGAAATGTAAATGATCACGCCTATGAAACCTCCATTCTGCTTTTACAAATATAATAAGTCAATAGGGTCGAAATTTATTCATTATTTCAATCTGGTAAAATAGACTGTGTTCTTATGCCTTCTTCTTTGAAAACTTATTTAATAATTATTGGATATAATGTCAATGAACCAAAAGTTTAAAGACTAGTGGTTTACCAAATATGTACTCCATAGTCTGGATATATGATTTAGCTTAGAAACAGAGTGAAAGCTTTGGTTCTGTAAAAATTTGGCTTGAATTGGTGCGCTCAATCTAGTCTTGAAAGGCAATACCGCAATAGCTTATTGCGCTGCTATCAAGTATTTAGTTGAAACCCAACCTTCAAGATCCATGATACCGTGTACCGACTGCAGTACCTCTACAAAACTCCAAGTGCCCTCTGTACGTAAAACTAACATATGTGTACCTACAGGTAAAGCTTTGGTTAGAGTTGGGAAAGAACTGGCAGCTCCGGTGCGGATATTCAGCTCAACGCTGTTTTTGACTTCGCCCGAACTTTTATCATTGCGGCCCATTGCCTTTGACCTGAAGCTCAACATCGGAAAAGCCGGTCCTGGGTCAGATTTTCTAATTGGAGCAATATCTTCATGACCGACAACATCTTTTAAATTATATTTTTTCACAAGTAGCGCCGCAACATTCATAGCCGCTTCCAATTGCTTTTCAGTATATTCCTGCCAACCAGATTCAGTTGAATCATTTTTATGCCTGGCAATTATCACCTCGTCAATCGGAATTGTACGATGATCCACCGGGCAAATCCATTTGTTACCACTTTTTGTCAGCCTCCCGCCATTTACCAGTTCTATGCCTATGGAATATTTGTTTAAGCCAGAAAGCCCCTGCCACTGGCTTTTACCTGCGTGCCAAGTAATTACGTTAAATGGTGCAAATTGGGTAATGGAACCATCCCTATCGATTAAAAGGTGTGCTGAAGCCTGGGCATTTGGATTCAAAAACCAACTTATTGCTGAACCAGCGGTAGTGGCAGCTGTGTAGTGCATCACCAGATATTGAGGCGTAAGGCTTCCTCCTTTATTTGGAGTGGCTTTAAAAGTTACGGCATTGCCGTCATCTTTTATTAGTAAATGATTTTTGATTTGCATTGGAGCGCGAATTAATAGTTAAACAATTATTTAAGTGATGAATTGAATTTTACAGATAGGCAGACTGATAATTTAGATTTTTAGCCCTGAAAGTAAACCGCCTATATACAGTCGAGGTAAGAAATTATAAAATATGGTCAACCAGTACAATTAAAAATAAGTAGTATGTTTTTGTATAACAATACCTAAAATTGGGTATTTAATATCCGTCTTATTCCGGAAAAGTAATGATTGCGATTAATCCAGCAACGTTTCGTCAATCCTGACAACACCAGGCAAAACCTTCCAGTCTTTACCCGAGAGCAAATTACCCTTATCACCTTCCTCTATCATACGGTATTCAAAAGTAGGGTTAGGCATCATGTTAGCCAGTTTAATCGCAGCTAAATCCGGGAGTTCAATTGAGCAAAAACCACTGTCTGGCATAACGCTAAAACCATCTTTTTCTATTATCAGATGTCCATTCTGTATATGTACTCCAGACCATCTCGCATTAGATGGATGGTAAAAATAATAAAGTTCTGTGATCAGAAACCACTCGCCATTAACTTTGAATCCGGATGCATCGTTATATATTCCAGCCCCATCGATTTCCATCTTTTTATCGTGTACCGGAATCCTAAAAACAAATGAATAGAACGGGTCATCGTATAGGTCCACACCCTCTAATGCCTCTTTTACCGCTTTACTTAAATTAGTAAGTACGAACTGATCAACCAATGGAAAAATATCAATAATGCGAGCATTCCTGAAAAGGCTTTCTATCCTTGCCTCGATATTACGGAGCTTAAGAACATATTCTTTTGCGAACTCAATCTGGTCATTCCAGATTGGTGCCTCTGGCAATGGTTTCTCACCAGATATCAACTTCAACTCTTTCATGAACAGCTGGGTCGAATATTTAGCCAGGGCAGCTTCAAAAATATTAGGCAATTTCGAGGTAAACCCAGCGAATCCAAACAAATAATCACCCGGAAGCGTCTGAATTTGCATTTTACCCTCTACCAGTTTAACTGGTGCAATGGCCATAATTTTACTTTCTTTACTCTTTCCTATAAGATTCAGGAGCCTATCGATAAAAACGGTGAATAGTGCTCTAAGCAATTTTTTGTGAAATTTAACTTTTATAGCGTTAGAACCATGCATTATAAATTCATGAACAAAGTCTTTGATTTCCAAATAATCGATCTTATTGTCATTAATAACACGTAATAATTCACCTTCCAATGTTAACGCGCCAACAGGCAACAGTTCATTCAACCGATCAAGTCGGATCAATTCAGTTAATTCACCTTTTATTTTATCTATAACTTCCGGAGCAACAGTCGAGTGGTCAATTATTTGACCTAGTATTGCGTTGTACTTAATTTTTGTTGCAAATAAATCAGATATATAGCCAAGTTTATCATTTTCATTCACCCTGCTTTCATCAAGAATTACAGAAAGCAAAGTACCTACGTGAGGAACAAGTCTGTCCAGTGTTGATCTTTTTACCACATCGTACCCGTCCAGGCTTCCAAGTAGTTTTCTTGGTTTTTTAACCGCATATTTTTGATGTACCGGAACCCTGAAATCTACAGATTCACTGGCTATACTTGGGTCAACGAAGACAATTAACCTATCAAAATTTCCCGGATCATCTTTCGCATCAAGGAAAGAGGCCATCCTGAAAGCTTCCCTAACCGGCTCATTATTAAAAGTGCCTCCGTCAACATAGCTGAATGGATAGGACAGTTGCTCTTTTCTGCCTGTTGCTTTTTCGCAAACTTCCTGGGTCAGTGCTTCCGGCCACTGCTCAAATTCAAATTTAAATCGCTCCAGTGCTACTGGTTCAAATGCAAAAGGAAATGCACCACAGGCAACCGAAGTGGCAACAATCCGAGACCATGTTTTTTTATCCGCTAAATTACCAAAATATTTCTTTTTGGTTGCCCCATTATGGTACCGGAGCCATTTGGGCGGATACTCCTCTGGATTTTCATTTACAGATCTTTTATTTTTTTCATCGAAAAAGAGATGAAACACCCGAAATTCTTTATGGTTTCTCGAAGAGAATGCATCAGCAGAGGCCGCATAATTGGGATCATTGTTGGCATTTCCTTTACGACTATCGAGTTTTAACCCAGTCAGATTGGTAAGAGAGCTTCCAAAAATCACCTCATCAGAAAGTATCCTTCGGTTGGCAAAGCGGTTATCAAAAGCATCATCCATCTGAAAGTACTTTTTTGCAATATCCTCCAAGGCCTTATTTCTAAGTAAACTTCCCTGATAAATTAATTCAGCTTGTTCTTCGGCTGTAGTTCCAAGTAGTTTATCAATATTGATTTCGTTAATCCAGATATCTTCCTGCAGGTCCTGAACCACCTGGGCAACGATTAAATCATTTTGAGTTTCAATGCTCAAATTTTCAAAATTGATAGAAGGATCCCCAACAAGTGTCGTCCTGGCTTTCTCCTTTTCTTTCTCGCTTTGATGGCAGAGCCCCCTAAGCATAATAGAAAGCGACATTGAGCCAGCGCTTGCCCCTGCAAAAACATCTATTATTACTTTATCATATTTTACGAATATTTCCTGTCCGTTTTTCCATTCGTAATAACCTGCATTTAAAATTGCCTGTTTAATGGTTTCCGATAGCGCAGCACCTGAAAAAGTTCCAAGGGAAACCCCTCCTCCCATTGCGAATCCAAGTTTTAGTGTTTTTGCCATATTGAAAAATAAATTTTATCCTATTTTCCTAGAGGATATGAAAAAGCATAAATTAATTAAACCCATTGTCACATCTACCTAATCCTAAATTTGACTTAAGATATCAAACCACTTTGAATTGTAGGATAGGTAATCAATCTGGGATTACTTAGCTTACAACCTAAAGGAATCACAATCACTAAAAATTTTATATTCAGGTTAACGCCGTCTATAATCTGACTTGTCTTATCCAGCTGTGAACTTACCTTATACCAATCAACCTCATCTGATGAAGCCTGAAGCCACGTATAGCCATCGTAATGAATACGCAAACTAAGGTATCTATCCTCTTCTTTAAAATATCCAGTTTTACTTTCATACCCGTCTTTGACTAATATGACATCATTTAGATTTTGTGCGCCTGAACGTGCACCAGCCCGTATTTGATCAATACTTGTTATTTGATTAGTCTCCGCCCAGCCCACATATGGAAAATTTGAATCGAGTGCTAGAACATTGTCAAATACCAGTCTTAGAGATTCATTATAACTTATACTAATTCCGGTGGAACAAAAGACCGTTTCAATTGCTGCTTCATAAACATTATCATTATTTATCAGCGTTCCGCCAGAAGTTTTCGTGAGTGTTAAAGGCACTGAAGAATAAGTAGCACCAGGCATAACGTGCACGAATCTCTCTGACCAGTCGCTCAATTGATTCTGAAAATCTCTGGCACGAAATTGCCATTGGATCACTTCTCCAACATTAAATCCACTGTCAGAATCAGGATCTGCTTTTCCATCTCTACAGTTTCCGCCAACAGAGATTTCGATAGTACCATTTCTTTTTATGTCATAATTTTTTATCCCAATTTCAGAGCGTGATCTTTTCGCGTTCACCTGAAAATTATTTGCTGAACTACCATCATAAGAATCAAACCACTCACTAATATCGGGCATAGTCGGTATATTTACACTGCCAATGCTTAATGCTTTTCCCTGAATAGCGCCTATATAACCTCTATTTACATTCCCATAATAATCTGAAGTGTACTTCTTTGCTGAAGTGTTGTCAATAGCGCCTCTCAATGCCTCAGCACCATCTTCTATAGCTAAGGAAGCTGGATTAATCTTTGATTCTTCCAAGTTGTAATAAACTCTATTATTAAACTCCTGAATTTCCCCCTTTTGATTTTCACTTCCTCCTTCTGCGATTGAATTATATGAAAAATATATATTGTTACTATCTGGATTTACAGGATTAATAATCAGGTTATTAAAACATCTGACCGTACCTCCTCCCAGATCATAATTATCAAGCAAGGTTCCCGTGAATACGGTGGGAATGTTTAAGTTCAAATTTGCACCCGTATTATTGAATATATCAATGTCTGCAAAACTAGCCAGCCCCTCGATTATATAACGGTCAAAATGCTGGGTTTCGAAAAAACTATATTTTCTGCTTGAAATGGCAGTATTCCCGTAAAAAAGGCATTTTTTTGGCGTAATTCTTCCTTTAATATTTCCATCAATTAAGGTCCATGTCCACAAACGGATTAAATTACCCTGGAAATTCTTTACTGAGCAATTTATAACATCAGCCGTTCCTGAACAGAACAGAACAGAATTGTGGTTATTGTTTATTGTATTTATATGATTACAGTGTATGTTGTTAAAAGTGATATTCTGCCCACAGCCAATGTTAATCATAGTGCCTGCACTAGAATTTTCTATATCCCAGTTTTCAAATAAAAGTCCTTCAACTAAACCTACAATAGGTTGCTCATTATTAGCATCCAAGGATCCACCCGCATTAAAATAACCTGCATTATCCGCTTTAATATTAATAAATTTGTTCCCTTTTTGATAAGATTCTTCGCTGCCATCATAAATAATATCCTTTATATTTTGCCAATTCCATCCAGCATCGTAGATATTTTTCAACTCCAGGTTTTTTATAGTTATATGATTGATATCTTCTAAATAAATCGCCTGATAAATATTATCTCGGACTAAGAAACCATACTTAATTCCCTCAGTTCTACCTCCGTCAATAATCACATTTCTTAAGTTTCGAAAGCTATAGCTATTAAAGTCACCTGAAACTTCAACCAGTCCATTACTTATTATGTTTACTGGAAGAGCCCCATCAGCGATTTTTATGTTGGAAACATTAACAAAATTATAAGTGCCTGGAGCAATAATGACGGTATCTCCGGCAATAAGATTCATACTCTCGTCAATATTAACATCACCTGACCCAGAGCCCACGTTAAAAATTCTTCCTGAATTTAATTCCTCTTTAGATATGTTTACGGTTCTGCTTACCGATCCCGTTCCTTGACTAGCGGTGATGGTGACCGTTCCAGTCCCAACATATTCAACATACCAATAACTCTCCTCTAACTTCACTAAGGCAACTGAGTTATCACTGCTGGTCATTATAATTGGTGTTAGCTTATCCGGAGACGAGGCGTACAAGTATCCTTTCTTTTGATTCAGTGTTGCCGAGTTTGGTGTGTTAAAAGTTAATTCTGAAACTGGCGATTCAGGTAGATATGAAGTATAATTTAGGTTAACTCTGGTTTCCATATAAGTTATTATGATTTTTTAGATTAGACAGGATTTCACTTTGCAAGGTTTATAAATCTGTAGATAAAGTAGAAATCAAATTGACTCCCTGTGGATCATGCAGCACACTGTTCGAGGATTGATTATAAACGGTCACAAACACATAATTATCTCTATTACCGAAATCATATAGCTCGGTAAAGCTTATCCCATCCAATGTTTTATATAACTTAATATTAGATCCATCCTTGATCAAACCATAATATGCTCCTTCCAGTGCTTGCTCCACCTCACCGACTGTGTAATCATCATCAATCACATAGTCCCAGCATATTTTCCCATTTGCAAAATAAAAACCTACCGCTGCAAGATCATTATTTGACTCATCCAAGGCAAGGTAGAGATTCAAATCGTAGCTATCCTGTTCATATTTGATGAATATTGAACCGTTGTCATTGTCCGGCACTCTCCAGCCAAGCTTGGGGTATCCGCCACCCCCGATAATTAAAGGATTATAGTTAAAATCACTCTCGTAAGAAAATGCATCCGGATTGGGTACTATTCTTGAAAACCCATTCAACAGCGTTGTATATGGCGATGCAGCAAAACTGATTGATTTGTCATTATCCATTACCAGCTCTGAAATTGACGAAGGAGAAAAAGTATAGCCTAGTGCACTTGGCCTGAGATTCTGGATGACAGTTCCAGCTGGAAAAGATTTCTGGTTATTAGCCCAAAGCTCATCGTTATAGGCTACTTCATACCCCTCTTCTATACCTGATATATTTACAATCAAGATATAGTTATCCCCTGGAATAGTGATATATGGCAAATCATTAGTTAAAGGGACACTAGCTGGATTGGCCCCAATTGACTTCACCCTTACCTGCAAATCACCAACGTTTATATTTACCGCGGGGAGCGATAATGTTGTCGAAGGGGTATTCACCCAATTGGAGAAAGAACCATTGGCAATCCGGTACCTCCATTCATGCTGCGCTAAGTTAAACTTTGGATTTTTAGTGAAGGTGAAGGTGAAACTTTCTAGATCTTCAATTCCATTGGTTGGTGCGTCAGGCGCGGCAGCTTGCGAACCTCTGCCACCCACTAAAATACTCCACGTTAAATTATCTATCCCAAACTTTGGTCCATTATTAGACCCTGACCGACGACAGGTTATAATCACATCTGCTCCATCAATTTTTGCGCTATTGAGGTAAACGTACAGATTTACCTTGTCAAACGCTGCATCATCACTATTAGCAGTGATCGTTACGCTTTGCGGAACATAATCGAGTCCGTGGGGTACAGTAAAAGTATTCTGCACACCATTGCCTGAGGTTGTAAAGGAAAATAATTTGCCTACACCAGAACCAGCCTCCTGATTATCAATGCGATTGCGAATACGCTTAACCAGCTCTCTTAATTTTATTCCCTGGGTTTTTTCCTCATTCGGATCATAAGGTTCATTTGCTTTAATGACCTGGTCAATATAAGCATCATCTATTGGAAGGTTTTCTGGCATTTTTTATGGTTTATACTTTTAATAAATTAATTCCTCTACCCGCGCTTACTGTTCTGCATTTTGCTCGCTCTGCGGATTTTTTTCCTGAGGAATGATTGATGCAATAGTTCTCAGCGCAGCCTCCAGAAGCTGACTATCCGCTCGGTTTAATTGTAAAGCGCCTGTCGCACGGTATATGATATCAAATGCTGCAGCTGGTGTTAATTGTTTTTCTTCCATTTTTTTTATTTTTTAGTTTTTTTTACACTTCTCCATTATTCCCTGAATACCCATTGACATAAAGGGTATATCCATCACTGAAGGAAGGAGAAAAAATAATATCTGTTATATTAATTGTATCACCAGGGCCTGCTGTGATGTTCGAGGTATTTACAGAACTTGTTCCTGGACTTAAAGTAATTAGTTTATATCCTGGTCCCAGATCATTTCCGTTAAAGTCCGTAACCGTATAATAAACATTCACGCTAAGAGTGGTTCCAATAGTTCCATTATCTGCTGACAGTTCCAGTCTCCTTCCAGATTGATAAAGGCTGAAGTTTCTAACGCTGCCACATGTTCCCTTATTCGAAACATAAGCTGGGCCAGGGTTAGAGGGGCCTCCACTTAATTGCACCAAAATCCAAATCCTTTCAGATGCTTCAATGTAGCTGTAATAGCCAAGCGGGTAAATTTCAGTACCTGATGCGTCGCTGTATACATAATCTCCTATTTGAACTATGCCATTGCTATTTGTTGTATAAAGATCTCCAACCTGAGTCAAAACACTACAGGCACCTATCGATGAATACTGATCGTATGCATAGCTATGGCTTTGGTTTATAATATAATATGATAGACAATCTCCGATTGCAGTTATATTTGCAATATATCCGTATTTATACCATTTTCCATTTCTTGATAAGTGTTCAGCGTCAGTACCGTCAATATTGAATGTTGTACCAATTTTTATCTCAGAATCATAAGAAAAACCCCATATAGTAGTACTTCCGCCTGCACAAGCGTTTATTGAGTTTATTTCCGACCACTTAAAATCATAACTAAACAGTCTGTTAACCTCAGGCTCCTCTACAATATAAATGCCAAAAGCAAAGGATGGCGGTATCTCATATCTATACGATTTATAAAGATTAACTCCATCAGTTACATATGCTCTTAAATTAAACCCTTCACTCAAATTTGCATCCCAATATATCTTAACATCATGTCCAAATGGTTGACTGCTATACATAATATGAGAATTACTACTAATAATACCTGCTTTAGCCTGTCCTACAATATCTTCGCTTGAAAAGTTTGCATATTCCCTTTCTCTGGAACCAATCCAAACACGAGTAGAAAAAATCATAGCTATTAATTCGAACTTCCGTAGCGCTCGATTGTCATTAGGAATAGGGAAGATATCTACAAATGTATTGGCCTGACTACGCGTTAAAATTTTATTAGTATTAGGAATAACTTGCCCACTCTTTAAATTAAAAATCCCACTAGAGACTGCTTCTTGTAATTTTTGTCCGCTAATCAATTGATTAGCCGCTAAATCCCCCCAAGCCATTAATTTATCCTCCTCATTAGCTCAGCAAGCTGTTTTTCAAGTGCATCAATTTTTGCAACAAGTACTTCGTTATAACGTACTGATTTCTCGCCATGCTCGTTTGTTTTCACTGCAAATGGGAGACATGCTTCCACGTCTTGAGCTGAATAACCTACATGTATCTTATCGTCATCAGCATTCCTCCATTTATAAGAAATCGCCTTAATCGAAGAAACATCTATATCCTGTTCGACTATATTTTTCAAGCGAACGTCTGAGGTATCGTAGAAGCCGCCTGCTGCCGACATGCTTCCCTCACTGTTCCAGCTGCCATCATCATTGCAATAACTTCCCCAACTACCTCCTTGGCTTAAAAAACCAATACGGTTGGAATTACAATGAATCTGACGCATCCCTTCATCCGAATCCGACATGTAAATATTAGAAGAGGTCTTTCCTGCTCCAACCGTAAGGTCTCCCCTGGTCCATATCCCATCACCAATAGCGGTGTAGGTCAGCCCAGCCATTGTAAAAATTGCCTGATGAGAAAGTCCAGGTATCGATTGACCGCCAGCATTCGGGTGCGTCCATGCAATGCCATAATGGTTATCCAAAGTCGCTCCGTTCAAACTTGACCGGTAGGCATCACCCATTGCAAAAATCATCTGATAACGAGACGGGTCATACACGCCTACTAAACCAGATCCGTAATTCTCTCCCCTGTAAACACCACCGGCTAACATATTACTGTTACAGTAAAACTGCTTATCTCCATAAGTCCTAACATAATTGCTATCACTCATCCAGATTCCTCCACCGTAGGTATCACTATACCAGCCGGTATCCCCAGAACTTCTGAACCAGGCTGAAGCACTGACCGAACCCGCTACCCCACTATCAAAGCCAGTCCATACCCTTGTTCCTGTTGTAAAAACATTACCATAAACATAATCCCCTGATATGTTATTAACTGCTGCCAGATTTTTCGCTACAAGATTTTCGTATCCCGTACCTGGGTTATCCATGATCGCAATACGACCGCTAGACTCTACGGTAATCTGGGAGGCAACTACCCCGGCCCAATGTAAAGAAATATTTGGCGCAATACCCCCACGATAGAGCTCCAGATTGGCTGTGGAGTAAGAACTGCCTGAACCACCAGCAAGCCGCACACTATCCAGGTTATATCCATTCCATAAAGTATTCCTCCATGTGCTCCAAGTTCCATTATCTCCATTTAGCGTACGAAAAGCCAAACCTCCGCCATTGCTATAAGGGGTATTAAATTGTGTGCCATATCCATTAGCGCCAAAATACATCAGCGTCCCGTTGAAAGGCGCATTGTTTGCATAGGTAAATGATGAAGTATTTTCTGCTACTGCATTGGCATCTGTACCGAAGCCTCCGTAGCGGTGGTACTCTCCACTGGTTTGAAAACCCAAAAATGAACGAACGTTACCGGCTCCTATTGGATGCCATTGACCATCTGATCCATAGCCCATTAGATATGAATTAACAGCAGTGTCAGAACCATTATATCCAAAACCAGCCCAGCTGGTTGAGTTATCTGCTAATCTTGCACTATCTACTCTTAATCCATAGGTATTGGCACCGTTCCAGCCCATTAAGGTGGGATAATTAGGGCTCCAGGCAATTTCTGAATTGGATCTACCCACGGCACTTCCATGTGGTGAAGTCCCTTGAGAGGCATCGAAAATCACATGGCCGCTGCCATAGTTCTTCCACCTCAGCAAGCTCGCCACCCCCCCGTCATAACCGCTGTTTCCAATCTCGGTATACACTTCATTCCCCAAGATGCTGTTACGATAAGCAAACGAACCTAAACCTAAGAATCCCCTAAGACCACCTTGAGAAATCAGGTTAATTTGATTGCTGCCGTTCCTTCCAAAAATATAATCAGCACCATCCAACACCTGTGGATTAAACGCGTAATTAGCTAATGCCGATGCACTTGCCGCTGTTGCTGCCTGACCACTGATATTGATGTTCCAGGTTCCACTTGCGTTACTACCATTTTGCAGTGCGAAGTTCCCGAAATTACCCAGATCATTTGTAAACTGGCTAAGTAAAGTGGGCCTGCCGTTCAGCTCATTGTAGGTATGCGAGTGTCCAAGTAAAGAATAACGGGTATCTGCAAAAGCCTGAGTTCTGGCATTTGTAAAATATAGCGCTGAAGGACTCTCTGTTACTAAACCCGTGTTATAATCTCCTGCCATTGCCACAATATCGCCGGTTCTACCGAAAACAGTCGTTGCAGGGCCAATATCATTAGTAAAATCACTAAGCTTTGTCGGCCTACCAGTAATCTCCAGCCAGCCATGACTATGGTTTAACTGGGAGTACCTGCCATCCGAGAAAGCCTGTACCCTTGCATTGGTAAAATACAATGCGGCCGCGTTTTCAGTAACCTGCGAGGTATTATAATCACCAGCATTGGCCAATACATTTCCATTACGGCCGAAAACCGTGGTTACTGCATCGGAATTATCTACTTTCGACCAAAAACTACCGTCAGAAACAATCCAGTCGCCTACTGCATACTCTATTCCGCCAACATTTCCCGCAATATTTACAATATAGTATGATCCGGCAGCGGCAGAGGCCGCTGGCAAAGTTGGGGTATTGGTCGCAGCATCATAAACGCCACGATAATGCAGATTTCCCATTAACGAGTCCGGAATTAATGTGGCAGGCAGTTTTCCATCATTATCCAAACCTGCATAGCCGTTGGCCTGATTTTTTTCAAGCCGGTTTTGAAGTAAGGTATTTGATGAAGATATTTCCTGCTCAAAGCGGTCTCTGAGAAGCTTAATCAGCTCACGCATTTTTATCCCCTGCGTTCGGTTCAATGCGGGATTATATGGGCCTGCAGTTTTAATGACTTCGTTTACATAAGCATCATCAATAGGTTGAATCTGTGGCATATTAATAATATTAAGGTCTTTGATTATATCGTTAGTTCTTTTTCTTCCAGGCTTGTCAGCCCGGAGCTGTTTTCGGCGCGTACTTTGAATCGGTAGTATACCCGGTTGCCTTCCTGGTCATAGAAGCTCAGGTCTTCAGGCAATGGGTATTCCATTGGTTCATTATTTATCGATTCACTAGAAAAAATACGCTGCCAGTTCCCTTTGCTATTCTGTTGAAATAGATAATAGCTACCTCTATTAGCTGTTGCAGGCCAGCTTAATTTCCTATCAGCTTCATCAAAGCTGATTTGAGGGGCCTCAGGATTTAAAGTGTCGATCAGTCTTACAGGTGTAACTGCCGAGCCAAGAGACAGGACATCTTCATTTTGGTTAAACTCATTGATTATCGTTCTTATCAGATAAAAGCGATAATAAAGTGTCTCTCCGTAGGGTATAAGAAAGAAATCCTCCAATTCATCTGTTAACTGGAAACCCATTAATGAAGAATCAGAAATCAGAACATCAAAATACGGACTAATACCCTGAGGGTGTTCCAGGCTAACCAGCTCGGTCGATCTGTAAATCCTTATTTTAGAGATTTGTTCAATCTCAGCAACAGCATTCAGGTTAAAGTCTATTCGCAAAGCTTCGCCATTAATTGCTGGAACCACCTTAAATCCAGACAACACTGGAATATCAGGACGCATCGTATGCAAAATGCTTACTGGCCCTGAAAAAGGACTCAAATCTCCGTTGACGAGTTCGTTTGTGGTTTCTGCTGCCGCGTAAAAATATTGAGTCCTGGACGCCTGATTTAAAAAGTAATCGGTGAAACGGATAAAAGTACTGCCTGGAAACTCTAGGTTCGTGTATTTTCTAACCATTGGAAAGGGATTGAAAGCAGCATCACTCGCAGAAAGTAAATTACCATTGATATCCCTTATTACCGGACTAAGGTTTTCGGTAATGAGTCCTGTTTTTAAAAAGGAAAAAATAGGTACCTGTTCCGTTAACGGCAATAGCGCTGATACGATTGCTGAATAATATTTCATTTTTCGAACCGCTAAGCTATCCAGCGGATCGGTTAACCCTAGTTTATCAGGATCAGGAAATCCGTATGGTTCAGGCAAGGCGTCAAAAACTTTAAAATGCCCTGTTGATTCATCTATGATCAAATTGATAAATTCATAATATCGGGTATCTGCAAATTCATCAGTACTGAGTCTTTCAATATCCTGATAGATTTGCGCTATCGTATCGGGCTGATATAAAGCGATAAAAGCATCATCCACAGCAATTCTATAAAAACTAAAACCAAATGGTTTTCTTGCATTCCCATTTAAATCTGCAGCGATCTTCAAATCAAAAGTGAGTGCAGCTTTCCCGGTTTCATCCGGACGTACCTTCTGAGCGCTTATAAGTGGTGGTTCGGGTGTAACAGGTTCCTCGACTCTCCTAGCCATAAGTACCCCAGGAAGTGAAACCGAAGAACTAAAACCGGACTCAACGGATGTACCTTGCAATGCCTGAAGGCCAAATAATGTTTTTCTCTGGGTTTCTTCTCCCAAAGGCATAATGTTTTCTGCATTGAAAACAGAAATGCTTTCTGCGTAATAATAAACCCTGTAACCTGGATGAAAATTCACCTCAATTTGATCCTGAGGGCTGTCAGAAATCTGTATAGGATTCTGGGTATAGTCTGCGTCGATTACATAGAGTTCGAGTGCTCCCTGGTTTTCAATCCTTAAAACTTCCAGGGTTTTTCTTTCATCAGGGTTTTCGCTAAGCATTCTGACGGTTCCTTTATACCATTCCACGTAAGGATTCAGGCTACCAGGCGGGTTGGCGCCAGGATTAGCCGGATCAAAAGGAACGATATTCTGAGGATGTTCCGGAAGAATAAAGTTTGCAGAAAAAGAAATTTTGTAAACCCCAGCTAAATTCTGAGGATTGCCAGGTCCAAAAAGCGGTGTAACAATTGCAGGCTGGTTTATTCCCCCTATCCAGAATTTCGATGTATTTCCCTCACTATCATTATAACTTTCAATAACGGGGTCTTGAGCATCTGCGAAAGAAATCAAATCTACCTGTTGAGCTAAAGCATTCCAGTTTTCTGAGCGGGATAAATTCTCGGTCATAGAAAAACGCGAATTAACCCTGGGCGCGTTATATTTCTTTTCAACTCCGTAGAAATCTGCTGCCAATGGATCCGAAACAGTATCGTAGCTACGGTTTTTTCCAATCACAATAGCGGGTCCGTTAACACCAGCAGCTACGCTGAGCACCTTGAACTGCCCTTCTGCAGTTGATAAAATAGCATTCTGGAACTTAAAAAAGTCTGACGGTAAAATTTCCGGGCTGATTAATTCTCCATTAATTTGGATATAGCTTCCAGTTTGAAGTAGAAGCCTGTCTTCCATCCCATCAATAGCCTGTATTCTGCTTATCTGTCCGGTTATTTCCAGTGGAAGCGATGGGATAAAAAGCGCCGCTACCTTAGCCGGTCTAACGATATCATCCTGGGCGGATTCTATATTATCAAAGCCACTTACGTCCGTAATATCCGTCCAATTGAAGGTAACCCTGGTTAACCCAGTATCCTGACCTGGGAATTCATTTTTTCTCGACTCCAGCCAGCCTTGTTCTCTTGAAGTTGTAAATACAGGCGTATCTTCTTTTTGTATGTAATGGACCGCCAGGTTTTCAGGAGGAGTCAGCGTATTCTGGTTGGGAAATTCGGTCAGATCAGTGGCTACTTGCTCACTTATTTCCGAAGCCCTAGAAAACCAGTTCACACCATAAACAGCATACCAGTGAATGCCCGTTTCCCTTTCAAAATGTATATATAAGCTGAGTTCATCATCCGGCACTAAAGTGGTTTCCACCACACCTTGTCCCGTATTTTGCTCATCATAAGCATAAAATACTTTACCCAGGGATTTCTCTTGAGTAATTTCAGGCTTACGAAAAACGGATTCACCATCCTTTTTATATTCTATACCAAATGCAACTGGTTTTGGATGTTCAAAAATATTATCATTAATTTCTTCCTGGAGACTTTCAAAAAAGCTTTCGCCAGCTTTTTCATCATCAAAAAGTTCCCGTCCGATGTTAACCGCCCTTACCCGTCCCAAACTGGAATAACCTTGTTGATCAAAAAGTTTCTGATCAGTTTCTCCCTGAGTGGGCAAACCATAATTTACTGCTCTAATAAGCGGCTTTTCAGGGAGCCTTTTGTCTGATTTAGATACCGGAAGGGAAATATAGTTATGAACCGACACCGTGGAATTGGTAACAGATTTTCTATTGGTATACTCCAGTCTATAGACATAGGCATCGTTTGAATTGATCTTATCGATGTGCCCAAGCCCAAGCATTCTGGCCATATGGTAGTCCATCGCCTGTAGATTTAGTATATCCAGGTAGCTGATGGCAAAACCTTCATCAAGTTCTGTTGCCCCCGCCTTTTTAACTATTGACGTAGCCCTTGAATCTGTCGCACTCAAATCCAGGTAGGTTAATACCGCTTCTTTTAAACTTGGTGCATCAAGATCATTGCCAGACCATTTATCCTGATAATTGGCAATCCGAACCTTTGTTCCCTGATTATATTGCGGCCAAAGATTGTCAATAGGATAATCCTGGTGCTCGAGTCTTTCAAATACAGTGCTATCATTTAATGATAATCCAAATCCCTGACCGATTTGAGTCCAGTCTGAACTCTGACGCATCCTTTGAAAATCATCATAAGTTTCAAAATAAAATGACTTAAGTAAACTTCCAGGAGTTTTCCTGATGCGAAGGGACTGAATGTTATCAGCCAGTATTTCCTGGGCGCTAGCTTCGCTGGACAAAAATGTTTTATGAATCAGCTGTGGTTCATCTTCTGAATCGCTGGTTTTACATACGGCTTCTACTTTTAATACCGCCTGGTCATCAGATTCCGTCATAAAATCAAAACCAATCTTAAAAGCTGATTTCTTTGAAATTTCAACACTGATGATTCCGGAATAGGCATTTAAAAAATCATAAAAATATAGCTGAGGGTCAAGGGTAGCTGCCAGCAAGTTATAAATTTGAGCATCAGTAAAAATAAGATTCACCCGGGTACTCATCGTTTTATCACCGATTGCGTAAACCAGGACATAGGACCAGATTTTTAGCTCGAAATTAATAACCGGGCGCTTCGCCTCAAAGTCTATTGATAAAACTTCAGGGCTATATGCTGTACGGTAAATCCGCACATAGTCATTAGGACGGTTGAAATCTCCTGGTGGCGGCTGACTATTATAATAATCTCCCTTGGGAAGGTGGTTCTGCCCTAATTGTCCAGTCAGGCTCCACCTTAAAAGGAGGCCTTCCGCCACACCATCTGCACCATCAGAACCAGAAGCTTGAAGAAAAACTCCTGAATCATTATTTTTGACCACTTCCGTTGCCGTGCAAAGGTTTAATCCACGGATTTGCAGGTAGACCTTAATTGCTTCCAAACCGTCTAATACAGGAATCAGCGCTGCATCGAGAATCCATTTTTCGCTATTTGCAATTTCCGTGCTTCTGGAGCAAAGCTCAGCAAACATGTTTATAATTGTCTTAAATACTGCTGCATACCCGGCCTGGGTAAAATCCTGAAAACCCACCCAGAAATCCAGGTGCGTAAAATCTTCATCTTCAAAATCCCCTGCCAGGTAAGCAGATAAATCTGTAATAGGACCATTCAGTTGAAGTAAGCCAATGTTAAAATCACGAGCAATAAAATCCTTTGCCGTAAAGTCACCGCCAATATAGCTCTGCACCCCTTCGACCTGGTACAAAATACCTAACACGCGGATGGTACGAAGGTAAAGCTTCTTTAACAGGTCTTTTTCAAAGTGCTCCAGCATTTGCAGAAGCGTTCTTTCGGCCTGAAAATCCCCGTTTTGCTGCGCAGTTTGAATGGCAGACAAACATACAGCAAGACTGCTGTAATCCGCACAAAAAGCATATTTATTATCCACTGAAAGCATCTGGGTATATATTTTAGTTTTATTTATCTTTTAATTATTCCGTTTCAAGCTCCCGTTAAACCATAACCACACTAAGTGCAATTGGTGGGCTTTGGTAATCTTCGTGTATCGTCCCGAAACCTTGCCCGTCAAAAATTTTATGGCGGAAAGTAAGCACCATATTTCCCAGAGGGATATCCATTGCTGCATTTGTTATAAAAACCGAAGATGTGTCTTTGGAATGCAGGTAAATAAATTCTGCTCTTGATAAAACCGATTCATCAGGAAGCGTTAATTCCAAACTGGTGGTATCGCTTCTCAATTCCTCGCTGAGTTTTGGATCATTTAATGGTTCGGGGTTTCGGATAAGTACCCCTAGAAGCTGAAACTGGTTTTCATTAGTGGCATCGAAATTCACGATTACCTCGATCACCGAGTGAGACGCAGGTTCCAGGTTCTTAAGACCAAGTCCTCCATAAATCACTCTGTCATAAAGTGACGGGTAACGTGATATTTCCGGTGAATCTACTGCAGTATCACCGCTAAGCAGAGGCAAAAGGTTTTGCGCAATTTCAGTTCCGCTAAAGCCGGTAATAATGTTGTAATAGAAGAAATTATTTTCATCCTCCGGTTTTATAAAACTGGAAGCCTGCTCTTGAAAGTTTGCAAAAAGTGAGGTTTTAAAATTATAACGGTGTACTTCTTTTTTAAGCTGCTGGGATCCTTCGGGTTTATAAAGCGTAGAATAGCTTGCCGAGTACAGCCTGTTTGACTCTAAATCCGGCAAAAGATAAACGCCTTGCTTAATCCGTTTTTTAAAGGTTAAAGGGCTCACATTACAGTTATCTGCCGCGGCCGCCTTGCTCATTAAAAACAAGACCTGTTCATCGGCGGAGAGCGTGTTATAATTACTATCGTTTATATCCTGTTCCGGTAAAGTTTCCCAAACCAGTGCCGCTGTATATTGCTCCCCAAAAGGAGAAAACACATCCAATACAAGACTGGACTCAACTGAAGGCATTCCCTGATAACTTGCCCAGTTCGAGAACATGGCATTCATGTAAGGCTTATTAAAAACCAGACCAACTTTAGGCTGCTGATAGAAAACCGGCTTACTCAACTCAAACCTACCCATAGCATCCGGAGTTGAACGCTCGTAATCGATATAGGGTTTTAAACTTGCAAGTTTGAATTCAGCTATTTTATCCTGAGCTTTCAAAGCCTGGAAAGCGGCGCTGTATTCTTCGAAATGCCCGACGGGACCCGCTGTTCTGAAACCGAAAACCTGGTGACGAATCGGGGAGTTTCCTGAATTTCCATTCACAAGATCTCTGGATTTTATAACCACCGCATAGGATGCATTGGGCCGCCACACAGGCTGAATGGTCTTATTTAATCCCTCATTCATCAAAACTACCTCTTCAAGGAGTTTTTCCGCTGTAAGTTCGCTATCTTCAAAACGCTTTTGTTCCTCCTGGTAGCTGTAAGTTATCTCATCCAAAAAGGTATAAGTATCCGTTTCTTCAAAAACTTCAAGTTCAAGCGGAATCGGGAAGCTGCCTAATAGGCGGTAACTGACAAAAACATCAATTTTATTCTCATCCCTGTTTACACTAACCATAATATGCTTGAATTGTCTTTGTGATATAAAACCAGATTCACAATCCAATGCGTACACGTCTTCTACAGTGACTGCGGAATGCGTCAGTCCGTCATAAAAACTCAAGGTTAATTTAAATTTAGGTAATTCCAGTTCCGGATAATTCACAAGCGGACTGACAGGGCTATCCTGGATAAGATGCAATGCGTAGCCTTTTTTCTTCCCTGTCTGTACATCGAAATTAACTTTAGAAATTAATGTACTGATGCCAGTCTGGAATGGGTTAAAAACTGCAGTGAGTTCGAAAGCGAAATTATTTGCCTCCACCTGAAGAGCAGGATAGAAAGGCACAACGGCGGCATCCGCATTGGCGCTAAAATTATAAATCCTTTTTTGCACCGACCAGTGCTCTTCGGACTTCTGATAAAAACCTGCAGGTTTATCCGGGTTCCCTGAGACTAGTGCCAGGTGGCCCCCCAGGGTATCCTCTGCAGCTATCGATGGCCAGGCCCCGATAGCATCGCTACCTGCAAGGTAACCTTTTGCTAAAAGCTCTACCGAGGTAAAAGCATGTGAATAAAAAGCAACCCCCATTACCCCTTTTTCCAATTCTGAAAGATGAGTACCCAGCGATAGCGGAGTATATTCCATAGGTAAGGCAAAATACCCACCCATGACCAAATCTCCTGAATAATCAAGCTGTAGGTTCCGTGCAAACCGGATCAGAATCTCCTGGAACTCCCTTCCATGCTCACTACTCACGGTATGGTTTGCTCCATCGGCAGGCAGATGCACCGAAGAAGAGATTTCCCTTTTAATAACCACTTGACCGAATTTCCCAGGAAGCGTAGAGACTTTTATAAAGTCCACATCCACTTCATTGGCCACCAGGCTAAATTGCAGATTATAATCACTTATAGCCTCATCGGTACGCAGTCGTATTATTCCACCCTGGGCTTTTAATTGAAGTGAATGGGTAAAACCATTCCCATTCCCCACCTCTACTCGTGCTGTTACTCCTTCCAGATAGAAGTTGACACCCTGAAAGTAAACTTCCTGTTTTTCTGGAAAGATATCTCCAACTGGTTCATTGATCCAGTTGATCCTGCGTTGCTTGCTGATCATCTCAAAGCAGAATAAATCTTTTCTGCGGAAATTCAGCGCATCCAGGTCCGAGGTCCCTGAAACCGAACGGTTCAGGTAACTGAACATATTCTGGGAAAGCAAACGGATTTTGTTGTATTTACCCTGCTCGCCGAACTGCCAGAAGCCAGACTTTAGCTTAGCCAGGTCTACCTGCTGATCTCCGGTATTATTCTCCACAATCGCAGTAACTGCCTCATAGACATGGTAAGGTATCCAAACACCGGAATTCCCCTGTATCTTCCAGGTATAAATTTCAACCGCGGTAAGCTCAAACTGGTGGGATACCTGAGGTGCTATTCCTTTTTGCGGAGGCAATAGTTCAAGATAACCTGAAGGCAACTGATTGGCTGCCCCACCCAGCTGGGTAGCAAGCGGCTTCACTGGTTTTAATAACTCTATATCAATATAACTATCTAACGGTATCGTGATTTCCAGAACATCCTGCGCATCGTTAAAATTATAGGCCCAGGCTGAAGAGCCAGGCGCTGGAATGGCCACATTCTGCCCAATAAACTCGCTGGTTACATAATTTAAGCCAAATCTTTCCTCAGAATTCATATTAACAGCAGTAGCCGGCAAATAACCCGTTGAACGGTTCGGCAACTGCAATACAGGTATTGGCTCCAGTAGCGGTGCATTGTTGCTGTTGATTCTCCAGGTTAGCGATAAACGCAGCGTTATCTTTTTTACTGGCCATGGCAACTTCACCCCGATTTCCAGTGAGCCTGAAATATTGAATGGGTGTGGCGCTTCGACCGCAAGGGTAACCTGAACAGAAACCCCAAAGCGAATCCAAAGTATTTTCAGGTAAGCATAACCACCTAGCTGGATAAAGGCACCCAATTGTACTGGTTTAAAACTAACAGAACCAGCCATGTCAATGAAAGCACCTACCCCCGCAGCCGCAATTCCGAAATCCAGGTTGATATCAAACCTTGCTCCAGCCCCTGCTTTAAAGCCGCGGGAAGAAATCATCAGATAAGCATAACCCCTGAAGAGTGTTAAAATACTTGCACGAACCCGTTCAGTTTCGGGTTGGTCTTTACCGATATTTAAATACCACCCGGAAGCATTATTAAAGAAAAATGCCATATCCAGGGTACCATTCAAAGAGAACAGCCAGCCCGCAGCACCGCCACTTTCAGGCAACCTGTAATTCACGCCAAGATTGGTGCGGAAGGAATTCTTATCAATCACGACCAATGCACTGAATGGCGGATCAATATCATCATCCAAACCAATCCGGCTTCGAAGAATAGCAGCCTGTCCCTGAATAATAATCAGGTCAGGCAACCCCAGATATAAAAATAGTTTACTGGAGAATATTTTTCCAGAATCAAAAGCTGTGGCTATGGAAACCCCTGCACCGAAAGCGTAGCCAGGCTTACTTTCGAATTTATCAATTTCTATACCCTCACGACCAGTCTTTGTGCTGGGTGTTTTATAATATTCCCACCAGGAAGCATCTTCAGGTAGTGGTGGCGTAGTGGCCGCTTTTGAAGCCTTATAGTGTTGTCCGAAAAGCCCTCTGAATCCGTATATCCCAAGACCTGTGGCTCCAAGTGGGATAGGTGTTGACATTTCCATGCCAATATCAACCAAAAAGGAAGGAATAGAAGGATTCAAACGCATCGCAGCGCTGCCTCCCATTTTTAGTTTTGGCATTGAAAAAGATACTGACCCGGTATATTCTGTTCCTGCAGAAGATCCTGTAATGGCTGGATCAGGGTTTTTCATACTCAAATAACCATTCAGCGTAAACAAAATGTCTTCAGGCTTAGCATTATTGGGAATAGTTAGATCAATACGTATCTCATCGATGCTTAAAAAGCTGTGAAAAGGTTTATCCGTTGCATTATCATCTACTGTATAATAATATTTTATACCATTTCCAGCTGCATCAACCCCAAATTTTCCGGTATTGATCATACCATCAAAACCAAAGAAACGGTAGCGGCGTTCCACATCATTGTGTAGCCTTGAATAAGAACCTATGGTAATATTGTTCACGCTCATGCTCACCGGGCCAATTTTCAAAGGAAAGGCCTTTGGAACTAAAAGAGATCCATCTGGAAAATCAAGTTCTCCATCGTCCCATATTCGGAGGTTACGAACCGAAATCCCTTTTGGTAAAACTTTTCCAAGCACAGGAACATTTGCAATAAAGTCTAAATGACCTGAAACTTCTGCATAATAGCCCCTATCTTCTTTACCGACAGCTAAACTCTGAATTTCAAGTTCCAGGATATTCGGGAGCGTAATTCTAATTGGCTGAGCTAAGGGTGTTGCGGTAATTTTAAAATTACCATCATCAAATATATGCGCCTGAATATCGATAAAAACTGGATTTGAATTCTGTTCAAACTTTCCAAGTCTAAGTGTTCCGACAATATCACAGCTTATAATGGAACCCATTTTGAAGTCCATTGCAAAACGGTTTAATTCTACCGCAAAACTTCCAAAATCACGGTACAATGCGCCATTACTTTCCAGTGCGATTTGTCCGGATACCCCTCCTGTCCCTAAAAATAGATTATCGGCAATAATGGCAGCACTTGTCCTGCCTGTTGTTTCCGTTCCGAATTTATTAAACCCGATGAAGGCATGTTTTACATACAGTCCCATAAAATCTAATGGATAACCTGCAGCATCGGCTTCTGGAATATTTGTCTTACGACTTAAGTCTAATTTAGCGCCTGTAAAACCGATAATCAAACCAGTTTTTCCGATTTCATTAAATTCCGGGATTAAGGACCCAGCCAGTTCAACTTCAGAACCAATCCCAGATTCGGTGTCCACAAAAAATGTGGCTTCCGCAAATTTAAAAAGTGATTTGCTATCTGGAATCGGAGTTCCGTTAGCCGTAACTGGTCTAAGTATTTTATTTGGGAATTCAATACCTGCCGAAAGCGTTAAACTTGCCCTGACTTTTGGAACAATTAACTGGCGGACGAAATCTTCCAAGCCCTGTGGAACCACCCGGTCATAAAACTGTTGTAAACGTTCTCTGGTTACACCAAGATTAGCATCCAATATATATAGACTGAAAGGCAAAAAAGATGCTCCATCAGGTATGTGTTCATTTTCATTGATTAAATTTACAACACTATCAACCGAAGGCTCTTCACCTACCGGTAAAGCCAGATTAGCATCGGGATATAAAACATTGATATCATCTACAAGTTTCTGAAACTTAGTTTCTGTTTCGTCACTTTCAATAAAATAATTTAAGGTATGCGCAATGACTTCACTCTCTGAAATCTTAAAAACCTGCAATCCTAACTCATAAAATGCCTGCGGGTTGAAAGCAAAATTGTTAACCTTAAAAGCACGTAAGAAAGCCAGAATTTCCCACTGGTACTCCAATGAAATGGGAAAAGCAGAAATTGTAGAATCTCCCTGTTCATCCGGATTTAAAACCAGGCGCATACCAAAAGGTAAATCAAGACCGATATTTGCTGTAACAATATCCAGGCTATAAAAAGCAGAATCCCCTCTTTGACTCTTAGAATACTGTAAATTCTTATAATGAATCCTATCCAATAGCAGATTCAAGCCATCTTCTGCGAAATGCAAAAATTCAGGCAAATCATCAACTGTAATCACTTCTGAAAGTGATGGATAGTATCTTTTAGTTATCGGCTTGGTAATTGGCATTTCGTTCTTATCTATTGTTAATGATTTATTTCAAAGAAATTAATTTCTTCTATCTTTTATTATTGAGAAACCACTGAAGCTAAGCTTAACTCTATATGCATTTTTATTCTTATTCTTCCAACACTATGCAATAAAACTTACTAAGCATAATCATTCAATCTCACTTCTAAAATTGATCCCATATTTGATTATTAAGAATTGATTCATATTCTTTTTATTATAGAATTGAAGATTGGTACTATAAATCGTACTTTGAAACGTACCATGTATTATTACCTTTTAATAAACAATTATCTACTTAATTCTACCAGGAAGTGGTTTAGACATCAAAAACTCTTTCCACCCGATAACAATCTCCTTGAAATCTTGAAGTGGCATTGTACTATGAAATCCTTCAGAATCAAAAAAATTAACTACATTATTCTGAATCATAATATCTATCACCGTGGCGCCTGTATCTATTTCAAGCGCTGGATTTTCCAGTGCACTTTCGATATCGGGCAAAAGCGATTCATCAATTTCTGGGATTCGATGCCAATCATTTAAAAAATATGTCAGCGAAGAATTGCTCGTATCTACAACTTTCATTATCTCCCTGTTCGACATCCCCCAGTCAAAGACTTTATTTTCAAATAATATTTTATATTGAACTATTAAATTGTTGTTCATAACTTTTTAATTAAATTTTATAAATCTGGATATGCACTTTTTATTACTCCTTTTTCAATATGAAATCTTATTTTTTTCCCATCAGACATTATACCTAAATACACATTTCCATGCAATCGAATTCTGTTACGTGAAGCTATTACTATTTCTGATTGAACTCGTAACTCAGACCAATTGTCAGGAAAAAAAGTGCTAGCATTTTTTTTCATTTTCCAATTTCCCAAATCTATATTCCACACTCTAATTTTAGCACTGTAAAAACCATCACCAAGCGGAGTCACATTCCCGACGATATCACCGAGACTACTTGGGTTTATATTTCTTAATGCTGATTTGTAGTGAACACCATGGGCTCCGTAAGTGTAATCATTAAGAGAGTATGGAGGAATAGCACCATCTTTAAGTTTTTTTCCTGCTCTACCAACGAATAATTCATTATTTAATTCTTCCGACTTTTTTATAACTAAAGTACCGTCCAGAAACCAAATATTTTTTCTATAATTTAATAATTCTCTAGGGCATTCTCTCCAAATTACCGTTCTTGTGGCTGGAATTCCATCTTGGGTTTCATTCATTAATTTCCAAAACGAATCATTTAAAGGCGATTTCTCCACTTTTCCAACAAAATCTTGCCAAAAGGCTTCCCGTTCAACATCACTAAAAAAATTATCATACAAACTAGCTATGTGATTTGCCTCGTCTAACTCACTTTCAGCTAGTGAGACAATCCTATTTCTGAATAAGGCTTTACTAACTTGAGCGAGACCTCTAACTTTATTTATAACCAACAAAACATCATTGGGCAGGTTATGAGGAATTCCAAAATCGCTTAAATACTCCAGTTCTTCGAGGACATCATCAGCAGCCTTTGAGGTTTTTTTACTACTGTAAATAGCGTTACCAGCAGAACCTATGGCGAAAAGCATAAAAAAAAGGCTTAACTTTTTGTTAAGATTTTTCAGGTCTGTGTTATTGGCAATCTGCTCTTGATAAGCAAAAAAAGAGGATAATACGCCTGCAGTAAGTGAAACAATTTCACTTCCCGCATCTACTCCTCGCCAGAATAAGACAGCTGTTTCTAGAGAGACCAAATCATTTTTAACATTATTAATTTCCGAGATATATTTTAGATATCTCAAATGTCTCATGGTTGATAAACCGCCTGTAAAATAAAATATAGCTAATTCTAAACTAACTTCTGCTGCGAATAAAATAGAAGCATCGAAATCTTTCAGTTCATCGAATTCGACAGCATAATAAAATAAAAACACTGGAATAGGCAGAAAATTTGGCACATTCAAATCGAGATTTGAAGTATATCCTATTAACGATATTGGTTGATATAAGTGATATTCACCATATTTGATCTCAGTACTTTGAAAAGATTGAGTATTTGTTCCGTAAGGGTTATAATTTGAGTATGTCGATTTTGTTACTTTATTAATTATTACCTTTTCTCCAATAAATTCTGTCGTAGGTTTATATGTTATTTCATTAGATACCAAATTATAATACTGATTTGATTGGTTATCCACTTTGGATATTGAGAATTCTAAAATTGGATTGGCTCCATGTAATATCTTACCATCTTGACTATATTTCGGATAATATTTTTTTCCCTGTTTTAGAAAATAAGTATCAGGATTAAGGCCATCTTCGTTAGCGGTAACTCCATTAGGTATAAAGTAAAAATTAAACTCTGAGATTTTCCAAATTTCATAAATAGCGTAAACAAAATGTTTTCTATTTGTTTGCTGGTTCACAAACCAGTTCACAATTGGGTAACGCTCCAACCTACCATCATCCAGAAGCAAATACAACACTTCAAAAATAGTGACTGAACCATTTTCCTTTTTTAGAAGTAAAGTCAAAAAATCGTTTGCTAAATTATTTCTTTGTGTCATGGAAATAATCAAGTGAACGAGATATCGTTGAGAGTTTTGGGGTAATTCCTTTAATTTGTAATAAAAGAATAATTGTTCTTTAACAATTGCATATGGTATAGTTGCTAGTGCTGAAAGGGGCAAAATCTCTAAGATATACCTTAAACGGAGGTCTTCGCTAAATTCTATTAATTTATCCTGTATTTTATATAACGCGAAGTATAATTCTGTTAACCCATTATAATATTTCTCATAATCTTCGTAAGCAGCACCATCTTGAAAAACAGGCTCAAAATCATGTTTATGGATGTAATTTTGATCTGCATTTGGGTCATGGTAATATCCCCAACTTTTTTTGAGCTCGAAAAGAAGCTTACCATAATCAGTTAACGAATCTGCATTTCCTGATATCGTATTTGCAATGGAATCGATACTAGCCCACAAGGATACGCTGGCAATTTTTGGAAAAATTTCATTGTAAATTTCAGCTATTCTAAAAGAAATTAAAATTGTAAATTTCTTTATATTTTTTTTAGTGTTATCGTCGATCCATGTGCTTAAGTATCGAGTATAATTATTATTAAAAAAATATCTGGAAGCAAGATTTTTAGGCGCAGAGGGATTAACGACCGATGTAGCTATGTCCGGAATTGCTACCTCATAGCCAATCAACTTATTTCCTTCAAATATTTTCCCCAAATATTTCTTAATTCCACTATTTAGTGTTGCCTCTACTAAAAATCTATACCTTATGACATTAAAATAAAAACTGAATGGTTCACCAGAATCAACTTTATTTACAAAAACTTCATCCCCCACCTTTGCCGCAAACCTTGTAGAAATGAACTTATGCTTTTTGACAAACACTTTAATTTCACTGTCTTCATCATTAGTATAATTCAAGTATTCCCTTTCAAGAAAATAACCGTTAAGAGTATCTTTCAAATACCTATCTTTTTGTTTAAAATCCCCCGTCTGATAGTACTTGTATCTAAACACCGGATTACTCAGATAATTAAACTCAAGAATAAAGCCTTCAATATCGAATGCTAATTCTGTAAAAGTGGCGTCTAAATCAACTGCCATTCCATCGTTCTTTAGAATCACTACTGCCATTTATCCAATTTTATTAGTTATAGTAAAACTATTCTCAGGTGTTAGGTCCTCCATATATTCACTATAAGCTTTCGAAAAGTGATATTTTCGATCTAAGGAGTAGATGTTTATAGATGTAAGTGGCGTATACAATCTTAGCGCACCAGTAGCTATTTCTCCTACTACACCTAGACTATACTTTTGATATTTTATATTTTCAATCGATACGAATTCATTACCGCCGTCGAACAAATCAACCAAAAATAGTCTTGGGTAAATTAGATTCTTTGATACAATCAAACTAAGAATTGCATTATTTTCCTCTGTCGTTAATCCCAAAATAATTTTCGTTGGAGTACTTCCGTCTTTGGCATTTAATATTAGTCCGTTAATAATTTCGGAGCTATCGGTAAAAGATTCTAAGGTGTAATACAAGGTATCTGGCAACTGATAAGTTTTGATATCATTACTGGCTTTGGACGTAGAAGGATTGGACCGGGTATCCGGTGTAATTGTTCCTGTTACAGACAAACCGCTATTTAGTAAATCGACCGTTTCGGTAACGTAAGTTACTCTGCTAAGCGTTGTTGGGTTAGAAATACTTGTAGAAATTGAGTCCTGAACATTAACCGTTTGTACCCCGGAAATGCCAAGCTGGCGTTTGTCGAAAAAATGATTAACCAACTTTAACTTCTGTGAAGACAACACCGAATACCCACTCGTTTGATCTGCCTTAAATAAAGGCTCCGCACTAACCAAATCGAATACATCATCAAAGAAATTTGCTTTGGCCAATATATCGGTCGTGACATTCTGTTCATCAGTCTCCTGCCCAGAGATGTAATAATTTGCCTTGCCTTGGAAAATAAGAATATTGAAGTTGGCTACTGAGGTAAGGTTGCCACCCATACTTAAAGCAGCATTACTGAGCACAATTGATTTAGTAAAATCATTTGGTGTCCCATCCACAGTATCAGGCAATTTCAAGTATTCTGCATCAATAAAATTATTCTTGACCGCATTATCAATATTCGCAATTTGTCCATAAAGCATGCTGTTCTCATTATTATCGGTCACAAACTGCAGATAGAGCATGCCTTCTAAATTGTCTTTAATGATGACTGGCCAACCTTGCGTAGCGTAAACAGCATCTGCTAATGTGTTTTCCGATAATCCTATCTTGAGGCTTTCCGCTCCAGTTTCTCCAATTAGATAATTATTATAAAAGTTATAACTCCTACCCCTATCGCTCTGGATATAAAGGTAAAGGCGGTTTTTGTATGAAAATTTCGAAATGACATCATTGTAAATATCTGCACCTTTTTTAACGGCATTGCCAATGGCAATACTTCCGTTTGAATAGTGGAACCCAAAAAAAGCTGCAGCATCCAGAAACTGAAAAATATGTTCTTTTTTCAGTTTTTTCTGAAATTCACTCATGGTATTATTGAGCACTATTTTAGCTTCCTTGGCCCTTGCATAGCTTAAGTCAAATACAAACTCATCATTAGGCGTCGGTAAGCGGTAATCGCCATAATTTAAAACAATATCAATTCCGCATTCACCAGCCTGGAAATTCCCTAAAGACTTTCCCATATCAATAACGGGGAGCTCAAACGCTTCTGTATCCTTTTCTACGAATTCTCCATTACTTTCCACATAAACTGATTCCTTAAAGAAAAAATCAGAAAGCGGTAAATTATCAGCTTGCGCCACTGGCTCAAAGCCAATATATTTTGCCAGAAAATCTGGTACCTGCTGTCCCGGGTCTGTGCTATTATGAAAGGCCACGAAGCTGGCATTAATCTGATTTACGAAATCTGAAGTAGAGGAGGTCGGCGTTAGAACTTTATTTCCATTAAAAAAATCCGCTTCAACCAGTCCTCTATAAATAAAATATTTAATATTAAATCCTTCTATCGGCTGGGTAAAGGGACGTAAAATTAGGTTGACAAGACCTGTTGATCCAGTTTGGCGTTGAACAAGTACAATACCTTTACAAATGGCAAAAGCTGTTTTAACTCCAGAACCCACAGTAAATTTTGTTGTCAAGCGATATTCGTTTTCATCAACTGGACCAAAGGACTGACTTTCGGTCTGCGAAAGAACGTCCGGGTTTATAAAAAAATGCGATGTGGGTTTGAATTTTGAAATGTAACTATCTTTGTTCTCAGCCATATATTTTTAGGATTTTAATCCGCTTTTTTCATTGTTTAAATGTGATGTGATTTTTGCTCAGCCTCAAACTAAATTGGTAATTGATTTATGTATACCTCAATCCCCGATTTGTCGGTAACTGTTTTCACTACCCCATTAACCGCCCCTAGGTCAAAAGTTTCCTGGAAACCATGATCTGATTTTAGCGTAATTGATATTTGTTGATTTGAGGTGTTTTCTATTGCAACCAATTGGGATCCGTTATCGTTAACTACATTATAAGCACCATTTCTTGGGCTATTATATGCAGGCATTGGAAAATGATCTAACATCACATAACCTGTTGTACTATCTGTAATGCTAATCAGAACTGCACCATCACCTATATCCGACCTGTCGTTGAACATTTTATATCCAGGCGTTGAGAGCGACGTATCGGTGCTATGGCTTGACACTTCTATAAGATATAAGTTATCTGTAAGCACAAAACTGTGGCTATGTACATCTGCTACATCAACAACCCCACCCTGAAAATGATGCACGACATTTCCCGAGTTATCCTTTATATCTAAACTAAGTGAGGCATCATCTGGCCATCGGGTGCTGAGGTAATGAAACGTATTTACCGTTAAGGTATCACCAATATTATAGCTTCCATTGGAAGTTCCTGTCCCGACAAAAGTAACCAGATCTGTACTGACCCCATTTTTCTGCAGACTGAAATTTGCATCTACACTTGGCGGAGGTGGATTTCTTTGTAAATTATAGTTTATCGTAACCGGAGAAGAATAACTAAGTGTTTTGCTCGGCACATTATAGTTAAACCTTATAATAACCGGAAGGTCACTTTCAAGGTAGCTTCCATTTGCTCCAGCGCTTATCGGTCTGTCAAAATTTGTTAGTCCACCAATATTACTGCCGCCTGAAACTGATGGCATGTAATTCCCCGTATTTCCATTCATAACCATCACTGCATCACTACTGCGAAGACTATATGCTCCAGTCAGTTGGCCAGCTGAAGTTCCCCTACCGTTAATGGAAAATGCAAAATCGCTAACTAAAGGATTTTCGGCGATCAGTTTAGCAAGATTAAATTCGAACCGCCAATTGGTATTGGAGGGATTTAAATCAGATGCCAGAATTAATGCGCTAGCTGGCAAAGTTGCTCCTGGTACAATATTATTTCCAGTAAATGCAGGGTTATGGTTATGCGGGATATCAGCGTTTTCAAGAAACGCGATTATATTGAGCCCGGTATTATTATAAAAATCAACGACCAGAATACCTGCGCCAATGGAATTATCAATTACATTAATTTGTAAGGTGGCTTTTACCAATCCATCCTGCGAGGCACTTATGCTCACCTGCCGGCTGTCTCCAGATATGGTGTTTACAACTGCAGTATAAACTTGTCCATTAAAAAATCCCTCTGAGGCGGAGAAACTATATTGTGAAGATATATCTGCTATTGACCCATCAGAATAAGTACCCATTACTGTATAAGTTCCACTTGCACCCTCATTAAGGCTGGCTGGACCAGTGATTTTTATGAAAGCAAGTGTCACTTGAGTAACGTTTATAACAGTAATTACCCTTACCGCTTTTACTTCGCCATCTTCCAGGGCACCTATTGTTACGGCTTTATTTTGAAAGTCCTGATCATCATTTATCGCTGTAAAGATATTTCCCGAAAAAGTTCCTCCAGCGCTGCTTTGAAAAGTATATTTTGAGGTTAATTCTTCTGCATACCCATCGGTAAATGTGCGAAAGACCTTATAGGTAGCCTGGTCACCTTCGGGAACCGTTTCCGGACCAGAAATCACGATGGAAACTGGAAGTCTGCAAGTGCTGAATTCATGAGAAACAATTCCTGACCAACCCTCTCTTGTCAGTACCCGCACAGCGATCTGGTGACTTCCGCAACTCAGGGAAGAAGCAAATAATAAATTGTTATTGTCTATGACCAGACAATTATCTAAATACCACTCATAAGCGATTATTAGCGATTCATCTTCTGGCTGCTCAAAAACAACCGCAACTTCAACATTGTTATCACTAAAATATGTTTCTGCATTTAACGAAAAGGAAGGCTCAAATAGGCAGCTTGAACTCATAAATTATACTTAGTCGGTTTCTTTTTACTCAAAATCCTGCAAATTGCAGTGTTTTCATTATTTGCTGTCGTTTAAAGACAATAGCCACTCATCTCCGAAATAATATTATTTCTAATGTCTCCAAATTACCCACTTAATATTAGCACTTAATTAACTTAATATCAATTTTTACATACGAACACTATATTAATCGGGACAGAAACCCTTTTTTACAGGACTAACTTAAATCTGATACATAATTTCAACTCCCAGTTCGTTTTCGATAAAAATATAGAAAACCTATTTTACCTGACAGGGTAAAAAAACGGTATTTAAAAATATATTTCGTTTCAGATGATAAATGCAATACTTAGCCAGACTAATGCGCTTACCAGGGGGAGAGTATGTTGTAAAGAGTTATCTTGATATAAATCTTCCTTATTATAAATAGAAAGTAATAGAATTTTTCATAATATGAATTCTATTATCTCCTATAAGAAAACAAAAATTCACGAGGTCTGCGGGCAGCATATCGGTGCGTGAGGTTATATTCAAGAAAATCAAAACTGGTTTTGGTGGGGGAAGTGGAGAAATAAAAGATGTAGATAACAAAGCTGTGTCTTCAAAACCCGCTGCGATAACATTGATAATGGTATTGCTTTCACAAAAACTGAGAATTGCTTGCCTTAGTCTGATCTAAATTCCCGTTCCACCTAAGTTTAGTGTTCAAAAAAATAGATCGGTTAAGACCTTAAGTCAGCGCTATCGAAAGTTGGCTTGAGAAGATTCCGGCAGATTATGCGCGGAGCGCGACCAGAAATATTTCAAGAAAGAGGCTTTAGGCCTCTTTCTCAATTAAACAAACTACCACCAGATTTTGCAAACGCTTCACAAAGTTCAAATGCTGTTTGTCCGCGTTGCATGGCTGTTCCATACATGATGCTTTTTAATTTATATTCATCGTTAGCAAATTTGCGTACATTCTGAAAGTAACCTGTTACAGCATTGTAGGCACCAAACAAACTTCCTTTAGTAGTGTCTTGCTGTTGTGATGGAGCTGATTGTGCATATTGATATACATCCTCAACCATATTGAGGTAATGGCTGGAAAGCTGATGGAATTTTTCCTCTTTGATGCTCAACAAAGTTTCCTTTCCAGGCGACATGGCAATTTCAATTAATTTTCTTACTTGTTTATCATCAATGCGAATTTTTGCCCAGTGATTGTATAGCTGTTCCATTTCCTCGGCCAGTCTGCTGGTAATCCCCATTAGCTGGTGCGCCTGTTTTAACCTTTCAACAGCGCTGGCCGTATGCCTGATTTTGATACTATTCTGTTGGTTTCTAAAAGCCGCATTGAGCGTATTCTGACAAACAATTCTCACGGGAGTAAATGCTGCTGTAATGCTCCCGTAACCATCATGTGAGGTGGTTAAGAAAACATATTGTTCAATTAGATCATTCCTTCCAACCTTTATGTATTCGGTTAACTTAGCGGTAATAAAAATACGCTCACCCTTGCCCAAAACCCCAGCGGTTTCATATTTTACGCCCTTGTCTGCGCCAGTAATGCTATCAAAAAAGGAAAATGCATCTTTGTTCTGTACAATCTGATAGTCTTTACCAACAACACCTAAAACCTCCTGTGTATCGCTTCTTAAGGTGGCAAAAAAAATTATGGGCTAATATATCTGCTTCAATGGTTTGGCCTTGCAAATGATTATTAAAATTTTGATTATCAAGGGTAAAAAGCGGTCTTTTTTCGACGCTGTAATCCAGTCCTGCAAAGCCAATGGCCTCGCTACTGGTGGGATAATCTTCAACGACTATCCCAAGGTTATGCCAGGTCTTTTCCTTTACGGAAAAAAAACTATGTCGCTGGCTCTGTTGGTTATAATTTAGGTTATGCGCCATGATTGTTGTTTTTAAGGTTTCTGATTTTGGTGGTCAATATTTCGGCATGGACTACCTTTACGTTTGGGGTATTGGTCATTAAAAATCGCGAGGTTGATTCCATTTCCTGCAATGTTTGGTCAATAAGGGCATGGGTAGAGTATACCTCGATGCGGACGATAAAAAATATTTCCTGTGTTTTCATGATATTTAATTATGATAATGGTTTAAAAATTCATGGTAATGAAAATTGAAAATCTTTGGATTTTCTTCCAGCAGGTTTTCTGCATAGCCTTTCCAGTAAAGTTGGTCGAGTAGTTCAAAAAATGCGGTATTCATAAGATTATTTTAAAATTACACCCCGCCCGTTATGGACGGGATAAATAGATTGGTTATGCAGGAATGGTAATTTCTGCTTCGATTTCGGCTAAACGGCTTGTGCAAAGGTCACGTACAAACAATGCTACAGCTTTAATAATTACAGGGTTCTTGGTGGAGAACTTGTTACGTTTATCGTCGGTAATTTCGATTTCACAACCCTGATAATAATTGGAGGTTGCGTCCTCGGCTTCTTCTTTTTGCTCGATTTCGAATTTATCAAGGTTATCAATGGTGTGGACTAATCTGCCACGTTGCACCATTCTGCGGTGCAGTTCTTCTACCAGTTTCAGCGTTCCCTCTAAGTTTAGGGCAGGCCTTTCTGCAATTGCTTTTACTACTACATTCTCCGCTTTTTGTGGTTCGGACTGAACAACCGCAGCAATTGACTTTGGTCCCTCCTTTTCATCTTTTTTAGGTTCATCGTTTACGGCTGTTTTGTTTTCCGTGCTCAGATTTACCTTTACTGCCATCGGCTGATAAAATGGATTTTTGGCATCTTTAAGGTTTATAAATTCTGCTTTTCCGTTTGCGGTGTTGATATTTTGATTTTTCATGATTTTTGATTTTAAATCGTTATTAAAAACTTGATAAATGATCTCCTCTGGCTGAGGGGTAATTTTCCCATTGCGCTCCGCAATTGCGGAGGGAGTCGGATCAGTGGGTTTCTCATCTTTAATCGATACATGGCTTAACTATTAATTGTTCAATCCAGTCGGCAGGAGCCTCCTGGCTTTTTGTTAAGCCACCTCACCTTGATACAATCCAGGTTGCAAGGCAAGACTTTGCGAAAAAAAATACGCTCCCGAAGGGAGGAAGATTATTTTTCTGCAAACCCTTCAGGGCATGGTCTTTCCGGCAATCGGATTGTTCAGAAATTTGCTACTCAAAATGCCTATGGGTAATGAATTGAGGTGAGCACAGGAAGGAAAACAGGCAGAGAAGAAAAAAATGAACAAAAAATAAGCTCCTATGGATATTTCCACGGGAGCTTTAATTACAATCAGATAAGACCTTCATCCCTGAAGCTGAAGTATCGGTCGTTACTAACGATTAGGTGATCCAGGATCTTAATATCGAGCAGTTCTCCGACTTCCAAAAGTCTTTTGGTAAGTTTAACATCAGCATCACTGGGATCTGTTTCCCCGGATGGATGATTGTGGTAGAGAATGATATTACTTGCGCAGGCTTTAAGTGCTATGGCGAATATAACTTTCACGTCTACTATGGTCGCTGATTCCGCCCTGAGAGATGTTGACAATTCCTAAAACCCGGTTACGCCGGTTGAGCAATAAGATTTTAAATTCTTCAAGTAGCTCTATTTTATCCTGATTCCAGTTATCTAAAATAACCTGGTAGGCAAGCTTTGAGCTGTCAATCTGTGGCCGGAGTGCAGACTTAAATTTTGGTTTGTAGCTGATCTCGATTTCAGCAAGCTGATAGAATGAATTTTCCATAATATTTTGATTTAATTATGGAGCCCCAGCTGGTTTGGGTTCCGCCAAAGCGAATGAAGCAACGGAATAAATAGGATTGCAGCGCAAGGGCCACCAGCGGGTTTATGCCGGAATTTCATGCGCATGCCGGAAATCAAACCTAAATTTGATCCTAAATAAATGCAAATAATGAAATAAAAAAACTTAACCCAGCAGGTTAATTCGCTCGAGTAGTGCCGTTTTCCAAGGCATATAGCCTAACCTGGCACAAAGTTCATTGACAAAATATTCGACATCGGAGGGCACATCATTGACTACGCGAAAGCGAATTTTAAACTTTGGGTTATAGCTGAGGTAAACGATCAGGTCATCAGTCGAAAAACCGCTGCCCGAAAGGGTTTTAAGATGAACCTGCTGAAGTTCCTTTGCGGCACGCTCCAGTCGTTCATTCATAATTTTTGCCAGGTTTTTTTGAGGGACAAAATCAGTTTCCAAAATTGCTAAAACGGTAACAATCATAGCACAAATATATATTTGAAAAGGGAATTCACAAGTGGATAATAGTAAGGCGCTGGCTTCCAGCAATTTTCTTTTTTACAACATAAAGCTATAAGCGAGCAATTTCATTGAGGAAATATTTTTTGTTGTATTAGATTTGCAGCTATGTCCAGGCCATACAAGATCCATAACCTTTTCGAAAACACAGATTCTTTGCTCATAGAACTTAAGGAGTTTGACCTGGCGCTACCCGAAGAGGTTTCCATGGTCAACCACTGGCTGTTATACGATAAGATTTCGGAGGCAATGATCAAGCTCTGGTTACGTTCAGTTGATTCATCATCAGAAATTGAGGAGCGTTATTTTGAGCAGGGTTATCTTAAATTCAATAAAATTGAGGCCACTTATATTGAAAAGTTCAATTCAGCTCAGCATAAACTTTACAGGAAAAGCGAACTACAGGTTAGTGAACAAATGATCGATCTGATAGCGGGCTATTTTAAGACTTTTTAAAAATGCCAGGTTATACTAACCAATCAAATTAATTGATTATCAATATTTACGAAAAATCCCGGCCAATGGCCGGGATTTTTCATTTCCCAAATCAGCTTTCTTAGTTACTTTGAGCTATTTTTCTTTTCGGTTACTTCCGCTCTGATTTCCTGAGCAAGAACCTTCAGGTCCTGCATTGCTTTACGCACACGCGTACCAGCAGCAGCCACTCCACCATCATAAAACTTTGTAGCATCTGCTTCGATTGCGGATACTAGCTCTTTTACTTTTTCGAATTTTTCCATAATTTTTTTCTATGCTGATCAATAAATGTCCAGCGATTATAAATTGACTATTCGTTTACAAAAAACGAGCCGCTAAAATACAAAAAGCCCTTAAATGCCCAAACCCTGGCTGGTAGATACCTCTTTTCCCTTTGATTTTGTTACTGGCTTATTCAAAGCGGGCTCTTTCAGGAACTGCTCTCTTTTCTCTGGTCTGCCATTGGCTGCAAACATATTAAGCTGAGAATATCGAGGGACTGCCTCTATATGAAGCTTAACCTGCTCGCCATTTTTTTCCACGGTAATAATGGGACGGTCACCATTTTTCAATTGGGCCTCCAGTTTTTCTCTGTCCTTTGGATTCTCGAGTTCCTTAATATTAAATTTATCAAGAACCTCTTTTAAGTTAAAGCCATACGATGGATCGTGATACTGGTTGAGGTTAAAATTCATATGTCTGTCACGAGGGCCATCCAGGTCGAGTTTCATCCAGGCACGATAAGGCGTTCCGCCCTGGGTGAGCATATCTTCTCGGTAAACTGCTCTTCCCTCAATTAGGTTTACGGACTGTGAGGCTGTAAAACCCTTGCCCCTTTCTACCCATATCGTCTGTGGTAATGGTGGGTTACGAAAAGTTCTTGCAAAGTCCTTTTCGACATAATTAATCTTTCCTTCTTCCATTGACGCAAGTCTGGTCTTATCAGCAGCATCTTTTCCCACGGCCAATTCTACATTACCGGTGTGCTTTTTAAATACCTCAATAGCCTCTGCAACATTCTCTCTTTTAAATACATTATTTTTTCCTGGTGTTTCACTTGGAGCAATGACCAGATATTTGTGTCCAGCCTCTAAAGGCTTACCCTCATTGAGGGCCAAATCATACTTGTTCAAATAATAATTCTCGGACTGCCCGGACTGCTTGAAATACAGATTAAGATCAATTTGGCCTTTATGACCGTTGATCTGATCCTTTAAAATGAACTCGGGAAGATTTGCCTTCATGTTTTCTTCCATTTTTTCCTGAAGCGCCGTACCAAAGCCCAGGCTTTTCGCAAAACACCCGCGTGGTTAAATTATTCCCGTAGGTAGCTCGAATTTGTGAGTATTTATTGTTGTTGGTGCCCTGAGCAACCAGGCTTTTCAATTGCACTTTTCGGGATTGGAATATTGGCAATTATCTTACGCAGGTTCAGTCTTAATTCCCGGTAATAAACAGGTGAGCCAGGCTTGGATCTTGGTTTTAGAGCAAATGCTTTTTTCGGTCTAATCATAATCAAAGATTTAAAAAGCAAAAGTGATGGGTTAAGAAATGGGAAAGTGGTACTTCCCTACGTAGTAGCGTTATTTTATAACGATACCTGATGACACAGATCAGTCCATACCTTATTTTAGATAAAGAAAATACAGCGTATCTAAAACAGGGTTAACTGCACTGAGCATATCTCCAATTTGTCAAGTTCCTTAAGTGTTGCAGCAATTATCTTTTGGTTATAGTTGGTAGTGTCCTTATCGCCAACCTTTGCTAACATCATCTTTTTGAGTTTGGCTGTTGCATCTATAAGTGCTTCCTCCCTATTTGCAAAGGTTTGATCATATACGCAAATTCCGGAAGAAGATCCCGCGGTACCATAAGAACATGATAGTCCGTAAGTCCAGATTTGATTTGGCCCATGTCCCGGGGTAATGGTACTATAGTTGCCATATCTGTTTTTATCTGGCAGACCAAAGTGTAGTTGTTCTATGTTCAGAAATAGTGGTCTTTTTAACCAATCATATTCATCAAATTCAATGTTTTCAAAACCAAACCTTAATCCCATGCGGTAAGCATGAACATTAAAGATGATTTTTCTTAACGTGTTGCCGAACTTGGCAAACCATTCAATTGAGGCGATATCCTTACTATCCACTGCAGATGAGATTTCTTCAACTAACGGTCTTTCATATCCCATTAGATTGTGATTTTCTACATGGTAGATTAGTGTTTCTTTTGTAAGTAGGCTGACATTTGTTTCCATAATAATAAAAATTAGTTTTTTAATGCAGGAAATCATAGCTGGCAAATACCCGTCAAGGGCAACCGACCAGGTTGTTTATATACCCTTGCGGGTAAAAAATTGTCAGCTATATTTTAGCATTGAGAAAAAACTGATTGTTTGGAAGGGATATTTCAAACAATTATACTGAGGTGGATTAAGGATTGAATGCTTGAGAAGTTATGGCAATCCCTGAATAAAAAAGCTTTTCAGTGATCGGCATATTGTATAGCGAATTGGAATTGAATTTAAAGTCCAATGATACCCCTTTTTGAACCCTAAGGGTATAATATTGCAGAATCGGGATATGGTTTCCTTTTATTCGGATGAGGTGGATTATCGAATACCTTTTAAAGCGTTTTTTTCAAACAGGGCTGTAAAAAGCTTATCTTTAACGCACGTCCGGAAAGACCGATGGAATAGCCCATTGGCGCTAAGGTAATGACAAAAACCCAGAAAGTCCTTGGTATGGAGACGGGTAATTTTGGACCATTATTCAGGATTACTAGATTTAAGAACTCACATATCTTTTTAAATATGAATCCTTCAGAAAGGTTGGTTAATCAGTTTGGCCCAGAGCGGCTCAGGGCTTTGGGAATGGTTTCGGTGCTGGCAGGAAGTATTGAATTTAGATTGGAGCGCCTCATATGGACATTATCAAAAGAGTTGGTTGAAGGGAATAAGCCTTCTACCGATACAAAACCCGTTTCTTTCTTGCTTGAAAACCTGGTTAATTTATCAGAGGGGATCACGCAGCCCGAATTGCAGGGGATTTTTAGGCGTTGGATACAGATTGCCAAACCAGCGTTCAGGTGCAGAAATTCGATACTTCATGGGCTGGCCATTGTGTATAGCAATACCGAGGCAGAATTCATTACCAATACCCGTTGGGCGGGCGAGCAAAGGAAAAGAGCCAGCTCTTCCTTTCATGCCAATGAACACACCTTGGGGCTGCTGAGTTCAATTTTTGAGACCTTGTTAGATTCGATGATTGCGCTCCAATATTACCTGAACGGGCAAATCGAGCTTGAATCTTTTTTTACCCCAGAGTATACTCGGTCCATGCGGGAACAAAGGTCAATAGCAAATGAAATTGTTGACCTGGCGGCAGCGGTTAACCACGAGAAATACTAAATATTGATCCTACATTCTGCCTACCGCATAAACCAATTCTACTGACCCCTTTTCGCCAATTCTCTAAAATGCAGACAAGCAAAACTTTATAACAAATATATTTTCGGCAAGACAGGGTCAATGTACTCTGGTTTATCCAATTCATCATTGTTCGTAATAATCCAGTCCTGGTATGTAAAAACAGTAGCGGACATGCTTATAAATTCTTTTTTCTTCTGGAATTTCCCTGATCTGACCTCCCATCATTCTTCTTACACTTACATTTGCCAAGTGACAGATTAAAACCTCAGTAAAAGAAAATATGGTTTCCAAACCAGTTAAATATTGGGATATGGGTGTTTCTTCGAGCTTTGCTACTTTCGCATTAAGAGCGATTGAGGGTAGCGAGATCGATGTATCTGTATTGTATTTATAATCTTTAACTGTAACCTTTGGAAGCCTATGGTCTAACCCATTGCGCATTTCTTTAATAATCTTTAAGAATTCTAAGTTTTCCATCAAAAACTGGGAAAATCCATGCTCCGCTCCGAATTTATCATTAATCAACGTGGAAAATGTATCGAAGTGCGCCTGTTTATTCAAATCCAGGTCTATGAGCACAGTTGAGGATAGCTCAATCATTATCTGATACATGTGTTCAGCTTTTTGGAAAATGGTTTTTAACAAGGTTTCTAAATCAGGTATGCTCGGAATAGCCGGAGCCTTTCCGCCGTTTTTGTCCGCTTCATAACGGGCATTTGCTTCATGTTCCTTCTGATAATAGGCATCGATGTTATCTTTTAGATTGACTGCTTCCTTGGCCAATTCAATAATTAATTGCCAAATTATTTCCAGCTGTGCTTCAGGAAAACTTCCTTTTCTAAAAAACATTGATGCGGTAAGAAATATTTGTGACACAAGCGGAGATTCGATTCCAGATCCCAGCACTAATTTATGTGCCATGTTAGGCACATTAATATTAGTTCGCATCGGATCTAATGTGTCGGCCGTAATCAATTCATAAATACTCCTGTCCTTAATAATAAAAGTTCTCGTACCGATGTTCAGCATTCTTTTGATGGCGCCATCAGTTCCGTCCCCTACATCTAAATGCCCTCCCTTCCCTCTCTTTCTTGCTATCGGATCATCTTCCATACCAGATATTCTTTTTAATGCGCATGGCCTAAAACAGACACCGCAACCTATTTTTATCAAAGCTATAATTTAACTACGGAACCTATTTGCGCAAGTAGAAAGTTATTCAATTTTTCAATATTTCTCAACTGTACCAAAGATCCTAAAAATACTTGCCTGCAGTCCGTGAGTCAGCAAACATTCTTTTTTACCCATGTTTATGGTCTCAATCCCAATGCTCTTTTTGAAGATAGTAAGTCGAATATTTTATCAGATCGGTAAGCTGTTGATTTTCATTGATACAAACATCAATTTCGGGATATAGCACCCTAAAGTTATTCAAGGTTGCCACTGAGAAAAATATTAAGTATGGTGCTGTAAAATGTACGTATTCATTCACATCTATCGAATTGTTTAGAAAATAATCCAGCTGTATCATAGCAAAAGGCTCGGAATGTGAGTACAATGAATGGAACTTATAGATGTAATCATGGTGAAACTTAGACACTCCTGCAATAGCGTGTAATTGACCTGGTTTTGGCCAGTTCGGTAAAATGCTATTCTTATACCTACCAAATTTCTTGCTGAACTGTTCTAAATAATCGGGGTATTTTTCCTGGATAATGTTGGTGTACAAAGCGATCTGTTTTCCTTCCGCATCTAAGTTTTCATCTTTTCTTGCCCTATTTTTCGCCATCAAAACCCGTTCGGAAAGCCCTCTGACTTTCCACCATAGGCATACAAAATGCCGCTCTTCTTCAGTCTTAAAATCATTAATGATCCAGGATGACTGTAGAAAGCTTTCATATACAGACCTGGTGAGATCAAGAGGCGTAAATTGATCAAATGATCTACCAGTAACTTGGGGAATGATATCATCAATATGATAACCGTGCAAAATCCTGATGCTGGTGAGCAACTTGCTGTAGATAAAAGCAATATAGGCAAGCATATTTTTTCTTAGCGCATCCGTTGGCTGTCTAGGATCCGTTACAGGCTTAATGGTGCTAAGTATGTGCGAATAATCGGAAGACACTTTTACTAGGACCTCAAGATCATCTTTGCTTTGTTTGTTAAAGTTTAGGGTATGCATTTATAGAATCGATGACCTCTAAATAACAAAAAACTAGGCAAATACAAAAGTGCTAATCTACTCTCAAGAACTTTCTGTGAGAATTTGAATATAAAGTTGTTGGCTAAAATTGCATAATTTTAACTGAACAAAGAGTGGATATAATTTTTCATTTAGGTATTGACATAGCTTATGTACTTAGAGTATACGACAAAGGAGCATGAAAAAGTAGCATTTTATGCATATACAAACCCGGACAGATCTGAGCTGATCGGAATGGCAGAAGGATATTTGGGCATACGGAATGATCTTGTCACCGTAATCAAGATTATTCCAGAATTTCAGAACAAAGGATTTGGATTTAAGCTTTTTACTGAGGTTTTCCAACACCTTTCGGCTCCAGGGCCCATTAGCACAGTGGTAGGATCCTGGGAAAAAGGCAATGAATTCAGCTACTGTGAAGATGGGCAGTCTACAAACCTAAGCGTCTTCCAACAACTAAGGGACAGCGGATTTACCGATAAAGAAGCGGCCTTTGGCACTCCGACAGGAAAATGGGCGCACCGCATGGGATATAACCTAGTTGATTTTAAGGTCATCGGTAGAGATTATGTTCATCTCGAATTTACCAAAACAAGTTAAGAAAGCTTCTACTAAACATTATCCGCTACTTTAGTTATACCTTTCTTAGGAACATGTATAAAAAGGGCAAAACGAGATAGATCGCTTGCTAAAATAAAAAAAAGGTAAAAATATTTGCACTACGCAAGTATATTGCGCAGCAAACTAATTTCTTTGTATCATAGAAACTATAAAGAAATCCACGGACCGAAAACAATGCGCGATGCTACAGCAGAAAAAACAAGCGGAATTACTCGAATATCGAAACAGCAGAAAAAATAGCGATAACGACTTTATGGCCACCATTACATTTAACTTGCTTGAAAACTTGAGTAAGCGCAACAACTTTATCCATAAACAAATTGCGCACTATAAAGAACTGGACAAACAATTTGATCAGGATTTTGGTATTTCGGCTGGATTTTACATCTGTTCATTAATTACTTGTTGGGAGACATTTTTTAGGGATCTATTTATATTTATCTGCGATTTTGATCCAAGTATAAATCAAATATTAAGAAAGGAAATTGATGGAGAATCTCTAGGTAAATTAACCGTTGGAGAATATTTTGCTGCGAAATACAATTTTCAGAACTTAGAGCAAATGCGTAAAGCATTGGACAAAATCTACAGAAGGCAGACAGCATCAATTTCCGATTATTTCCCTACTGAGATTTTCCAGAACGTGGCGATGACAAGGCCTTCCATTATTTTCTTTTGGATTTCCGAACGTAGGTTACAAGAAAAAATTGAAGATGTATTGGCAACAGCCTTCAACATACGACACCGATTGACACATGATGCAAATTTCAAATAGAAATCATACCTGATCAAATATCTGAAATTGAGTCTGTATTCCAGACCTTACCCCAATTTATTTCCACCAGTCTTGCTGTTAAGTACGGTCAAAAACAGGTAGTTTTTAATATGAAAGATAAATCTTTGAGATTTACAGATAATCCGCTGGCTGAAGAGATGCCATATGCGTTCAATACCAAAGATTTCATGGCCGAAGATTGGCAGGTCGTGTCCAAAGTTGACCATGTTAAACTAGTTGAAAACCTGAATAAAGCTTAGCACAAATGGAAAAGGAGATGAATAATATGGGGGCAGACCAAATCGTAAAGCTCATCAAAACGGGGCTCGAAAACTGGTCGATATTTTCCCCCGGACTAAAGGATATAAAAGTAAACGGGACCTATCTATTAAATGCGGGTTACACTCTTACTGTGGATTATATTTCCGGCTTTACCAAAGCACTTGATATCAAAGTTGAAATTTCCACCATCATGGTTTTTTGTGCAAGCTTTCTATCCGGTGAATTCGAAAACAGTCTTCCTATTTCAAGAATAGCAGTAAAAGCCTTGGACGATGTCGGCAATGAACTTCTTTTTGCCATCACAACAAAAGAACTGGCAAAAAAAGCATCGCGTTCCAATGTAGAATGGCTCAGAGGCACCTATTTTCAGGAAAACACCGAAGATTACAGGCTTATGAGAGCCAAAGCCATTATCTCAGACATCGAAAACGGGTTGCGAAGAGCCATCGTCGAAGTGTATTCGAACAAACATGGGAACGACTGGTGGAATACTATGATAGGAGAAAAAATCAGGAACAGTACCCAGTCCATGTATGAAAACAACTATGGCGAACTTATAAGCGACGGCAATATTCTAATTGATCATACATTTACCAGAGATCTAAAGAAAATCATTTGTTCGGACTGGGAAGCATTTTCACATCTCTTCCCTTCTAAAATTGGTTTTGAAAATGAGATGGACAGGTTCAATGAGCTCAGAAGAATTGAGGCACACAATAGATCCGTAAGTCGCGAGAATCTCGTCGAACTGGAAAAGCTTTATGAACAGCTTCTTTTAGAAATTTCAAAAATTATTCCTGGTTTGGAGTTCAACTTTATGTTAGAAAATTGGAAAATAGGTATCAAAAGCCTGGGCGAAATCCAACTCAAATCAACCTATACCATTCAACAACTAGAGAAATTACCTTTGGACGAAAAAATCAGGTTAATCGTAAAACAAAATAAAAATATTATTCAGTACCTGCAACAAATCATCCAAAGATTTGATAGCCTGAAGCCACCGATTTCAAAAAAACAGGTACATGAACGGTTGAGAGAATGCTACCTACAGTATCAGAATTTAGAGAAAGAAAAACTTTCCGCAATAGAGGGATTCCAATTTGAAAAAATCCAATCCATTGAAGACAAGATAAAACTACATAAGTCCAATATGGATGAATTTTCCTCAAAATTTCTTTTATCTGAATCCTAAAATCTAGCCATTTGTTATTACTGACCTTATAACCGGTTTAATAGTCCTAAACAAGGACCAATAAATATCTTATAAACACTTGTGCCCCGCAAGGGGCCGCCGGATATTTTGGGCATCCCGCGCGGGGCACATCAAACACAAAACAGTACCTACTTCAAAAATCCCTGCTCTTTGAGATTATTGAGCCAAATGTCGGCAAACTCGGCGTATTCCTACTACAGTTCGTGGTCAGGGTAGCTCGTACCATCCCCGAACCGTATGCTCTGCTGGTCGATGCCCAGGTTTGCCTGTCTAATGGTGTATGGAATTGCACTGTACTTTTCCAAAACGTCACCATCCCTTACGCTAGACTGATGAGGCTCGAACCTATTAAGTAGAATTGTCTTTGTAAATCAGATTCTTAACACTTAATATTATTTTTTCGAAAAATTTACTTAAAAATTTTCAAATCTGCAATTCGTTTCAAATCCTCAATAAAAAAGTTCGTTAACTGCCTTGTGACGTGCACTTTTCTTACTATACAGAAATGAGTGTTCTAAAAACCTCTCGAACTATGAGAGTGAAAGATTTTTAGAACACAATACTGTTACTTTTTTTGGAAATTTTGGGGTTCTTTTTGCAAGTTATTTTTCTCCAAAATCCTTTCTAATACCTCCAGAAAGCCACAAAGGTGTTCAAAGTATTTCCCGTGCACGTACTTAAGGAAACGCACGAAATGTTCTGTTTCCTTTTTTTATGCCCTTATACCACTGAAAAACAATATGTTAAAACACATACAAAACGTGTTCGACAAATTGAGCTTATTTTCTATTGTTTTTGAATGATAAATGTAAAATTGGCTTAAAAGGCTAATAAACTATGTTTTTTAGTGTTCGACATTCCCTTAAGGATTTTTGCTTAGAAATAAAATTCTCCAATTGGATTCATTTATCAATGAAAATCTTTAGAAGTTCAAAGTGGAGATTTCGCATATAGAGATCAGTCCATTGCGAAATCGCTTGGTCGTTGATGAATAAATTTCCAATTAATCCTGAAATACTACAGGAACAGAACCATCGAGCTAAAGGGTTAAAGTAGAAAACTGAATACCCTGGTATCGCATCAGAACCGGAAATCTGTTTTTTTTGCTTTGGTCAAATCTGATTATATTTACCTAAAATAAATTATGCGCTCTACATTCTACCACTTTTTAAACATTGGTTTGCTTCTGCTGCTGTGTTTATCGTCCTGTATTAAAAAGATGCCCGCTCCTTCAAACAAGAAACTTCGGGACAGCTATACCTTAACCTGGAAAGGCGAACGGAATTTTTTATTGTTTCAGAACCGGCACATCGATTCAGGAAGATTGACAGATGAAAAATGGCCGCTGATCAGCGTACATAAAGGCAAAAAGGAAGTCCTGAATATTTCAGACCGCGATAAAGTATTGACGCTGAATGTGGATGGCTTGCATTTTCCGGTCACTGCGGTGAGCTATCCAAGCGCTAAAAAACCTGCGCAGTTTTATAACAGTCCGCTTCGGCTAACTGGCTCGCATTTTGATGTTGAGGAAAATTCCTGGAGCGAAAAGATTCAAAAAATGGAAATATCAAATCTTGACTGCGATTACCTTGAAATTTCCAGTCAGGATACCCTATCGGTTTCGGTCAGTGGAAATATCAAAGCGATGCGCTTCCAAAGCTATTTTTTAGGCGTAAAAGGTTTCCTTGACCTCACTGTCAATTCCTCGAGCCTTCCAGATGTGGATAGTTTGGTCATTTCAGATAAAGATTTAGGCTTAATCCGAATATGGGCGCATTGCAAAAAAGTGATCATCAAAGACTGTCTGGTTTCATCAAGCAGCATACTCGGCATCACCAGCCACAGACCCGACACCCTGGTGCTTGATCATGTGGAGTTTAGCGGCCAGGGCTTGCTTTCCATTGATCAGGGATTCTACTCTGTAGGCGGCGCAAAGACGGTATTATTAATAGAAAACACCGATATCAGCAAGATCAAGTTGGATTATTCGGATTTTTTCTACCAGCCTTATTTCGAAACGCCCAATAATAAGAAGAAACAGGATTGGTCTTACTCGAAAACCAAACAGAATTTTCTGGCGCTGATCCAAGGACAGAAAGCTTCCTTTAATGAGGCCGGCATGACTGCTGCATCAGCGGATTTTGCCCGTTTTGAAGATCAGAAAAATGGGCTGACCCGATTTTTAAGTCCCATTAAACGCTGGTGGAACAACTATGGATTTGATAAGGTAAAAGTGGTATACAGTATACTCTCAATGTTCCTGGGCATAGTGGTTTTTAATGCCTTGTTTTTCCGGTATGTAGTTGCAGTTTATAAAATCTCCTCGATTGACACCGCACGGGCTCGGTTTATTGCTGGTCCCCTTACTTTTAAGAAAAGTATTTTGAGGTTTATTTTGGTCTGTTTTTACAGCGGTTATTTATTTTTCGGTCTGAAACTGGATGTATCCAAACTTGAGCTCAAATCGTATGGGCTTGCAATAGTGATCATTATGGAATACACTGCCGGGATTATATCCATGGCTTATCTGGCCAATCTGATTCTGGCTGGATAGATGTGATCAGTCTTTGTTTGACTTTTAGCTTTTTAACCCATAACGTCCATTATGAAAAATTTTACCTCACCCAAGGGAATTTTCTCTTTACGCATTCCGGTAGAATGGCAATATATCAATGTTGCTGCTGGGATGAAGGAAGAGTCGCCATATAGTTTTCAGCACTATCAGGAATCCAAAAGTGCTTTTCAGGTCAGTTGCTATCCCAAGCCGGCCAAATGGGACAACAAAATACCTGATCAAAAGGCCAATACCGACCATCTTCGATTCGAGCAGACGCGAATGGATGATGAGGAATTTCACGTCCATCTCTGGTTTGCGAATGTAGAAGACCATTATTTCATAGTCAAGTTTATTTATGATGCTCATCGGGCACAGAGCCTTGAAGTGGCAGCGGAACTCACTCAAGTCACTCTTGCACTTTCCACACTACAGTTCTTGACGGGTTCAACGCGCACAGCGGCGATGGAACTTGACGTCTATGAAAAGTTTATTGCCTCACTGGCCGCATCCTTTGATCTGCGAAACAGGGCATTCGAAAAAATGGCCCTGATCGAATTGGTGATCATTTTAGCAAACCAGATTGATGCCTATCTAAGAATGGCCATTGTGTTGCATAAACAGCTAGCAGACCAGACCGAGCGGATAGAGGTGTGCCTGCTTAGACAGGAAAAAGGTGACCAGCCGGTCTTCGAGAAACAAATTTATAGCATGGCTGCAGATCTAGAAATTATCAGTGATGAGCTTCGGGACAGTCTGTTCTCATTGTACTCAGAACGCAACAAGGTGGTACACAGATACATCATTTCAGATTTCAAAACCCGTGACTTGATTCAAATCGTTTATGACTATGACCAGATTTGCGAAAAAGTGCGGCTGAGGCTCAAATATTTTGAAGATCTGCAACTTGCACAAAAGGTGGGTATTTATGCACACAAAAACCCCGGCGGAATGCCTGACGCGCTGGCGATGGATATCCTCTTTGCACAGGTGAATGACAAACATTTGGATAAGGAACTTTTTAGAAAGATCAGTCCAAAAAAAACAGGTCGTAATGAAAAAAGAAGTTCAAAAAACTAGGTCCGCAGATGAGGGGCATCCCATCAGCATTGATGAAATAATCGCCCTTATCGGCCAACATTTTGACTATGCCTTAGATACTGGCAATCCCTCTTATATCAACCGGGGCATTGCTATGGCTGAAGGTATAAATGAGGGGGACTGCAGCGCACAGCAACGGATTACCCTTCATTATTTCTTATCTAACGGCTGGTTTTCCTTGCAGGGTTTTCAGCAAGTACACCTTGATGCCGACTGGACGCTGGGCCGAACAGAGATGACCAGGGGATTGTTTCACCTGCGAAAATGCATCGCAATTTCGGAATTTCAGCATGCACAAAAAGAACTTCGGTGTGAGGTTTATACCAATCTTGGCAATCACTTTTCCCATGTGGGTCAGTTCATAGAGGCTATCCAATATTGGCGAAAAGCTTTAGAAATCATTCCAACATTTGCGATGGCCATGGGAAATATGGGTATGGGGCTGTACCGCTATTCTTCAGCTCAACACCTGGATAAACACCGCAGTATTTTTGTTCACCAGGCCTACCAGTGGCTCAAAAGTGGATATGCCTTAAAAAAATCCATTCATCCCTTTGCCGCAAGGGAATTTAGTAAATTAATAAAGATGATAGAGAAAAGCTGGCCCGAGGAGTTTTTGGCGCGGGAGATGGATTTTTCCTTTGCGCTTGGCAAGCAGCGAAAGCTAAGGGAATATCGGGAGTGGGGCCTTACCAATGGACTTTACCTAAATCCGCTGAACGATCTGGGCGCTCTTGAACTGGCTTCCCATGATTGCCTGCACCTGCCCGCAATGACCGTTGGGCTGGATGAAAGGCCGAAATATCATTCACTCTACAACCAGCTCAAGCAGGAATACGGGACAGCCAGATTCCTATTTTATGAGGGCACCCAGCACCCTGCCCGCTCCTATTCGGACAAAGACATCAAGCTGGTGGATACCCTGGATTATGCCGATTACTCTTTCAACCTGGAAAAGGTAAAGATTGCCTACCGGCTGATTTATTCTATATTTGACAAGGTCGCGTATTTTCTCAATGATTACCTCTCAATCGGCATCCCGGTAAATCAGATCAGCTTTCGCGTACTCTGGCATGAGGACAGAAAGGGCGAAATCCTCCGGCCGAAATTTTCAGGTAGTTCGAACCTGGCGCTAAAAGCTCTGTACTGGCTGAGCAGGGATCTTTTTGATAAAGGAAGCAGCCAGGAGCTACTGGAACCAGAAGCCAAGGAACTGGCCGACATCCGCAACCACATTGAACACCGTTCCTTTAAGATCAAGCAGTATGGGAACTGGGGTGAAATCGAGGATGGTTTTACATTTGCCATAGGCCGGGAGGAATTTGAACTGAAAACGCTCAAGCAGCTCAAGATGGCAAGGGCCGCGCTGATCTATCTCTCATTGGCCATTCACGAGGAAGAAAAGCACAGGGTAAAGAATGGACATACGATCCCCTACCTTCTCCCTAATTTGCGGCAGGATTATAAAATTTAAAGCATCATTATGGAGATGAACTATAACCAATACCATTTTAACCCGAAGCAGCTGGCGGAGATGGAAGAAGAAGTGGATAAACTGATGCGCAACCAGCAGGGCATCAAAGCATTTTTGTCAGATTTTATGGATGGCACGCGCAGCCAGGAAATACCATCAGACTATATGACTTTTTTACATTTGCTGTTTAAGATTTATTTTAACCTGGATGCGGTTGCTGCACTGTTGCCGGCAATCAGGACGGATGTGCGCCAGAAAATCAGCATCAACCTGCTGTTCCGTTCGGTGGTGGACGATATCATTAACCTGTATTACTTGTTGGGCACAGTAACCAAAGGCCCAGGCAGGCGGGTTTCGCTGGAAAATGAACTCACTATACTTCACAAGGAGTTTTTGATGAGCTGTGAGGAGATCATCGCTGCAGAGGCAAAGATCCAGGAATATGGTTATCATTACCAGCAGTTGGAATTACCTGAAAGTCCGGATTTGGAGGCTGCATTGCTGGAAATGCGCAGGCAGAATCCCGAAGTTTATGATAATAAAAAAAAAGAATACAGGAAAAATAAAGCGATCAGGGCAAACAGTCTGGCTTCGCTAAAACCGTTGTTTGAAATGACTGATTACGCCGTGTTTCTGTCCGAAAAACAAAAAGTGCGTTTTATCGACGCCAGGGGATTCAGCCGCAGTGAAATGTTTACCTATCTGTTCAAGTATTTTTCCCAGTACCAGCATTACAGTCCAAAGGCGCACGAGTTCCACCTGTCCGATGCCCTCCTGGATTTGAAATGCTACCGCTGGGCACTTATGGAAGTGCTCGACAGCATTGGGGAGATCAACCGGATACTCTCGCTGAACAATGCCCAGGAAATGGAACAAAAACTAAACGAAAGGATCCGGGACAGCATCAAATGGGAGTAAGTGGTGCGCCGGGCAGGCTATAGAGAAATCCCCCATCCTTTTCTGGCTGGATGTAGAGCTCGTTCAGGAAGGCCATCAGGTACAAGTAACCATCCAGGCAATGATCAAGTTGCGCTTTGAGATACACCAACAAATTGTTGCGCTCTTCATCCATCTGTACAACCACAGATTCATCATCACTGGACCCGTCGAGAAATTTGCCGAAAAATTCGTTGTCATAACCCTTTTGATGCACAAAAAACTGTCGTCGGCCGTTAAATTTCGGATATTCATTTTTAGAAAAGTCAACCAGCCATTTTAGGTTTTCAGAATTCATCAATTGCGGGTATTTTGAGCAGATGTGTTCAAATGGATGGTGAAAGTAGGTTTTTCCGCGCAGCTTAAGAATGACCTCGGGAAAAAAGCCAGAGAGATAATCTGAGATGCGCTGCCAATACTTATAAATGCTTTCAAAGGCGATTGGAATTTCGCGGTTAAATCTTGCATCTTCCAGGGTCTGATCATAAACGAAGTGTTTTTTCCCATTGTGGTAGCGGTAACTGTATTTAAGCTGTAGAATATAGGGATGATATAGGTAAAGCGTCCCAATCCGGTACTTGATTTCTCCGGTAATGGAAAACAATTCGGTTTCGGCGTAATAGTAATTTTTATCAGATAGCTCCTTGTTGATCTCCGTGAACACCTGCTGCAGCCTTTTGTACAAACCGGCCTGCCCGGCCCTTACTATGGCCGGGTTGGACAGGGCCATAACGGAAATACCCTTAAAAGTATACTGATTATCGCTCAGTGCCTGCAGCCCTTCCCGCTGATAAATATCAAAAAGCAGGTTGTTGTAACTGTCAATAATCGCGCGCGGGTCAGTTATTTCCATTGAAATCGGATTGGATTTTTAGTCTTTCAATTTTTGCTGAAGCCAGCTTTTGTCTCAAGTCACACCCGGGTTCATAAATGCAAAGGTTAAGGGTTGTGAAAAGCGAATCCGCCTGGCGGATTTTTTCGGTCAGGTCCTGCATCTGGGCTGTAGAGAGTATGTGGCTTTCTTCATCCACTCCCCTCTTGAAGGTTTTGTCCTTGAATATTTCGGCGGTTATCGGATCGCTTTCTGTGCGGTCGTTAAACCAGCTGCCATGGACCATGAAATTGCGCTGAGAGATGAGTCCTTCGGTAAGGACAAACAGCCTGTCCACATGTTTGAGCTCCAAATCCCTGCCTACATAACGGATGCTTAGGAGGCTTCTGAATTTTTGCAGCATCGGGTAAGCGGTTAGCTCGGCGAGCATTACGCGGGCATACCGGACTTCTTTGAGTCCGTCCAGGATCAGCAGGGTGTAAATGGAGACTTTTAGGGTCAGTATGAGCCTTTCAAATTCGATGACCAGTTGGCCAAGGCCTTCAAAAATATTATGGTTGTTTTCCGCGGTATTTTCCTTCAAGGTTGATATCTTAATAGCTCCAAGATAAGCAAAAAAATAACCAGTTAGACATTATCACCTTTATGATCGTCATTGAAAAAGGAACCAAGACCGTACTATCGGCCAGGTTCCACTTAGCCAACAACATCTGCGCCTACCTCTATGACCAGATCACCGAAATCCTCGATGCACCGGAATACGAAATGATGGCCAATACCGACATCGATTTTAACGACGATCCCGAACTCAGGGCTATCTTTGAACGCCAGGATAGCCATCCGCTGGATATCCTGCAGCAGTTTGAGCGAAATGCAGAACTGGAGGTGGTGGTGACCAAGCACCTGGTGATGTCGATGCTCGCGGATATGGTGAATTTCATTTACGAATCGATCATCATAGCCCAGAAGGGAAAGATGAGCGTAGCCTATTCCCTGATCCGCAAACCCTTTAAGGACCAGCTATGCCTACTGGAGCAGATCCTGGTGGACCGGGAGGAGTTTTTTCAGCGGTTTTTCCATCATGGAGATTCCAGCGCCTATGATCCGAGTGCTCCTTCGCTAGATAAACGCGAGTTGATCAAAAAGGCATCAGCAAAGATCAACCTTCTAGCGCCCGACGCAGACTTCATGTATGACATCCGCTATGACCGTTCCATTCATTGGGGATTGAGCGTACTCTCGGACAAGGCGATCCATATTGTCACTTCCAACAAAAACTACAAGACGCCCAATCAGGATATGAACTTCCTTTTTGTGGCGCCGGAAGAGGTGGAGAACCTGCAGGAACATTATTATTTTGCGATGCCACAGCTGATGATCTACACTACTGCGGTGATCGATGATATTGTTTTTGGGCTTATGCCGCATAAAAGGGGCCTCAGGCTGGAAAAAAAACTTAAACGCTTTCTGGGCCAGATCATGCTCATGGACCATCCCGGTGGTGTAGAATCCAAAAAGGTCTACCGCTTTCTTTCTGCCCAGATGAAGTCCAGCTGCCCAATATGTGCCCACAGAAACCGGTATACCAAAAGGGATTTCATCGGGTATTTTTTTGAGCATGTGTTGTATTGCAAAAAATGTTTCAACACGGTGCCCCTGTCTGAGGAGTTGCAGGATTTCCTAGCGGATTTTTTTCACAAAAGTCCGGAGGCAAAAGTGAATGATGCGGAATAAATCTTAATTTTAGGGATGACAAATTCAGCGCCCCAGCTCCAGGCCTATTCCATTCAGTTCTGTGGAATGTTCAACTTCAGTCCCATCCAGCGCGAAATGCTGAGGACACAGCCGATGTACCAAAAGGCTGTCATTACCAATCAAACGGTGAGGAGCATCATTTCCAGGCAATATTATCCGGCATTCCGGCCCTTCATCCTCAACGACTGCCCGGACAAAGAATACATGGAACTGGTTTCTGCCGGTGTGGCTTTTCCAAACTGTACCTTTGAGGACTACAAGCCGAACGGCCAGGTGATGCCCTCCCCTGTTTTCAATGTTGAAAAGGTTTCGGTCACTTTCTATAACGAAGCATTCAGGACGGGCATTTACAGCTTTGAGATCAGGGTGGTGGATGCACAGGGTGCTGAGGTGCCGCTGGATGTGGAAGAACTCTCCTCTTTGGTCAAATTTGCCAGGGAGTTTGACAGCAAAATCATCACCGGCGGGCAGACGATGCGCATTTCAGACTTTATTGAGAAAAAAATGCTCGTATTGAATAGCAACGGGGATTTTATTTCCATATCCGAGCAGCAGGGATCTGTGTATTATAACGGTTCCAAACTCAAAACCTGGATCACGGCGGATCTGGCAAATTTTCCTGCGGGCTATGAACCCGATCATGCGCTTTTTGAGCTGGGTACTTCAGCACCATATCTAACGGCGAGTACTGCTGGAGACTTCCGTCCGAGCAAGTTGTACCTGGATTCGATCATCAGCGGCAAAATCAGTGTATTTGAAAACTGGTCGGCACTCTGTCTGCAGGATACTTTCATCCTGCTGGCCAGCAATTACCTGCAGCAAGGGGAACTGGTCTGGCGGGATACTTACATGAAGATCTACAAGTTTAACCTGTATTGCAAGTTTTATCTATTCAAGGTGAACTCAGAGGTGACCACCAAGGGCAAACTCTCGGTCACCAGGACGGAGCTGGCCCGTTTTTTAAACCTGTACCATATGGAAATGATCTCCTATAACTTTCTGCCTAATCTGATCTTTGCCAACATCAAACAAACTCTGGGGATCCACGGTGAGTCGCTGGCACTGATGGAAAAAATCGAGAACAGCTCGAAGATTTTAAGGGAAGAGAGCGATAGGCTCCTGAATATACTCCTGGCGATCATCGCCTTTACCAGCCTGGTTTCGGTAATAGGTGATTTCAGCGGGCTGATAGCCAAGCTGTACGGCAATGCGGAACCTTCAATGGTCGTGCAACAAGGCAATACCTGGATTGCACTGGTGGTGCTTTTGGCACTGATCGTTTTTGTAACCGGGCGTTATTTTTTCCGTAAACGCAAGCTTTAACCCACCAGATTATAGATGAAGTTACAGCAGGCTTTGGTAAAACGACCTAAAAGTTAGGTACCAGTTGGCCATGTCGATTTCGCGGTTTGGCATGCGATAGCGGATGTAGGCCCAGTAGGCAATCATACCTAGTGAACAGGCATGCTGGGTAACGGCCTTAGTGTCGGTGAGCAGTCGGATCTGGCTGATGGTGAAGTGTCCTTCCTCCGTGCCGAATTTTCCCTTGAGGATATCTTCGCCATGGATGGATCCCGACCAGCCCCGATAGAGCACTTCATAAAGCCCCTGATGACTGAGTTTTTCGGCAAGCTGTTCGATGGTGGGCGGGCCGTCGAATAACTGGTGCCAGGCAGGATTTCGCGTGCCGGAAGAAACGCTGCGCTGGTATTCGGTCTCGACTTCTTTATATAGTGGATGGTCCATGAGGGATTTCAGGTTTTCCCTGTGGGCAGGCAGGCCTTCGATGTTTGGTGGCAGGATGTAATCGGGCAGTGACCGGTCTGCCCGGAGTTTGCTTCGAAGTTGTTTAAACTGCTCTTTTCCGGGTGTGAGCTTCTCGGTGAGCTTGTTTTCGCTGTGATAATTGCAGATCAAAAAAGCCAGTCCGTTTCGCTCCACCGCTCCCTGGAGCATAAATTCCAGGTTCAGTACCGATTCGAGCACGACACGGAGCAGACTTTTGCAGGGGTCGATCGAACCGGCCCGGACCAGTACCGAAATGGCGTCCAGGTTTTCCAGGATATTGCGGAAAATCATCAGCTGTGGAATGACTTCATCACGCCCATTTGTGGCCTCAAGCCCCCAACTCAGCACATGGGTACCGAAGCTGACCAGCTCATCTATTCCCGCAGAGTAAGTATTTAATGTGTTTTTTTCCTGCGGATCAAGGTGATCCAGACCGGGATGGAGCTCAAAAACAGGCTTGGTGTTCATGGTATTCTATTTTTAATCGTTACGGTATTTGATCGAATAGCGTTCTTTCAGCTCTGCATCTACCAGAAGTTCCAGCCCCTCGCGCTGAGTGAAATAACGGAAGGACAGCTCGATGGTATTATAGGCATACAAGATGACCTCTTCGATCGCTTTCAGGTTATGCTCATCGTCCTCTCTGGTCAGTTCCCTTTCAAATGTTGCATTGGAATAATGCACAAATTCAGATGTATCCTTCCAGGAATAGTAGGCGCGCTGACTGAGCTTACTGAATTCAAAATCGGTGATGCCTGCGGCAATCTCGGTCAGGGTTTTGAACCGTTTAAAACGGAACCTGTCTTTATCGGAAAAGAATATGTCGTTTTCCGCGCGGTTTTTAAAATGTTCGATCAGTGCCTTAAACTCAGTAATGGACAAATAGTGGGGATACTTGCCTTCAAAATGTTTGTGGTTGGAATCCACAAGAATGCGGAGGGCAAGAAATGCCTGTCGGTGTACATCTGCATTTAGGGCTGTTATGGCCTGCTGTTCATCTGCATCGAGCTTGAGGTAAAACACATGAAGGAAATCGTCCAGCAGACAGCGGCAGAGCACAAAGATACTGGTGATGTTGTGGTGTGCGGTATGTTCGAGCAGCGTGGCGATATCGTTGAGCAGGACCACCTGACGTCTGATCATGCCCAGGTAATAGTCCTGCAGGAGCTGCTTTTCAGGGCAGCGCCCGGCAAGTTGTCCCAGGTTCTCATCGCCATAGACGGCAACTTTTCTCGCTTCGGCAATGATGCCGGGAAGGTCGATGTTTTTTATTTCTTTCATTTCCGAGCGATTTTTACTTAGGATTACCAGTTTTCATAAAGGTATTGATTCAGGTTACTTCTCTGCAATTTATCAATTTAGAATCAATGAAGTGCTGGAAATAGGCCATTAGATCGTTTTTGGATGTCATGGGAAATCGAAATAAAGAACAGTTCTTGCATATGGGCCGCGTTATTACCCGGCGAGCCCCAGGATAGATGCAGCTGGAAAATTTGACCTGTTTTACCGATTGGCCACATCCCCTGATAGTTTACAACCTACCGACTTTTGCCTGAAACCTTTACGGAAATATCAAGACAAAAAAAATGGGTGAAATTGTCAAGAATGATGAGGAATTAGGCCAATCTTTTCTATTTAAATTTAATGAAGGAACCTGACTAGCAGTTAAGCTTTTAAAAAATGGTCTTAATGGTCTTATCAACCCCTGCAATCAAATCTCCGACTTCTTCTGGCGTAGGCTCGTTGATTTTATTATGGCTACAGAGGTTTCGAATGGCACCAAGACGCTGAATAAATAGCCATTGTGGCGTATCGATAACCGAGTTTTTCTTGAGGGCTTCATTGAGATCGTTAATGGCAGGGTTTTTCTTGATGGCAATATGATGATCGCAAAGAACTTGAAAAAGGTGTTTTTCTAGCACGACACCAGCAACTGCACCTGCTGCGCGCGCAAATTTGTGTTTTAAAAGTTCTTTGGCAGCGGCAAGTTCGGAATCAAAAAAATCGGCCTGTACCAGTTGACGGATATCAAAGAGTGAACTTTCAAAGCGCGCCTGAATTGACTGTAGAATACTAAGCTGTTGCCGAAATTGTGGTAATGCCGCATCCAAACCTACGCTGGTTGCAATTTTGAAACTCTGATTTCTGATATTGCCCTGTAAATAGTCTTCAATCGTGTAATTATCCGATTCCAGGAGTTTTCGGTTCTTGGGTTTTTCATAATATTTAATAAAATCACCAAGGCGGTCAGGCAAAAGTTGTTTGATTAAAACCAGCGATTCAGAATACCATGGCTGATATTTGAGGTCAAAGTCGGGGAGATCTTTAATGAACTTTGTAACTTCTTCATCCGAGTTCATCACTGTACGAATGTTTTTTATGAACTTGTCCTCAAAAACCTCGTAGTTCATAGCATAATACAACTGTTGTCCCAGCTTTAGAAGTTTTTGCAGATCGGATTTATACTTGTCAATATTGGAAGCCATAGTGGAGCGTTTTTTTGTTAAAGGTAAGGGAAATGAGATAAAGTGTTTCAAATCAAATGAGATGTATTTTCAAAATATAAAAGATTTTGAGGTTCTTAAATCGGGGGCTTTCTACAAAAAGTACATTCTTTTCCTCTCCAGCTGGCCTCCGTTTCAATACCTCTATCAGCTTCTTCCATTCAGGTCGATTGAAATTTTTTGCTGAAAAATCTTCACTGTAGATTCCTTTAATCTCAATATTGTTAAAATCACAATATTTCAGAAGACGATCTTCCTGTTATGGCAGTGACTAACCTTTTCTCCTTTGTTCATCATTAATAACACGTACATATAAGTAAGCTGATTTCATATGAATTCAATGATATGTACTATATCACGAACGTTTTTCTAATTAAAAGGTTATTAATAATTTAAGGCAGAACCTTCTAATTGAGTATATGAAATTATAATCTTAAATTGGGGTGATCATGCGAAGTAAAAATGACTGTGGTTTGCGAGAACGTTTATAATTAGTTCAACTAAAAAACAGAAAATAAATCTAGCTCTTTAACTGAAATTATTTGAATATTTTGTTCAATCAAAGAGTGTTCTAAAAACCTCCCTAACTATAAGAGTGCAAGAGTTTTAGAACACAATATTTTTACTTTTTTTGGGAATTTCGGAGTTCTTCCTGCAACTTATTTTTCTCCAAAATCCTTTCCAACACCTCTAAAAAGCCAGAAAGTTGTTCTAAGAATTCACCATTCCCTGTAATGAAAGCAATGCGCTGATAGCGATACATACTTGAAGTAACTAATTTTTTTCACAGACTGTCAAATTAAAGGCCTATTTCCCTTCTCTGATCAAGTTCAATGCTCTTTGTAGATGTACATCTTCAACTCCACTCAAATCTTTGGCAGATACTTTAAAATAAATATCTGGTTTGATACCAACACGCTGAGTTTCTCTTCCATCAGGATAAAAGATACCATTACCAGTAAAACTGAAACGATAACCTCCTGGCAGGGTCAATCTTTTTACATCACCATCAGCACCCGCTGTTTGACTACCGATAATAGTGGCATTGGCATTGAACTGACGTAACATCATAGAAAACCACTCGCCCATGCTTTGGGTATTTTCGTCTGTTAAAATTACTATTTTACCTTTATACAATTCTCCCATGGGCTTTGTGCCGTCCTTAGACATATACATATAGTTTTCAATACCTTCCCTATGAATGAAGGTGCCAGGGTCTTTTAGGTCTGCAGCATAATAACGGGCAAAGGCAAATGGTGCTTTACCCAATACCAATGGCAAATAGTAACCAAATAGACCCGGTGCCTGAGGATATTTCCTCATGTCAAAAACGAGGGCCCTTTTACTTTTCAGTTCAGCTGATAATTTTGCAAGGTCATTGTCTTTTGGCAGGTCCTTATCAAAGAAATTACCAGCCCTGAACAAAGTAATATCACCAATATTTTCTATACCTTTTATTTTTTTCTCTTTAGCCCTTTTTTGCAGAATATAATCTTCAATAATTTTGATACTTTCTCTGTTACGACGGTCTAGCATCACCAGCTTTAGATTTAGATAGGCTCCATCTCTTCTCACCTTTACATTTAAAGTTCCGCCCTTTAAATTGCTAAATGCAAAAGTATCACCCCTGTCATTATTAGATGTACTCAATTGCCTATACTTAACCGCATCATTTGATGCAGGGAGCAATGCTCCTCTTTCCTTAAGCCAACCTTCCATTTTTATTCCATTTATGGCGACAATCTCATCACCTGCTTTCAACGAGCTACTTTTTGCCAAAGAATCGTTTAAGAATTTTTTAACGATAATACCTTTGGCCTCTGCCTTATAATCGAAGGGCGGATAATATCTAACTTTGACAATATCACTGGTCATTTTCAAATTACCGTTTTCCATAAACTCTCCTCCGTGGGTATCATTAATTGCAACCTCTAACATCAAAACACTCTTCTCATAGCTGAGCCTGTTCCTAATCTCCCTGAACATAGGTATCATTGATGTTAGAACCTTTCTCCAGTCCTTGTCCATCATATATTTATAGGGGAAAAGATATTCAATGGCATTCCAGGCCTTTGCCAAGGTCAGCAAATTCATTCTCTCTTCGTTAAATGTATAATTGGTATAAGCAGCCTCATTTGGCAGATCACTTTCATACCAAACTGTTGGAATATATTGATGGTTGCCGCTCAGATTAACCTGATTGGACAATGCTATTAATTGTTTTCTTAAAGCAACCGTATACTTCTTGTCTTTAATCCAATTGTAGTCAACATTTTTAAGCAAATGCCGGTAGCTGTTTAATGCATCGTGGTCGTAGCTGTGTGCTTTTGCGGTGAACGCAGGATCAACTGCTCCAATCATCGTTGATATCAGTTGATTGAATTGCTTTTGATCAGCATTTTTAACCGAATCAATCAGTGATAGAAACACTTTATCTGCATCAAATTTACCAACAATGCTTTTTTGAGATTTGTACTTAACCAATCCCCATATCTGGATGAATTGCTTTATATTCTGATTTTGAGTCTTAATGTTTTTCCTTTGTGCATGTACATTAACTATATGGAATAATAAGACAATCAATAGGAAGTAATATTTAATAGTTTTCATGTAATCTATTTTTTGGTTTGACTCCTCAAATGTTCACATCTTAGCTTACAGAAAGAAAAGCGATTGACCAACGCCAAATGTTTATTGACAAGCAAGGAATTATGAGCAAATCAATCTTGTGTATTTTTTGACCCATCTTGTCAATAAAATTGACCGTTTAGTGTATTTATTTTCCTGCCAATCTTAATTTAACATACTTTTAAACATGAAAAGACGACTATTTTTCTACCTTCATATCGGATATTGGTTACTGGTACTGATGCAGGTGTTGTTGGTAGCCCTGGGTACCGGGGTTCTTGGTACACATTTCGATTGGCGGTTATTTCTCTCCATTGTATTACCGGTTAAAGCTTTACAAATTGCTTGTTCTGCTTTGTTCTTTTATATAAACTACCTTTTACTGATTCCATATGTGTTAAAAAAAGGGACCATCCTTAAATATATACTCTCACTGGTAGGCGTTATCATTGTATTCAGCCCGCTATACTACTTAATGGAACAAATTGTGTATCCTTTAATCGGCTGGAAAAGCTATGACATGGATCTCGACTTCTTTTTCGCTTTCATCGTTGCCTTAGGTGCCAATTTTCTGAATATCTTTTTAGGTCTGTTGTTGAGTTACCTAATGGATTGGCGAACCATCCGTGCCGAAAAAGAAGTTGTAGAGAAGGAGCATCTAAAAACCGAACTGGCCTTTTTAAAATCACAGGTAAATCCACACTATTTGTTCAACACCATTAACGATATCTATTCGCTTACCCAACAACAGTCTGAAGAAGCACCGGAAGCCCTACTTAAGCTCTCTGAAGTGTTGCGTTATATGTTGAGGGAAAGTGATGACCCTTATGTGCCATTGGCAAATGAAATAGATTACCTGAACAATGTCATCGACTTACAAAAAATTGGACAAAAAGGCAATTCACATATCAATTTCAAAGTGGTAGGCAAAATAGAACATCAAAAGATTGCGCCACTAATTCTGATCAATTTTATAGAGAATGCGTTTAAACATGGTGTCTTTAAAAATAGTGAAAATCCGATTGAAATTTTAGTTACTATTGATCATCAGGCTTTTCATTTGCATCTTCGCAATAAAATAAATGTTGCCAAAAAAGACAGAACTGGTGGGATTGGCTTGGTGAATGTCCAAAGGCGCCTGGCATTGATCTATCCAAACCGCCATAAGCTTTTGATTGATCCACAAACTGATACTTTTATTGTTGATTTAAAAATTGACCTTTATGATTAGATGCATCGTTGTAGATGACAAACCCTTAGCCATTGATGTTTTAGAACATTATATTTCCAAAGTTCCATCTCTGCGTTTAATTTTTACTACTGTCAACCCTTTAGATGCATTAAACAAGGTAATTGAGGGTGGAGTAGATCTGGTTTTTCTTGACATACAGATGCCCGAGCTCAGCGGACTTCAGTTCATGAAGATTGTAAAGGGGAAATGTTTGGTGATTTTAACCACCGCTTATGCCGAGTATGCCCTGGAAGGTTTTGATAATGATGCTGTTGATTATTTATTAAAGCCCGTTTCATTTGAACGTTTTTATAAAGCTGTAGAAAAAGCCCAGCTCATCTTAACAGGGTTGGCAGAGATAGCCAAACCAAGCGCCTCATTCTTTGTAAAGGAAAAAGAAGTTAGCCATATCTTTGTAAAAACCGAATACAGACTGGTTAGGGTTAATGTAGCTGATATTCTATATATTGAGGGTTTGCAGAACTATGTAATGATTTATACAGCCAAAGAAAAGATTACCAGTCTGCAAACCATGAAAAAAACCGAAGAGCAGTTACCTGTCAGTCAGTTTATCCGGATTCATAAGTCTTTTATTATAGCCATAAATAAGATCACTAGTATCGAACGAAACCGCATATGCATTGGCGAGAAAATAATTGCATTAGGCGAGGTTTACCGTGAAGCATTTTACAAAGTGATAGCGAATAATTAGCATTTGATAAATATTATTATTTACTCAGGCGGAATTAATAAAATTCATTAAGACAAATTATTTTACAAAAAAAATAGGTATATTTCTAGAACACCAAAAGTCTATTTTTCTTTAAAGATCTTCAACCTTTTCTTGCAATTTATTTTTCTCCAAAATCCTTTCTAATACCTCCAAGAAGCCAGAAAGGTGTTCTAAAAATTCAATATCCCCTGTGGGGATTGATTTGTCTTTCTCAAAAACTTTAGGTATCCCTAGGGTAAGGGAGATTATTTTTATGTATGGTTCATAATTTTACATTATCAAATGAAGAGAAATATTATGACACACAAAGAAAAGTCTCCAAATCTCGAAGTTCGCAATCAAGAACTGTTCGATATTATCTCAGATCTAGCTAGAAAGGTTAATGACATCCATCGTTTGCACTTTTCAGAAGATCAATTAAAAAAGTGTAAAAATCAAAAACAAAAGTTTCTTGCAGAAATCTTGACAAGTCCTGCAAGAAACCCTAAGAAAATTTAAATGGCTGGAATGGCTTTGTCCGACCTAACGAATTTCAGCAGTTCTTTCAGATAGGTTTCCGTTTCCGAAAGACTTCCATGCCTATTGGCCGAACAGATTTCTGCGAGGGTCCATCCTGCCCTGAATTTTCTTACGTTTGACAGGTGTTTAAACGAATAGAGTGTATAGTTTTTATCCAACAAACCTGTTGCCTCCAAACATTTTTTGAATCTATTATAGGCGTAATTTTCTGAGCACATACTCCGTGAGATAAATGTTTGGGCAGAACCAAGCAGAAAATATTCTTTATCGAATTTTTCTATCTGTAGTTTATCCAGTTCAACTCTTAAGCTCACATCAATATTTACAGGGATTGATTTTTTATTCTTTGACACGGTACCTGGTACTGTAATCGTATTTTCCTCCAGATCAATATACTTCAACTGAAGAAATCTAAGCTCCTTCGGACGGATGCAGGTGTAATAAATCATCCGCACAAATAGCTGACAATATTTATCATGCTTATCAAGCCAGTCCATGATAACCTTAAAATCACGTTCCGTAAAAACCTGATGGGACTGTGTCGGCATTTTTTTTCGCGTCTCACAATCAGTTACAGGATTCTCTGGAATATATTTATTAACCTTTAAGTACCGAAAGAAATTATTGAGGCCTATTCTGCAGTTATTATAAGTTACACCCGCCCACTTTTCCTCCCTTTCCTTGAAATTGAGAAAATCGGTTATCTCAAAATCACTGATCGTATTCACCTTTTTACTACCTCCATGGTACTTGATGAAGGAGTTTACTGTTGAACGGTAGGTACTGATTGATTTTGGCCTGGTTCCCTTTGCTTTGTGATAGGATTCAAAAAGAACCAATGCTTCGTCAAGATCAACGCCTATTAGCTCCTTTTTTAGCCTTGCGTTTGCCTGCTCATCCAAAGGATTCCAACCGCCTTCGAGCGCAATGCGGTAAGCTTCGCAGAGATTATTAAAGTTTTTAAGCTTTTGCCTAGGATCTTTGATCCTGTTGAGCTTCCTGGTCACCCTGATCCGCTCCATCCGTTCTTCTGCTGCATTGTGAAAAAAGAACTCAACATACCAACTTTGCCTGGCAACCTCTTTTTCCATCGTACTTCCCGCGGGAACTTTGATAATGTTCCGCCCTTTTACGACACGGGGGACAGTATATGGCAGCTCAGGAATCTCCATGAGGTCAAAATTAGGCCCAGGAGGAGTTCTTCCCTGGAACTTACGTTCGGAATACCCAACCTTTTCTTGGTTATGTTCAGAAGAATTTTGATTTTTCCGCCTTGCCGGACGGGGTGAATTTTTGGTTCCCGAGGCGTTTACTGGCAGACTTGTGTCAGAGTTATGGGACAAAAAATCTTCTAAGTCATTGTTTTTCAACGACTTAGAAGATACCGTGGAGAATATCGGATTCGAACCGATCACCTCTTCACTGCCAGCGAAGCGCTCTAGCCAAATGAGCTAATCCCCCAAAGGATTTGAATCGTTAACAATTTAAATTATCAACTTGGGCAAAAATAGTAAATAGTTTGTCTAAAGCAAATGAAAATTGATCTTTAAACTTAAGGCAAACCCCGCAGCTAAACTACAAATAGCCAATGCAGAAGATAAAGGATAGTTTATGAATAAAAAAAGCAGGAAGGCAGCAATTACCAAAACTATAAAAAAACATAAATGCTTTATAAATGGTGCCCATACAAAGCATCGAAACCGCAAGCAAAATAAATGCAAGAATGGCGATAATGGTTAGAAACATTAACCGAATGTAAAGCCCTTCTGTTACTTAACTATTAATCTTCTATTAATTCAGCAATTTTTTTGTTTAAGAATTCCTGATAAAGATCTGCGAACTGCGAAACATGAAATCCATCCATTAGCGCATGATTTGCATGAATAGAAATGCCCATAATTTTTTTTCCGTTTTCATCTCTAACCTTTCCAAAAGAAATTTTGGGGCAGCTATCTTTGTAAGAGAAATTACGGGCGTGCGAAAGCGAAGTAAAATTTAACCAGGGTAAAGCCGAATAGTGTATTACATTTTCTCCTGATGACGAAGGGATTAATCCTGTGGTATTTTCTACTTTTTCAATTTCTATTAAAGCGTGTTTTCTGAATTCAGAAAAGTCTTTATAAAAATCCATGTAACCAAAACCAAATGTCCCGTTTCCTCGGTTTATGGTTGCTGCAGCATTAACCTCATTATATTTCCAAACTTCTCCATCTATAATACGATATTTAAAATTCTCGATTTGGTTTGCTGCCAGAAGCGATTTATGCAAGTACATTAAAAAAAAAGAAACCCCTAAATCTTTTGCTTCCTTGTAAGTTGAGGTACAGTCAAAATCTACAGTAACACCGAAAAAGGGCTCTTCAAATGCGTTGAAAAAGTTAAAATGGTCTTTTCTTAACCAGTTGTTCAGATCTATTTTTTCTTTCATATAATTAATTTTGGTAAAACATCAGATAGGCTTTCCATCTGGTAAAAATTTGGGTGTTCAATGGTATGTTCAATATGTTCGTGTACCCAGGTGGTATGGTACGGAATATGCGCCGCATGGCCACCTATATTTAAAACGGGTAAAACATCCGATTTCAAAGAATTTCCAAGCATTAAAAACTCGCTTGGTTTGCAGTCGAGGTGCTTTAACAGTTTTGTATAATCACTTTCTTGTTTATCGCTCATTATTTCTATATGGTGAAAATAATGATCTAAACCAGATTTAGTAAGCTTACGTTGCTGATCGAGTAAATCGCCTTTTGTTGCTACAACTAATTTGTATTTCCCGAATAATGTCTTTAAAACTTCTTCAACCCCATCGAGTAATTCTACAGGTTTATTTAACATTTCCTGCCCTAATTGTATGGCTTTATTTATTATTTCTGGATTAACATTTCCATCAGAAACCCGCAAAACAGTTTCAATCATACTTAACATAAAGCCTTTAATACCATAACCATAAAGTGGTAAATTGGCGATTTCCGTTTTATACAATTCGGCTATGATACTATGGTGAGGCATAAAATCTTCTAACAAACCAGCAAATTGTTCTTCCGTTTCTCTGAAATAAGGCTCGTTTACCCAAAGTGTGTCATCAGCATCAAAAGCGATTACGCTAATCTTATTGTTCATTGTTATGATTACTTTTAGTGCGACAAAGTTAAATCAACCAACAAATAAAAGAAAGGACAATTGTCCCGATTGGAAATATGTTACGTACAAACCCTACTTTTTTATCGTTTATTGAATCTTTATTGGGCGAAAAGGAAACGCATCAACATATAAAACTGAAAGATTTTCCTGCAGGATATAAGCTTATTGAGCAGGGCGGTAAAATAAATAATCTTTTTATTATTAAGGATGGAATTACCAAGTGTTTTATTTCCGAAGAAAACGGGAAAGATTTTATTATCGAATTTCTTGGAAAAGGAGAAGTTGTTGGCGAGCTCGAAGCACTGAAAAAAATCGACTGCCTATGTAATGTCGAAACAATAAGCATGGTATCGGCATTCGTTATTCCACATCATTACTTTTTATCGTTAATTGAAACCAATGTAGACTTTACCAGAATTCTGCTGCAAGAATTATCAACCCGAATTATCCAAACCAGCAGTAGAGCTTCCTTCCAACAGCTTTATACTTTAGAGTACGGCCTAACAAAATTATTAAAGCTACAAACCGAGGCAGATTTAGAAATTTCTAAAGAAGACATGGCCGCTTATTTAGGCATATCGGTTCGAAGTTTAAACCGAACATTAAAACAAGTTAAGCTTAATACCAGCTTAAACACAATAGAGATTAAAACGCTATTAGAAAAACTTATTTAGTTCAAATTTTCTCAACTTTTAAGCATTAACCTTGTTTACAAAAGGAATGAAAATATAGTGAAGCGTGTTAATCGAAATAAAAAAATCTTTTATAGTTTTATAAAAAATAACATCCTTACTAACATATTGTATCATAAAAAAATATTAGAAGAATGAAAGTTGAAGACGTATTTAAAAATAACGAGAAATGGATTGCTGACAAGCTATCGATAGATGAAAATTATTTTACTGAATTAGCAAAAGGCCAAACTCCTGAGTTTTTATATATTGGCTGTTCTGATAGCCGCGTAACTGCTGAAGACCTAATGGGTATCCAGCCTGGACAAGCATTTGTGCATCGTAACGTAGCCAATTTAGTAAACAACGTCGATTTAAACGTTATGACGGTTTTAAATTACTCGGTTCGCCATTTAAAGGTGAAGCACGTTGTAGTTTGTGGTCATTACAATTGCGGTGGTGTTAAAGCTGCTATGCAACCTGCTGATATGGGTATTTTAAACCCTTGGTTACGAAATATCCGAGATGTTTATCGTACCCATAAAGATGAATTAAATGCCATTGAGGATGAAGGTAAACGTTACGACAGATTAGTAGAGCTTAACGTACAGGAACAATGCGTAAATTTATTGAAAACTGCTGCAATACAAGAAGCGATTACAGAGCGGGGCTTAACGGTTCACGGTTGGGTTTTCGACATCCGTACGGGTAAATTAATTGATTTAAAAATAGATTTTGATGCAATTTTGAAAGACATCAAAGAAATTTATAATCTTTACTAGTCGTACAGCAGTCCGAATGGGAAGTTAGCATTTTGTATATTATAAGAAAAGTCCGAAGGTTAAGTTAACACAAGTTACTTATCCTTCGGACTTTTTTTGTTTTAAATGTCTGGCTGCTTGCTTATTTGAAAGGCTAAATGTTAGCTCTGTAGTAGACCAATAAACTAATGACCACTAAACCAAAACCTATCTCCCCATCCAACCGCCATCTACGGTTAAAATTGTTCCATGTATATAATCGCTTGCACCTGAGGCAAGAAATAGTGTCGGCCCTTTAAAATCTTCTGGAGTTCCCCATCTTCCTGCAGGGATACGAGCTAAAATAGAAGTACTTCTTTCTTGATCTTCACGCAATGCCGATGTGTTATCAGTAGCAATATAACCTGGAGCAATTGCATTAACATTTACACCTTTAGATGCCCACTCGTTTGCAAAAGCTTTTGTTAAGGATGCTATAGCACCTTTACTTGCTGCATAACCTGGAACTGTAATTCCGCCTTGAAAGGAAAGTAATGACGCTGTGAAAATAACTTTTCCGCTACCACGGGCGATCATATCTCTGCCAATTTCTCTGGTTAAAATAAATGGTGCAGTCTGGTTTACAGCAATTACTTCGTCCCACATTTCATCAGGATGCTCTGCAATTGGCTTGCGTAAAATAGTGCCTGCATTATTTACCAGAATATCGATAACCGAATGTTCGCTTTTAACTTTTTTAGTAAAATCTAACGTTGCAGTTCTATTACTAAAATCGCATTGATAGGCATAAAATTTTCTGCCTAAAGCAATAACTTCTTTTTCCACCGAACTATCCTGAAGTTCTAAACTTGCAGAAACGCCTATGATATCGGCACCAGCTTCGGCCAAAGCTAAAGCCATTGCTTTACCAATCCCTCTTTTGCAACCCGTTACTAATGCAGTTTTACCTGCTAAATCAAATATGTTTGACATTTTTCTTTTCTTATTGAAATTATGTTCTATTTATCTAATAGTCGCCATTTTCGGCCCAAGCGGAAAAATCTTTTAAACTTATTTCGCTCTAATATTTAGGAAAGTAAAATCTACTTTAACTCGGTGATTGCACAATGGTCCATATCGCCATAATCCAGATTTTCACCAGCCATACCCCAAATAAAAGTATAATTACTGGTTCCAGCGCCAGAATGAATTGACCAGTTTGGTGAAATTACAGCTTGGTCGTTTTGCATCCAAATATGACGGGTTTCTTGTGGTTCGCCCATAAAATGGCAAACACTTTGCCCTTGCGGCACTTCAAAGTAGAAATAAGCTTCCATCCTTCTATCGTGTGTGTGTGCTGGCATGGTATTCCATACACTACCCGATTTTAATTCCGTCATACCCATTTGCAACTGACAAGTTGGTAAAACACTATTTACTAAAAGCTTGTTAATTATTCTGTGGTTTGCCGTTTCTGGTGTACCCAGCTCTACAATTTCTGCATCAGCCTTGCTTACTTTTTTTGTTGGGTAAGTATGATGTGCAGGAGCTGAATTAATGTACAGCTTTGTCGGCTGTGCGGCATCTGCCGACTCAAAAGAAACCTCTTTCGTTCCTTTTCCAATATACAAAGCTTCTTTATAATCTAATTCAAATCTCTCTCCATCGGCAATTACAATTGCCTTTCCACCAACGTTAATAATACCTAACTCGCGGCGCTCTAAAAAGTAATTTGCTTTTAAATCGCTAGGATTGGGTAAATCCAGTTTTTGATCAACAGGCATGGCGCCACCAACAATGTATCTATCAAAATGCGATAATGTAAGGTTTACCTGATTTGCTTCAAAAACATTTTCTATTAAAAAATTTTCCCGCAAAGTAGCGGTATCCATTTGTTTAACTTCTTTTGGACTTTGAGCGTAGCGGCTTTCGAATTTATTCATTGGTTAAAATTTGAGATTTGATTAGGGATTTTAGCAAAAGCTAAATTATAATCGCAAATATATTTATACCAAACTTAAAAACTGAATTAATACGCAACTTTATAAGTCTTTTTATTAATTCAATTTTACAGGCTTAAAAGTTCGAATTAATTGATAAAACTAATTCTAAAAGATTTTCTTAAATCGCCAGTTACAGAAGTAATTCCCGCATTTGTTCCATGATTTGTATTGGTACTACTTCCAATCGGTTTTGTAATCACAAACCTAAACTGATTGCCAGCATCGAGTTTAACTACATCAAAAGGAATGGTTATCGTTTGTACGGTATTGGCTGCCATTTGTTCAAATGTGGAGTTTACTGTCGTAACATCTGTCCATAGCCCAAATTTAAGAACCTGAAAAACCAACCTTAAAGCTGTTTTACTGCTGGTTGATGAAATAACAGGATTATAATTCAAAAAGCCTGAAATATCGTAAGAACCGCTTTTATTTACAGTAAATGTCTGCAAATCGCCATTCAAGGTTATGTAAGTTGGGTTTGTAATCGCTATGCTGCTCGTTTCCCACGGGACTGGGATTAATGGTAAACTGGAATTGAAACTTGTTAAAGTTAAACCACTCATTAAATAATCTGTCGGCGATTTCATAAAAAAATCATCTGGCGATAAGCGTACTTGTACATCATTTGTAGATGAATAGGCTTCCCATACCGTTCCATTCCACATATAAATACAATTAGCCTTTACTGGATTTGCGCCCGTAGTAGTTTGAGTATTGTAAACCCACAAACCAACTTTTGGAGAAATAATTGTGCTTACATCTGTTGCACTGTTTAACGCCACTCTTGTCATCAAGAAACCTTTCTTGCTTCCAGCTGGTAAAGCTGATACATCCATATCTAATAAACTAGAAGCTTTTGGCGATCTTGTTCTTAATCCTGCAAGTTGTGCATTGGCATTACTCAGAAACAGGAAACAGAAAGAAAGTACTATTAATAATTTTTTCATCGTAATTTATCAAATAAGCTAGTCTAGTTTAAGGATTCTAATATTTTTGGAAAAATTTAAGCCTCCAGGTACAGTTATTGTTGCGCCTGATTCATGAGTACCTCCGTAAGTTCTGCTGATGACAACCTGGAGAACATCATTGGTATCGAAGTGTATAACAGATGGTGGTGCAATTAAAGTTCTGGAATAGCCGCCCGTCTTTTTACCCCAAACTAATATTGTTTGTGCAACTGTAGTCCAGGTGCCGCCCCCATTAGTCGAGCGCTGAATTTTGTACAAAAGATTCGTATTCGAATCATCAGAATCATCTAAGTGAGGATTATAATTTACATAGCCAGATACCTCATACTCACCTGTTTGGTTAATAATAAAACGGTTATTACTTAGCGTAACGTTATTCCCGTTATTAGTAAGTACGTAAATATTATTAAAAGTAACCTGTACATTACCTCCCCCATTTATTGTTGATCTATTGGCAGGAGTCAGTTCTTGTTCTATAGGTTCCTGGCAAAAAAACACTTGTGGGAGCAATAGTTTCTTTAAGGTATTAATGTCTGCCAGGTCAACCCATCGGCTCCCATTCCAAAAATAATGGTGATCTGTTTCTACCTCATTTGGAGCTATGCCCGCTGTGTTTGTATTATACACCATTAATCCAGCCGCAGGATTTGGGATGGTGGTTACATCCAAAGCATTTTGGAGGTTTACTTTTGGCAACAGAACGCCCCCTTTTTTAGCATCAGAACTTACTTCCAATATAGTTGAGGCATCGGGTGTTCTCGTTCCAATCCCTGTTTGAGCGTGTAGCAGGCATGTAGAACATAAAATCATTAAGAAAGTTGTTTCAAGAAATCGAAAATTTATTTTCATATTATAAGCTATAATCAATCAACCGTATTCTTATAGATTTAGCGATCGGCGTATTTGTTGTTACATTAATTTCACCAGTACCTTGCACAGAATTGCTATCTACATAGGGAGCTGAGGTGATCACCCTTATAAATTCATTCGCATTAAATTGAACAGCGGTGATGGGTACAATTAATGTTTTAAAATCTGAAGCAGAGCCCTCTCCTCAATTTCCTCGGGCGCCAGCTACAGCAACCCATGGTCCTGTAGCGCTTGTACCTTTTTGAATAATTATATTTTGCAGGGCTCGAGCACTGGATGAACCATGTGGATTATAGTTGATGTAAGAGGATAATTCATATAAACCCGATTTATTTACCTTAAAGGTATTATTGGCTGAGGGCGTAATAATATTACCAGTATTAAGATCAACAGTTTCGAAGCTCATTACCAATATCTCTGTATCAGCGATATCAAATTTATTAACTTGTGGTACTATGGATTTGCTATAAAAAACCTGGGGAACTATTAGTTCTTCTATAGCCAGTAAACCTGGCATAGAAACCCATTCAGTCCCATTCCAAAAATAATACCTGTTTGCATAAACATCGTTGGGTTTTGATCCTGCTGATGCTGTATTGAATACAATTAAACCTTTTTCTGGTGCAGGAATTGTTGCCTGATCAAATCGACCAGTTAATGCAATGCCAGGACCCCTGAAACCTTTATTTGTTGATTGCAATTCTAAAACCGCCGATGCATTGGGTTGTTGTGTTCCAATTCCAACTTGCGCCTGTACACCTGATACAACTATATGTACCATAGCCATAGCCAAAAAATATTTGTAATATTTTACCATTTTCTAAAAAATTAACAATTCAAACGAAATCGTATTATTTTTCAGGGAGATTACTATAAAGTGGGCTTTAAATTATTACGATCCAGATAAATTCTTCAAAATCGTATGGGAAGTAAATTAAAACTTATTTTGCTGCACTTAGCCACTAACCATTGAGATGTAGGTTATTAGGGAGGTCAGATTCAAAAACAAAGGAATAAAAAAAAATCAAAAACAGAAAGAAAATACTAAGTAATAATACAAATATTATAGAAAAACGCTAACGATGTCCACCTACTCTCTATCCGGTATAATTCAGTAGTTTTTTATGATATAATCATGACAATATATCATCAAGTTAATATCCTTTATAAAACACATTCTCCTGACAAACATATCTGTCGCGCATCCGTTAGTTTATTATTATTAAAACTTATGATATGTCGATATTAAAAAATAAAGTTGCTGTGGTTTCTGGTGCTGGATCTGGAATCGGACGGGCCATAGCCATTACCTATGCACAAGAGGGTGCAAAAGTTGTTGTAGCAGATATTAATGAAGAACATGCCGATGAAACGGTTAAATTAATTCTAGAAAGTGGCGGAGATGCTTTTAAGGTTAAGGCAGATTCTTCAAAAGCAGACGAAAATAAAAGATTAATAGAGGCGGTTGTAGAAAAATATGGCCGATTAGATATTGCCTGCAACAATGCAGGAATGGGTGGACCTGCAAAACCTACTGGGGCCTATGAACCAGATGAATGGGACAAGGTTATTGCGCTAAACCTTAATGGTGTATTTTATGCCTGCAAATACGAGCTCGAGCAAATGGAAAAAAATGGTGGCGGAACAATTATTAACATTGCATCAATTCATGGGCAAGTTGCAGCGCCAAACAGTCCTGCTTACACCGCTTCAAAACACGCAGTTGTTGGATTAACCAAAAACATTGCAGTGGAATATGCTCAGAAAAACATTAGATGTAATGCGGTCGGACCAGGGTACATCGAAACGCCTTTGTTATCAGCCAATCTAAATCCAGAAGCTATGAAAGCAATTGCTGCTAAAAGTCCTTTAAATAGACTAGGAACGGCACAGGAAATTGCGGATTTAGTTGCTTTTTTAAGTTCTGATAAATCATCCTTTACCACAGGAAGTTATATCATCGCAGATGGTGGTTATACTGCTATATAATTTTTTAGTTCAAAGTTAATTAAACATCTAAATGTTGTGAATAATAAACTGATTATTTTAAACCTTGATAATTTCGAATGGTCATAGTAAGAGTTATTAAATATCTATACTATGAAAAAGATGATATATTTTTTGCTTTTAGCAATGGCTGTAAATTTTAGCTCTTGTGTAGTAAGAACTCGTCAGCCAAGGGCAGCTTGGGTTCCTGGACATTATGAAATTGGACCTTATGGTGGTCGACATTGGATTAGAGGACACTACCGCTAATTTTTAAAATTCGAAAAATAAAAGGCTGAACTTAGTAACTAAGTTCAGCCTTTTATTGTGTTAAGAATCTTTAATTCTTTAATGAGGTCATATCAATTACAAAACGATAACGTACATCACTTTTAAGCATCCGCTCGTATGCTTCGTTAATATCTTGAATTTTAATAATCTCTATCTCAGATACGATGTTATTTTCGCCGCAGAAATCAAGCATTTCCTGAGTTTCGGCAATACCACCAATTACAGAGCCCGCAACAGACTTTCTGCCCATTATTAATGGAACTGAATTCAACATCGGATCTAACGGACCTAAATAACCTACCAATACAATTGTTCCGTTAATGCCCAATGTAGGCACATATTCATTTACATCATGCACATAGGGTACAGTATCAATAATTAAATCAAATTGTCCGCTTACCGCTTTCATTTGAGCACTATCGGTAGATATTACCACACCATCAGCACCTAATTCTTTTGCATCCTTTTCTTTTTCAGGAGAACGAGAAAAAAGCGTTACCTCTGCACCTAAACCTTTGGCAAGCTTAATAGCCATATGCCCAAGACCGCCCAAGCCAACTACCGCTACTTTACTTCCTGGGCCAACATTCCAATGTTTTAATGGCGACCAGGTCGTAATTCCCGCACACAATAAAGGTGCAGTTGCTGCAGCATCAAGGTTTTCTGGCACCTTTAAAACAAAATGTTCATCAACCACAACTTTTTCCGAATAGCCGCCATAGGTTCTGCCACCCAAATGCTTATCCTTACCGTTGTAAGTCCCTGTGAATCCTGGAAGACAATATTGTTCCAAATCCTTTTTGCAAGATTCGCATGTTCTGCAAGAATCTACAATGCAACCAACCGCAGCCATATCACCAACTTTGAATTTGGTTACTTCACTTCCAACGTTGGTAACTCGCCCTACAATTTCATGACCAGGAACTGCTGGATAAACTGTACCACCCCAGTCGTTTTTAGCAGTGTGTAAATCCGAGTGGCACACGCCACAAAATAAGATATCGATCTCAACATCCTTTGGTGTAGCCGTTCTGCGTTTTATATTAATTTGTTTTAAAGCTGATTCCGCCGATTCAGTTCCAAAAGCTTTTACTTCGAAAGTTTGCATATATTTCTGATTATTTATTTACCAATTCGTACTCTTCGTCTGTAACAGGTGTAAGCCAGGTTACATTTTTTTCGTTTTTAAAATTGCTTATGGCCACATGAACGAGTCGTTCTGTATGCCCAGCACCATGCCAGTGTTCAATACCACTTGGAATATTTATAACATCACCTTGTTTTAAAGCTTTGGCCTCCTTACCTTTTTCCTGATAAAAGCCCGTTCCATCGGTAACAAGTAAAATCTGACCCGCTGGGTGAGTATGCCAGTTTGTTCTTGCCCCAGCTTCAAAAACTACATTACCAATACTATAAGTTCCTGTTTCATCTTTCGGAACTAAAATAGTAACCCAGGTAACACCAGTAAAATAATCAGCAGAACCTCGCTCCCCTTTCGGAAAGATTGTATTTTCGTTATTATTTATTATTTCCATCTTTTTGAATATTTATTGATTGCTCAATAAGCCATTTTTTAACTTTAATTTTTGCTTCTTCTTGCTCTGCTCCCCTAATCACTAAAAGTTTTCCGTCTTTTTCGATACCGCCCTTTATTTCGAAACCTTTTAATATTTTGCTATCTGGACAAAGTTCTTTTATGGTTTCAAAACTACTCCCTACACCATAACCAGCATTTGTGTTAAATGGGATTAAGGTTTTTCCGCCGAGATTATACGTTTTTAAGAAGCTTCTTACTGGAGGTGGTAATTTCATTCCCCAGGTAGGAAAGCCAATAAAAACAGTATCATATTTTTCTATATCATCGATTTTTGTTTTTAATGCAGGTAAATAACCTCGTTCATTTTCGCTAGCCACTTGGTCAACAGTTGTTTTGTAATCAGCGGGATAAGGCTTTTCGAGCTCTAAAGCAACTAATTGTCCACCAACGTTGGCATGAATAATTTCGGCAATTGCTTTTGTATTATTTGTTCTTGATAAATACACAATTAAAACCTTTTTGTTTGCAATAGGTTCTTGTGCTTGTGTGCAAGCTGCTGTAAAGCACATCATCAACAAGGTAAGGAAGTTAAAAACTTTATTTCTCATGCCAAAAAATTATATAAAACCTAAATCATTTAATCTATTTCCCTATTCTATTTTGTAGATGTTGCGGATATCTGGCACCTTGTACAGCAATTTTCGAGGCTGCAGTTTCAATATTTTCTAACTCATCCTTGGTTAATTCAATATTCGCAGCAAGAATATTTTCTTGTAAACGATATAATTTTGTGGTACCAGGAATCGGCACAATCCAGGGTTTTTGCGCTAATAACCAAGCCAAAGCAATTTGAGCTGGGGTTGCATCCTTTTCTGTAGCAATGGTTTTCAAAAGGTCGACTAGCACCTGATTAGATTTTCTATTTTCCTCAGAAAAACGCGGTACAATGTTTCTAAAATCAGTGCTATCAAATTGTGTATTTTCGGTAATTGCACCTGTTAGAAATCCTTTACCAAGTGGACTGAAAGGCACAAAACCTATTCCTAATTCTTCCAAAGTTGGTAATATTTCATTTTCTGGCTCTCTCCACCATAGAGAATATTCACTTTGTAAGGCTGCAACTGGCTGAACAGCATGCGCCCTGCGAATGGTTTCTGCACCTGCTTCAGAAAGCCCCCAGTGTTTTATTTTTCCCGCAGCAATTAAATCTTGTATTGCTCCTGCAACTTCTTCTATTGGCACACTTGGGTCAACACGATGTTGATAGTACAAATCTATGTAATCAGTTTTTAATCTTTTCAATGCAGCTTCTGCAACTGCTTTTATATTTTCAGGGCGGCTATCCATCCCTAAATCGGTTTTGCCTTCTTTAAAACCAAATTTTGTTGCAATAACTAGCTGATTACGAAACGGAGCTAAAGCCTCGCCAAGTAATTCCTCATTTAAAAATGGCCCATAAGCTTCTGCTGTATCAAAAAAGGTAACTCCAGCATCAAAAGCTGCCTGTAATAATTTAACTGCTTCTTTTTTATCGGTTGCTGGTCCGTAACCAAAACTTAAACCCATGCAACCCAAACCTAATGCAGATACTTCTAGTCCGCTATTTCCTAATATTCTATTTTTCATAACCTTTATTTTATTAAAAATTACACCTGTTTCCATTTCACAAATCGTGATTACTAACAAGTACAATACAAAAGTCTTACCTATTTCCCGATACTTTGTTATATCAATTACGGTTATATATACCAATATTACTGATACCCGCTTACGAATTAGATTTATATCGTTAGTAATATTAAGTTTGACTAAGTATTAAATTAAACAAAATGGATAACCTGGTAAGATTAAATAGTGTAAGTGATTACAATAAGCGGGTTGGACAAGAAACGCTTCATCCGCTGGTTAGTGTGATAGATTTATCAAAGTCGAAACCACTACCCCACGAGCGCTTGCATTTTGGGTTCTATACCATTTACTTAAAGGAAATAAAATGTGGCGATTTAAAGTACGGCTGCAATTACTACGATTACCAGGAAGGGACTTTAGTATTTGTTTCGCCTGGCCAGGTATTGGGCATCGAACCTAATGGCGAATATTATCAGCCAAAAGGTTACGCACTAACTTTTCATCCAGATTTAATTAGGGGAACGGCGTTGGCTCGACACATGAACGATTACAATTTCTTTTCTTATGAAGTTTTTGAAGCACTCCATTTATCAGAAAGCGAGCGAAATGTAATTGTAGATTGTTTTTCTAAAATCGATTTTGAATTGAAAAGACCGATTGATAAACACAGTAAAACACTTATTGTTACCAATATCGAGCTTTTCTTAAACTACTGCCTTCGCTTTTACGACCGCCAGTTTATTACCAGAGATCATGTACATAAAGGGATTTTAGAAAAGTTTGAACACAACCTAAACGATTATTTTCAATCGGACAAGCCGAAAACACTGGGCTTACCATCTGTTAGTTTTTTTGCCGATGAGCTTAATTTATCAGCTAATTATTTTGGCGATTTAATTAAAAAAGAAACAGGAAAATCTGCTCAGGAGTATATTCAATCTAAACTGATGGATCTTGCCAAGGAGAAAATTTTTGATACCAGTAAATCGGTTAGTGAAATTGCCTACGAACTTGGTTTTAAATATCCCCAGCATTTTAGCCGTTCGTTTAAGCAAAGTGTAGGCTATTCGCCTAATGAATACCGAATGCTAAACTAATTTGGTTCAGTTTATTTAAAGTATAATTTTCAAAGATGAATAATGTAGAAACTATAGCAGATTTTTATACGCGTAAATACAATCGTATTCCAGAAAATTATCATAATGAAATCGGGCATTTCAATGTATTTAAGTTAGAACCACACATTGGAGAGCATGCGAAACCAATACCCTATAAACGTCGTGATTATTATAAAATAACTTTACTTATCGGCGAAAGTAAGATCGTGTACGCAGATAAAGCAATAGAACTTAAAAAACAGGCACTCATATTTTCGAACCCACTCATACCTTACCAATGGCAACATGGCGAAAATACTCGAAATGGTTTCTTTTGCGTATTCGACCAATCTTTCTTTCATCAATATGGTAACCTTGGCCAGTATTCTGTTTTTCAACCTGATGGCAACCATGTTTTCGAACTTAATGATATTCAGGTAAAGTTATTAACTGCAGTTTATGAACGAATGTTTGATGAAATTAATTCAGATTACATTTATAAATACGATGTTTTAAGAACAATGATTAGCGAAATCCTTCATTTTGCAATGAAAATGCAGCCATCTCTACCATTAACTAAGCAACCAGCAAATGCGGCACAGCGTATTTTAGCCTTATTTCTCGAATTATTAGAACGTCAGTTTCCAGTAGAAGAAACGCATAAAGAATTAACATTAAGAACCGCTTCGGATTTTGCAAGCCAGTTAAATGTTCATGTAAATCATCTAAATCGGGCAATTAAAGAAACTACCAATAAAACAACCTCACAAATTATAGCAGAACGACTTTTAAAAGAAGCTAAAATTCTTTTGAGACAAACCAGCTGGAGCATTTTTGAAATCGCTTATGCTTTGGGATTTAGCGAAGCGACCAATTTTAATAACTTCTTTAAAAAGCATGCTCAATTAAGCCCTTCCAAATTCAGAAACATTGGGTTAAAAGTGATGTAGAAAATTATTCCAATATAACTTCTAAAAAACCTTCTTGGTTTTCATTTCTTAGATAAAGTGTATAGGTATCGTTTAGGTCTTTAAACCTTTTCTTAAGCACTTCGGCAAAATTTTTAACTGATGTTTCTCCAGTTAAAATAACCGTTAAATCTTCTGCATTACCTCTAACTTCGATAATTTCATTTGGAAACAGTTCTTTTAGTTCGTGTGGGAATTCCATAAATATAAAACGGATAAAGGTGTGTATAGTTTTAAATGATTAAATTATCTGAAACAGGTTATTTTCGAAAACTAGCAAGTCGATTCAGTGAATTAAAGTTAAACATTATGTTAGCATTAGTACATTAAAATCAAAAGAAAGAATAAGGATTGATTAACTTTGGAAAATGAAAATATTTCAGCAAACCTTCTCTATTAGCGAACGTAAAAGGGGCTTTCATTTAATTACTTCTGATATCATTAATGCTTTTCCCGAACTGAAAGAGATAAAGGTTGGCATTTGTCAGGTTTTTATTCAGCACACTTCTGCTGCCTTAACTATAAATGAAAACGCAGACCCGACTGTGCGGATAGATTTTGAAATGTATTTCAACAAAACTGTTCCAGAAAACGACCCCGACTATGAGCATGATTATGAAGGTTCTGATGATATGCCTGCACATTTAAAAGCTGCATTATTGGGTAATTCTGTAACCATCCCGATAACAAACGGACGATTAGCTTTAGGTACCTGGCAAGGCATTTATCTTTGCGAGCACCGAAATCATGGCGGAAGAAGAAAAATAATCGTTACAGCCTGGGGTTCATAATTAAACCTTTATTTCTGGATGGTTATCTTGAATAGAATTATTCCCTGTTTCTATTTCGACCTCCTTCGTGGTTACCGCATAATGAGAAGGGTGAATTTCGGCTCCATAAGCAATTGCATAAGCTTTGGTAAATTCTGCGCCAAAATATAAAATAATAGACGAATAATAGGTCCACAGTAAGAGGATAACCAACGATCCAGCAGCGCCGTATGTACTACCTACATTGCTAGATCCTATATAAAAGGAGATGCCGAACTTACCAATCATGAATAAAATCGCGGTAACAATTGAACCCGAAATTACATCACGCCATTTTATAATCGCATCAGGTAACACTTTAAAGATTACACCAAATATTAAAGCTATTACGGCTAAGGTTACAACTTGATTAATAACATAAAAAACGATTACAGAAACATCTTCATATCTGGCTTGAAGCCTTGCGCTAAACGTATCTAATACGGCCGTTACCGATAACGAAACCAAAAGCAAAAACCCCAAACTAATAATTACAGAAAAGGAAAGAAAGCGGTTTTGAAGCATCTTTAACCAACCTCTTTTGGGCTTAGGTTTTAATCCCCAAATGGTATTTATCGAATCCTGAATATCGCCAAAAACCGTAGTTGCACCAATCAATAATGTACCTAAACCAATTACAAAAGCAACTGTGCTTTTCCCATTTAAGTAAGCTGTTTTGATAATTTGCTGCAATTGCAACGCCGTATCTTTGCCTAAAAAACCAGTTAATTGCTGATAGATTTGTCCTTCTGCAGCCTCTCTACCTAAAAAGATTCCGCAAAGCGAAATAATTACCACCAGCAAGGGAGCCATAGAAAATACAGTGTAATAAGCTAAGGAACCACTAAGTTTGGTTACTTTATGATTGTTAAATCCCGTAAATGATGCTTTTAAAACCTCCCAGATTCCTTTGAAAGATATGCGCTTTTTATCTAAATGTTTCGGCTTGTCCATAAACTTAAAACCGAAATCACACCATTTTTGTTTGAATAATTAGGTTTACAGTTTGCCTTATTGCATTATGGGGATTAAAAAACAAAAGGTGGAGCCTTTATTTTCTACCGAATCAACCCAAATTTTGCCATTTAATCTTTTAACGATTTCCGAAGAAATATACAAACCCAAGCCTAAGCCAGGAAAAGTATGTTCTTTATTTCCGCTTACGCGATAAAATTGTTCAAATACCTGATCTGTTTTGTCTTTGTTAATGCCAATACCAAAATCTTGTACACAAACCTGAACAGCACTTTCTTTTTCTTCTGTACTTATAATTACTTCGTTCGCATCAGGCGAATATTTTACAGCATTTGTAAGTAAATTGGTAACAACCTGACAAATACGCTCTCTATCGCCAAATATCTCCTTATTAAAGTTTAATTTTTTAATAATCGTATGCTTGCCAGAAGTCCTTTGAACCTCTTCAATCACCTCCTCAACCATTCCATTAAAATCAAAATAAGATTGGTTAAACTGCAAGCGACCTGCATTAATTTTGGTTACATCAAGTAAGTCGCTTATCAAATTAGTAAGCCGATCGACCTGTTTATTCATCTTACCTAGCAGCTCTGCGTTTTTAAAATCGCCAGAACGCTTAAACATGGCCTCCATAACTTGTGCATACGCCTTTAAGCTGGTAACGGGTGTTTTTAACTCATGGCTCGCAATGCCTAAGAAATTATCTTTTTGTTGTTCTAATTCTTTTTGATGCTGCACATCAGTATTTGTACCATACCATTTAACTATTTTGCCTTCAGCATCCTTTAAAGGTAAAGCCCTTACCAGGTACCAACGATATTCGCCATGTTTATTCATACTGCGAAATTCCGTTTGGTAAGCCTCACCTGTTTTTAAAGCATCTTGCCATTCTCTTCTGGCGTGTGGCACATCATCTGGATGGAGCGTTTCTATCCATTTTGTACCTAAAGTTTCTAGCTTAGTTTTACCGCTTTGATCGTACCATCGTTTATTCACATAATCTAAATTCCCATCTGGTTTACTTGTCCAAACCACAGAAGGTACAGTATCGGCCAGAAATTCTAATTCATTAACCAAATCTTGAAGCGTTGCATTTTTATCATTCAATACTTTAAGAATATTCTGTTCAGGACGTAAATCTCTTGCAATACCAGCAATAGCTACAGGTATGTTCGTAATTTCTTCCCTAATCATGTACAGTTGCTTATGAATTGGTACGATTGCACCTGTTTTTTGGTGTAACAACTCTAATTCGCCCGACCATTTTCCTTTCTCAAGGAGAACAGGCATAATTTCATTTTTAATCAGCGCATTAGTTTTTGCACTATGATAATCAAAAAGATTGCTTTTTACTACGTCGTCTTTCTCAATCCCAATCAATTCGATTCCTGAAGGATTAATGTAAAGCGTATTGCCATTAATATCGCAATAGTTGCAAAAATCTTCACTACTATCCACGATGGTTGCAAGGCGCTGTAATTCGGCTCTTGCTTTTAATTCAGGGCGCAAATCTCTGGCAGTTGCGCCTCGGCCAATTACTTCTCCTGTTTCAGGATCTTTTATTAGAATATAATTAACGGTGCAGGGAATAATTTCTTTGGTGCTAAAGTTTTTAAGATAAATTGTTCCTTTCCAACCCGACTCTTCGCTTATTTCTTTTATAATATGATTTTGAACCCGATCTAACTCTTCTGGCGTGTAAAAATCTCGGGCACTCATTTGAGTGATATCTGCATTTAAATCAACGCCTAACAAGTTCTTCGAAGCATTATTCATATAAATCAGATTACCAGCCATATCGGCAACCGTCATGTGGTCGGCATTATGACTGATCAAACTCATTAACTGCTCTTCCCGCCTCTTTGAAATAATCTCGTTCGTAATATCCTGTGCTATCCCAGCGAAACGGAAAACTACGTTTTCATCATTAAAATAGGCTTTTCCTTTGCAATGAACCCACCTTAATTTATGGTTTACTTTGCTTACTGTTCTGTATTTAATATCGTAAACACTTTTTGTTTGAGGGTTAATTGCAGCAAAAACTGCTTCGTTAACCATTTTCTCATCATCCTTATGAATGCAGCTTAGAACATCTTCATACCTGATTTCGCCATCTTTATCAAAACCAAAGAGTTCGCGGCAACGATTATCCCAGTTTACTTTATTATTTATGGGATCTAAATCCCAGGTTCCGATACCTGCTGATTGGAGTGCGAATGTTAATCTTTCCTGAGTTTCGGCAATTTCTTTTCGAGCTTCAACCAGTTCAGTTAAATGGGCAGCGGTGTTTATAATGGCGTAAGTGTAGCCGTCATTATCTTTTAAGGGTTTGTAAATAAACGTGAAATAAAAGGTTTGCAGTCTGCCATCTACAATCAAATTTGCCTTCGATTCTTTTGCATAATAGGCTTCCCCAGTTTCAAAAACCCGCTGTAAAATATCGTAAAATGGTTGCCCCTCGAGTTCTGGAATAGCTTTTTCTAAGGTTTTCCCAATTACCGAGCTATCCTTCCCCCATAAATCGAGCATAGCCTGATTGGCGGTACTAATAAGCATCTCTTTCCCTTTGTAAATTGCTGTAGGCATGGGCGATGCATCAACAAGAGCATTGAACCTTTCTTGTTCAGTGTAAAGTTTAGTCATTAAATTGTGGGAAATTTTATTAAATATAAACAAAATCCAAATTCGAATTATTTTCTGTTAAAAATTAATACTCAAAAAAAATAGCCTTAAAAATTTTAAGGCTATTACCGATTATAAAATTTACTACTAATTACTTAATTTTTATCCAGGCTACAATATCATTTATTAAACTCGCCGAAACACTCGAAAACGACATGTATTGTGCACCTGTACCTTTTTCTACCTGTTGACTAAGTAAGTGATTTAATTCTGGATAAAATTTATATTCAACATTTGTATTTCCAGCTAATCCAGCTTTCCATAAATCATAATCCTGTTTTGATACCTGATAATCATTCCCACCCTGAATAATAAAAACACGAGGTTTAGTTATTTTTTTCATCGCGGCAACCTGGTCGTAATTATTAATATCTACCCAATAAGCAGCAGAAATGCCCAAAATAGTCGAATCTGGCTTTATTGTTCCAAGTTGAGTAATTTTTGCTTTGGCAATTTCTGCCGTTGCTAAATCAAGCTGAGTTTTGGCAGCTTTTGTGGTATCGTTTGCTTTATCGAACAGATATTTATTTTGCTCTAGCATCATATCAGTAAATTTGCGTGCTGGTGCAGCAGCTAAAATTATTCCACTTAAATCAGGTACTGAAGAGGCAATTCTCGGTGCCAGCATTCCACCCAAACTATGACCGAAAAGATAAACGCTCTTTAAATTAACACCTGGTATTGTTTTCGCCAAAGTAATTGCTGCTAAAGCATCATCTAAAACCTCTTCTTTTACAGTATAAGCTTTCGCAAACTCGTATGGATAAACCAGGGTTCTTTTTACATATCGTACAGAAGCGATTCCCTGAGCGGCCAAACCAGCTGCTAAATCTTTAAATGGCTTGTTAGGACCAACTGTTGCATCCATATCAGATGGACCAGAACCATGAACTAAAACTACAACAGGGAAATTTTTAACATTCTTTGGTGTTGTAATTATGGCAGCAAGCTGATGTCCTGCGGCAGTTACATAAGTGCTTTTTTCAGAATATAGGGTTGTATCAGCGTATGAAGGCGCTAAATATTGCGATACAACTGGTTTTGGGGCTAGAAAAAAGCCAACTATTTTTTGAGTTTTATTAAACCCTAAAACAAAATTCTGCGAACCTCTTTCGAATTTACCTTCTACCGTAACTGCAAAAAACTCGCCTTGTGCTTTACTCTGAATGGCTTCCAAAGATTCTGCCTTACCTAAGTTCGTATTTATATCTGTCCAAATCTTTTTTAAATTTTCTTCTGATAATTTTGACTTTACCGTTTCATCAAAAAAACTGTAAGCTTCGGTATATTTCTCTTGTTGCATTAAGTCAAAAAAGTTATTGGCTCCATTGAATAAGGTTATAACGTTTTGAGCGAAAGAGGCGGTTGTAAATAATAATAGTGCAACTACTAGTAAAATGCTTTTTTTCATGAAATTATAATGTGTTGAGTTGTATTTGGTTTTCAATATACCAAAGTTAATAATATTTGATTCCTATTTTATTAATTAACAACTAATTTGTTAGTTTTTATTGTTTTTTAAACCAACCTTACAGCGAATATATTTATCATTTATGTATGATGGATTATTTTAACGAAAAAATAAATCAGTGCTTGTACAATAATTTTTAATCTCAGCGTTTATATTATCGAGAGCGTTAATTTAGATAACGGGGATGCTGCTTCGGCGGAATCCCCGTTTCTTTTTTTAAAGCCTTTTATGTGTTAAAATTTCTTCAAAATAAAAAAAGGGACATGTAAAAAGAGGGCACTGAAAAAGTTACCTCCTTTATTGGGTTAACTTTGAAAATCGATCAGGTGAAACATGTTT